>JBEKUH010000029.1:0-37516 GCA_049515255.1 Tepidisphaeraceae bacterium | reverse complement strand
GCCGCTAAGCTGTCTCTTATACGCTGAAATCGTCAATAAAACCCTAAAAAACTAACAAAACCATAACCGATAGGAATTGTTTTGCTACCGTCCAAAGCGTGGCGGGTGTTCAAAATAATCGCGCCAATCCAATTCCAAATCGCGCCGCCAAATCCGGGCGCGGTGGGCCAATGAATTGGAAGCTGGCGGTCAGACGTCGCCAGCTTTGGCCGCGCGAACGGGATGGGGCGCGGCTGATTCGCCAATTGGAAGATTTCGCGCGGTGCCGCATCATCGCTGGATGACTGGTGACGCTGGTGTACGGTTTTCCCGTGGCGGCGAAGAGAGCGGCGACGAATTCGCTCAGCGCGTTGCCGATTCCCAGACCTTGAAAATCCGGCAGGCAAACGCAGCGGTGCTCGCGCCAGCCGGAACGGATTGGATGCGGGAATGGCAACACGCCGACGAATGCCGCGGGCCGGGAATGAATTGATCCGATGAAACATTTGGCAGCGGGATTCAAATCAGAACTCAGATAATGATGACGCTGGAAAATCCGCCACGCGGACGAATGACAGCGGATGATCTGCAATTCGATGTCCGGTCGCCGAAGCCGCTCCCGGCTGAGCGTTCCATCGGCCATGTCCAAAATCCAGTCCGGCTGGAGCCAGGGCAGCACATCGTAGTGGCAACTGATGGCAACGAATTGTTGATTGCGCCGGCGAACCGCCTTGGCGACGGCGGCGGAACCGATCTGGGCAACCGTGCGGTCCACGACGCTGGTGAATTCATCGACAACGGCCAAATCCGGCATTTCAGATAGGGCGCGGGCGAGGCTTGCGCGGAATTGCTCCCCGTTGGAGAGCGCCCAAAATGGCCGAACCCACGCGGGCGGGGAACTGAACCCTACGCTGCTCAAAAGCCCGGTGATTTCGGCTATTCCCAGCGATGGCGAAAATCCATCGAGAAGACTTCGATCTGTAGGCCAATCCCAATGGCGCGCCAGGCGATCGCCAAAGGCCTGGCGGGCGACAGTGGTTTTGCCGGAGCCGCTGGGCCCGACGATCAGGCCGATTTGCCAGTCTTCATGCGGTCCGGGAATTTCGACTGTGAAATCAGATTTCAATCCCGCATCGGCCGGGAGATCGAACATCCCCTGCACCTGGCGGACGCGGAATGTCGGTGTGATTTCACAGGAATTTACAGCGTGAACAGTCGGCACGTCAGCCCCTCGGCGGTGAATCGCTCGAACAATTCCTGCTGCTGCTCTTCATCGCGGCATTCGACCACAACTTCGTGGGCTTGGTGGATTCGCTCGGAATCGTTGAGATCTTTCTGCGGGTCGTGATCGTCGAGAATCTTTTTGATTTCCGCATCGTCGAAGCCAAGATCGGCAAGCTGGCCATCGGCGGCGAGCAAGGCCAGGGCGTCGTTGTCCCACTCGGCAAGCTCAGCCGTGCGATTGTCGGCGATGGCGTAAGCGGTGAGTTCCGCCAACGGGAGATCGGATTTCACAACGCTGATCTCTTTCCATCCGAGTGCTTTGGCGGCCGCCAGCGTGCCGTTGCCGGCCCGGACGATGTTGCGCGAATCGATCACGATCGGTTTCTGTTGTCCGAATCGGGCCAGGCTCGCCATGATGGCGTCGATGTTCCGCTGATCGTGCCGCCGCGCGTTGGCGGGATCGTTATGCAGCTCGGAGATGGGGATGGTTTGCGTGATCATCGAATTTGACAAGGTGACAAGGTGAGGGGGTGACAAGGTGAAAAAATCATGCGCCTTTGGTCACCTTGTCACCAGGTCACCTTGTCGCCTTGTCATCCTCAAACTGCCGTCGGCGAAGTCGCTGTCGGCCAGCGGCGGACGGCGTTGAGCTTTTCGGTTGCGCGGTACTGGAGCATTTCTGTTTCGACGGCGGCTGCGAGCTTGGCGATATGATCGCCATCGGGGTCCTGATCGCGCAGGCCGCGCGACTGGTAGAGCCACGCACCGGCGAGAATGGCGGCCCATCTCGTGACGATCGTCGCATCCGTCCCCAGCGGCGTGAACGGCTTGGCGTAATTGCCGAAGTTAGCGAATACGCCGAGGATTTTCGCATCGGCGTAATTCAGCGCGCTCTGGATTCGTCCAGTGTCAGCGGTCGTTTGCGTGTTGTCGAGCTGCGACCAGACGCGGACGTTGTCGATGCCGAATTGCGATTCGATGTCCGCCTGAGCAGCAAATTGCCCGACGGCGGAGGAGGTTGTAATGGGCGTGGCGGTGATGGGCATGGTGGTGGCCTTTTTGGAACGGATGACAAGGTGACAAGGTGACAAGGTGAGCGGGTGAAAATGCGCGCGTGTTTTATCACCCTGTCACCCCCTCACCTTGTCACCTTGTCATTCTCCCCCACCCAAGAAACTTTCCTCAAATGGTAAACGCCCCCGACACATCCGGCCCATCCGCTCCAGGCTTGGTGAAGACGGCGACGAATGTTCCGTGTGCGACGAACGCCGGGGCGAGCCAGCGGCCATCGGGACCGGTGACGGCGGTGGCTTGGATTTGGCTCGGATTCGCCGGCCAATCGGTGGCGTTGTAGATCAGGATGCTGGCGTCGGCGACGCCGTTGCCGGAGGAGTCGATGTATCGGAGATTGTCGGTTCCTCCGGTGTTTTGGTTGATGGGAATCGGGCCGCTGCCGGCGCCGGTGATGGCGGCCAGAGCGGTGGAACTGAGCGATCCGATCGTCACCGCGCCGTTGGAATCGGTGGCCAGAAGATGCGCGGGTGTGGCCAGAATATCGGCAGGCAGCGCGGCGATTTCGGCGGCAGTGGCCAGGGAGTTGCCGCTGGCATCGGTGGCGGGGACGGTGCCGTTGGAGTTGACGATCCAACCAGCCAGTTTCTTGCCGATGCTGCCGGTGGTGGTGAATGCAGTGGTGAGCGCATTCCAAATCGCCGTCGCAAGCGCGCTCAATGCAGTGGTATTGGGTGAATTCACTAAATCCATTTGATCGCCGGGTGACGCGGGGAAAAGTTCGGCGGTTCCATTCCAGCGGATCGCTGCGCCGCCGAGGAATGGGTCGCTCGTGGCGGGTGAGGAGCCGTTTTGCAGGCGGACGGCGAAGAAATAGGTGCTGGCGGCCGAGAGCGCGGTTGGGAAATTCCCGATATACAAGCCGAGCGTTGCCAATTCGGTCAGGCCAATGACATAAGTGCTCAGGTGCGCGCTGGTTGCGGATTCGAATGCGGAGCCATTCCAGATTTGCGCGGATTGATCGAGCAGAATCCCATAGAGGGTTTGGCCGGTAGCGTAGGGGACTTTGAATTCATTGGCCACGTTACTGCCCTCCGGTGGTCGCCTGAGTGACGGTGACGGTGCCGTCGGAGTTGGAGGTGAGCGTGTAGCCGCTTGGCACCACTTGCGGCGTCGTGCCGGTGTATGCTCCGACGAACGCTACCCAGGCGTTGCAAAGCGTGACCAGGCTCGCGGCTGATGTGCCGAGATAGGTGAACATCTGTTGCGGCGTGTTGCCCTGGGAATTGTTCCAGATCAGGCCGGCCAGAAGATAAAAGAGTTTCATGTCGCTGGCCAGATTATTTTGCATCCGGGCGACCGCCGCATTGAGCGACGCCTGTGCCAGGGGCAACGGCGTTGTGCTGGCCGGGGCCTGGAAGATAGTTGGATCGACAATCTGCGTCATGTTTGTTTCCTTGCTCAGCGGCCGGAGGTTTGAACCGAGCCATCCGTCCAGTCGATCTCGCTCACGTTGATGATGGGATCGGCCGTGTTCATGGACAGGATGCCATTCAGAGTCGCGTAGGCCTCCATGGTGAAATTGCCATCGGCGGCGCCGAGGTAGATATCAAGATTCGACCCGATCAATTGCAGGCTTCCATCGTTGTCCACGCTGGCGATGTACGACGCTCCGTCGAAGGCGAGAGCGCCGTATTGGAGGTAAATGTTCCCGCCGCCCATGTAGAGTTGGTGGCCGTTAAGATTGATGTTGCCAACGGCTTTGCCGGCGAGGATGGAGGTGGAAATCATTGGCATGGGCATGAGTTCGTTGGAAGATTCAGGCGGCGACCGTAAATCCGGATTGGAAAAATTGGTTGACCGCGGGGGCGGTGAGATTGGAATTGAAATTCCCACGTCGCTGCAGGGACATCGCATCCAATAGCGCGGCAGCGGTGGGAAGATTCAGCGTCGCGGCGTATTTCGTGATCGTTCTCGCGGGGGCGACGTATTTCGGCGTCGGAATTATCCCCGGCGGCGTCGGGGTGATTGCATTGAAGTTAGGCAAGTCACAGTTAGTAAACGTGATCGGCCCCGGCTTGCCCATGATGTAAAACGTCGGCCCGGTCCAATTGTGCGCGATGACATTTTGCAACGTCACTTGCGTCGGAATGTTCGCTTCGGTGTTGTCCTGGATGCACTGGATCACGATGGCCGAATCGGTGTTGGTCGAGTCGGTTTTGTCGGTGAAGATGCAATTTTCTATCAGGATGCTGGTGCAGAAATTGGAGAGGAATCCGTCGCCGCGCGGATTTCCGGGGCCGGCGGAGAGATCGAAACCGGCGCCGGTGACGACGCAGTTGCGGGCAATCGAGTCGCGCGATTCCAGAAAGAATGCCATCGGATTTCCGATGTAGGTGTTTCCATCCTGTAGTCCGCCGGGGCGCTGTTGGCATCCCTCGCAGGCGGCGCGGGCGAAGATGTTATTGATCACGCGATACTGCGGATCGCCGGCGCCGGTATAAATCTGCAGATAGGCGTTGTGATTGAAGATTGTCTTGCCCGCGCCGGGCGCGGTTTCGTTCCAGCCGTTGTGATCGAAAAAATTCTCGACGATCAGCACATCCGTGATTCCGCTGACGTATTCGCCAAAATGCCAGGCCCAATTGTGATCGATGATATTCCGCCGGGTGATGAGCGTGGAGAACGATCCTTCCAGATCGACGGGCATCTGGAAAAATCGGAACCGGCAATCTTCGATCCAAAGATGATCGCCCCCCTTGGGCGACGCGGCAGTGCCGGCAATCATGCGCAGGGCGAAGGTCTGATACCAGGATGCGTTGCTGCTGGTCGGCGCGAAGGCGGGATTGGCCGGGTCGCGCAAATTGCCGTAGAAATCCAGGCCGAAAATCACAAGATTCTTGACGGCGGGAACGCCATATTTGCTGCCGTCGATTCCGAATCCACGGGTGAGGATCGGGCGCGGATTATTCAAATCAGGCGTGCAACCGACGACGAACGGCTGGCTCGGACTTGGGCCCCCGATCTGAATGTCATCATCGATCCAGCTCTGATCGAAGGTCTGGCCGCGGCGGAAGAGAATGCAGCGAGTTCCCTGTTTGGCGCACAATGCCTGTGCGGCGGCGAAGCTGGTGCAGTCGCCGGGTTGTGAGCCGATGTAGACCGGGTTGTCCGTTGGGAAGATGGTGTATCCATCCGCATCCTTGGGAAAACTCGCCAGCCATTGATCGGTGATGTAAGCGGAACCGGCCGGGGGCTGATAGAAAACGACGGGCGCGGCGGACAGCGCGCTGTACGAGGCGGTGACGGGGATCGCTGATGCGCTGGTGGTTCCATCGGCGATTTGCGAATGCAGCAGATAGGTCCATTGCACGCCAGGCGTGGGAGAATCGGTGTAGGTTAACGCATTGATTTGCTGCGCTATAATCGCCACCGCCGCCGCATTCGTTACGGGCAGACGGTATATCGCATAAACCACGCCTGCGGGGTTGGCGGGATTCGGCTGCCAGCTCAGGCTGATTCCGGTCGGCGTCGGCGTGGCGATGATGTTCAGCGGGGGTTGCAGCGTCATTTAAAAACTTCCGTGTTTGGGAAATCGGGGTTCGGGTTTGGGGTATCGGGTTTCGGGTGAAGAGGAATGTAAAAGTGTGTTTGTCTCTTCTTTCCGAAACCCGAGACCCGAGACCCGAAACCCGGGTTTTCATCGGGTCTTTGACAAATGTGATCGAATCCAATCCAGCGCCATCCGCCAACCCATGCCGGTGACGATGGCGATGCCGCTGCACACGGCGGCGATGCGCATCTTGAATCGCTCGACAGCGCCCACTCGCTGATCGAGTTGGTCGAGCCGTTGCTGATGATCACCCTGGCCCTGGCGGAGATGGCTGAGCTCTTCTACTAGCGGCTGGGCGGCGGCACGCATTTCAAATCGCAGCGCATCCACCACAGGATCGACGATCAGCGTTTTGAGCTGGCCGGCCTCAGTCAGATCCAGCGGCAATTGTTGCAGCAGCGGGGGAAGTTGTTGGGGTTGGCGTTTTGGCATTGGAAGAAGCGACTTGGTTGCCGAGATGGTCCAGGAACGTGATGACCGAACTGAATTTCGATTCGATGGAGGCGAACAATTTCCCAAGGAGTTTGAACGCAAGTCCTCCGAGCGGAACGATGAAGGCGGTGAGCAGATGGCCCGCGACGATGAGCCCTCCGCCGAAAGGTCCGCCGAGCAGGGGTCCCAGTTGCAACAGCGCCGCGCCGAGGCCGACGAGAATTGCCACGAGGATCAGGCGATTGCGAATGCGGATGGCGCGGGGGCCGAACAAATCGTTGCGGTGAGCATCGATTTGTTTTTGCAGCGAGACGGCGGTGTTGCTCAATGCTGTGATGTCCTGGCGAAGGAGCGGCGCAAGTGCAAGCGCCTGCTCTAGTGATTGAATGCCGGCGTCCAAATTTGCGGTTGCGTGAGAGGCATCCGCGCCGGCGGCGAGGTTTTGTCGCGCCGCTTGGACATGCGTAAGAGCATCGTTCATCAGGTTCACTTGCTGATCCAGATGCGATTGCGAAAGGCTCGCCTGCTGGGCGGCGGAGGGAGCGGCGCACCCGCCCAGCGAGGCGAGGAGAAGCGGCAAGGCGATGAAGAGCCAGTTTCGCATGGAGGAATTCGGAAATCCGGATCAGTAACAGGTGGGGCCGCATGGATCAGCGTATCCCTCTAATATGTGTCCAAAGCGGAAAGGATTCGGCGAGAAAAATGGTACGGTAGGCAGATAAACTCGTGTAAGTAATTTGCCCGAATAGTCTTATGTTCCCCACACTTTTTCTAGATTTTTCAAACACGCCGGAGTCGTAAATGGCCCTCACGCTTTGACCTCGCCGTGGGGGAAGGCTACAACCATTTGATGTCCGAAACCGACCCGCTGGAAAAATTTCGGCAACAGATCGACCAGATCGACGAGCAGATCGTCAAGCTGCTGAACGATCGAGCGAAGGTTGTTGTTGAGATCGGGAAGATTAAGCATTCGCACAAAGCGCCATTGTTCGCGCCGGATCGGGAGAAGCTGATTCTGGAGCGAATTCGCGCGCTGAATCAGGGTCCGCTGACGAACCGGTGTCTGGAGGCGGTTTATCGGGAAGTGATGAGCGGCAGCCTGGCATTGGAGAAGCCGCTGCGGATCGGGTTTCTTGGGCCTGCGGGATCCTTCAGCCATGCCGCCAGTGCGCGGCGGTTCGGCAGCAGCGTGGAATATGTGCCGCTCTCGGAGATTCCGGGTGTGTTCGAGGAAGTTTCGCGTGGCCACATCGACTACGGCCTGGTGCCGGTGGAAAACAGCCTGCACGGCGGCGTGGTGGACACGCTGGATGCGTTCCTGCAAAGCTCGGCGAAGATTTGTGCGGAGGTGCTTATCACCGTGCATCACAATCTGCTGGCGCGGGAGCCGTGGGAGCAGATCAAAACGATCTACAGCAAGCCGGAGGTTTTCAGCCAATGTCGCAATTGGTTGTCCACGACGGCCAAGGATCGGGATGTGCAGGCCTGCGCCAGCACCAGTCGCGCCGCTGAACTGGCCAGCCAGCAATCCGGCGTTGCTGCCATTGGCAGCGCATTGGCCGGGGAGTTGTACGGCCTGCGCATGTTATTCGAGAACATCGAGGACAATCCCGACAATGTCACGCGATTTTTCGTCATCGGCCGCGAGCCCGCCCGACGCAGCGGGGATGACAAAACCGCCATCATGTTCACCACCGCCCACAAGCCCGGCGCCCTGGCGGAGGTTTTGGATGTGTTCAAGGAGAACGGCATCAATCTGACTGACATCGAAAAGCGCCCCAGCAAAAAGGTGAACTGGGAATACTATTTCTTCATCGATGCCCAGGGCCACGCGGATGATGCGGCGATGAAAGCCGCCATCGAGCAAGCCAGGAAACATTGCCTGCAATTAACGGTGCTCGGCAGCTATCCGCGGGCCACGGAAGTTTTGTAATCACTTGTCATGATCCCGATGCGGGTCGTGGGTCACGTCCTGATACGGAATGCCGTGATAATCGTAGTGTACCTCGGCATGATGACCGTTCCAGCCTCCGCCCCAGTCCCCGCCCCCGTTGGGATCAATTGAGTTCATGAGCAATTCGCCGCCGACGTAAGCCGATCCGTAAGCGATGTCGCCGAACAATGGCGCCGCCCAATCGGAGGCATGACGCTTGGCTTCTCCGACCTGATGCCCACGGAAAAATGTTCGATTGGCATCGCCAAGGGAACATCCATAATCGCCGCCGAAATCATCGGCGCACCCGGCGAGGAAAATTGTGAGCGGCCCGAGAACCACGACTCGGACATAGACGTCCTTCATCGAAGCCTCCTTCGGCGTATTACCCGCCGGATTGTCTCGCGTTGAATTGCGGGAAAAATTTATGCCTGCGATTCACTGAATCGGCACTTCATCATTCAAAATCCGTGTGCCTTCCAATTCGCGCAGGCCGCTGCGGACTTTGGCGTTTTGAATGAATTGAACGTTGTTGAATCGGTATAGCTTGATCGTCGTACGGCCCGGGCCCAATTGCGTCACCAGCCGCTCTTGCCGCGCCTGGCCTGGATAGACGGCGAAAGCCGTGTAGTCGATCGGCTTGTCGCCATAGTTGCTGATCATCTGTTGCACGATCAAATCATTCCCATCCCGCAGCGCCAGCGATTCCATGCCGACATCGCTCAAGCCCAAACTTAAAGTGATCGGAACGGAAAAACTGCTATTGCGTTCCGCCTGCACCTGGAAATCAGCCGTCACCGTTTTCGGCCCGGCAAAACTGTTGTAGGGAAATTCGATGCTCACTTCGCGGTCGAAAGTTTCGCCGGGATTGAGCGTGAAGGAGAAAACCGAGGGCGTGAGCGTCCAGCCGGTTGGGCCGGTGAGTTTCAATTGTCCGCCGATCGTGGTTTTTCCGGGATTCACGAAATGAATGTGCCGCGAGTGTGGCTCGAAACTGGATTCCAGCAGCGGCTGATCGAATCCAACGCTGGCGCGCAACTGCGCCGTCACGCCGTCAATGTCCACCAGAAAGACCGGCATCGGCCCGATTTCCAAATCCACCGTGTCGCTCTTGCCGCTGTCGCCTTGAATCAACGGCGTCACATTCCCCCACAAATCTACGCGCATCGGTTGATCCCCAAGGCTCAGGGCAAGCGACTTGGTTTCCGTTTCATCGCTGCGATTCCACAGAACCAACACGCCCTGTCCATCCCGATCGAAAAGAAATGCCTCGACATTCGGGGCGATCGGCACCTTCCCCTGAAACGTCGCGCCGGCGAGTTGCGTCACAAGAGTGCGGACGATCATCAGCATTTCCAGCGGCTCATCCGAAACCTGATCGCCCTGCGTCTGCAGCACGAATGGCAACGGAAGGTCAATCCGGCTCGCGCCGCCGGCAAGGGCATAAACCACGCGCTCGGCAAGATCACGAATTTGCAGTTCACGTCCATATTGCTCACCCAGCACTTGCAGGCTCACGGAAAGATTGTGCCCGTCATGGCCACGAATATCCTGCATGTACAGCGGTATTTGCGATGGCAAAACATCTGGCGGCACCGAGAGCGCCACCGTCGCCGGCAGCTTGCCGCTCAGGTCGTACCAGGCCGGCCAGGGCATGGCCAAATCCGGCTTGTCCATCAGCAGCGCGAATTCTTTGTACAGCAGATCGTACACCTGGCGCATTTTCGGATCTTGCAGAAATTTCGCGGCATCCTCATCGGCGCCGAATTGCCAACGATCCAGATGATTGGCGTGGCGCGAAACGAGATACGCCAACTCCTCGCGCCACAGGTCGGGGGAAACTTTCGTGAGTTGCGTCCAATCATCGCCACCGACTTCTTGCGCGACCTGCGGCGGCAGGGCGGTCAGGCAGGCCGTCGGAGTGATTCCCAAATTTTGCAATTGCTCCAGAAGTTGATCGAACGCCGAGGCATCCATTTGCTCGACATCCCCGCTGCTGCTCCAGACCGCCAACTTCACTCGCCCCGCGCCGATGTACGGCAGGATTTGCGGCAATTGCATCCACCCGGCGAATGGCAAATCCGTCGCGATCAAACCGAATCGCGCATCGGGTTGTTCGGCTACTTGATCATCCGCCAGGCGAACCAGGTACATATCCTGATCGCCCACGAATTGGCCTCGGCTGGTCATGGTCAACTTGGCGTCGTACCAGCCGGGATCCAGATCCGGCAAATCCAGCGCGGCTTTTTTCTTCCCGGGGCCGAGGGTCTGGGCATTGTTCATGTCCAGGGCGCCGGAGCGCTGGAAGACGGTCATGCCCATCGCATTTTTCACGACAAGCTGGGCGGCCAGGTCATCGGTGAATCGGTCATTCACCAGTACCGAGAGCCGAAGCGGATCGCTGAAACGAAAGATATTCCCCGGCCGACCGCTGGTCATCAGCACTTGGGGAACCTGGGAGATGGACAGATCGTCGAACCATGCCGATCCCCGAATGTCCTGATCGAAAAGCGTTCGCTGGCCGAGTGTGCTGGGGGCATACATGCTGGGCTGCAATAGTTCGAGTCGAACCGCCAGAAATGCCGCGTTGGGATCGTCGGCGGAAAGCTCGATGCTCAAGGGATGCCAATCCTCACCATCTTTTGCCGCCGCGTAGAGTTCGGAATGAACGATGCTGTCGTCGATCTGATGGCCATCCAGGTCGGTGAAGAAAGCCGTCATCCGCGCCCGGGCGTGGGGCAGAACAGTGGTCTGGGCGAAACAGTCGATTCGGTAATGTGCCCCGGTCTGCACCGGAACCTGTTTCGGATCATATTGGTAGATGAGCGATCCGCCGTTGAGATCGAATTGAAAACTGTACGACCCGGAATGTGCCCGCTCATCGCTGAGCCGCCCGTTCACGTAATGCGGCAATCCCGGCCCCTCGATTTTGACCCAATTCATGGGCAAATCTTCGCGGTTGCCCAGCCGGCGTTCCTCAAAGTTGATGGATTTCAGCTCGCGCGACACATCGCCTGGCGCGGCCAATGCCGTTTTGAGCGGCATGGCCAGCAGGCAAATCAGAACCAGGGCGCGGCTTTGGAGCATAGTCCGATAAATCGTTTATCGGAGCACACGCGAACGCGGCTTTACTCCTTCCGGACGGAAAAATTCGATTTCTACCACGGAGACACGGAGGCCACGGAGGATTCAAATCAATTAACAGCTGACCAAGGGGCAATTCTTTATCTGGGATTCCCCTCCGTGTACTCCGTGGTGGAAATTGATTTTTCCCCGCCAATGAGCGACTTTCGGCGACTCAATGAACCTCACCGGCGTGAATATCGTTCATATCGTCCACAACGAGCATTCCGGCATTTTTGACGATGTGATCGAACTTCTGGCCGACTCGTTCGTCCAATTGGGCGTCCCCGTCACACGATCGCAAAACACGCTCAATGACAGCCTGCTCAACACGTTGATTGGTCATACGGCCTTTATCTCGCCCAAAGAGTTGATGATCATTCTGCAATCCAAGGCCCCATTCGTCGTGTGCCAGATGGAGATGCTGCATGAGAAGGTGGGTGTCGCGCAACTTATGCCGGCGTATCTGCATTTCCTCAAGCACGCGCCGCAGGTTTGGGATTATTCGCTGAGCAATCTGGCCTATCTGCAAGCGCGCGGATATCGCAATGTGCTGCGAATTCCCCTCGGATATTCTGCCCGTCTGGAACGGATCAACCACGCTGATGTGAGGGATATCGACGTGCTTTTTTACGGCTCGCCGAATGACCGCCGGGAGAAAATCATCAACGATCTGCTGGCGCGCGGGGCGAAGGCGGAGATTCATTTCGGAAAATACGGAGCCGAGCGCGATGCGCTGATTGGGCGGGCGAAGGTTGTGCTGAATATTCATCAGTTCGATTCGCCGGTGCTTGAGGAGGCGCGGATTTCATTTCTGCTCAACAACCGATGCTTCGTCGTGTCGGAAGTGGGGGAATATGATCCATACGCGGGCGGCGTGGTGTATGCGGATTACAATAACCTCGCCGATTGCTGCATGTCGTACCTGGCACCCGGGATGGAAACGAACCGCGCCCAAATCGCTGAAAGAGGGTACGCCAACCTGAAAACGATCCCAACAGTTGCCAGCCTGCGCGCGGCTTTGCAAAGCCTTCGCATTGAGCGATGAATGCCCGTCGAGTATGTTCGCAGCGGAGCAAGATTGTCACATGCCTGAAAATCAGCACGAACAAATCATTCTCAACGGACTTCCGAGCGGCGGAAAGAAGAAAAAAATCGTCGTCATCGGCGCGGGGATCGCCGGATTGAGCGCGGGATATGAATTGGTTCGCGCCGGCCACGATGTCACGATCCTCGAGGCCAAGGGCCATGTCGGTGGGCGCGTGCAGACGATCCGCGAGCCGTTTGAAAACGGCCTCTACGCCGAGGCGGGGGCGATGCGCATTCCATCCGCGCACAATCTGACCATGGCGTATGTGAAGAAATTCGGACTGCAATTAATGCCGTTCACGATGGGCAATCCCAAGGCTTATCTCTACGTCAACGGCGCCCGCCACCGCGCCGGTGACGCCGACGCCCAGCCCGACTGTCTGGGGTTCGATCTTGGCAATTCCGTCGAGCGGGGCAAAACCGCCAAACAACTTTGGCTGGATGCGCTTTCGCCGATCATGAATAAACTGAAAGCCGAGGGAAATTCCGCCTGGCCTGCGATCGTCAAGCAGTACGATCATCTCACCACTCACGAATTCCTCGAATCACGCGGTTGGTCCGAAGGCGCGATCGAAATGTTCGGTGTTCTGGAAAATCTCGAATCGCGCATGAATGTTTCTTTCGTCGAAGTGCTTCTCGCTGAATTGGGCCACGCTTTCACTGACATGTTCCAGGTCGTCGGCGGGATGGATCATTTGCCGCGATCGTTTCTGCCGCTTCTCGCCGGACGAATCCGCTTCGGCTGCGCGGTCTGCGCCTTGGATCAAACCGAAGAGAAGGCCATCATTCATTACAACACACTCGGTGGCCGGCGAACCATCGAGGCGGATCACGCCATCGTCACGCTTCCCTTTTCCGTCTTACGACATGTGGAAGTCCTCAAACCGTTTTCGCGCGGTAAGCGACGGGCTATCCGCCAACTCCATTACGACGCCTCGGGTAAAATATTTTTCCAATGTCGCCGGCGTTTTTGGGAAGAAGACGACGGCATCTTCGGCGGCGGAACATACACCGACCTGGCCATCCGCACCATGTGGTATCCCGAGCATGGCCGCGAAACCGGCCGCGGCGTGTTGCTGGCCAGCTACACCTGGGCCGATGACGCCCAGCGTTGGGGTTCGCTTACGCCTGGCGACCGAATATCGGAGGCCCTGGAGGATGTCGCGCAAATTCATCCGCAGGTAAATGAGGAATTCGAGGTCGGCGCGTCCAAAATGTGGCACGAAGACGAATATGCTTGTGGGGCATTCGCCCTGTTTGAGCCGGAACAAACCACGCTGCTATACCAGGACATCATTTCGTCCGAGGGCCGATTCCACTTCGCCGGCGAGCACGCATCGCTGACGCATCGGTGGATGCAGGGATCGATCGAATCGGCCCTCCGCGCCGTCGAAGAAATCGCCGCCGCGCCTTGAGAGAGTTACGTTTTCGACATTTCCGCGAAGCGGTCTTTCAGATCGCCGTACAATTTGTGATAGATGTGATATTGCTTCTCGTATAGCGCGGCGGATTTCGCACGCGGTTTGATCCGCTGCACTCGGCGGATACATGCGGTGGCGGCTTCTTCGACGGATTTCCAAATCCCCGTGCCGACGCCGGCAAGCAGGGCGACGCCATACGCCGGGCCCTCGATGGCATTGGTCAGGACGATCGGCTTGCGATATATATCGGCCTGCAGTTGCCGCCAGAATTCGCTGCGCGCTCCGCCGCCGCCGGCGCGGATTTCGGTGATGGAGATATTCATTTGCTGCATGATTTCCATGGCATCGCGCATGCCGAACGTGACGCCTTCCAGTAGCGCGCGAATCATCATGGCGCGAGTGGTGCGACTGGTCAGGCCGATCCATCCACCCCGCGCATGGGGATCGGGATAGGGGCATCTTTCCCCCGTTAAATACGGAAGAAACTGCAATCCCTCACAACCCGCCGGCGCGGATTTGGCCTCTGCAATTAGCAATTCATAGGGGTCGATCTTTTTCTTTTTCGCCGCTGCAACTTCCTCGCTTCCAAGATTGTTGCGGAACCACTGGAACGAACCGCCCGCCGAGAGCATGCAGCCGAAGACGCACCACATTCCGGGAACGGCATGGCACATGGTGTGCACGCGCCCTTGCGGATCGCGGGTCGGATGATCGCTGTGTGCGAAGACCACGCCGCTGGTGCCGAGTGTCGCGCCGACGATGCCGGCGGTGACGATTCCGTTTCCCACCGCGCCCGCCGCCTGATCCCCACCGCCGCCGACGATTGGAATTCCCGCGCGAAGATCCAATTTCGCCGCCGCCGATGCGGTCAGTTTCCCCGTGACTTCTGACGATTCGTAAACTTTCGGTAAAAGCCCTCCGTCGATCTGCAGCAATTCCAATAACCGATCTGACCACCGCCGATTCGCCACATCCAATAGAAGCGTTCCGCTGGCATCACTCACCTCCGTCGCATATTCGCTGGTGAGACACAGCCGGATGTAATCCTTGGGCAGCAGGATATGTTTGGTCTTCGCATAAACTTTCGGCTCATGTTTTCGCACCCAGAGAATTTTCGGCGCGGTGAATCCCGTGAGCGCCGGATTGCAGACCAACTCGATCAACGCCGCGCGCCCGCCGGCCTTGGATTCAATGTCGGCGCACTCTTCGGCTGTTCGCTGATCATTCCAGAGAAGGGCGGGCCGCAATGGCTTTTCACCATCCGCCAGAAAAACGCTGCCGTGCATCTGCCCCGACAAGCCGATTCCGCTCACATCATCCGGCTTGATCTTCGCCTTTCGACAAACCGCCTTTGTGGCCACAATCGTCGAATTCCACCAATCGACCGGATTCTGCTCCGACCATCCGGGCTTTGGCGAGTAGATCGGATGCTCAGCCATAGAGGTAGCGAGGACTTTTCCCTCTTCGTCACAAATGAGCGTTTTCGTTCCGCTGGTGCCGATGTCGATGCCAAGCAGATGGGCCATAAGTTGATTCCTCGCCGATTTTGCAGGTTAATGGCCGTGGTCGTTTGACGCAAAGGTGAAGGCCGATGACCGTTTCTGAATTGGCTGAAAAGATCGGGGCAACCGTGATCGGCGATGGGTCGGCCCAGGTGCAGTCGGCCAATACGCTCGAGGATGCGGGGCCGGGGCAGATCAGTTTTCTGGCCAATCCAAAATACGAAAAACTCCTGAATTCCACGCGAGCCTCGGCCGTGATCGCCGGGGAACATGTTCGGAATGATCGCGTCACGCTGCTTCGCACCCCCGATCCCTATTTCGCATTCATGCAGGCGGTCGAAATCCTACATGGCCATCGCAAACATCCCTTCGCCGGCGTGCATCCGGCAGCGCATGTTGATCCCACTGCCACGATTGGCGAAGGATCGGTGCTCTATCCAGGAGTCTATGTCGGTCCCAGGGCAGTGATCGGGCGCGATTGCATTCTCTATCCCAACTCCGTCGTTTACGACGACTGCATTTTGAAAGATAGCGTCATTCTCCAGGCCGGTTCGGTGATCGGGCAGGATGGGTTTGGATATGCGACCCACAAAGGCAAGCACCACAAGATTCCCCAGATCGGCAACGTGATTCTGGAAGAGGATGTCGAAGTCGGCGCGAACGTCGCCATCCAACGTGCCACGCTGGGCAGCACGATCATCGGCCGTGGAACAAAGATGAGCGATCTGATCAGCATTGGCCACGCCGCCAAAATCGGACCGGATGGACTGGTCGTCTCACTGGTCGGAATCGCCGGTAGCACCCGCATCGGCCATCACGCCATCATCGGCGGCCAGGCCGGTGTCGTCGGGCATGTTACCGTCGGCGACAATGTCTCCATCGCCGCCAAATCCGGCATTGTCAATGATGTCCCCGACAAATCCGTGATGATCGGCGCTCCCGCCACCCCCGCCCCACATGGGCGGAAGATGGTCACGATCATGACGCAACTCCCGGAATTGCTGGATCGCGTTCGCCGATTGGAGCAGGAGTTGGAGAAGCTGCGTGGAGAATGAATATTTCCTGGCTCTGCACGACATGTTTGAATGGCAGGAGAACCACGATAACATTGTCCTTCCGCCCTGCGGAAGGCGATGGCGAAGATGAACATGAAAATCTCGGTGCTGGCCCGGGAAAAAGCCGGGGTCATCCGTCTGGCGGCCGAGGGCGAGATCACTTCGCGCGATCTGTACGAGCAGGAGGAAAGTAAAAATCCCCTGGAAAAAGTCGTCGGCCCCAATTGGTCCAAGGAGCGAATCCTGCTGAATCTGGAAAAAGTCTCGTTCATCGACTCGACGGGCATCGGCTGGCTGATCGACTGCAATCGACAGATGAAATCGGCTGGAGGAAAACTGGTGCTCTATTCGGCCCCGCCGCGCGTGCGGGAGGTGTTTGATCTGCTCAAACTTGGGGCCGTGCTGAATCTGAGGGATAATGAATTGGCAGCGCGTCAATTAGTTGGGGCGGCTTAGGAGTTGGAATGGAAACAGTCATCCGCGGCAAGGCGTACGTTCTGGGCGACAATGTCGACACCGACCAGATCATCCCCGCCGTCTATCTTTCGTATAACCCCTCGAACCCCGAGGAGCGGAAATATTTCGGCATGTATGCCATGAGCAGCGTCCCCGATGGCAAGGCCGGTCTGCCCGATGGCAACATCCGATTCGTCCGGCCCAACGAATACAAAAGCGATTATCAAATCGTCGTCGGCGGCAAGAATTTCGGCAGCGGATCGAGCCGGGAGCACGCGCCGCTTGCGATGGCCGAGGCGGGGGTCAAATGCGTCATCGCCGAGTTTTACGCCCGCATCTTCTTCCGCAACAGCGTGAACGGTGGATATCTGATCCCCTTCGAATCCGCCGAGCGGCTGGTCGAAAAAATCCACACCGGCGACGAACTGGAAGTGCGCTTGGACGAAAACCTGGTAATCAACAAAACCCGCAACGAGCGATACGAATTGCGACCTCTGGGCGATGTCCTGCCGATCATTGAAGCGGGGGGGATTTTTCCATATGCCCAGAAGGCGGGCATGTTGAAGTAGAGTCGGCACGCCCCCAAAAACGAAAATCGCTCTGTAAAACCCCGCTCATTATTTCCAGTATCTATCGTGCGATTTGGAGATTAGATCGTCCACCATCTTCCGGAACGCGAGGATGCTGTGGCTGAGGTAGCTATTTCGCGCGCTTACATAATGCAGCGGCCGTGAAATGGCCAAGTCGGACAGTCGTAGGACGACCAGCTTCTTTGCTTGTGTCTCAAGCGCGACGGCCAGGCCGGAGATGATTGCGACGCCGACGCCGGATGCGACGGCCCGCTTGATCGCTTCGGTACTTCCGAGAGACATGGCAGGATTTAGAGTGATGCCGCGTTGAGCCAAGGTTCGCTCAACAAGCGACTGCGTACCGGACCCTGTTTCGCGAACCACGAATGGCTGGCGACAGAGCGTCACAGCGGTGACCGACCGCCTGCGCGCCAGAGGATGATTGTGTGGCGCTATGGCCACAAGTTTATCGTGCATGATGATTGTGGATTCCAGCGTTTCGTCGCCGATTTCGCCCTCGGTTAATGCTATGTCGAGAGATCCATCGCGCAATCGCTTTGCAAGCGTGTCGCTCGGCGCGATGTCCAATTGTAATTGGATACCGGGATACGCCGCTCGAAATCGAACGAAAACATCAGGCAGTAGATACACGCCGACTGTAGTACTGGCGCCGACTCGCAATCGTCCCCGTTTCAGTCCGCGCAATTCGCCGACGGCACATTCGGCTTCTTCCGCCAAAGCAAAGACGCGCATGGCGTAAGAGGCAAGAAGCGTGCCCGCTTCCGTCGGCCGAACACCCCGAGACCTCCGTTCGAATAGCTTAATTCCTATGTATTTCTCAAATTGCCGGAGCTGTTTTGATATGGCGGGTTGGCTGACAAGCAATCGCCGGGCAGCCCCCGTCACGCTCTTCTCCTCAGCAACAGCGTGAAACACAGCTAGGTGGTTCAAGTTCATGGCATACCTTTAAGTTATTGTTTCAATAAATATTATGTCTTTTGATTATATATCAAATAGCGATACCTTCATGGATTGCACGAGTGTTTTTCCAAAAGGAGCTGCGATGGCTTACATCATTGCGTTGCCATGCATCGGCGTGAAGGATGCTTCCTGCGTGGAGGCCTGCCCGATAAACTGCATTCACCCAACTAAAAACGAGCCCGGATATCAGGACAGCACGATGCTCTACATTGATCCCAGCGAATGCATCGACTGTGGCATGTGCCAAGAAGCGTGTCCGGTGAACGCCATTTATCCCGAAAGCGATCTTCCGCAGGAATGGTCCAGCTTCATCGAGAAGAATGCGGCGTACTACCGCAAGCCTGCCGCATCCCTGTAGGATCGCAAAAAAAGAGGCTTGTAACTATTGCAGTTACAAGCCCTTTGCATGACCCCGACGGGATTCGAACCCGTGTCGCGGCCTTGAAAGGGCCGTGTCCTAGGCCTCTAGACGACGGGGCCAACGCTTCTGCTAAACCTCAATTGCCTAGGAAGCGGCACACTATGCAGATGATTTCGGGACAGTCAATTCGGGAGAGCGGGGGAGGGGGAGAGTGGGGGAGGGGGTGAAAAGTTTAGCCCGTCTGGCCTGCGGTGAGCGTTGTCGAGCCGCCTCGGACGGGATTTGTGTGACAAGATCACAAGGTGGGGGGGGTGACAAGGTGAAGCGCAGAACTTTCGGGCGCTGGTTCCACACCAGAAACCCAATACGGATGCCCGAACCCCGAACCCGAAATCTACGGCAAGAACTTGCGTAGAAATTCTACTTGGTCCTGGATTTCCTTCAGTTGCCGATTCAGAACCCGGCGGTCTTCCTGACCCTTCACGTGTTCAATCGTTCGGCGAACGGTGCGAGCGTCCAACTCGAGCCGTTCGATCTGGGCAATGGTTTCCGATTCTGGATTGTAAACTACACTCATGGTTTTGCCTTCCTTAGCTATGGATCATTCTATATGTTAAATGACGCCGGGCAAGAAAAGTTCCATGGATTACGTTAAATTTCGGCTAATTCCGGGGTTATGGAGCCCGACTTTATCACCCTTGCCGGCACTCCGACCACTGTGACGCCGTCCGGCACGTCCCGAATGACCACCGCTCCGGCCCCGACTGTCACCGATCGGCCGATACGCAAACACTGGATCACATTGCATCCCAGCCCCAGGAACGAATCCTCGCCGACCTCAACGCGCCCGCCGAGAGCCGCTTTGGGGCAGATGTGCACCGCCGAGGCGATTCGGCATTCGTGATCCACCACCGCAGCCGTGTTGACGATCACGCTGTCGCCGATATGGGCATCCGTCCCAATGATCGCGCCCGCCGCCACGACGACATTTCGGCCAATTTCCACCGTCGCGGAAATCACACTGGAGGGATGAATGGCATTGATCAGTTCAAACCCCTGCTCCGCCGCCTTTTTCGCATAGCCACGCCGCACCGCATTGTCCCCGATGGCCACGACCGCCGCCTTGATCTTCTGCGCCCGCAGCTTGGACAAAAGGTTCACCTGCCCCAGCACCGGCACATCGCCAATGTTTGTCCCCGCCAATTGCGGATCGGCATCGACAAAACCAACGATTTCGTGCTTTCCCGCGGCTCGGAGGATATCCAGCACAACCCGCCCATGCCCGCCTGCGCCGATGATGACGACGTTCATATCAGCATTATCGGGCAGGAATGGGTAAATGGTATACCCGACATGGAAAACGCGCACGTTTCCCAAGAGAGCTGGGTCGTCCTCGACCCGGTTTAGGACAGGCAATCAACCCCGTTTGCCAACCGTAATCGAAGCGATGATGATCTTATTGGATTCCGATGCAAACGCCTCAATTGCTCCAACTCGCCGCTCAGCATTTCCACGCTGGGCAATTGTCTGAAGCGGAAACTCTATGCCGCCAAATCCTTGCCGCCGACGCCAATCAGCCGGATGCGATGCATATGCTTGCCTTGATCGCGCAACAGGCGGGCCACCTCGACGCGGCCATCGGACTGTTGCAGCGAGCGATCCAGCTGAAACCTCTTTGGGCCGAAGCGCACAGCAATCTCGGCAACGTCTATTTTGGCAAGGGATTATCCAATGAGGCCGTCGCCTGCTATTGGCGTGCGATTCAGATCAGGCCCGAATATACGGCGGCACATTATAACTTGTCGTATGCGCTGAAAAATCTGGGACGGCTCGAGGAGGCCGCCGTCGCCTGCCAACAGGCGATCCGATTTCAACCCAATTTCGCCGAAGCGCACGACACCTTGGGCAATATTCAATTCGCCCTGGGCCGGTTGGATGACGCGATCGCCTCCTACCAGAATGCCATTCTTCTCAAGCCCGATCTCGCAGAGGCGTACAGCAACCTAGGGAGCGCGTTGAATGAAAAAGGCCAGCATCAATCCGCGGAGAATTTTTGCCGGCGAGCCATTCAAATCCAACCCAATCTCGTCGCAGCGTATGCCAATCTTGGCAATGCCTTGGCTCATTTGGGCCGCTTCGACGAGGCGATTGCGTCACACCAGCGGGCAATCCAGCTTCAGCCTGATTTCGCCGCGGCGTATTCCAATCTGGGATTCGCATTTGCCGGGAACGGAAACCTTGACCAAGCCATCGCCGCTTACCGGCGCGCGATCCAACTTAAGCCCGATTACGCCGATGCGTACAACAATCTCGGCAACGCGCTGAAGGAACGGGGAAACCTGGAAGCGGCGATGTCGGCGTATGAGCGAGCGATCCAGCTCAATCCCGACTCCGACGATTTGGTCGACAACTTGATGTTTGTCCTAGATCGCCTGGCATATATGGGACACTCGGTGCCCGCAGTGGCGGCATACGAGCGCACCATCCAACGCCGGCCGAACTGCGCCGAACCCTACAACAATCTGGCCAACATCTATTTGCAGCGGGGGCAACTCGATCAGGCCATCACCCTCTATCAACGCGCGGCGGAACTCAAGCCCCAATCTGTCGAGATACGCGACGGCCTGCTGTTCGCTCTAATTCAGCATCCGAATCTCTCGCCCGAATCGGTGCTGGCAGCGCATCGGGAATGGAACGATCAATACGCTCTGCCGCTGGCAAGTCAAATCACGTCCCATGAAAACGATCCATCCCACTCCCGTCGTCTACGGATCGGATTTGTCTCGCCGGATTTTTACCATCATTCGGTCGGATTTTTCTTCATGCCGTTGCTCGAGAATTTTGACCGATCCAATTTCGAGGTGTTTTGCTACGCCAATGTGAAAAAGCCGGACGCGGTGACGGAAAAGATGATAGAGCATTGTGATGTTTGGCGCGACATCGTGGGAATGACCGACGGAGCCGCTGCCCAACAAATCCGTGACGATGGCATCGACATCCTCGTGGATTTGGCCGGCCACACCACCGACAACCGCCTGCTGATTTTTGCCCGCAAGCCGGCGCCGATCCAAGTCACTTATCTCGGTTACCCGAGCACCACCGGGCTGACCACCATCGACTACCGTCTGACCGATTCCCTGGCCGATCCGCCGGGAATGGCCGAGTCGCAAAATGTGGAGCAGCTCTGGCGATTGCCAACCTGTGCCTGGTGTTATCAGCCGCCGGAAAATGCCCCGGAAATCCAGCCGCGCAGAGAAGGTCCCATCACCTTTGGATGCTTCAACAATTTTCGCAAGATCGCCCCGAAGATGGTGGAGATGTGGGCGGAATTGCTCCAGCGCGTGCCGGAATCGAGACTCTTTTTCCAGGGACGCGGAGCCGATCTGTTTTCCCAAGAAGGTCTACGAGCCAGATTTGTCGAACTGGGAGTCCCCGGCGAGCGCATCGAGACGGTCGGCTGGGTCGAAGACCCGCGAAAGCATTTGGAATATTACCAACAGGCCGATATTGCTTTGGATACCTATCCCTATCATGGAACGACAATCACTTGTGAAACATTATGGATGGGCGTGCCGGTGGTGACCCTGATGGGTCAGACCCACATTTCCCGCGTCGGTGTCAGCCTTCTGCAAAACGCCGGATTGCCGGAACCGGTGGCGCAATCACCTGAAGAATATCTGAAAATCGCATCCGATTTGGCGGGAAATCCCACCCGACTGGCAGAATTGCGCGCGACTCTTCGCGATCGCTTGAAATCCAGTCCGCTGCTGGACGCCAAACGCTTCACTTCCGAAATCGAATCCGCATTTCGCCAGATGTGGTCAATCTGGTGCACCGGGAAAACTGAGAGCGAACTTCATGCACAGTCCAAATGAAACGGTAATCCCCGATGGATATGGCCCAATCCCTGCATCTTGCCACTCAACATTGCCAAGAAGGCCGGCTGGCCGAGTCAGAGGCGATTTGCCGCCAAATCCTTTCCACCAACGCCAACCAACCCGATGCGCTGCATCTGCTCGGCGTGATCGCCCAAAACGCGGGACACCCAGACGCCGCCATCAGCCTCATCACTCGAGCCATCCAACTTCGCCCCAATTGGCCCGAGGCGTACAACAATCTTGGCAACGTCTATTGCGACAAAGGTTTTCGAAATGATGCCATCAACTGCTATCGTCGAGCGATTCAAATCCAACCCAACTATGGCCCCGTCTACCACAATCTGGGCCATCTCCTCAAGGAAATGGGCCGGCTCGACGAGGCTGCCGCCGCCTGTCGCCAAGCCATCCGATTTCGCCCCGATCTCGCCGAATCGCACAACGAATTGGGCAACATCCTCTGTTCCGTTGACAAACCCGATGAAGCCCTCGATTGCTACCAGCGCGCGATTCAATTCAAACCCGATTTGGCCGACGCTCATAACAATCTCGGCACCTTGCTGAATGACAAGGGCGAGTATGGCTCCGCAGAGATTTCTTGCCGACGCGCGATCGAACTCAAGCCCGATTTTGCTATCGCCCACACCAATCTCGGAAACGCGCTGGATGGCCAGGGCCGAAGTGAAGAAGCCGTTGTCTCGCATCGGCGATCCATCGAACTCCAACCCGATCTGGCCGGGACATACACGAATCTAGGCAATGCCCTGATTCATTTGCGCCGGATCGACGAAGCAATCGCCGCCATCGAGCGAGCGATCCAGCTCGACCCTGATTCCGCAGTGGCGCATTCAAACCTCGCCGTGGCATTGAAAAATGCCGGGCGTTTCGACGAGGCCATCACTGTCTGCCGTCGTGCCGTCGAACTCGATCACAACTCTGCCCAGGCTCACTGGAATCTCGGCATCCTCCTTCTGGCGCGCGGCGATTTCCAGGAAGGCTGGCAAGAATACGAATGGCGGACTAGCAACCCAATCTTAGGCCTGCAAAATCCCTTCCAGGAGCCGCGATGGAACGGCGAAAATCTCCGTGGCAAAACCATCTTGCTCTATGCCGAAGGCGGATTCGGCGACGCCATCCAATATGCCCGCTACGCCCCGATGGTCGCCGAACTTGGCGCAACCGTCATTCTGCAAGCTCAAGCCGAATTGCTGCCGATGTTTCGTCCGATGCCCGGCATCTCCGCCGCGTTTGCCCGAGGCGAAGCGCTGCCAAAATTCGATCTCCAATCCCCACTGCCCAGTCTGCCGAGGGTATTCGGCACCACGCTGCAAACCATCCCGCAAACGGTGCCATATCTCTTCGCCCCCAAGGAAAAAATCGCCGAGTGGTCAGCCCGATTCGAGAGCGACAGAAATTTCAAAATCGGCCTGATCTGGTCCGGCCACGGCCAGCCCGGCGAATCCCGCTCCCGCTCGCTTTCCCTTTTCGCCCCCTTGGCCAAAATCCCTGGTCTCTCTTTTTATGCCTTACAAAAAGGCCCCGAATCCGCCCAGACCGCGCCACCGGGATTTCCGCTGATCCACCTCGGAGAAGATTTGAAGGATTTCGCCGACACTGCCGCCGCCATGATGCACCTAGACCTGATCATTTCCGTCGACACCAGCAGCGCCCATCTTGCCGGCGCGTTGGGCCGTCCGGTCTGGACCCTCATTCCCTCAGATTCGGATTACCGCTGGCTGCGCGACCGCATTGACAGCCCATGGTATCCGACCATGCGCCTATTCCGTCAAAAACCCGGCGAAGATTGGACGCAAGTGATTTCTCTTATCAGCGAAGCACTACGCAAGATTTGTTGACGCGATTGGCCTAGGTAGATTCGATCTGGTTTTGCCTATGCATTCAGATCGCCAGCCATATTCTTGCATCTTTGATCGGGCGCCTTCGCACACTAGGATTTAGAAATGCCGTTCCACATCATGCACGTCATCGGAGACTCCCGAGCCCACGGATTATTCGGATACGCCGAAGTCATCGAAACCGTCCGCTGGGGCCTCGCCGAGCTGGGGCACGAAGTTTCAGTCGCAGTCAATTCCTATGTGCCCGACCGCACCAACATCATTTTCGGCATCCACATGATCGGCCTTCCGACCCTCGCACAGTTACCCAAAGACACAATCGCCTACAACTTCGAGCAGATGGCCCGCCGGCCCGTGGAAAAATTCTTGCCTGCCGTCCAATATGTCGCACAATATTTTCAAGTCTGGGACTACAGCTCATCGAATCTCGAAGCATGGCAGCGTCTCCACGCCGGATGCAAGCCAAAATACGTCCCCGTCGGTTGGTCTCCCACGCTTCGCCGTATTCCCAAGCGCGACGACGAAGACATCGACGTCCTCTTCTACGGCATCTCCGGATCGGCCCGCCTGCAAACCTTCGACAAAATCTGCCGCACCGGCCTCAAATGCGTCTTTGCCTGCGGACTCTACGGACCTTCGCGCGATGATCTCATCAGCCGCGCCAAGCTGGTCCTGAATCTCAATTACTACGAGCACAGCCGCATTTTCGAAATCGTCCGCGTTTCCTATCTCCTGGCCAACGGCAAAGCAGTCGTATCGGACATCTTCCCCGATTCTTTCATCGAACCGGACCTGAAAGACGCCATCGCTTTTGCCCCGGTGGAATCCCTCCCCGCCACCTCCCTCCAGCTCATCTCCGACGATGCAGCCCGATCTGCCCTGGCCGCCCGCGGCCAATCCATCATGGAACAGCGCGATATCCGCCCAATCCTCCAGACGGCGCTGAAACAAGACTTTGATCCTTGACGCGCAGCGAAATCCTTAGCTTCCCAGCTTCGCCTTGGCATCATCGGGAACATCCACCTTGGTCGAGCCGACATCCTTGAATTCGGTCGTCGCGGTGCGGTCGACGTCAATGCTGTTGCCGTTGAAGCTTACCGAGCCGGTGGTGTGGAGCTCGACCTTGGAAAGCATTCCATCCGTGACCCAGATTTTGATCGTCGCCTTGGGATTGGTGATCTCCGGCGGCGGTGGGGCGTTGGGGTCGGCCTGGGCATCGGGTTGCGTGGCGGCGCGCCGGCGGAATGAGAGTAATTCCTTGGCCGCTTCGTCCGACAGGTCGGCGGTGTAACCGTCATCCGTCTTTTGCAGGTTTTGCAATGCGCCGATCATTTCCAAATCGCGCGCGACGGGGTCTTTGGCGGTGTCGATCTGCATGGCGAGAAACCGGGACGGGTTGAATCCACCGCCGTTGTCGCCGGCCGCGGTAAATTCCTGCATCGTTTGCCAGGCGCCATCGGACGGCTTCACGGCCGTCTGATCGCCCTTGATGAGCACCTCAGTCGTGTTGCCCTGAAATCCTTCTATGGAGAGCCAGGTGTAACCGGCCTTGTCGATCTTGCCTTGATTGGTTCCCGCACCAAATTGGCCGTCGGGGACGACGGTGGTGGTGGTGTACGAATAGCTGGGTGCATCGGCCAACTTTTGCGTTGCCGCCTGGATATCGGCCTTATCATCTGCGCAAACGATGGACGCGCACACGAGAATCGCCGCGCCGCCGCAAAGGATTCGTCCAAACATGGTTGGCTCCCTTTGAAAGATAAATTGTGAAAGAAACGAACTTCCGCCGAGAGCAGGATAACCAGCGGTTGGATGCAACGCAAAAAAACTGCAATCAGAAAAACCGGAGGGAATTGGATCGTGATTTACGGCAATGCCCGCGTCGTCGGTCCGGGAGTTGGATGTTCGAGGGGCACCCAGCGTGCGACATCCCGGAATTGGCCGCCTTGCAGTTTTGGATTTCCAAAGTCATCGCCGATGTAAAACGAATACTCCGGCCGATCCAGCGGATAAAACAGTCCATCCCGCGACATGAGACGGCAATAAACCAGTGGGCGATCCGATCCATCCGGCAATCCGCCCTTGATCAGCACGTATCCCAGCGTTTGCTTTCCATCACCCCACGGATCGAGCGGGACGCTCGGCAAATAGCTGGGGACCAAATCATTCAAAGAATCCGGCCAATGGCCTTTTTCAAACCGATAAATCTGGCACGCCAGTGACATGGCGGCGAGATCGCGCTCAACACTACAGCGATTGAGTGTTTCGACCAGGCGGGAATACGATGCATTCTTACTGAGAGCGGATAATCCTTGTTGCCCGCCCGTCTCGGCCAGCAGATCGTGTGGATCGGGCTGATTGAGCAATTGCTTCATCAGATCGCGTGCGTCGCTGACCCAGAGGTTTCGCGGATCGTTGGGATTGGCGGTCAAGTTGAGGCCGGGTGCGATGATGTCCATCCGATTCATCGCCAGCGCCTGAATGCCGGCGCCGACGAGCACGCGGATCAAGCCCCTGTTGGACAGATCCTGGTCAAGCATATCCGTCATATGAAGCAGATCGCGGATTTCTTCGATCGCTTCAACATTGTTGCCTTGAAGATTCTCGTACAAAGCCGCATCGCCCAGTTGATTGGCCAGATTTCGCATTTGGTTGAGTGGCGAAGGATTCGTTCCCTCCGACCAAACGGCGGTATCGAGGGACCTAGCCTGCCTCGCCAAATCTCGCATCGGACCATTCTGATCCCAGGCATCCTTTTCAATCCGCTGCCATTCCGGGGTGAAAGGCGGGTAATCCGGATAAACAATGTTCGTGGCGGCGGGGCAGTCCACTTTGATCAGCTTTTCCGCTTGTATATAAACGTCAGCGGCATTGTCGCTCGGCAAAGGGCCATTCTGTGCAACCGCAAGCGATGCCAACAGCAACCCATTCAAAAAACCCGCCCGGTTCAAAGCGCGCATCGGTTGCTCCTTGGAAAAAATCTCACCCCATTAAATAGACGTAGCGGAACGCCATTCTCTCATGGCAAAAGACCCTCGCATACGTAAAATCCGGGAAAATTCTGGAGGAATAAAATGATGCCCATCAGCGACCCCCTGGAAATCCTGCTCATCACAAACCGCTGGGCCACGCACAAGATTCTCGATGCCTGCGTTCCGCTGAGCACCGAACAATTCCATCGCCGATTTGAAATGGGCCCAGGCTCGCTGCACGACACCACCACGCATATCCTTGGCGCGATGCGAATCTGGATCGACAGGCTCGCCGAGCGCCCGGAAGTGGCGCGAATCGACATGGGGGGCGTCAAACGCACCGTCGTCGAGCTTCGCCCATTGCTTGATGAATTATCCGCCGAGTTGTCCGAAGTCGCTCACAAATATCCTCTGGACCAAACCATCACCGTCAGCCGCGGTGGCAAGACATACACCTTCGTCCGCGGCGGCGCGCTGACCCACGTGCTCACCCACGGCACGCACCACCGGGCCCAGTGCCTCAACATGCTCCGCCATCTAGGCGTCAGCCCACTGCCTCCCAGCAGCGTCGTGGAATGGATGCGCGATGGCGCGCCGGTTTAGGCAGAAAGGAATTTCCACCACGGAGACACGGAGAGCACGGAGGGAAATCAGGGTTTAGGGTTTGGGATGTGGGGTGGAAGGCGGGAAAAACATTTGACGTATTCAGCATTTAATCCTAGATCCTTAACTTGAATTTTGAATTCCCTCCGTGTCCTCCGTGCCTCGGTGGTGCAATCTGATTTTTTATCCAAGTCCCCCCAAACCCGTACCCTAAAAAAGCCGAAGAGACCGAATAACGACTGCGCCGGCCACGTGTCGCGTCGCAGGAAAAACGGTTTTTCACGGAAATCAAATGACCGAAATCCATGACTCGTCCGCTCGGCCGATCGCGGGAAATCATTCCGGGGGATTATTGGACTGGATCACCAACCTGATCCGCCGGATGTTCGGCGATCCCGCTGAAACGTCGTCCACGACTTCGTCGAACGGCGCCGCGCTCACGAACCACAAGGGATCGGACTCCGACATCATTATCGCGCCCGGCGGGTATCAGATTCGTCGCCCCGGTTCCACCGACTCGACCAACTCGCTCGATAACCTTCTTCCCGATGTCCGCGAAGGGCTGCATCTTTTGCCGCCGCTGCCAACGGTTGTTCTGGAATTGATGAAGGAGATTCAGAGCGAGACTTCGTCGGCGTCGAGCGTGGCGAATATCGCCGCCAACGATCCGAGCCTGGCCGCCTCGTTATTGCGAACCGTGAATAGCGCGGCGTTCGGTTTGCCCAACAAAATCAACAGCGTCTCGCAGGCCGTCAGCTATCTGGGCTTTGGGTCGGTGCGTTCTCTCGTCGTCCAAATGCGTTTGGAGCGAATGCTTCCGCAGCGCAATGCTCAGGCGGCCGCGGAGGCAGAAGATTTGTGGGCGCATGCGTTGGCTGTCTCGTACATCGCCAGCGCCTTGGCCGAGCGCATGCCGGATGTGGATCGTGGATTCATCGCAACGCTGGGGCTCCTGCACGACATAGGTCGGATGGCGATGCTCTCGCAATTCCCGGATCGCGCCGCGAAATTGCGCGCCGCGAAAATCGTCGAGGACGAAACGTGCCTGCAGCGTGAGGCTAGAATTTTCGGCGCCGACCACGCCGCCATCGGGGCCATGCTGGGAAATCGCTGGCAATTGCCGGCTGATCTGACGCTGGCGATCCGGTGGCACCATTGCCCGGAGTTGGCATATCACTCAACCGATCCGCTGCCGCTGCGAAAGGCGCTGTGCCTGGTCCAGATCGCCGACCAGCTTGCCAAATATTGTTTCGCCTATGCCGAAGATGTTGAGATCAGCGAGCCGTCGCCGATGGCGGTGGAACTTCTTGGGATCGATCATCCGCTGGAGCAAATGATCGATGCGAAAGTTCGCGCGGCGGCGACGCAGGCGATTTTGCTCGCGGATGAAAACAGCAATCGGCCGGCGAATTCGGTACGTCCGTTCCTGCGTCTTCGCAGCGGCGAAGCGGCCGTGCAACTCGCCGCGCGCCTTGCCAATGAACGCGCGGATGGTCCCCGAATCCAGCTTTGCGATAGCTGCGATGAATTCATCGATCAGGCAGCGCACACCGTGAATTTCCCGGCATCCCGCAAACGGCCTGATGGGAATAATCAGACCAACCGATTCACTGCCCCCGTCACGGCCGATGGTGCAAAGTGGCTGACGCAAACGATTTGGGGCCAATGGGAAGAGCTTTCGATTTCCGCCAAACTTCGTGGCCCCTCGCGCGCGACGCTGCGGGCGCTTCTGGCCAACCTCGTTCGCCCGGACAGCAAATCGGCCAATGTCGAAACCACCGAAGTGGCGTATCTCTGGAACGCCACTGACTTGCAATTTGCCGTCCGAAGTCCGTCGATGGCATTTGCCTCCCGATTTCCCAAAACGGCCGACATCGCGCATTGCCGTCGGATGCTGGAGGCCGAATTAGCCAATATTCTGAACCTCGGCTGGTTCGACATTGAAACCTCCGCCGACGGCACCACCTTGCGATTTCACTGCAAATAAGCCGCTACGATTCGTTAACATTTTGCAAAATAGCGACTTACGCAAGATTTAGCAGCCCGCTAACAAATGGAATTGCACCCAAAAGAAATCGAAAAAAACTATTGAATCGCCACCCGCGAAGCTGGTAGGATACCGCCGCACGTAAAGAATCAGTTCTAATCGAGCAATCGATTGACGATTCATTTCGAGAGTTGGTCAGTAAAGAAATTGGACGTCGGAATCAGCAGGGATGCTGCGCGTGTTTGGACCTTTTCGTTCGGTCTGAACTCATTTCATTTTGATCGTCCAAGGAAGTCGGGAAGGCATGTCGGTCGCAACCAAAATCAACGGGTCGTCGCTTCACGCGCCCAACTGCGCGCCAGTGGGTGCGTTGGAGGATTCATCATGCTGAAGTGCCAGAACGAAGAGATGTCGATCCTGGGCATCTGCGTCAATGAGCCGCTGTATTCCGGCGCGTTTCCAGCGATGACGGTCACACACGCTTCCACCGGCCGCCAGGCACTCTCGACGCTGCACATGCTGAACGTCGACTTCATTCTGGTCGGCATGGAATTGCCCGACATGATGATGTCCGATTTCCTGCAAACCATGCGAATGCACTTCCCGCAGGCGAAATGGGCGCTGGTTGGCGAGCGGATCACCGAAGAAGAAGAAATCATCGCCCGCACAATGGGCGCGACCACACTCTTCGATGCCGTTCCAAGCACGTACGAAATTCACGAGATCGTCGCCCATCAACGTCGTCACGCGGCCAGGCGCGTTCTGGCCGGCCGATCGGAAATGAAACCAGTCGTTCGATCGCTTCCGGTCCCCGTGGCCAAGCCTTTCCTCGGCCCCGATGCATCGTTCACCGGAATTCATGAAACCGATCGCGCCATGATCGCCGAGAGCTTCCAGCAGCGCATGTCCGCAGGGCTTTAGTCGAAATATCTTACTGCACAATCGAAGGCCCGGATGTACATCCGGGTCCGCTCATTTCCCAATCCATGATTCGACGGTAGAATTAAACAAAGAATCCCGGGGCGTAGCTCAGCTTGGCAGAGCGTCTGGTTTGGGACCAGAAGGCCGCAGGTTCAAATCCTGTCGCCCCGATTTTATCGATCATTGTGGTTTTCATGTTCGAGAATCTTCAGGTCTATCAAAACGCCGTAGATTTCGCCAACAAGATTGCCTCTCACACTGAGAACTTTCCTAGCGGCTATTACACCCAGTCGACCACCCCCGGGGAAAAAGGCAATGGCGACTTGGAAGAGCTACTCGATCCAATCTACCATCGTTTTATCGAGTTCAGCAGACAAACTCGACAATGGGTGATGATTGCGTTTTGCCAGGTTGAACTCAACCGTGAAGTCGGAAAATGAGATGAACAAATCGATTGTGCCAATGGTGATCATTACGATCTTAACGTTCTCTTTACTGGCGTATGCCGGCTCCATTCCGGAATCCGCCGCGCCAGGCATTATTGTTCCGACGGACAAGGAACCCGTTACGCCTGGCATATTTCAGCCGACGTGGGCGTCGCTTCACCAGTATCAGACGCCCGACTGGTTCCGAGACGCCAAGTTCGGCATCTGGTTTTGCTACGGTCCGCAGTGCCAGGCCGAGATGGGCGATTGGTACGCTCGCAGCATGTATGTCGAGGGCAGCCCCGATTACATCGATCATCTCGAGAGGTATGGGCCGGATTCACAGGTGGGATTCAAGGATTTGATTCACCTGTGGAAGGCCGAAAAGTGGGACGCGGACAAGCTCGTCACGCTCTACCAGAAGGCCGGCGCGCAATACATCTTCGTGATGGCCCAGCATCACGACAACTTCGACCTTTACGACAGCAAATATCAACCATGGAACTCGGTCAAGATCGGCCCAATGAAGGACATCGTCGGCGATGTCGCCAATGCGGCTCGCGCCCACGGATTGCGGTTCGGTGTCACCGTCCACGCATCGCACGCCTGGACGTTTTACGAGGCTGCACAAGAGGCCGACAAGGATGGCCCGTTTGCCGGCCTTCCTTATGATGGAAAGCTGACTCTCGCCGACGGCAAAGGCAAGTGGTGGGAAGGTCTCGACCCGCAGGATTTATACGCCCAGAATCATAAATCGAGCGGTGCAGGGACCGTCCATAAGACGTGGGACTGGAACAACGGCGTGGTTCCCCCCGATGCCGCGTACTGTGAAAAGTTCTACAACCGGACGATCGACCTCCTTCACAAGTACAAGCCCGACGTGGTCTATTTCGACGACGATGTCCTTCCGCTTTGGCCCGTTAGCGACGCCGGACTGAAAATCGCTGCCGATTTTTACAACGCCAACATGCAATGGCACGATGGCAAGCTCGAAGCCGTCATGCTGGGGAAAACGCTCGATGAGGACGAGCGAAAGTGCCTCGTTTGGGACATCGAACGAGGAACGAGCAACAGGATCGAGCCGCTGCCTTGGGAAACCGACACTTGCATCGGAGACTGGCACTACAGCCGCCCGCTGTACAACAAGGATGGCTACAAGCACGCTGACGGAATCATCCGCACGCTCGCCGACATCGTCAGCAAAAACGGCGACCTGATGCTGAATATCCCCGTCCGCGGGGAAGGCACAATAGACGAGAAAGAGGTGGCGATCCTCCAGGAGATCGCCGCGTGGATGGAGCCCAACAAGGAAAGCATTTTCGGCACCCGCCCTTGGAAAGTGTTCGGCGAAGGCCTGACCGCCACGTCCCAGTCCGATTCCGCAGGCAATTTCAACGAGAGCAGGGCCAAGCCGTTCACCGCCCGCGACATCCGCTTCACCGCCAAGGGCGATGTCGTCTATGCCATCGTGCTTGGCAAACCGAACACCGACATCACCATCAGATCGCTCGGCACCGCTGCGAATCTCTTTAAGGGGCCAATCGGCAAGGTCGATCTTCTGGGCAGTGATCTGAATGTTCAGTGGACCCGGGACGCTGACTCCCTCACTATCAAGTTGCCCACCGGGGAGTTATCGAACGCGGCGGTGGTCTTCAGGATTTCACCAGCGGTGCCCAAATGAGTAATGAGTGTAGATCGGGGTCGGCTTTGCCACAGCAACAATCGCGTTCCATGGCCCGCGAAACGAGAACGTAAGGCTCGATTTCAGCAAAACTGCGGAGAAAAAGTTCGATTGGTGCCCCGTGACCCCGACTCATAAAATTAGATTCTGCAAGAGCTCGTGTAAAAAACCGGACGAGAAAGACTCTCGCCCGGTTTTTTCCATTCTCGCGCCTGAAATGATTCCGAAGTGCTTCCAAAGTCATGCCACATAATCTCAACCTCATCTGGATCAGGCACACGAAATTTAGGCGAAAACGCTATCTTCCCGCATCATAGACAATCGAGGAGTATTGCATGAAATTCGGACAAGTCGAAAATCCGGGAAAGATTGATTTCACGATCTCATCAGACCACCCAGATACTCCGAAGGTGCTGAAACAAACTTTGAAATCAGATGCTTTTGAGGCCTACGTTGGATGTGCGAAGTGGAATAAAAAAGACCTCAAGAATTTCTATCCGAAAGGGGTAAAAGATGAACTAGCATATTATTCGACGCAGTTTAATAGCATCGAGTTGAACGCAACATTTTACCGCTTATTTCCTCCTGCAACATTCGACAAGTGGTACAAGACGGTCCCGGAGAATTTCAGGTTTTTTTCCCAAACTCGAACAATCGATCTCACACTTCCGGCGGTAGAAAGACGTCAACGAGGCCGTCGAACAAAACGTCGCAAACATGTCGCATCTGCGTGAAAAACTGGGAATGCCGTTTCTGCAGATGCACGATAATTTTGGACCGAAGGATTTCGAGCGTGTTGTGACGTTTGTCAAAAACTGGACATATAAAGTGCCGCTGGCGGTGGAGTTTCGCCACAAAGATTGGCATAACGGCGCCTCGGCTGCGAGCAAACTTTACGATTTGCTTGAGACGCACGGTGTCACGAATGTCCTTGTCGATACCGCGGGTCGTCGCGACCTGATGCACATGCGTTTGACGACCCCGACGGCATTCATACGCTGGGTGGGCGCCAACGATCCCAAATCGGATCGCTCGCGCCTGGATGAATGGATCGGGCAAATCTCCAAATGGAAAAAGGCCGGTTTGCAGAAACTTATTTTCTTCGTCCATCAAAATGACGAGCAGGAATCGCCCGCACTGGCCGCGCATTTCATCGAGCGGCTCAACAAAAAGATCGGCACAAACCTGCCGATTCCCAAAACACTTGAAAGCAAAGAGCTTTTTTGATGAATCCAGGCAGTCCAGGCAGACGAAGCATTTGAGCTTGGCATTCTGCTAATACCCGCGCGGTAAAAGAGCACTATGGCGGTCGATTCTTCCGTCAGGCATGAACAAATACGAAACTCAATGGAGGATCACCGCCTCCGGCTGCGCGAGATCCACCTCCAAGCATTCGGCGGACGGGCTGAAGAGGCAAACCTCGTAGAATTGTTGTATGCTGCGGGGAAGGCCCGGCCCTCGCTGGTAGCGATCGTCACAGGCGACATCGTGGCACATGTCGTGTTCTCGCCGGTCACAATTGAATGTGCTCCTAATAACTTCAAGGCGGTGGGGCTGGGTCCGGTGGCGGTGCTGCCGGCGTGTCAGCGCAAAGGCATCGGCACTCGCCTAGTCCGTGTGGGATTGGATGCTTGTCTTGCCGACAAAATCGATGCGATTGTTGTGCTGGGCAGCCCGCGATTCTATGGGCGCTTCGGATTTCGAGCGGCGAAAGATTTTGGGCTGCGAAATGAATACGTCGACGACGGGCATTTCATGATCCGAGAATTGCGCCCAGATGCTCTTGGGGATGTGAGCGGTATGGTTCGGTATTCACCTGAGTTTCGCTTGGCCAGATGTCAGTGATGGGTCTTATCACAGCGATTCAGACCTGCCCAAACTCAATTCTCGTTTTCAGCGAAGAACGGCGGGAAAAGACGCAAAAAAAATCGATCGGCGTCCCGCGATGCAGGTTTCCGCACCTAACATTCCTTCCGACCGGATTGGATTTGGCTCGATCGACGAAAGAAAGGAAATACAAATGGATATCAAACGAAACGGTTCGCGGCCTTCGGGGAAGGGACCGGGAGATTGGTTTACCGGGACGGTTCGGATCGATCCGCTTCTGGATGTTCCGGAGCCGGCGCGCGTGGCGGGGGCGAGTGTGACATTTGAGCCAGGAGCCCGCACCGCCTGGCATACGCATCCGCTGGGGCAATCTCTGATCGTGACGGCCGGTTGCGGGTGGGCGCAGCGATGGGGCGGCCCGCGCGAGGAAATCCGGCCGGGGGATGTGGTTTGGTTTGCTCCGGGTGAAAAGCATTGGCATGGCGCGACCGCCACGACCGCGATGACGCACATTGCGATTCAGGAAAAGCTGGACGGCAAGGCGGTGGACTGGATGGAGAAGGTCAGCGATGAGCAGTACTTGGGGTGATTCATCGAGGTGAACCATCGTCGCGATGACCGGCGGCGGTAAACTGATGACATGACAACACTCGATGGTTGGGACAACTTCTACGTGATGGTCGGCTCCTCGGCGGGCGCGCTGATTGGATTGCAGTTTGTCGTGATGACATTGATTGCGGAGTTGCCAACGGCAGATCCACAAGCCGGCAATGCGTTTGGGACACCGAATGTAGTGCATTTTGGCGTGGTGCTGCTCTTGTCGGCGATTGTGTTGGCGCCTTGGGATGGCGTGAGTATTGCCGCCGATCTTTGGGGGTTGTTGGGATTCGGCGGATTGATCTATTGTGGAATTGTGATTCGGCGCATGCGGTCGCAAAAGGCGTATCACCCGGTGCTGGAGGATTGGGCGTTTCATTGTCTGATGCCGCTGGTGGCATACGCGATGCTGGCGGCATCGCCGTGGTCGGTTGGCTCGCATCCGCGCGCGGCGCTGTTTTCGGTTGGCGCGGCGGCGCTGTTGTTGCTCTACACCGGCATCCACAATGCGTGGGATACGGTTATGTACCACGTCTTTTTCACAAGGAAAAAATCGCGAGAGAGCGAGAGGACGTGAAAGCAAATTCGGGAGCCCGATGTCTGTCGACCTTACGATTTATGGTCGCGAAGGGCGGGTGACTGCTCGATTTCGCTGGGGTCGATGATAGCAATGGACGAACTAGAGATTTCTGCAGCGCGCAGTGCGGCTTTCACAGCCTGCCAACGTTCGGCGCTGAAGCACAGAGAAAACTTGCCGGGGTCGCCGAGGAAAAACAATCCTGCTCCTGGCTCGATCGCATCTCGCGAAACGACGTGCGCTCCATAACCAAGGACCTTGGCGTTGCTCACATACCGTCGGCCGCACTGGCGACACTGCCAGCCGTCCGGTTGGAACGGTTTGCCAGCCACCTTAGAAACGAATCGGCGCGGGACAAACTCATAGAAACGGGTTGGCATTGCCTCTTCGGTCTCGACTGGACGCGCCTCAAAAGAATCCCGCTCCTGCGGGGTGAAGATGTCTAGCAAGGGTTCTGAAGCCACGGGGATGCGCATTGAACGGTGAGAAATGGCGGCAAAGCTCCTGCCGCCCTTGGCGCACGTCGCCCAACCCACTTTTAGCGGCTCATTCGTTCGATCGCCTACCGGCCAATTGCAACGATTGCAGAATCCGCCGTCGAACAGACCTGTGTCGGTCGTAGGCCGTACGCCTGTTAGGAAAAACGTGCTGCGCCAGCCGTGGCGGAAGAGGTGTTCCCAATCTGCGGCTTCAATAAAGGGCGGCTCAAATTCGAATTGCGGCTCACCATCTCCTACCTCTTCGCCGGCGACGTTGCCGAGAGCGTCTCTCATCTCGTCGAACGTAGCTCCCGTCACGCGGCGTTTCGGCCATCGCTCGATCCAGCCTTCAAAGCCGCGATCATTGCGTTGCCAGTGACAGACATAGACGTGTCCTTCGCTCATGGGCGCTTGGTGTATGACGGCGAAAGCCGCGCCCAAGTATAGCACGCAACAGACACAAACGATATGTAGAGGATCATTCAAGCATCCACGAGAATCCTCATACCCGCCTCTACGATCGCTGGCATATACTTCCGGTCGGAGGCACACAATGCAAAAACACAAACCTGGAAAGGAAGCAAATCATGAGCAAAGTATGGTTTATCACCGGCGCGGGTAGTGGCATTGGCACGGGAATCGCCAAGGCCGCCTTGCGAGCCGGTGATCGCGTTGTAGCGACCGGAAGAAATATCAACAAAGTCCGCAACGCTCTTGGTGATTTGGCGAGCGAAAATCTCGCATTCGTCCAGTTGGACGTTGTCGACGAGGCACAGGCGAGCGCGGCCATTGAAAAAGCGGTGCAGCGGTTCGGCCGGATCGACGTCGCGGTCAACAACGCCGGATACAGCTTGCTTGGCAATTTCGAAGAGATGACCATCTCTGAACTCCAAAGCCAGCTTGCGACGAACTTCTACGGCGTGGCGTATGTGATGCGCGCCGTGCTGCCGGCGATGCGCAAACAGAG
>JBEKUH010000028.1:0-39074 GCA_049515255.1 Tepidisphaeraceae bacterium | reverse complement strand
GATGGCTTGAGAGATTTCGGACCAAAATTCCAGTTCCATGATCGCTCCTTTTTGGTAGAAAGAGCATCATGGACTGGAACTGCGCGTGGCGCAAGTACTTACGACGATGGCGCATAATCCTCCGGTAATCCGGGGGAGGGTTGGGGTGGGGGCCTGAACGTCGATGGGCTCGCGAAAACCCCCACCCTATCCCTCCCCCGGAGTACCGGGGGAGGGGATGAAGAAATTCCGCCGAAGGTGTCACGCATTCAGAGCCGAATTGGACCACTCGCAATCAAAAATCAATTTCACACCGCAGCGTTGTCACGACTGCGTCCTTAAACTCGCCGCCGGGGTGGAGGATGTATTGAATGTCCGGCTGCAGGCTCGACCAGGGCGTAATTTGAATCCGGTCGAATCCCTCGATTGATAGCTCGAATGGATAGCGGAGTCGGGCCTCGCTGGAGATTTGGGCGTATTGGGCTCCGATACCGACGACATCGCGCGGGCTAGCGACATCCGCGCCGGTGTCGGTGAATCCAGCGCCAACATGCTGGTCGATGGCATAGATATCGCGCTGGGTCAGGCCGTAGTCGGCGAACGCGCGGATGCCGCGGCCGTTTTCGGGTTCGCCGCTGGGCTGGTACAGCGTTTGATCGTAAATCGTGTACATCCCCTCGGTGCCGCGCTGGGGATTGCCGTCGAATTTCTCGAACGTGCCGGTCTGGCCCCACCCGCCGATTTTGAAATTACCGGCATAAGGGAGGAACTGCGTGCCATGCCAGCGGAAGCCGGTTTCGCCGATGATGAAACTTCCAAAGCGCGTGTATTCCTCGCTGGCAGGGTCGTCGATCAGTTCCCCGAAACGATCGGACTGGTTGGCGTAGAACACGCCGACTCCGGCGTAATACCAATCCGCGGGCGTGAAAAAGGCGTCGATCCCCGGCATCTGATATGGCGTTGTGGGCATGTTGAAAATAGTGGGGCTGGATTGAGCGGAGCCATTGAGGAACGAGACCCCATTATCGATCACGCTGAATTCGGTTACGCCATTGGCGTCGATTTTCCCGATCTTGATCCGCAACTTGTCGTTGAAGAGCATCTGTTGATACCAAGCCTCGGCAAACACCAGATATGGCGGGGTATTATTGAAATCGAAATCCTGGAGATCGCCGACGAGCGAACGGGATGGGTTGCGGAAGGCGTGGTCTTCCAGGTCGAGGAAAATCGTTCCGCCATTGATGTTGGCCAGCTTCGCCAGGTCGAAGGTCAAATCAAGATCGAAAGTGGTGGCGCCGACGGGGTGCGAGGTGCTGACGCCGCCCTGGAGGTTGTAAAATCCCTCGAGGAACAGCTTAGCGCCGACATCGATTCCGGCGTTGTAAAGTCGAGTGCGCGCGCCGGACCAGTCACCGGTGAGATCGGTAGTATAATCCGGTGCAGGCATTTGCAGGGATTGCGGCTCCTGTGCTGGCTGCGTGGAGGCCGAGGGCTGGGTGTCTGATGTGGAGCGGGCGCGCGCTGCGGTTGTCAGTAGCAGAAGAACCCAGCAAAGCACCGATGCGATGATCCTCGATCCCATTGGGGGTGGCATTCTACTGTTATCGGTAGTCATGTTCGCGGGCTAACTGAATAACTTTTATGGGGCAATAGTCACCGTGTAATTTTTGCCCGCCTCGGCGTTGAACGACGCGGTTTTCGCATCGATCTTCGCATCCACGCCGGCAACAGAGAGTTTTCCGTTTGCTCGTAGGACGCACGGACCATCGACCTTGGCATGGATCGTCGAGCTGGTGAGTTTTCCGCCTTTCCACGTTTCATCCACCACGAATCCCCCGCGGCCGCACAGGCCGCTCACATTTCCATCACTCCACGCGCTTGGCAGTGCCGGCAGCAAATCGAGCTCGCCATTTTGGCTTTGCAAAAGCATCTCGGCAATTCCGCCCGACCCGGCCAGATCGCCATCGACCTGCAACGGCGGATGCGAATCAAACATGTTGGGATAGGTGCCCATTCCCCTCGCGGAACTGTGGCTGACATCCGTCGTGGGGTACATCAGGGATTGGAGAACGGTGTAAGCATGATCGCCATCAAGGAGTCGCGCCCAGAAACCGACTTTCCATCCGATGCCCCAGCCGGGACCGCCGTCGCCACGGGCTTCGAGAGTTTTGCGGGCGGCGGCGGCGAGATCGGGCTTGAAAATCGGGGATATTTGATGCCCCGGCATCAGGGCGAAAAGCTCCGAGACGTGCCGGTGATGCGGATCGCGCGTGTCCTGGAAACCCACCTTCCATTCCGCAATCTGTCCGTCCTGGCCAATTTTTATAGGCGAGATTTTGTCGCGCATGGTCGTGAGTTGGGCCCGGAAATCATCGTCCATTTTTAAAACTTCGCTGGCATTGATGCAATTGGTGAAGAGGTCCCAGATGATTTCCTGATCCATCGCCGCTCCGGCGGAAACCGGGCCGTGTTCCGGCGAGACCGACGGCGAAGAAACAAGCGTGCCATCCGTATCTGTTGTCAGATGATCCACCCAGAACTGCGCGGCTTCTTTCATGATGCCGTAGCCCGTCGCACGGAGGAATTTTTTGTCGCCGGTGAATGCATAATGATCCCAGACGTGCTGGCAAAGCCATGCGGCTGATGCGGGAAGATTTTCGTACAAACCCGGCCCCGCGCCCGGCGCGGTGTATCCCCAGACATTGCTGGCGAAATGCGTCACCCAGCCGCCGGCGCCGTAATACATTTTCGCTGTCACCCGGCCGGGGGCGCGGAGATTGTCGATGAAGTCGATCAGCGGGTCGGCACACTCCGACAGATTCCCCGGTTCCGCCGGCCAATACATCATCTCGACGTTCATGGCCGTGTGATAATCGCTGCCCCATGGGGCGTTGGTGGAATCGTTCCAAATTCCCTGCATGTTGGACGGCAATCCACCGGGGCGAGAGGCGCTGATGAGCAGATATCGGCCGAATTGGAAGAACAATGCCGCCAGGGATGGATCGGGATTTTTTTGATTCGCAACCAATCGCTGATCCGTCGGCAAATCCGCGCCGGGGCCTTTGGGCAAATCCAGATTCACTCGACCGAAGAGTGATTGGTAATCCTTTTGATGATCCGCGAGCAGATCGGCGTAGGATTTTGTCGCCACTGCCGAGATCACTTTCTGATTGGCGGCGACGTAATCTTTGCCCTTGTAAGTCGGATAATTCGGCATCCAATCAGTCGCGGCGGTCATCAGAATCGTCACGGCATTTGCGCCGGTGACTTTCACATCCGATGTTTCGCCCGTCGTTGTGCCGCCGTCGGCTCGCACCAGGGCGACCGATTCGAATCCCATGCCGTTGCTGGCGAGTTTGCCGGAAAGTTTGATCGTGTTGTCCGTCACCGTCACGGTTTTGTTTTCGCTCTGCATCGCGCCGGTCATGGCGACGGAAATGTTGATTCCACCCGGTTTATCGCAAGTGAAATGCAACACCATCACCTCATCAGGATAACTGCAAAAATATTCGCGGCTGTAGGTGACGCCATCGAGTTTGTAATGCACACGAGCGACGCCGGCGTCGAGATCGAGTTCTCGGCGGTAATCTTCCGGAGCGGGGGAATTCGTATCATGGCAGGTGATGAGCAGATCGCCGAAGGGTTGATAGGTTCCGTACGCCGACTTGGCGCTGCCGATGAAATATTGTTGGACGAGTCGGGTGGCCGAGGCCGTGTCGCCGGAACGTAGATCATCCTGGATTTGTTTGAGATGTTCGGCCCCGCCGGGGATGTTGCCGCCGTTGTAATCGGCCGATTCGCCGGGACCGCCGGACCAGAGGCTGCTTTCGTTGAATTGGATGTGTTCGGTATTGACGCCGCCGAAGATCATTCCGCCGATTCGGCCGTTGCCGATGGGAAGGGCTTCGGTCATCCAGTTTTTGGCGGGTTGTTGGTACCAGAGAATGTTTTGGGCGCGGGCCGTCGATGCGAACAATGATAGTGCTGATACTAAAAACGCCACCAATTTTCCCCCTCCCCTGGTACTCCGGGGGAGGGCCGGGGTGGGGGTTGGAATTTCGAGACGGCTGGCTCGCGGCGAAGACCCCCACCCTGTCCCTCCCCCGGAGTACCAGGGGAGGGGAAAAATGCTCGAGTCGCGGTATTTCGCGCTCATCAACCTGCTCCGTTCTCCGCTTTTGTTGCATCATAAATCCGCATCAACTGCGATCCATGGCCGGCTACATATACGGGCAGCGAATCGCTGAATGTGCCGAGGTCCTGGTTTCGCCAGACATCTTGGAAACGATGCGCGCCGGAAATGCCCAGCTCACGGAAATCGATGAGAAAGCTGCGCTGGTCGGCTGTTCGATTAAATATTCCGATCGCTTCGGATCCATCCGCTAACGTGCGCATCCAGACTTCGATGCCATCGCTCTGCGATATGCGCTTGGCCGGCTGGCCGAGGGAATCCTGATCGATGGCCAGCACTTCGTCGTTGGTGAAGAGAGCCAGATCATCGTCGCTTAGTTGCGGCATGCTCATCCCCAGCATCAGCGGCGACGGCGCCAGGCACCAGAGCGACATGAGCGTTTTGCGTTCATCCGGCGTGAATTTGCTGTCGCGCTCCTTGCCCACCGAGCGGATGGAAATGTGACCGATGGGAATCATGTCCGCATCCGGCCAATGCCCGGGTCCGCCGACGCCCTGCCAGCGGTAAAGCAAATCGAAATTCCGATTCAGCGAACTCCAGTTGTCCCAGAAGTCCCCGGAGATTCGCCACATGTTGGCGTGCGTTTTTACGTGATCGGCCTGGGCGATCGGCGTTTCGCCAGGGGACAATGAGAGAACGATCGGCCGGCCGCATTTGTCGATGGCTCGGCGAATGTCCTCGATTTCCATTGTCGAATACGGCTGGGAGAGATCGTCCACCTTGATGAAATCCACGCCCCAGGAGGCGTAGAGCCGCAGGAGCGAATCGTAATATGCCTGGCCGGCGGCGCTGGCGCCATCGACGCCGAACATATCGGGGTTCCAGCCGCAAATGCTGGGCAGATCGGCGGCGTCGAGCGTGTGGTACGGGCTTCCCTCAATCGGGAGATTCGCCTTGACGGCGATGCGTGGAATGCCGCGCATGACGTGGATGCCGAATTTCAGGCCCATCGAATGAATGTCGGCGGCGAGCGTGGTGAATCCTTTGTCATCGGCCGCCGAGGGGAAGCGATTCACCGCCGGTGTCAGTCGGCCATAACGATCCATTGTGAGCGGCGCTCGCGCGCGTTTTTTCAGATCGCCGGAATTCGCGCCGGGGTCGTACCAGCGATAATCGACCACGATAAATTGCCAACCGTGAGATTTCAGATGATCGCGCATGTACGCGGCGTTGGCGAGGACTTCGGCTTCGGTCACGCTGTCGCCGTAGGTGTCGTAACTGTTCCAACCCATCGGCGGTGTTTGTGCGAATTGCCAGAACGCGGTGGGAGATGCCGGCGGCGCTGACGCAGATGTTGGTCCGGATGAAGTGCATCCTGCGACGAATGCGCTAAGGATAGCAGCAAGCGAACAGAATCTCATTTATTTACTCCACTCGATTACTAGCCGCCAATTCCGCTGGCTTTAATCAAGACGACGCCATGGGGTGGAACAATCGCCGAGAACCGATTGCCATACCCGCCTATATCCTTCTGCCGCCAGAGGTCGCGAACATGGCAAAACCCCGGAAGCTCGGCTGTAATGTTCAGCGGAGTGGTACCAAGATTGAACATACCAATCGCCGCTGAGCCATCCGCGAGTTGCTTGCAATACACCCTGGCATCGCCGTGCGACCAGACGGGATACGCCGGCATGCCCAATGGATCCTGATCAATCGCCAGCACCTCGTCATTCGTCAGCAGATTCAGCGTGAACGGATCGAGCCGATCCAGATCGCAACCTAATAGCAAAGGAGCGGACAGCAGGCACCAGAGACTGATGTGGGTGTATTGCTCATCCTGGGTGAGATGGGTGAGGTGGAGGTTGGCGCCCCAGCCGACGTAGCCGACGACCAGCATGTCAGGATCGTTGTAATGTCCAGGCCGCTCGAAGGGCGCCCAGCCGGCTTGATTGAATCCGATGTTGGCCACGCTCGACCAGGCATCGCGGATGTCGCCGGTGGTGCGCCAACTGTTGGCGGAGTTGACATAATCATCGGCCGTCGCAAACGGGGCGGCGTTGGAGAGGCTGTAAACAATATCCCGGCCCGAGGCATGCAGGGCGTCCGCCATCGCTTGCACCTCCGGCTTGAGATTCGGATTCCAATCATATTTCAGATAATCAAATCCCCACGCCGCCCATTGCTTGGCATCGGCATCGGGGAAGGAATATTTGCCCACATGCTGGCCAGCGCGCCCGGTCAGGCGCGTCCAAGCGCCGTCCGGGTCGTCCGAAGATCCGCCGGCAAAATTGGCGTACGACTGAATCCACGGCGTGGAATAAATCCCGGCTTTCAATCCCATCGCATGAATCTGATCGCACAGACTTTTCATGTCCGGAAATTTCTGGTTGGGCTGGAGCGCGTGGGTATCAGGGGCGCGCTGGCCTTGCCACGTGTCATCGATGTTGATGTAGGTCCAGCCGTGCTGGCTCAGGCCGGAACTGACCATTGCCTTGGCCGAATGGAGCACCTTGTCCTGATCCACCGAACCCGCCCAGCAATTCCAACTGTTCCAGCCCATCGCGGGTGTGAGGCTGATTTCATCTCCCACCACAATATGAAGTGGATGACTCGACACCCCCAATGCGTTCTTGGCATAAAGCGTCACGAAATAATTGCCTGGGGTGGGCAATGCGCCAGTGATCTGGCCGGTGTTGGAATCGATACTCAATCCAGTGGGCAAATTGTCGACGGAAAACGACATCGGCCGATCGCCGGTGGCGGAAATGGTGTACAAAAACGGATTGCCCGGCCGAACGCCAAAAACCAGCGGGCCATTGATGTGCGGGGTGTGCGGCGCGGGAGGCGTCAGGATATATCCAGCAGGGATTGGCGGATTGTAAATCGCCGGGGGTGAAGCAGTTGCCTGCGACCCCGGTTGATGCGAATTGCTGCATCCCGCCGCCAATGCCGCCAAAACCGCCACAATCCAGATTCGATTCACCAAAATCCTCGCTTTCCTCGCCGCCCTTTTTTACCAATTGCCAAGAGAAATGCACATTCGGCCGTATATAATGGCGGCATGAGCTCAGAAAAGCCAACTGAAAAGCCAACCCATCAAATCGACCAGCCCCGGATTGAGCAAGCGGTGCGCGAAATCCTTTTGGCCATCGGCGAAGACCCGGACCGCGAGGGTTTGCGCAAGACGCCGGCGCGCGTGGCGAGGTCGTACGCCGAGCTGATGTCGGGGTTGCATCAGGACCCGCGCGTCCATCTGAAGACGGTTTTTCGGGAACGGTATGATGAGATCGTCTTGCTGCGGGACATCGAATTTCAATCGCTGTGTGAACATCATTTGCTGCCGTTCACTGGGCGAGCACATGTCGCCTATTTGCCGGATGGGAAAGTAGTGGGGCTGAGCAAATTGGCAAGACTCGTCGAGGGATTTGCCCGCCGGCCGCAGGTTCAGGAACGGCTCACCATGCAAGTCGCCGATGCATTGATGGATGAGCTGAATCCCATTGGAGCCGCGTGCGTGATCGAGGCCGTCCACACCTGCATGACCATCCGCGGCGTTCGCAAGCCCGGAAGTACGATGGTCACCAGCGCCCTCCGAGGCATTTTCCGCGAAAGCCCGTCAAGCCGGGCGGAAGTACTTGCCCTGATCAATCGCGGGCTGAGCTCCAAGCTCTAGAATTTAGCGGTCCGTCATTTCGCGGTTAGATTAGTCCGAGCGTGGACCAACCCCAACTCAGTCCCTGGAAGATCAGAATCCCCGCGGCGCTGTTGGGGGGTTTCGGCCTTGAGCTTTGGCTCTTCCTGGGCAAAGGCGATTATGGCCACCGCTACGAGTTTCGAATTCTCGCCGTTGCGATCCTTGCGGGGCTGATTCCTCCCGTTCGTCGCGGATTCAATTGGCTTTGGGAAACCGCCAGCCGCCCTCCGCTGTGGGGCCGGTACATTATTGCATCGGTCATTTCCATTCTGTCGATGCCCTTGCTGGTTCACATGGAAGTTATTCAGCGCTTCCATCTGCGGCTGCATTTCCACGATGAATACAGCTACTGGTTGCAGACGCACATTTTGGCGCACGGGCGGCTCTGGATGCCGACCCATCCGCTGCCGGATTTTTTTGCGAGCTTTTATGTCTTCGCCTCGCCGGTTTACGCCTCGATGTATTTTCCGGGAACCGCGCTATGGAACATGCCGGCGATCTGGCTGCATCTGCCATATTATGCCGGATCGCTGGTTGCGTCAGGGTTTTGCGTTGGCCTATTCTACCTGATCGTCAGCGAACTATTTGACGGCGCAACCGGATTACTTGCGGCGATATTACTGCTTTCCGTCGGTATATTCCGTTTGATGTCTGTCATGCTGCTGTCTGAGGCCCCGATGCTGTTGATGGGCCTGGCTTTGACATTCGCATACCTCCGATGGCATCGGACAAATTTATGGATTTGGGCAATCCTCATGGGAATCGCCGCCGGTTGGGGAGCGATCACCCGGCCGCTCGATGGCGCTATTTTCGCGGTCGCCATCGGCGTGGGGATTCTGATGGACCTATGGCGCAAACCTCGCAAAATCTGGTTGACTACGGCCGCTGACATCCTGCTGGGAGCGGCTCCGTTTCTTGGCTTGCAGCTAATCTTCAATCACGGCGTCACCGGCCACTGGCTCTACACGCCGTTCTCCTATTACACCGACCAAAACGCGCCCGGCGCTGGATTTGGTTTTCATCCGATCCCCCCCAACGCCGCCCCGGTTTCGCCGCTGCCGCAGCAACAGCAGTTCTATCAGGGAACCGTTATGTATTTCCTCAAGCGTCACCAAAACATGTCGTTGTTCGCCAACATCCGCGACCATTTTACGGACGCCTATCTTTTGGACATCAACACCATCGACGCATTTTTCTGGGTGCTGATTCCGATCTCAGTGCTGGGCATGTGGAATCGCAGGTTGTGGGCGGTGTGGGGGGTGCTTCCGGTGTATTTTTTGGGTTATGCGTTCTACGCATGGCAACTGAACGCATACGCTGTGGTCGCCGCGCCCGCCCTGCTGCTGCTCGTGCTGATTCCGATCCACGTCCTGGGACGGACCGGCCCGCTCGATCGTGCGGTGGCGCGCACGGTGTTGGGGATTATCATCGCAGGCTTCGCCATTGAATCGTGGCCCATAGCGGATCATCTGGTCGCCGATTCATATTTCACTCTATCGGAGACCGAGCAGATCGATCAGGACCTCGCCGCCAAAGTCGTCCCCCCAGCCGTGGTGATGTTCCACTTCAATACCAGCGGCGGCCCCGCGGACTATCCGTGGGACAACTCGCATGAGGAGCCAGTCTATAACTCCGACTACATCTGGCCGGAGGATGCTCCTGTTGTCCGCGTTCATGATCTTAATTCCGAAACTTCCGCCATCGGACACCTGGGCGACCGCGATCTGCCGCTTTATGAATATTTCGAAGAAACCGCCCCAAACCGCGTGTTCTACCTGTACGACCGGCATTTCCGGCATCCGATTCTGATCCGTTTGGGCACGGCTTCGGAAATAATTAAGAGGATGAACCGCCAAGACGCCAAGACGCCAAGTTAGGAAAATACGCGGAGAAGACAAATTCCTGATTTATAAATGCGCAATTCAAATTCAATTTCCCCTTGGCGTATTTTCTTCCTTGACGATCTTGGCGGCTAATCCGCATTTTTCCTACCAGTAGCAGCCGTTCTCGACGACAATGAACCGCTTTGGCCGCTCGTCTTCGGAGGGACGGGTCCAGTAGTCATTCATGAAGGAGCGGACCTGTGGATTGGATTCCCATCGCTTGCCGGTGATGCCGAAGAGGACTTGTGTTGCTCCGCCGATGTGGATGCCGAACCCGCCCAGGGATTTGGCGTGGGTAGCCAGGGGGATGGACCACGCGCCGGCGCCGATGATAGCGACATCGAACGGCTCCGATGCCAATTCCTTTTTCAACGCTTCCAATCCCGTGAACCAATCCGGATATTCCGGCTGATCCACCAATGCCGCGATGTGCGGGCAGCGGATGGTCCGCAGTTGAAATTCCGGCAACACCTCCGGCCGGGCGGCCCAGACTTTCTCCCGCCGCTGATATTGCGACTCGATGGTTCGCGCAAATGGGCTGACGACTACAACACGTTTGCCCGCCAATTGCGCGCTCCAGGGCTTGGGATGGAAATAGGGTTCCAGCGATAAAAGGCCAGTCAGTTTCGCCTGCGGAGCAAATTGTTTTCGCGCCGAATGCTCGCCCCACATGAACCAGACCGCCAGGACATCCACATTCCGCAGCGTGTCCAGATAATAGAGACAGAATCGATTCAGCGTCGCGTTGTCGTTGGGATAAACGCCGGAGAGGTTGTAGATCATCTTGCCGTACGGCGCGAAATTTGTGCATATCCCTTGCGCATCGCGCCGGCGCAAATAAACCCGGCAGAGTTTCATCTCCGTGCCGCCGATTTTGCCCGCCGCTCCGGGTTGGTGAAGTCGCTGGGCGATCAGGTCGTTGCCGGCCTCCATGGAGAGAATTTCTTCGCCGGCCAGGGCATATTTGAGTTGTTCGACAACAATGCGATGCTTGATGACGGGCCGGATGGCTCGCTTCATGCTGTCGATAATCTGCTCTCGCATATTCCTCCGGCCAATCACATCTTCGGGAAAATGACGGGTCCGATTAAGCCCGGTGCGACATCCGCCATGGAAATGTTATTCATCCAGCGCCCGTAGAATCCAGCCGCCGCCTAGGAGGACATCGCCATCATACACCGCCACGGCCTGGCCGGGCGTGATGGCGGATTGCGGCTCGTCAAAGCGGACGATCAATTCGCCAGTTTCATTCAACGACGCCTCCGCCGGCTGCGGGTCGTGGTTGTAACGAATTTTGGCCGAGCAGCGAATCGCTGTCCCGCCTGGCTCCGGACGCGCGGCCAACCAGTTGGTCTGATCCGCCACCAATCCACGCCGCAGCAGCGATTGCTTTTCGCCCAGCGTCACACGATTGGATTCCGCATCAATACTCGTGACATAAACCGGATGCCCCAGCGCCAGCCGAACGCCCTTGCGCTGGCCAATCGTAAAATGCTGGTGGCCTTCGTGTGTTCCAACCGTCTCACCATTGGCCAGCACCAATTCGCCGGGCCGAACCGCGTCAGGACTTCGATGGCGAACCACCGCCGCGTAATCCCGCCCGGGGACGAAGCAAATCTCCTGGGAATCCGGCTTGTTAAAAACCGGCAGATTCATTTCCTCGGCCATCTGGCGAATCTGGGGCTTTTGAAATTCGCCAATGGGCAATAGCGTGTGCTGCAGCGTTTGGCGCGACATGCCGAAGAGCACATAGCTCTGATCCTTGTGCGTATCGACTGCGCGAAGCAACGCCCGCTCGCCGGTCGCCGGATCAATTCCAATTCGCGCGTAATGTCCCGATGCGACAAAATCCGCCCCGACGGCCTTGGCATAATCCGCCAGTCGGCCGAACTTCAGCCAATCGTTGCATCGCACACAGGGATTGGGCGTGCGGCCCTTGTTGTATTCGGAAGTGAAATAATCGATCACCCGATCAAATCCATCCTGAAAATTCAGCACATACAGCGGAATCCCCAGCGTTCCGGCCACCCGGCGGGCATCGACGGCGTCGAGCACCGAGCAACATCCCTGCCGCGCGTGGCCGTGATCTTCCGGATCGAGTCCTGCACCGCCGAGCCGCATGAATGCGCCGATCACCTCGTACCCCTGGCGCAGCAGGAGAGCAGCGGCGACGGAACTGTCGACGCCGCCGCTCATGGCAAGGACGACTTTACGCTTGGGGGCGCTCATGAGCGGGATTATACGGGAAATCCGTCTTCGTGTAGCCGGCGAGCTTGCTCGCCGATCCATCGGCCCGCAAGCGGGCCGGCTACACGGGAAACCCGTCCCAACTTGACTCCGCGCGCCCAATGTTCAACATGTCGCGCTGGCAATAGGAGAATCTTCCATGATGAAACTGGCCGCGTTTGCGGATGAGATTTCGCCCAACCTCGACGAGCAGATTCAGGCTTGCCGGGAGAATTCCGTGACGCATTTCGAGTTGCGCGGGGTTTATGGGAAGAATGTGCTGGATTTCGATGCGGCTCTTCGCTCGGAAATCAAATCCAAGCTGGCGGCTCATGGCATGGGGGTCATCAGCATTGGTTCTCCGATTGGGAAGGTGAAGATCAGTGAACCTTGGGAGCCGCATTTCGAGCGGTTCAAAATCGCAGTGGATTCGGCTGAATATTTCGCCGCGCCGTTTATTCGCATCTTCAGCTATTACCCGCCGGAGAAGGGGCAGGACATGCGCAAGGATCGGGATGAAGTGCTGCGGCGGATGCGGGCGAAGGTGGATTACATTAAGAATCGCAATGTCACGCTGATTCACGAAAACGAAAAAGACATCTACGGCGAAAAAGGAGCCGGATGTCTTGATCTGCTCAAGACGATTGAATCACCCAAGTTCCGCAATGCGTTTGATTTTGCCAATTTTGTGCAGGCGGGCGAAAAGCCGCTGGTGAATTGGCCATCGCTTAAGTCTTACACGGTGCATATCCACATCAAGGATGCGATGCTGGCGGATGGGAAGGTTGTTCCGGCCGGGCAAGGCGATGGGCAACTGGAGCCGATTTTGCGGGATGTGAAGGCCAGCGGATACGAGGGGTTTCTCAGTCTGGAGCCGCATCTTCAGGCGGCTGGGCAATTCAGCGGATTTAGCGGGCCGAAATTGTTTAAGGTGGCGGCCGATGCGCTCAAGGCATTGTGCGCCAAGATCGGGATTCAGCTCGCCGGGGTGTGACCGATGGCCGAAGCCATTTCGCTCTGGCCGCTTGAGCCGCCTGCAACACAGGCCATAGCCGCCCCGCCGCGAATGCTGGTGCCGTTGGGGGCGCGCCTGGAATCCTGCTGCCAAGCCAAGCCGCCGGGCGCCGCCGTTGACCGCGGCGAATCCGTGGCGCGAATTCCACTGGAATCCTCCCATATTCCGCTCTCTCCCGTCACCGGCAAACTGGGAGAGATTTTTCCCATCACTCTCACCAATGGCCAACCCACGCGCGCCGTGGAAGTGTTTGTCGAATCGCATGAAGAACGTCCACTGGAAACGGACACGTCCCCGCTGACGACGCTGGTGGCGGGGATCGATCGGCTTCGCCGCGCCGGGGTCTGGGCGGATCGGCACGGATGTCCGGATTTGATCGGGCAGTTGAATCAGATCGTGCTTCGTCCGGTGGAGGCGGTCATTTGCACCGTGCTGGATGCCGATGCCGGTCTGCGGCTGGGGGCAATGCTGGCGGCGACGCAGAGTCGGGATTTGGTGGCCGGCGTGTCGCAGGCGGCGCGATTGGCTGGGGCGCGGCGAGTGGTGATCGCATATGAATCCTACACGCCCCAGGCGTGGCTCGTGCCGCTGCGAAATGCGGTGTACAGCGCTGGGCCATCGGCGAATCTGACGCTGATGGAATTGCCCAACGATTATCCACAGGCCGATCCGACGCTGATGCTTTATTCCATCGCCAACCGGCGTTTGCGTCCGGGACATTTGCCGACATCGCAGGGTGTTCTGCTGATCGATGCGGCGGCGGCGGTGGCGATTGGGCGCGGGGTTCGTGAGGAAAAATTTCTCGCCGCGCCGCTGGCGGTGTTCGACCACATTCAGAATGAGGCGCATTTCCTTCGTGTTCCCATTGGAACATCCGTTGGACAGGCATTGGAAGCGATCGGCATCGGTGCGCAGCGATGTCTTCTGCGCGGCGGCGATCTGCTGCGAGATGTGCGTTTGAATGGGGATGCGATCATTGCCGGGGGCGAATTGACGGTGCATGTGACGCCGCCGGAGGCGGTGTGCAATCCCCAGCCGTGCATCCGCTGCGGCTGGTGTCTGGAAGCATGCCCGACGCGCGTGCAACCGGCCGGCGTGCTGGAAGCGGCTCAGCGAGATGACATGGATATGGCCAACGCTGCCGGTCTAACCGCATGCATCGAATGCGGGCTCTGCTCGCACGTTTGTCCGTCGAGATTGCCGCTGTTGGAAAGTGTGCGGTATTTGAGGAAGAGCACCGGCGGCTCAATCCCGGAATTGTGATAACTCCGCTTCGCTGCGCTTTTGGCGTTCGGTGGCTTTCCGCAGGGCGCGGCGTTCGCGCCAGGTGAGGGCGCGCAGGCCGCCGCCTGCGGACACTTTGGCGAGGATGAAGTCGATCCGATCGCGCAGGGCTTTTTCTTTCTGGGCGATTCGCCGGGCGCGCTTGATGGCGCGGCGATCCAGCCGCCTGCGGGGTGTGTGGGATTCGTAAAGCCCGTAAATGCTGGCGTGATAATCCACACCATCCTGCCATTCTTCCGGTCCGGTCTCGCGCAAGAGCATGCGTTCCTGGTAGCTGCGAATAAAAGTCCACAGTGCGATGGCGACCAGCAGCAGATTTCCGGTCGCCAGCCCGGCGATGGCAAGCAACACCGATCCTCCCATGCCAAATGCCGTCGCCAGCATCATGGAACGGAAATGCCCCAGCACCGGCCAGAGCACCGACTGCAACATCTGCCCGCCGTCCAGCGGATAGATCGGAAGCAAATTGAAAAGCAGCAGGAGATAGTTGATCGTGAAAACCCACCAGAAGTAGAAAGCCGCATCATGCCAACCAGCATGAAAAGGAATCGACATGTCAAACGGATTGGGCGGACTGAGAATGAAATGGGCATGTTGGTCCGCCAATTTCATCCATTCGGTTGGAGTGGTGAGATAAATCCCCACTCCGCAAATGATGCACACGATGAGATTCACCGCCGGCCCGGCGGCGCTGGTGAGAAAATGTGCCCGAGGGCGATTGGGCGGATCGACCGTCGCCAATCCACCGAGCGGCCAGAGCAACACTTCATCCGCCGATCCACCCAGCGCCCGTGCCATGAAGCAGTGTCCGAATTCGTGCAGGATGACCATGAGTGTCAGCAGACCCATGCTGAATGCGCGGAGCTGGATCGGATAGTTGTCGCGCCAATCGAGCAGAATCGTCAGCACGATAAACAGCAGGAGCGATACGTGGGCGCGGACACGAATGCCGCGAAATGTGAAGAGAGGAATCGAACCATTGATGATCCACATCAACGGGTTCGTCGAGGAACTGCGATCCCGAAAATAAGGTCGGTCATCCCATCCCATGGGTCACACCCTTATGTCGTGCATGACATCACACATTGGTTTTCCCAATATTGTCCTTCGGGGCGCGGTGGAATTTATCAAAAAGCAAGAGCGTAGCGATCGTCTTGGCATCCATGATCTGTCCGGTTCGCACCATATCAATTGCTTCGTCAAATTGCACGGGCATAATTTCAATCTGTTCATCTTCTTCCAGGGCTGTCCGTGACTTTTTCAGATCGTAGGCCGCAAAGGCGTAGAGCTTCTCGGTTAAAACTCCCGGTGAGGAAAAAAATGATGCGATCGGTTTGATGCGGTGGGCCAGGTATCCCGTCTCCTCCTGCAATTCCCGACCGGCGCAATTGATGGGGTCTTCGCCCTTCTCCAAGGTGCCGGCCGGAAGTTCCACCAGCGTCTGGCCGATCGAATATCGCCAATTCTTAATCAGGCAAATCTGATTCTCATCCAGGAACGGCAAGATCACGACGGCGCCGTTGTGAACGACGACCTCGCGGCTGGTGATGGTGCTATGCTCCGCATCTTCCAGCCGATGGACTTCGAGCCGGATTTTTTTGCCGGCGTAGAGAATCTGTTTATCCAGCAGCCGATAGAGCATTGAATCTCCGGAAATGATTATAACAGACGAATGTTTTTTGTGCCGCGCGGTTTATCCCGTGGTCAGGCCGGACCGATGTCGGTAATCTTGAAGAGCGTGCCTGTCGCAATGAACCGAGTCGCCGTTTTGTACCTCGGCTCTGTCGTGGTGTTTTTTGTCGGTATCTGGCTTACGCTTCAGATGGGCTCCAAATTCCTGAACGCGCCTCCGGACATCAGCGGCCAATGGCAATCTCCCGATAATTCCGGCCGGCAAATCACCATCCAACAGTCCGGAAGATTCCTTGAGCTTACCACCGATGCCGGCAAACACTTGGATCTGATCCTCAATGCCTCCTCGTCCAATCTCAGCCTCACCGGTGACGGCTGGACCGTTCAAGCCAAGCGAACCGATTCCCAGCACCTGAATCTCCAGTTTTCCGCCCCATCCGGCGAAGAATCGCCCCCCTCCGGCGATTATCAATCCCCGCATTCCGACCCAACACCCTCTACCGAGCCGTCAATCCATGCCGGGAACTGACACCATCCTGCTTCTGGTTCTCCAGGTCGCCCTGATTCTGGCCCTCAGTCGGATCGTCGGATTTCTATTCGCCTTTTGCCGCCAACCGCAGGTCATGGGCGAAATGATCGCGGGGATCATGCTGGGCCCCAGCTTGTTTGGCTGGCTAATGCCGCGCCAGTTTGCCGCCGTCTTTCCCATCGACAGCATTCAATATCTTAATGCTCTCAGCCAGGTGGGGATTATCTTCTTCCTCTTCCTGATCGGCTTGGAACTGGACCCCAAACTGCTTCGCAATCGCGGCCATGCCGCCATCGTCATCAGCCAGGCCAGCATCATGGTGCCGTTCTTCCTGGGCGGCCTGCTGGCGCTTTATCTCTATCCCAACCTGTTTATGCACACGCAGGCGATGCGATTCACCTCCGTCGCCCTGTTCCTGGCGGCGGCGATGAGCATCACCGCATTCCCCGTTCTGGCTCGGATTCTCACCGAACGAAACATGCATCGGACGAAAGTCGGCGCATTGGCCATCACCTGCGCCGCCATGAACGATGTCACCGCCTGGTGCATCCTGGCGATCGTTATTGCCATTGCCCGCGCCACGGGTGTCCGCCCCGGACTTTGGACCGCCGCCAACGCCATTCTCTACGTCGCTTTCATGTTCCTGGCGGTTCGGCCGTTCCTCAAACGCATTCAGCTCCTTTTCGACCGGCGCGGGCAACTCAACCAGAATCTCCTGGCGGCGATTTTTTTGCTGGTGCTCGGCTCGGCGATGATCACCGAATGGATTGGCATCCACGCCATGTTTGGCGCGTTCCTCATGGGCGCCATCATGCCCAAGGGGACCAAATTCGTCGAAACCCTTATGGCCAAGCTGGAAGATTTCACCGTCGTCTTCCTCCTGCCCATCTTCTTCGCCTTCACCGGCCTGCGAACGCAAATCGGCCTGCTGAATCACCCGACGCTCTGGTGGTACACAGGCCTGATCATCCTCGTCGCTTGTGTGGGCAAGTTTGGCGGATCGGCCGTCGCGGCCCGCGCCTGCGGAATGAATTGGCGCGAGGCTTCTTCCATCGGCATCCTCATGAACACCCGCGGACTGATGGAACTGGTCATCCTCAACATCGGCCGCGATCTGGGCGTCATCTCCAATGTCGTCTTCGCCATGATGGTGATCATGGCCCTGGTCACTACCGCCCTGACGACTCCTTTGCTGCACTGGTTTTATCCGCAGGTGGAATCCGAGGCCGAGCATCTGGCCGCGATGGAGCGGCATCCCTTCACGGTGCTCATCCCCGTGGCCTATCCCGCCAGCGGCGGACCGCTGGTGCTCATGGCATCGCTGCTGGCGCCGGCGGCGGACATCGCGCGGAAAATCGTCGGCCTGCATCTGGAGCGGCCAAGAGATCGCGATCCCTACCAGATTGACCTGGGCGATACCTCCACCCGCCGGATCGAATCCCTGCAACCCTTGCTCGACGCCGCCAAGGCCAGGGAAATCCCGGTCGAGCCGATCGCCTTCGTCAGCCGGGATGTTCCGGCGGATATTGCCCGCGTCGCCCGCGCCCGTTCGGCTGATCTGGTCCTCATGGGATTCCACAAACCCGTCTTCGGTCAAGCCATCCTCGGCGGAACCGTCCACCGCGTGATGACATCCACCGATTGCGATGTGGCCGTCTTCGTCGATCGGGGCATGGGCGAATCCAAAACGATCCTCGTCCCCTATCTCGGCGGCAAACACGATCGGCTGGCATTGGATTTGGCCGGCCGATTCGCCCGAAATTCCGGAGCGAGCCTCACGGTTCTCCATGTGGTTCCCCCCAAACGGTCGGAGGCGGAAACGGTGCTGCACGCCAAGACGGTGGTGGATCGCGCCTTCGCCGACCCCGCCGCGCCAACGCCGGTGCAGTTCAAGGTGATCGAGGATGATTCGCCGGTGCAGGCGGTGCTCAGGGAGAGCAAGGAATTCGATCTGGTGGTGATCGGCGTCGAAGAACAATGGGGGATGGAATCCCACCTCTTCGGCTGGCGCCCGGAGCGGATCGCGCGCGAAGGCACCAGTTCCCTCCTGATCGTCCGGAAGCACGGCGGACCTGGGGCGACGACGGAAGCAGCGGCAACAACGGCGGTCGCGGCGACGTGAAAGAGAGGGGGAGAGCGGGGGAGCCGGGGAGTGGGAGAGTGGGAGAAAAATTGAATTAGCCATGTCGCGCAAATTTCTCTTTCCCCCACTCTCCCTCTCTCCCACTCCCCCACTCTTTCTCTCCCGGCGCACGCCTCGGGTTGGCGCGGGTGCATCCATCCTTACAATTCCCCCATGCAGCGATGGAGCGTTGTTCCGGGAATTGTCGTTCTGCTGATCGTTTCCGGAATACTGCCGGTCTTTGGGGATGACCAGACGCAGCCTTCGACAGATGCCAATCGCGTCTGGCGGTTTCATGATGGGCAGTGGACGGAAGAAACCACGCTGCCGGCCACCGCGCCGGCGGATGAGCCGATGCTGGATCGGGCGGAAGTTCTCCTTCAAAAGGGCGATCCGCACGATGCTCGCAAAACGCTGCTGGCCTGGGAGAAAGTCAACAAGGACAATCCCTCGCGGGACCGGTGCATTTTTCTGCTCGCTCAGGCGTTCTATCAATCCGATGACCGGATCAAATCTTTTTATTACTGCGATGAGTTGATGGATGAATATCCGCAAAGCTCGCTGTTCCAGGCGGCGCTGCAAAAGCAGTATGACATCGCTGATGCGTATCTGAGCGGATACAAGGAATTGTTTTTATTTTTCCGCATCGGAGATCGATCCCCGGAGGCGGTGCAGATGATGTTCCGCATCCAGCAGCGAGCGCCGGGATCGAAACTGGCGGAGCGGGCGCTGATCCGCACGGCCGATTATTATTACGCCAGCCAGCAATATGATCTGGCCGAGGACGCCTACAACACCTACATCCGCGGATATCCGCGCAGCCCGGAAATTCCCCGCGTGCGCCTGCGGGCGGCGTTTGCGTCGCTGGCGCAGTATCACGGGGTTCCCTATGATGCAACCGACATCATCGACGCCCGCGCCCAGCTTGTGAGCATCGAAAAGGATTACCCGGACATGGCGGAAGAGGAGAGCGTTCCGACCGTGATCGACCAGATCGACAGCGCGTTCGCCAAGAAGCTGCTGGAGCTGGCGGAGTATTATGAGCGGGTGCATCAGCCCAAGGGGGCGGTGTTTAATTATCGGTTCCTGACGCAGACGTATCCGGCATCCCCCGAGGCTCAGGTGGCGCGGGATCGGTTGAATCAGATGCCGGCGGAGTATCTCGACGAGGCCCCGCCGGTGCCTTCTGCGGGATATTCGCCGGCCACTCAGCCGACGGCCAATGCAGAGGTCCCATAAGCCATGCGAACGCTGCCGTGCATGTTGTTCGCTCTGTTGCTCAGCGCCTGCGGCTCCGACACCGGCTATCACTGGAGCACGGTTTATCGCCAGGACATTCACACCGTGGCGGTGCCGATCTTCACGAACCGGGACTATCATCGCGGAGTAGAATTCCAGTTGACGGATGCCATTGTGAAAAAAATTGAGGAATTCACGCCCTACAAGGTTGCGCCCAGGGAAAGAGCCGATACTATCCTTGAGGGTGAGATCGTTTCCGTGGTGACGGCAACGATAAATCTTGACCCCAACACGGCCACCCCGCAGGTGCAGCAATATCTGATCGTCATCAACTTCACGTGGAAAGACCTCCACACGGGCAAAATTCTCATGTCCCGGCGAAACTTCCAGCAGGCAGCCGACTATTATCCAACGCTGGGAGAGGGGCTGGAGGTCGCCTCGGAGAACTCGGTGGATCGCCTGGCATCGGCGGTGGTGAACGAAATGGAGGGGAACTGGTAAGTTCCCCCCAAGCCCACGGATAGCAATCCGTGGGCATTACCTATGGAAAAATCGGTACCGCCGCCCGTATGATGGATGTCCAACAGATTTGGAGCCAATATGTCTGAAGAACGCCCCCCGGATCGACCCCTTCGCAAAAATGGCCGCATTCCCCCTAAGGCCGGACTCCCCGGTGGTCGCGGACTCTTCGGTTGGGTGCTGGCCATCGGGCTGGTCGTCACGCTCTATCTCTTCTGGCAAGGCGCGCGGCACAATTATCAATCCATCCCCATCAACCCCGATTTCCGAACGCTCTGGAGTTCAAACAAAGTTCAGGAAATTAAAATTGACGGCGACGATATCTATGGACAACTGAAACCCACCGAATGGATCACCATCCCAGCCGGCGGGCGAACGCAATTCTTCCAGGTCTCCTACCCCACTGGCACTTTCACCGGCGGCGGCGGAACGGCTTTGAAGGACTTAGTGGACTCCGGTGGCGATGCCAAGATCGAGGCGGTTCACACTTCCGATCTATTGATGAATATTCTGCTGCCACTCGTGCCGTGGCTGCTGATCTGCGTGTTCATCTGGTTGTTCATCTTCCGCCAGTTCCGCAATAGCGCGGGTGCGGGCGGGATGCTCGGCAGCTTCGGCAAGAGCAAACATAAGATCACCGCAAAGGATCACACCAACATCACCTTTGATGATGTGGCCGGCATCGAAGAGGCTAAGGAAGAGGTGATGGAGATCGTCGAGTTCCTTAAGAACCCCAAGAAATTCCAGCGGCTGGGCGGAAGAATTCCGCGCGGCGTGCTGCTGGTGGGCGAACCGGGAACCGGCAAAACGCTGCTCGCCAAGGCGATCGCCGGCGAAGCGGACTGCCCATTCTTCTCCATCAGCGGATCGGACTTCGTGGAGATGTTCGTCGGCGTCGGCGCCAGCCGGGTGCGCGATCTCTTCAAACAAGCGAAGGACAACAGCCCGTGCATCATCTTCCTGGACGAAATCGACGCGGTCGGCCGCCGGCGCGGCAGCGGATTCTCCAGCGGTGGACATGACGAGCGTGAACAAACGCTCAATGCGATTCTCGTCGAGATGGACGGCTTTGACACCAACGATCAGGTAATCGTCTGCGCTGCCACGAATCGCGTGGACGTGCTCGATCCGGCATTGACTCGGCCGGGCCGATTCGATCGGCAGATTTATGTGCCGCTTCCCGATGTGAAGGGGCGGTTGGAGATTCTCAAGGTTCACAGCCGAAAGGTGAAGCTTGGGCCGAATGTGGACCTGATGCGGTTGGCGCGAGCCACACCGGGATTCAGCGGCGCTGATCTGGCAGCGATCATCAATGAATCCGCTCTGGGCGCTACATTGGCGGGCAAGGAATTCATCGAGCAGGACGATCTGGAAGAAGCCCGTGACAAAGTCCGATGGGGCCGGGCACGCAAGAGCCGGGTCATCGACGAGAAGGAAAAGATCGCCACGGCGTATCACGAGGCCGGGCACGCGGTCGTGCAATATCTGGAGAAGGATGCCGACCCGATCCACAAGGTGACCATCATCCCCCGCGGCGGTTTCGGCGGCGCGACCATGGCATTGCCGGAAAAAGATCGCATGACGCAATCCCGCAAGTGGTGCTATGCCTTCATGAAGGTTTGCTTTGGCGGGCGAATTGCCGAGGAGATGTTTACGCAGGATGTGAACAACGGCGCCTCCGGCGACATCCGCCAAGCGACGGGCCTGGCCCGCAAAATGATCCGCGACTGGGGCATGAGCGACCGCATTGGTTTCGTCTTCTACGGCGACGACGATCAGCGGATGAACATGTTCGAGATGAGCGGCGGACACGATTATTCCGAAGAAACCGCCCGCGCCATCGACGAAGAAACCAAGCGGCTGATCGACAGCCTGTACGATGAGACGCGCAAAATCCTGTCCAACAATCGGGACAAGGTCGAAGCCCTGGCCAAAGCCCTGATGACGTACGAAACGCTGGATGCCGTTGATGTGGACCGCGTGATGCGTGGCGAGATTCTCACCAAGCCGACGGTGAGCGACCTGCTGGCCCAGGAACAAAAGCGTCCATCCATGACGATCGCGCCCAGCCCCGACCCCAATGGCCCCGACCTGAAACTCGGCGGCGGCGCCCTGCCGGCGCCGGGATGATTACGCGGCGGCCAAGGGAATCAGATCGTCCGTCGATACTGTCGGTTGGTGATTTTCGGTAAGAACGCGGTTGAGAGACTCCACGTCCACCGAACCGAGGCGAGTGAATTCAATTCCAATAGCGCGACCGTCGGCGTTGAAATCAATCAACCAATCCCCATGCCGCTCGGTTCGATCCGATTTGTCGCCCGCCCGGCGATTGATGTAGAGATACGCCGCAAACGGCTTCCCTGCTCGGTAGGTGATTTCTAAGTACGTCTTGACCATAGAGCTAGTTTACCGGATACGCGGTTACGACGACCAGCAATTTTGCGCTAGAATCTGGCTCAACAATTACTTCCCATTTCCGATCGGCATGGGTTGTCGCGATAATCCAGCGGCCATTTTGAGAATCGGGTCGAAAATCAGTTGCAATTTCAAGCATCGCACGAAGATCAAGTTCATTAAATGATCGGTCAGTCATTCGTTTAAGCAGATGCGAGTTGGAACAATCCAATTCCCACTGCCACCAATCCGGCCACTCTTTTCGAGATGCTACCACAATGTCGCCTCTCCCGAAAAGTTAAAACGCCACATTGGGATCAAAGCCCCCCGAGCAGCTCTTCCGATTCAATTATCTTCTTCGCCAATTCCACAATATTCGTCCTGCGCTTCTGACTTTCCTGCTGCAATCGACGATGGGCATCCGGTTCGCTGAGATTCAGGCGTTGCATGAGAACGCCTTTGGCGCGCTCCAGCAATTTGCGGTTTTCCAGGCTTTGTGTGAGGGCGTGCTTTTCCGCCACAAGCACCATGTGCTCGCGGAATCTGGCGACGGAGACTTCGATCTGTGCGGCCAGCGCCGTGCCGGTGACGGGTTTGACGAGATATCCGAAAACGCCGACGTTGATGGCGCGGCTGATGAGTTCCTTGTCGCCGTAGGCGCTGATGATGATGATCGGGCAGGGGCGGATTTTCAGGAGGCGGTCGGACAAATCCAGGCCGTCGTCGCTGCCCAGGCGGATGTCGCTGAGCACCAGATCCGGTTTCTGGGTGCGGAAGATTTCTTCGCCTTGCTGGGAATTGGCCGCCTGACCGACGACCACATGGCCGAGGCGCTGAAGTTCCGATTGCACGTGCAGGCCGACCAGCGTTTCATCTTCGACAATCATGCAGCGATAGGAAACGCCCGATGCGCCCGTGCTGTTTTGACCGGATGGATTGGCGGTTGTTTGATCCACTTTTTCCGTGTTGGGGTTCATTATAGACCGGACCGTGCCTCTTCATCCAGCAGGGCGAATTCCACCCGCGCCCGCGTCCCGGTTCCGGGCGTGGATTCGATGGAGAATTGTCCATGCAACTCGCGGGCGACGAAGTCGCGCACGAGGTTCAATCCCAGCCCCGTTCGAGGCGAGCTGGCCACTGCAGTCGCCGATGTTCCACCCTCGACATGCGGCTGGGCGGCGGCATCGGCGGGGACGAATCCCCGGCCGTCGTCGATCACGTCAATCTCCAGCGATTTCTCCCCCTCGATGGCCGCCTGCACCACCAATGTTCCCGCATCCGCCAGCCCGTGCACCAGCGCATTGTAGCACAATTCGTGCAGGATCATGGCGACACTGACCGCCCGATCGGCGCGGAGGAGAATATCGCGCTCGGGAATCTCGATGCGAACACTGACCCCCGCCGGCGTGACCACACCCAGGGCGTGCACCGTTTGCTCGATGAGTTCGCGCAGCCCCCCACCGCGCCGGCCGCTGGCCAGCATCTCATGCGTCCGTGCCAATGTGCGAATGCGATCCACCACGCGTCCAAGCCACTGCTGGGCTTGCAGCGACAACGCCGGGCGGTCGATGCTGAGTAGGGCGACGATCCCGGCGAGATTATTTTTCACTCGGTGCGTCAATTCCCGCAGCAGCATTGTCTGGGTTTGCGATCCCCGCAGGGTTTGCTGATAGAGCTGCGCATTCTCAATGGCGGCAGCGGCGCGGGTGGCAAAAAGCTGGGCGAGATTCTGCTGCTCGGACGTGAATCCACCCGTTTGCTTCCGCAGCAGCACGAGCACGCCGATCGCTTCCCCGTTGCCGCTGAAAAGCGGGATGTGCATGATGCTGCCGCAAGGGAGAACTTTTTTCAGATAAGGCTGGGATTTTGGGTCGTTGGGCCCATCTTCGATCACCACCGGCCGTTTTTCGCTGATTGCCCGGCCTGGGTTTGTGCCCGCCAGCGGGTAACGAAATCCGTTGACGATCTCGTCGTACGGCGGCGATGTCGCCTCGATGACCAATTCGTTGGTCCGGCCATCCACCAGGCTCACCTGACACAAATCCACACCGAGCGGCTGGGGCGCTAATTCCACGATTCGCCGCAGAATTTCCTCCGGGGCCCGCTGCAGGGCCAGCACGGCATTGACGGCGAAGAGTGCATCCTGCTGCCGCAGAAGCCGATCGCGCGTCTCGATGGCGCTGCCCATCTGTTCGTAGAGATGTTCATTGGCGATGGTGACGGCGGCGAAGAGGCTCCACAATTCCGCGACGCGCGCTGCAGTAGCATCGAAGCAATTTTTTCGCTCGCTCCCCAGCATCATCACGCCGATGATTCGCTCGCCCACCATCAGCGGAACCTGCAGCATCGAGCGGACGTCATATTGACGAGCCATCGCTCGGTTGATGAGCGGGAATTCCTTTTCCGTGTCGGGAACATTGACTGGCACGCGCTTATCGACACACTTTTGAACCGATGGCATACTCCCCAGCGGAAGCGTGCTGCCTTCCAGCGTGGGGATCACGCCGTTGCATGCGATGAATCGAACGTATTTTCCGTCGTCGCTGAGCACGACGATGGAGGACATCTTGGCGCCGGTGAGGGTGCGGGCTTCGGATGCCAGGCGATGCCATATTTCCGTGCTGTGGCCGATGCTGCCGAGGATGGCTGCGGACGTTTCGGCCACCATTTCCAGAGCGCGGGTGTAGCGAGCGATTCGGCGATTGCTCAGGAGCCGCATGATGATGTATTGAGACCCCACTGCCAGCAGCACCGCCGTTGTCGCCGCCGTCCAGATGGGCCACATCCGCCCGGCGAGACCATCGGCCAGAATTTCGCAACCGGTTGGAATTTGAGGATGTAACATCATCGTTACCGACTTCTGCAGACATTGTACCAAGTTAGATTCGATTTATCCGGGTTGCTTGCCGATGGCGTGAATGCCCGCGATGATAACCAAACCAACAGGAGAACCGCCGCATGAATTATGGAACCGTCTCACGTCGCAAATTCCTGGCGATGAGCGCCGCCGCTTCCGTTGCTCTGGCCGGATGTCGATCAAGCCACCCGGCAATGGCGCCATCAATGGCATCCGCCATAGCCCCGGCCCCGCCATCCCCAGAGCCGCTGGCCCCTGGCCCATTCACCGCTGATTGGGATTCCCTCAAACAATACCAATGCCCCGATTGGTTCCGGGATGCCAAGTTCGGCATGTGGGCTCACTGGTCGGCCCAGTGCGTTCCCGAGCAAGGCGATTGGTACGCCCGAAACATGTATATCCAGGGGAACAAGCAATACGAATATCATGTCAAAACCTACGGGCATCCGTCCCAGTTTGGCTTCATGGAGATCGACAATCTCTGGAAAGCCGAGAACTGGGACCCGCAAAAACTCATCAGCATGTACAAGCGAGCCGGGGCGAAATATTTCGTCGCGCTGGCCAACCATCACGATAATTTTGACACCTACGATTCCAAGTACCACGCATGGAATTCCGTCAACATCGGCCCCAAAAAAGATATCATCGGCACCTGGGCAACCATCGCTCGCGCCAACGGCCTGAAGTTTGGCGTCACCAACCACTGCTCCCACGCCTGGCATTGGTTTCAAACCGCCTACGGTTACGATCCCGAAGGGCCGATGGCCGGCGTGCGCTACGATGCCTACCGCCTCACCAAAGCCGACGGCGTGGGAAAATGGTGGGAAGGATATGACCCCCAGGAACTCTATGTTGGCCCAAGCATGGCCCCGCCTGATGGCATCACCACCATCAGCGCGATGAATGCCTACCACAACAAGTACGATCGCGTTTGGCATGAAGACATTCCGCCAAAATATCCAGAGTTCGCCGCCAATTGGCTGCTGCGTGTGAAGGACCTGATCAACAAATATCAGCCCGATCTTCTTTACTATGATGACACCGAACTCCCCTTCGGCGAAATCGGCCTGGAATCCGCCGCCCATTTGTACAACAGCAGCATCAACATTCACGGCAGCAATCAGGCGGTCCTCAACGCCAAGGGCATGAAGCCGGATCATCGCGCCTGCCTGGTCGAAGATCACGAGCGCGGATTGCTGGACAATATCGAAGTCCTCCCCTGGCAGACCGACACCTGCATCGGCAATTGGCATTACCAGCGCGACATCAAATACAAATCCGTCGGCACTGTCGTGCAGATGCTTTGCGACATCGTCAGCAAAAACGGCAACTTGCTGCTCAACATCCCGGTCCGTGGCGACGGCACCATCGACGACAAGGAACTCGCCTTCGTCCAGGGCCTGACCACCTGGATGGATGCCAACAACGAAGGCATCTTCGCCACCCGCCCTTGGCGCGTGTTTGGCGAAGGCCCATCACATCTTGCCACCACCCGCGGAATGAACGAGAGTCGGGTGCGCTACACGGCCAAGGATGTTCGCTACACGACCAAGGACGGCGTGCTGTACGCCTATTTGCTTGGGATTCCCACGGATGATGTGGTGATTCAAACACTCTCGACATCCTCATCCGTCTCGAGCCCAATCGCATCGGTCGCCATGCTCGGCTCGAGCGAGCAAATCACCTGGACACAGGATGCCAATGGATTGACGATCACTAAGCCGCAAAATTTCCCGAGCGCGGATGTGGTGGGATTTAAGATCGTGTTGAAAACATGAAGGAAATCCCCCCAGCCGAAAATTACTCCCCGTGTAGCCGGCGAGCTTGCTCGCCGATCCCGTAGCGGGCACAACACCCATGCCCTGGCTCTACTTCATCCTATTGCTTCTCCTCGCCTCCGCCTCCCTGCTCCTGGTGGTCGTCACCCTTCCCGGCCTCTGGCTCATGTCCGCACTCGCCGGCGGATACGCAGTGCTCACCCACCAGCGCTATCTCGGCTGGCACACGCTGGTCGCCCTGCTGATTCTCTCCCTCGCAGGTGAGATCGTCGAAATCTCCCTCGGGGGCATCGCCGCCAAAAAAGCTGGCGGCGGCCGACGCGCTGCCTGGGGTGGAATCATCGGCGGAGTCGTGGGCGGAATCGTTTTTTCCTTTATCCCCATCCCCATCGTCGCCACCCTCCTGGGCATTTTCCTTGGCACCTTCCTAGGCGCCGGACTCATGGAACTCCTCGGCGGCGAATCCACCACCCACTCCCTCCGCGTCGGCCTCGGGGCCACTAAGGGCCGACTCATGGGCCTCTTTGCAAAGATCACTATCGGGGTGGTGATGCTGCTCATCATCATTTTCACCGCTCTACCGATTTGAAGATAAGAATTTTGAACCACTAAGACACGAAGCGGCTTTCGTGGTTAATCTTGTTCCCGTGAATGCTTGACCAAGTTGATTGGGTAGCCTACATTGTTAGGTCTCTGTTATGAGCACGCGATTTGTTCTTGGAAAGCCCGCGACGGGAAAGACGCGCTGGTGTTTTGACCAGATCGTTGCATCGCTGCGCGCTCAGCCGCTGGGGCCGCCGATCTTTTGGCTGCTGCCGCGGCAGGCGACGTTTCAGGCGCAGCGCATGCTCGCTTGTTCCCTCGGAGGGTTTTTCCGCGTGCAGGCGGTTTCCTTCGAGGACCTCGGCGAAATCATCCTCGGCGAGTGCGGCGGCGCGGGGATTCCCGAAATCACCGACGCCGGCCGACGGATGATTCTCGGACATCTCCTCCGCAAACACGCCAATGAATTGCGATTCTTCGGCAACGTCGCCCACCAGCCTGGGCTCGCCGCCGAGATCGATGCGACTTTCGATGAGCTGCAGCGCTGCGGCCAGGATGCGGAAGAATTGCCCAACCAGGTCGAGCACGCCACCAGCGCTCTCAACGCCAAGCTGCACGATCTGCAAATGATTCAATCCGTTTACGCAAGCTTTCTCGGGCAGGATCGACTCGATTCCAATCGCCGACTCCGCGAAGCGTTGTCGTCCATTAAGAATTGCGCGCTGCTGTGCGATGCGGATATTTATGTGGATGGGTTTTACGAATTCACGCATCACGAGCGGAAAGTTCTGGCTGCCTTGGCGAAAGTCTGCCGGTCGATGGCGGTGACATTGCCAATCGATCCGCAAAGCCCTGTGATCGCTAATCCGCATCATCTGCCATCGGACATGAGCGATTTTCATCGGACGGAGGATGCTTATCGAAGGCTATCGTTCGCGTTTCAGGAAGATTCCGTGGCGATGGAAACGCCCGTGATTTACGCCTCTTTCCCCTCCCCTGGTACTCCCGGGGAGGGTCAGTGTGGGGGTCTTCGTGCGGAGGCAACCGACAAGAAACCCCCACCCCAGCCCTCCCCCGGAGTACCAGGGGAGGGGGAAAAACGCAGCACAGGCTCGCGCGCCCGTTGCACCGAATTGCTCGAAGCCCCCGATCGCCGCGCCGAGGTTGATGCGGCGGCGCGGTGGATCAACGATCAAGTCGCAAAGGGGAAGCGTTACCGCGACGTCACCGTGCTGATGCGAAGCGAAGATGATTATCGGGATCTGATCACCACTTCATTCGCCGAAAACGGTATTCCATTCTTCATCGACCGCCGCCGCACCGCGGCGCATCATCCGCTGCTGAGACTCATCCGCGCTTCGCTCTCAGTGGCGCGCAGTAAATGGTCGCACGATGCGATGATGGCCGTTCTCAAAACATCACTGGTCGATTTGTCCGCCGAGGAAACCGATGAACTGGAAAATTACGTCCTGGCCCACGGCATTCATCACACGGTTTGGATCACTCCCGAACCCTGGAATTCCGGCGAGGACGAAGCGGCCGCGAGCGTCGACGCCCTTCGCCGAAAGGTCGTCGAACGCCTCCAGCCATTCGTCCGCGCCGTCACGCAATCGCCGATCTCCGTGAAATCGCTGGCAAAGGCGATTTTCGATCTGCTGGAATCCTTCGACGTTCGCGGCCAGATCGTGAAATGGATGAATGAAGCCGAACAACAAGGCCGCTTGGAAGAGCGCGGCGAACACGAGCGAGTTTGGGATGAGTTGGTCAAACTTTTTGACGAGATGGTCGAACTTTTCGCGGATGAAGCCGTTCATCTCGATGATTTCTGCGCGATTCTCGATGCCGCATTGGAGGCGTTCGATCTGGCCATCGCTCCTCCGACGGTGGATCAAGTTTTGATCGGCCCGGTGGATCGCACGCGCACGCAGGACATTCGCGCGGCCGTGGTGCTGGGATTGGCCGAGGGACAATTTCCGCGCTTGGGCCGAGAGGGAACGGTTTTCACCGACGCCGATCGGCGGATGCTGGCGAAGAACAAAGTCGATCTCGATCCCGACACCCAGCGGCGACTGCTCGATGAATATTTCCTCGCCCAAATCGCTTTGACGCGCGCTTCGGAGAATCTGTTGCTCACCCGCGCCACCGCCGATGAGGGTGGACAGGAATTGGGCGCGTCGGCGATCTGGCGGCAGATCGCCGACGAGGGAATCACTCCGCAAAAAGCGGATCGGGAACCGGAACTTCCGCTGCGATCTCTGGCGACTCCACGCCAATTGATCGTCAGCCTGATGCGTTGGGTGCGCACCGGTGGGAATGAGGATTCTAATGCGGCGGTTTATCAGTGGCTGGCGACGGATTCGAAACTGCCGCCGGACATCGATTCGATGCGGCGGTTGGGTTGGGCCGCATTGAGCCGCCACAACAAGGCGGAGCTTGATCCGCGCCGTGCCGCCGAACTGTTTCCTTCGCCGCTGCGCGCCACCGTCGGACAATTGGAAAGTTTCCGCCGCTGTCCGTATCAGCATTTCGCTCGCTGGGGATTGGGCCTGCGGCCGCGCGCCGATCGACAGGTCGGCGGCGCGGATTTGTCGGGGGTTTATCACGATGTGCTGGAGCGCATCGTGATGAATTTGATCGAGCAGAAAACCGGCTTCGCCACGCTCGACGACGCCGACATCCGCCAACAGGTCGCCCAACTTGTCCAGCAATCTGGCCACCGTCGCCGCGGGCGGCTCATGCTCTCCACCGGGAAGAATCGCTATCTCCTCTCCCGCGTCGAGCAAACACTTGCTTCGGTGATCGCCACACAAAGAGGGTTGGAATCGCGCGGCAAATTCCGGCCGGTTTTCGCCAACGTGCAATTCGGCGGATCACCCGGTTCGTTGCCGCCGATTTCGGTGATGACGCCGAAGGGAAATCGCATGGAACTTCGAGGCAAAATTGACCGGATCGATCAACTGCCAACCGGCGGCGCGGCCGTGATTGATTATCGCCTGAGAGCTGCTCGCTTGAATCCCGCCGAGGCGTTTCATGGTTTGGCTTTGCAACTGATCGCCAACCTGCTCGTGCTGGAAGCGCTTGGCAATTCGCTGACCCCCGCAGCCGCGCTGTGCGTACAACTGCTGCGAGATATCAGGCCCGCGCTTCCGGAAGATGTTCCCGATCCGGACGATCCGCTCTTCGCATTGCAAACCCAGCCGCGCGGCGTTTTCGATTTCCGATTCCTCAAAGATTTCGACAGCGAGGCCGGCGAGGGATGGTCCAGGATTTTGAAAGCCCATGTAAAAAAAGACGGCACTCCGGGCAATCCCGAATCCACCGACTCTTGCGATTCGCGCCAATTCGCCGCCCTGCTTCGACACACTCGCAAACGCATCGGCGAACTGGCGGATCGCATTATCGCGGGGCAAATCGACATCCGGCCGTATCGTCTTGGCGATCAGACGCCGTGTGCCCACTGTGAATTTCGCGCGCTGTGCCGGTTCGAGCCGGCCCCCGGCGGTTACGACGATTTGGAGCCGATGAAGCGGCAAGACCTGCTGCGGCTGGCGATGGAGGAGAATCCGTGAAGCGCAAGTGGACCGCCCAGCAAATCCGCGCGATTCGGGAACGGGACAAGGGCATTCTCGTCAGCGCCGCCGCCGGGTCAGGGAAAACTGCTGTGCTGGCGGCGCGGTGCGCGGATATCGTGGCGGATGAAAAAGTTCCGTGCGGGGTGGATGAATTGCTGGTGGTCACATTCACGGAATCCGCCGCGGCGCAGATGAAGCGCCGCATACACGAACAGGTTCGCCGCCGGGCCGAACTCAAACCAACGGAGCGACTGGCGCGGCAATTGGCGCTGGTGGAGCACGCCCATGTGAGCACATTGCACGGGTTTTGCGCGAGGTTGATTCGGCAGAATTTCAATCTCGTCGATCTCGACCCGGAATTCCGCGTGCTCAGCGAGGACGAGTCGGGGATCATGCGGATGGAAATCGCGACGGAGCTTTTCCAGCGTCGGCATGAGCTGGAAGACCGCGCGGATTTCCAGCGATTGATCGACTCTTACGGCGAAGGCGACGACCAACGGCTGATCGAGAAAGTCATCCAGACACACCAGCTTTTGTGCAGTCTGGTCGATCCCGATGCGTGGATCGAGCGATCGCGCCAGTCGATTTTCGAGGCTACCGATGGAACATTGGATTCATCCTATCTCGGCGGAGAATTGACGAAAGAAATCGATCGAGTTTTGGAAGCCCTGGAACGGCAGGCGGAACATGCGGTCAAAACCGTTGCGGCAACGCGAGGGCCGTTTGGGGAATATGTCCGGCTTCTAAACGAAATGGAAACGTGCATCCGGCACTGGCGGAAGGTGTTGTGCGATACAGGCCTCGATGATCTGCGCGGAGAGTTTCGTGATTACGCGGAAATCACGATCAAGGCCCCACCGATCAAGTCCGACACACCCGGGAAGGAACTGGTTCAAGCGGTTTTCTATCCGCTGCGGGAGGCGATGACGTCCGGCGCTCTGGCGGAATTGCTGGCATTTTCAACGGCTCAATGGCAGCAAGGGCTTGCCATGATGGTGCCCCACGCCGGCGTGTTTCTCGATCTGGTGCGCGAGTTTGGCCAGGAATTTGCCAAAGCCAAGAGCGATGCCCGGGCCGTTGATTTTGCGGATATGGAACGATTGTCGCTGCGAATTTTGCGCGACGGCGATCGGCCCTCCGCAGTCGCGCGGGCGCTGCATCAGCAATTTCGGCACGTTCTGGTGGATGAATATCAGGACATCAACGAGATACAGGATGAAATTCTGCGGCTGGTGAGCCACGAATCAACCGACCAACCGGGAAATCTATTTTGCGTGGGGGATGTAAAGCAGAGCATTTTCCGATTTCGATTGGCTGAGCCGGACCGATTTCTACGCCGCCGAAAGAAATTCATGGAGGATCCGGAGCTGGGAGTGGTGATCGACCTGCGCGAGAATTTCCGTAGCCGTGCGCCGCTGCTGTCGGCAGTGAACGCGATCTTCCAGCGATTGCTGACCGGCGGGGATACGGAAATTATTTACGATGAATCACAACGGCTTCAGGCTGGAATTGAATTCCCCCCCGCCGGTGAAAAGCCCTGCTTCCCCGGCGCGCCCATCGAGCTGCATCTTCTGCCGCACAGCAAGGAGATTTCACAGTCCAACGAATCGGCCGACACGGACGATCTGGATCGACAAGAGCGCGAAGCGATTTTCGTGGCCCGGCGGGTTCGGGGGCTTCTGGGAATGGATGGCTCGCCAAGGGCATGGGTGATGGGGTCTGACAACGTCCCTCGCCCGATGGAACCGAATGACATTGTCATTCTGCTGCGCGCCATGCAATTCAACGCTGACAAATTCGCTGATTGCCTCACAGCCAGCGGGGTTGCGTGTTTCAGCGAGATCGCCAACGGATTTTTCGATGCCACGGAAGTCCGGGACATGATCTGTCTGCTGGAGATTCTGGACAATCGCAAGCAGGACATCCCACTGGCGGCGGTTCTGCGCAGCCCGCTTGGGGGATTGCCCAATGCCGATGATGCGCTGGCGCGAATTCGCCTGGCACACCGCGGGGATGAGGATCAAATCCCATTTCATGAAGCGGTGAATCGATACGCAAAGGAACACGATGATGAGCTGGCTGCGAAGTTGCGGGATTTTTTCGGGCAGTTGGCGGAATGGCGCGATCAGATGAACAAACGACCGGTGGCAGAGGTGTTGTGGTGGATATACGAACAGACCGGATACCTGGCCTATTGCGGCGGGCTCGAAGACGGGCCACAGCGGGCAGCGAATCTGATCGCCCTCCACGAAAAGGCCGCGGAATTCGGCACGTTCCTTCGGCAGGGTTTGTGGCGATTTCTCAAATTCCTTCAGAACTTGCGCGAACAGAAAGACGTGGGCCGGCCGGCATTGGCGAGTTCTTCGCAGAATGTCGTGCGGATCATGAGCATTCACCGCAGCAAGGGACTGGAGTTTCCCATCGTGATCGTTCCTGATTTGGGCAAGCGGCACAACATGCAGGATGCCGCCGGCGCCATTCTCGTCGATCGCGCGGAGGGATTGGGGATGGATGTGATCGATCAGCGGCTGATGATCCGCTATCCGTCGCTGGCGTCGATTCTGGTGGCCATTCGCATTCGCCGGCAAACGCTGGCCGAGGAAATTCGCCTGCTCTATGTCGCCCTCACCAGGGCCAAGGAACATCTCATTCTCGTAGGCACATGTGGTGAATCACAGCAGGAGAAATGGCGCAGTCAATGGGCCAATCATGCTGGTCCCCTTCCGGCCGATCAGGTGATGGCGGGTCGCACGATGCTGGATTGGCTGGGTCCGATCGCGGCGATGACGGCCGGTGATGATCCGGCGGCAATTTGCATAACCTCGCATCCCGCCGCCGAAGTCGCCGGTTGGCCAAATCCGCATAGCCCTCGCCCGGCGTTCAGCGAAAGGCAGGCCGCGTTGGCCACCATGTCGCCGCTGAAGAACCCGCCGCCGCCGGATGGGGATGCAACGCAGGTCATCGAGCATTTTCGGTGGGTTTATCCTTTTGAATCAGCCACGCATCAGCCGGCGTCGGCATCGGTGACTTCACTCTCGAAGAAAGCGGCTCCGGATTCCGGGGCCGATCCGATTTCTCCACCGCGCAAGCTGGAATTACCGCGATTCTTCGTGGAGTCCTCGGCGCCCAAGGCGACGGATATCGGCACCGCCACGCACTTGATTCTCCAACACTGGGATTTTTCCAAACCGGCCGATCCTCGGGAAATCGAGCGGCAGATTCAATCGCTGGTGGACCGAAAACTCGTCACACCGCTTCAGGCCAAAATGGTCGGCCGCGAAAGTTTGCAATGGATGCTCGGCTCTGAGATCGGGCAACTGCTGGCGAAATACCATCGGGAACTCATGCGGGAAATTCCGTTCGCCATCGCAGTTGACACCATGCCAAAAGGCGATGCGAGAGATCGGCTGATGGTCCGCGGCCGGATCGATCTGTTGATCCCCACATCCGATGGGCTGATCCTGGTGGATTATAAAACCGACAACATCACACCCGAGCAGCTCGCCGCGCGGCGGGACAGTTACGCGGAGCAAATGAAATGGTATCGCTATGCATTGGAAACAGTCGCACAATCACGCGTTGAAGAGATATATCTGGTGTTCCTGTCGGCCCGGGCGACGATGAGAGTGTGAGTTCGGCTTTGCTGGGCCTGCCATTTTTTCTCGGCATATTATGTGTATGTTCAAAGCAACTTGCCTGATTCTGCTATCGCTTTTAAAACAGCGCCGCGCTGTTGCAAAAAACGTCGAAGGTGGCCCGCCAATATGAGTCGCTCCGCCAGCCATCCGACAGGTCCGAAAGGGGCTTGAAACCGTAGGGTATCGATCATGATTGTTCCGCCATCCGCCTCAGAATTGAAATGATGGTCATGCTCCAGGAATGTAAAGGCACCACGGACCATGCGGTCTTGGAAATAGATGGGGGGCTGGAAGGCTGTGATTCGACTCGTCAGCCGTTGCGTTACGCCGAGATGGCGTGCCTGCCAGGTGACTTCTTCGCCAAGTTCGAGCAACCCAGATGTCCGACCAGCGACCACCTTCTCTCCGCTGCGATACGCAGATTGGACATGGGTGTCCACGCTGCGCGCTAAGTCGAAGCACATTGGGGTTGGTGCAGCGATGGTCGTCATGACGCTTATCGTATACATGCCGATGATAATACTGCCTAAACACACCATGCGCCGCAATCGCCTAAAGGGATTTATCGCTCATGGTTGCGCACGCAAATCCCGTAGTCAGGTTGCCACTGAAGCGCCAAGCCCGGTGATAGGCGGTGGGGCGCTTTGGAGTTGAGGCTGGGTAACTTCTTTTATTCGGGAATAATGACCCACAACCCAGTCGAATTGGTGCCAGTGACGACGGTGCGCGGGGCGGCGTCGCCGGGGAGGGTGAGGGTGGCGGTGTGAAGACCGGGGGCCAAGGTGATGCGGAAGACTCGGCGTTTGCCTTTGGGGCCGGTGCATTCGGCGCCGCTGACGAGGACCTGTGAATTGTAGGGAACGGCTGACAACGTGATGCATTGGATCGACGTGGCACCGTTCGTGGCATTGGAGAAGGCTTGCAGATCGTCATTCATGGCAGCGTTGTTCTGGTCGAACTCGCCGCCAGGGGCGGTGTTTTGTTCGTTCTTGGGATTCCAGAACAGCACGTCGGTGGTGTTGGAGCAGAGCATGATATGCCAGAGGGCTTCGTCGTAATAAGGAGTCTTGGCGAGGGGGAAATTGGCTGCCGGGACGCCGGCGTAGGTTTTGTAGGCGATCCATGGAATTTGTGGCGCGTTGCTGGAAAGCGTGTGAGCGCGTGCTGATTCGGTCTCCCAAATGAGCGTTGGCATCGGGGAGGCGGCGAAATTGGGATTGGTTCCATCATTGCGGCCAGGCAGCGATATCTGCGAGAACACATGGTAATAGACCGGCGCCTGGTACGAACCCCAAAGCGGATCAAAAGTGTTTTGGCGCCAACCGTTCAGGTCTGGCGCCATCTGTGCCACTGAAAGCGAAAGGCTGGCGTTGTAATACTCGCAATAGCCGGCGTCGGGAAAGACCGAAATAAGCGGCTGATTGATCGCCTGACGGGTGTAGGAGGCGACCTCGCTGTCCATTATGGCATTCCAGAGAATCCATTCGCCAGCGCTTTTGGAAAAGCTACTGGAGGCGCTGACATCGGGGAGACCGTATTTGGCGCCCAGCGGAGCATAACGCGGATCGGCGCCGATGGCCTCGATCTGTGCAAATGAAATGGCCCATTTCGAAAGGCTGACTTCCGCGTCGGAGGCGACGAAATCAACGCTCGCGCCCGCAGTCTTGTATTGCGGCCAGAAAGCGTTGAAGAAGGCCTTCGAATTGGCAACGCCGTGATCAAGCCAGGGGCTCTGATAGTTGAGGTAATTTCCGTTAGCGTCCTTGACGCGATCGCCGGGCCGGCTCCAGAAGAAGTCGGGGGCATGTTCGATGAATATCGCGCGTCGGCCCGGAGCGCGGTTGAGCATGTCCTGGGCCACGATAGCGGGTTGGGACGCCGTCGTGATCCATTCCATCGGACACACATATGGCAACTGCGATGCGGGCGCAGCCCATGCGAAGGCTACGTAAGGTAGGATCGACATCGTGCGCATAATGCGCAGGTATCGGCGCGAATACAATAGAATCTAGAAGGAATTGTTATTAAGTTTTTGCGAAACGTGCGCGGCGAACTGATGTTTGTGAAATGGTGACGCTTACGCGATTTGCGGTACCCGCCCTTTCCCTTGGCGGCCATATCATTAATGTCGGAAGTAAATTGGTTCTTTCTCTCGAAAAACATGGGAGTCGTTGGGTAAAATGTCCGACCCGCGGCCATGCGGTTGGTTTTTTTCCTTTTTTCGCCGGGTTGACGGTCCAAAAGGAATTTGTCCATGAAGCTGCTCAAGAAAAACAATCGACAGAATTTTCTGCGAGATTCGCTCACCGGTATTGAATCCCTCGAATGCCGACGGCTACTGTCCGCATCGCTGTCACAACTGGTCGCTTCCCCGGATTTGGTCGTCTCTCCGGATTCCACAGGATCGACGGTCATGGGGTATTCCCCGACCCAGATCGAGGAAGCCTACGGGATTAACACAATCAACTTCGATGGCGGGACCGTGACCGGCAATGGGGCCGGGCAAACAATTGCCATCGTGGATGCCTACAGCGATCCGAACATCACATCGGATTTGGCGACCTTTGATACAGAATTCGGAATTGCCGCCCCGCCGACTTTCACGGTGGTCAGCCAGACTGGCAGCACAAGCGACTTGCCGGTCGAGGACGCCGGGTGGACCGAAGAGATTTCCCTGGATGTGGAATGGTCTCATGCCATTGCGCCCGATGCCAATATCATGCTGGTGGAAACCAACTCCGACGATCTCAATAGTCTGCTAGCAGGGGTGAATTACGCGCGCAGTACTCATGGTGTGACCGTTGTCTCGATGAGCTGGGGTTCCAGTGAATACAATGACGAAGATGCGTACGACGCTGATTTTACAGCGCCGACAGGCCATAAGGGAATCACGTTCGTGGCAGCGTCAGGCGATGAGGGCGTAATGGACGGCGCCGAGTGGCCGTCGGTTTCGCCCAATGTGTTGTCCGTGGGCGGCACCAGCCTGGTACTCAATTCAGATGGAAGCATCGCCCAGGAAACGGCCTGGTTTGACGCCAGCGGCGGAGAAAGCCAAATCGAGGGCGAGCCGGCCTACCAGGATGTTGCACAATCCACCGGAGCGCGCACCACGGCCGACGTTGCCTATGACGCCGATCCAAATACTGGGATGGCTGTCTACGATTCGATTTCTTACGAAGGCTATGTCGGCTGGATGGAAATAGGTGGAACCAGCGCCGGAGCGCCGCAGTGGTCGGCACTAATCGCCATCGCCGACCAGGGGCGGACGCTGGAAGGCAAGGGAACACTTAACAGCGGCAGCGCCACTCTCCCCGCGCTTTACGCGCTTGAAGATAACGCCACGACATATGCTGACAGTTTCAACAACATCACAACCGGCAGTCCGTGGGCGCAAGTCGGCTATAATTTGCCGACGGGGTTGGGATCGCCCAAAGCGGCCGCCATTGTGGACGCATTACTGGCGGTATCGCGCGGCGCGTCCACTGGAGCACCGATCAGCATCATTGAGCCGCCCCCGCCGCGGATTCATTGGCCCGTCGGATGGTTCAGCTCGCAAGCGAACATTGCAATCGTCACGCCGCGTCCGCAGATTGGCTCGCTAATGGATCGCGCGGCCGGGGATATATCTCTATCCGGCACAAGCGCTTTGCAGGTGAGCCGTAACATCGCAGCGGAAAGTATCGGCGAAGTGGCCGTCATCGATGGGGTCTTTCGAGACGGTGCGCCAATTCGCGCAAACTTACCTGACATCGCCATCGCACATCCCAGCGAGGCGCCGACAGCCACATCATGGCCAGCTGCGGTAACCGCTCCGGAAGCAATCGCAATATCGCTCGCTGCATCGGCACTGAGGCCGATCAATTCATGGATGGAATCTGTCCATCTGTCGGTGGGTAATCTACAGATCAATCAATCGATCGGCGGCCGATTTGCCCAGGATTTCATCGGTGCGCTGTTGATCGCCGCCGGCGTCTGTGCCGCAGAGACACGGTCCCGCGAGGGGTCCGACGTGCAGCGCGTCGTGAATGGCAAAACCAG
>JBEKUH010000027.1:0-39299 GCA_049515255.1 Tepidisphaeraceae bacterium | reverse complement strand
AATCCGCAAGATGATCGCGGCCGTTGTAGCAGACGATCAGCACGAATACCGATGGCGCGCGGCGATCAGGGGATTCGCTGGGGTTCATTGGCGGTTGGTGCGATGGGCGCCTGAGCGGGGGCCTCATAGTTGGGCCGGTCGCTCATGCCGTGTTTTTCCATCATGATGCCGACGATCTGCGCCAGCGTGGAGATTTTGCGATCCTGCAGGCTCACGATGGTGAGCAATTCGATCACCATCAAAATCAGAAATGCCGTCACGCAAAGAACGGAAACCGTCGGGTAGGCGATTTGCAATTTTTGCGCCACCCAACCAACAGCAGCGGGCCAGATCGCCAGCGCAAAGAACGGCAAGCCAGTGAAGGTGAACAGGAGCATGTACCGCTCCTTGAGTCGATACCCGCGCATGCGCCGGAAGGCGATGGTCAGCACGGCAGCGCCGAAGATGACGAGAATTAAACGGGGAATCATGGGAAATTAAAATTCATGGCGAACCGATTTTCCCGCTGGGCCAGGGTTCTCGCACCATGTCCAGCAGCAGACACACGCTGACTTTCAACACATAAAAAAACCCGCGCGCCAGGCTAATGCTGCTTTTGCCGTACATTCGCCGGCGCATGAGGGCGGGAATTTCGATCACGCGGAATTTGGACCGATGCAGTAACAGCGCGACTTCCGGCTCGGGATAATCCTCGGGATACCAATGGGCATACGCCCGAATCACCCGGCGATTCACCGCCCGAAAACCGCTGGTACAGTCGGTGATCTTCAGCCCGCTGAGAATCCAAATCCAAATGCTCAGCACCCGAATGCCGTTCATGCGGGTGAACGATTGCACAAAAGTATTGGGAACCAAAAATCTTGATCCCACTACCAGATCGGCCCCGGAAGTTTGCAGGGCCTCGACGAGCTTGCGCACCTCGCTGGGCCGGTGCTGGCCGTCGCCATCGACTTGCACCGCGACATCGTATCCATGAAGGGCGGCAAAGCGATATCCAGTCTGCATGGCCCCCCCAATGCCCAGATTGAACGGCAGGCTGACGACGGTGGTATTCGACGGCACCTGGCGAACGGTATCGTCCGTGGACCCATCATCGATCACCAGAATGTCAAAATCCGGCAAAAGTTTGTTCAGGCGCTGGACCAGTTTGGCGACCGATTTACTTTCGTTGAAGGCGGGAATCAGGATGAGCTTTTTGCCGACGGCGGGGGCGATGGGCTGGGGCTGCGGTATTTCGGTGGGCGCGGCGGTCGTTTCGCGAATCGGGAGTTCCCTCTGAACCGGCAGCGACGCCCCGCCGGGGGGGACTCGGAATGTTCGGGTCAGAAATGTCATTGCCGTAGGAAGAATCTACCGGATTCACATAATCCGGCCAACCTTATTCTGTTAAACCCCGCTAATCCGCCCGGCGTTGACCGCTTTTATGCGAAATTGATTATTTTTCCAAGAAAAATCGGCTCGATTTGCTCAAACCCCAAGAATCTGGCGATAGATGCCCTGCAGGCGCGTCACTTGATCCTTCACCGACAACGGCCGGGGCGCATTTGTCGCCAATCGCGCAACCATCGGCCGGTCTTCGCAAAGATTTTTGAGAACTTGTGCCAGCGCCGCCGAATCCCCCGGTGGAAACAACAACCCATCTTCACCCGCGCGAATCATTTCCGACATGCCGCCCATATCGCTGGCAATCACCAGACACCCGGCCGCCTGGGCCTCGTAAATCACCATTGGAGTGTTTTCATACCAAAGGGAGGGCACCACCAGCACGTCCAATTCCGCCAGAATTTCGCCCACCTTCCGGTTGTCAAATGCGCCAAGAAAGCGAATGCGCGCTTCAGCGCCGGCATCCGACCGAAGTTTGTTGACATACGGGTTCGCTGGATTGCCGCTGCCGTATAGCGACAAATCAATCGGGACATCGGGCGAGAGGCGGCGGATCGCATCCACGAGCACAGTCGGTCCCTTGTGAGATGCCAGGGTCCCGATGAAGCCGATGCGAAGTCTGGGGGTTTCACCTTTCCCTCCAGCGCGGTGAATGTGCTCGACATCAATGCCATAGGGGAACAAGATCATATTGGCCGCATCCAACCCCGCTCCGCACAGCAGATCGCGCACTGTTTTCGATGGCACAAGAATTTTTTTCACATCCTTCAATCGCCGGCGCAAAAGTTCCGGCCGAGCCGACATCGCACGCACCAGCGGATTGAACTGCGTCGGCGGAAACCAGCCCCGGCGGATATAAGCCACTACCGATCCCACCAGCCAGTCCGGCATCCGGTAAAAAATCCGACGAAGGAGATTGTCCTTCTGCACTACCGCCAAATGCCGAATGCAGTTGGCCGCATTCCATGACGGCCCGCGACAGAGTTGATTTCCAGGTAATAGAAGCTGCGAGAGCGGGCAGATAAACCAGAAATCCGTCGCCGTACAAACCACCGGCACCCCCGCCCGCGCGCACTCCTCCAGCGGCGACACCGAAAGCCGGGCCAGATGATACGCATGCACCAAATCCGGCTTGAATTCCCGCAGGATTTGCTGAAAGAATCCACCCACCAGCGGGTTGTTATGCTCCAGGACCGCGATGTTCGATTCGCCGCCCATTGGTTCGTAGGTGTGAATGAACCGATGGACCGGAATTCCCTGATATTCGTACCGGTCAAACCGCGCCTGTTCTAGCCCTAATGTCACCGGCCCGGGAAATCCGGTGACGATCTCGACCTGATCCCCCCGAGCGATCAATTCTCGCGCTACGCTGTACGCAACAATCTCCGTGCCGGCTGAATACTCTGGAAGGAATTGGTGAACGGTCAGCAGAATTCGCATGCGGCCGAGGGATTTATACTCGCATTGTGTGACAAAAGCGCTTTAGACGGTGCTCTAGTCGGCCGAACCGTTGGATCGATGCCGAAATGCGTGCAGGACTCGGCCGATCGCTCGCAATGGTCCGGTGGCTTCCCAACTAATCGACCGCCGGATGTTTTCAATCGCGATCATTGCCTCTCGCCGATTGGTCACCAGCGGCCGGCTGGCGTTGGGCTTGCCGAGCAATCCCGCGAACATCCGGCGTCCCATACCCGTCAATCGCCAACTGAAGGAATCCCAATATTCATCCACCAGCGCCTGCGGATTTTCGCCATTCTGATCCGGCGATAACGGCGGCGCGGCGACCTGCGGTCGAGGCGGCGGCGGGGCTTGGGCCGATGTCGCCGGCGCTTCGCGGCCCTGGCCGAAAAACATCGCCTGCGCCAGCATCAATGCCTGGCTCAATTCCGGTCCGACATTATCCACATACGGCCGCAGGCTCCGCATGTGATTGATGTAATGGCTCGTCGTCCGCAGCATGCTCGTGGAATGAACGCGATACCAGAATAACGGTCGCGGAACGACGGCAACGGTGTGCCCCGCCAGCGCGGCCTTGGCGTAAAGTTCCCAATCCTCATGCCCCACGCCGAAATCTTCGGTGTATCCACCGAGTTTCTCGAACACCGCGCGCCGCACCAATCCGTTGGCGTCACCATAGAGATTCAGGAAAACTCCAACCGCCACCGCCCCGCCCAATGGCAACCAGATTTCCCGCTCGGTCGTCCCCATCACCGGCGCATCGGAGCCTTTGAAACAGGCCGCCAGACATGTCAGCATATCCGCCCCGCTGGCCAGCGCAGCGGTGACAAATGTGCTGATCTCCTCCGGAGCAGCGAAGTTGTCATCATCCATGAACAGCAACCACTCCCCATCCGCAGCAGCGGCTGCCGCGTTGCGTGCGGCGCCAAGATAACGGTTGGACTGCCGCACGATCTTCCATTTTTTTTCGGCAAATTCCTTTTCCAAATCCGCCAAAAACTGCGTCGCCTCCGCCGTGTCGCTACCGTCATCCGCCAACACCACCTGCACATTCGGATAATCCTGCCGGCGAATCGACTCAATCGCCTGCGCCGCCATGCTCGGCCGATTGCGATGGGCGATGCAAACCGTGACCAGCGGCTTCTCGGCCGGGACCAACGGGCCGGGAAATTTTCCCACCGATTCTTCATGCCAGGAAATCCACTGTTGCCGGACAGATTGTGGATCGACTGAGGGAAGCGCCGGCTTCAGCCCGGATGCAACGGTTAATTTTAATTTGCCCGCCAAATCTGCAGCCGTCGGCCGAAAAACAATCCGTTCCGCATCCGCCGGCGCGATCAATTCTCGATTCCCCGGCAGATCCGTACACAAACAGGCGATTCCATTCCCCAGACATTCCAGCAATGTGTACGGCGAATTCTCCATCAGCGACGGCATCACCGCCAATCGGCCGGGTTGCCGCAGATATTTCATCGCGGCCGCATGGTCCAGATCATCCAGTATTCGCCGGGCCAATGGCCAGGATTTGCCGCGACGATCCAGATATTTGGCGCTGGCGACGCCATCGATTAGTGTCCCCTTGCCAAGAAACGTGATTTGCAATCTCGGCTGCGCCGCGACGAACGTCGTATCCGCCAGCAACCGATCCACTGCATCACAAAACAGCGGCAATCCCTTGCGCGTTTCCAGCCGCCCAAAAAATACGATCTCCTGAATCGGCGATGTCCCCGCTTCCGCCAACGTCTGCATCGGCCTTGCATCCAGCAAAATGTTCGGTCGAACCATCGCGGCCTTCGGCAAAATCCAACCGTGCTCGCGCATCCAGTCCAGCATGTACTGGCTCGGGCTGACAACCGCATCCGCCCAGCGCACGCTGCTTCGCTCCATGAAATCCGCCTGCAAATCTTCCAGCGTCGCCGGCCGCTGATTCATCCCCGCCAGATGCCATAGCTCCGGGCTATGCGTTCCGATGCAAATGACCGACCCGGCGAAATTCAGCGCCTGCCGTTTGGCCAGCGTGCTGTGAAACCCCAACCCGCGCCATTCGTGGAAATGGATGAAATCGAATCGCCGGCCGCGCGATTCCTGCTCGGCCAGCCACAGATATGTTTCGTAACTATTTCTCAAATACGGCGACGAAGCCGCCAGCGCATCGCGCGACCGGGGAACGGGGACAAATTCGATCCCAGCCGCGCGGTAATGTTCCACCCAATCGCCAATAACCCCGCGTTCGCACCATTCCCCCAGCGCATATAACACCGTGACACGATGCCCCGCCTCGCGCAATGTTCGCGCCAGTGCATGATAAGCCGTGCCGATCCCCCCGTTACGAACGGGCCCGACGAAATCGGCGGTGCAGAGGCAAATATCCAGCGGGTTTTGGGTCATGGGTTCTGAAAATCGACCGGCATTTTAGCGAGTTGTGGTCTGTAGGTCAGGTGAGCAGCAAATCCTGCATGACGCTCTTCCAGCCGAGCGATAATCGGCCGTATCGACAGCGCAATAGCTCTCGCGTAACGGCAATCGGCTTGCCAAGAGCGCTGTGTCGCATGTCGCGGCGGGCCTGGCAATGCTCGATCTTTTCCCGAAGCATTTTCCGTTCCTTTGGAGAAATCGTCGCGTTCCGCTGCTGGAGTCGCTCGAGGCACTCCTGAAAATTACGCGCCAAGCAGTCGAAATAAGCCGCGTCCATCTTGCGGGCCACCTGAATCTGTTGCCGCCACGAGCGATTGGCCGCGCCGATCTGCTGATGCGGATGCTGGCGGTAAGCCAGCAGGGGTTTCTCGATCCACTTACATCGACCGGCAACGGCCAAAAGCATTCCGATCCAGCCATCGTGCAGCCATTCTCCCGGAATAGGAAGAATCAGATCCCGCCGACGCGATGCGAACGCCATCGCAGTTCCAGTAACAACATTGAATTTCACCAGGATTGAAGCCAATCCATCTCGGCGGGCGCGGCGGCGCGCACAAACATCAAACCCCACCGCATCCCAAAGCGAATACCCCATCGGCTCCAATTCCTCCCCAACTACATCCGCATCGCAAAACACCATATCCAATTCCGCCTCGGCCGCGAAAGCTTTCTCGAACAACTCCAATTTATCCGGATGCCAGACATCATCCTGATCGCAGGGGGCGATCACATCCGCATCCGCCGCGGCAATTGCCGATTGCATATTGCCCGTGACACCCAGCCGATTGGGCTGAATAAAAATACGAACCGGAAATGGCGCGCGCCCTGCAAATTCGCGAAGAATGTCAGGGGTCGAATCCGTCGACCCATCATCGCAAACCACCAGCTCATCCGGCATCCGCGTCTGATCCGCCAGCGAATCCAATTGCTCCACCAGCCAGCGGCCGCCGTTGTACGTCGCCATGGTGACGGAGATTCTCATCATCGCCCGTCAGGCTCGATGGGCTGGCTGGCCTTCTCCATTGCCTGCTTCTCGGCCAGAAGTTTGAGGCGATGGGCGTCGATCTCCGCGCACCATTTTTCCAGCGATTGGCACTGCTCTTTGTATCGCTCCAGTTCCGCAAGGACCTTTTCCCGGTCATCCTGCAGCCATTGCTTCCCCGCGTCCAGCTCATTCGTCCAGGTTTCCAGTTTTGCGTAGGCGGCGTTGCGTTCGTCGAGTTGCGATTTGAGATATTCGATTCCCCGCCGCAATTCGTCCCGCTCTTTTTCCAGCTTCCTCGACCACTCCTCCAGTTGCATCACCCGGCGATTCGGCGACGGGAAATCCCGCCAACCGGTAAGCCTCGGGGAATTGCTCTCCAATTCAGCCGATATCCGATCGAGCCCGCCCGAGTCGATCGCGCCGCTATTCCGCATGATTTTATGTGCCTGCGCGATCCAATTGAGAATCTGCTCATCCGCACCTTCCTTGTGAAGTGTTGCCACCCAATCATCATCAGCCGTGTGATGCCGCATGGAAGAATCCAGAAATCCCGCAACATCGGCTTCGATCTCCCCGGCGGTTTTTCGCCAGACGACATTCAGCTCCTCGCCGATGCGCGCGATCGTCCCGCGCCAATCAGCCAGAAGCTGATCGTAGCTGACTATGGCCCGCCGGCCGGATCGTGTGTTGCGCTCGGCATCGAGCAAATATCGCAGAGTCAACAACAGCGATTTATTGAGCGCCATTCCGTCCCGCCGGAAGAGCGATTGAGCGATCTCCGCCGGATTGCGCAGCAGAATTGCAAATCTTCCTTCCGCCCCCACATCCCGCCACACGCCATCCCACATCCGCAGCAGCCGGCAAGTCCGCGGGTCTTTGAATCCCCACAGCGGCGAATTTCCGAAATCGGTTTGAATGACTTCCACCAGCCGCCGGCGAATGTCGCTCGCTTTTTCCGATTCCAGCCACCCACCGGGCAATGGCAGAAAATCATCGAAGGAGGACCCGATCCCATCAAGCAATTCATCGTGCAACTCGACGATTTTTCGGTGTTCCCAAAATCCTTTCGGATTGTCCGGCCGCGCGGGAATCAGATCATCGGAAAGATCGACGCCCAGCAGATTCACCAGCCGGGTCAAGGCCGATGTCCCGCTGCGGTGCATGCCCAGGATGCAGATGCAAAGCGACCGATTGGCGGGGGCGGGTTCGGTTGGCGTTCCCTCGGAAGTCACGGGCGGACGCTACACATTTTGCGATCCTGAATCAAGCAGCCACTCATCCACGCAAGGCCCCAGAATCCCCCTCAGCCTCCGGATTTTCGGAGCGTACAGCTCCCGCAAAATCCCGCGATATTCCTCCGGCATGACAATCCCCGGCCCGGCATACACTTTCTCCCGGTACGGGAATTCTTCCCAATTCACATCCTCGCGCAACCCCAGATGCCGGAAAATCTCGCGCAGCAGTTCGATCGGCCGATCGGCGATTCGCTCGAACAATCCGAGATAAAGCTGCTCGCTATCGAAAACGCTGAGCCAGTTTTCAATAACCGTCTGATAATCCCCGCGCGAAAGATTCGCCTCGCTGCGAAAATGTTCGATGAACTCGGCGGGTGAAACATCCGCAAATTCCCGGCCCGCCTGCGTGACCAGAATCATCACCGCATGGGACCAGGCGCGCTCAATCGGATTGCGCATCAGAAAAATCAGCCGCAAGTTCGGCATCACCGCGCGGATATAGCGGATGTGCTCCACTGGCAAAATCGCATACGCCGGCGTAATTTCCCCCTTGATTCGGTTCCTCGCCGGGGAAAAATATTTCGCATAAGTCGCCAGCGGCTCCTGAAATCTTTGGTCGAAATAATGCAGCTCCTTCAACTCCGGCAAAAATGCATCCGGATGCTGACGGAGATTCAGGTGCAGCCAGGATGTGCCGGATTTTTGTGCTCCGATCCCCAGAAAATCCGGCAGCGAAAGCCTATCGGTGGATTTCAATTGATTGGCGTAAAGCCAATGCTCGGCGGCGGTCATCCAGCGTTTCACCGGCGGCCTCTCCATCCGATCCCCAGCGCATCGGCGGCGGCGGAACAAAGCGAGCGCGCCGCGGCGATGTCGGCGGCATCAAGATTCTCGTTCCGTCGGCGAATTTGCGACGGCTCAATCGGCTCGATTTCATTTCCCCCGGGCCAGCCGGAAAGAATTTCATCCAAAATTTTTCGCGGTTGTGCTACCACATCTTCGTAGCGCACCAGAATCAAATGCTCCCGATTCTCCAATATCAGGCCCGCCAGATACGCCCACCATGCCGCCCGGCGCGATGCGACTTCGGGGATATTGGCGATCTCCAAAAGCTGTTTTCGCCGACCTCCCGAAATCCACGGATCATTCGGATTCCCCACATTCGGACCGCGAACGTCCGCCTCCCGCAAATGGCTGAACGTCCCTTTCCACGATGCGATGGTGTCCAGCGGATCGCGCACACACGCCACAAACCGCGCATTGGGCATCGCCCGGCGGATATCCGGCAATCGGGTCAGAAACGCGATGGTTGCCTTAATCCCCAAAACAAAATCCGCCGCCGCCACGCGCGGATGATACAACTCGAATTCGTTCGCAATCGCCGTATCCTGCGTCGGCTTTCCGTTGTCGAGTTTATTGCGAATCGCCTTGCCTTCCAGCACATCCCGGCGAATGTCGCGGAAAAATGTCGCCAATCCCCACGGCGGCGACTCCCGCATCAACGCCTCGGGCGCTTCCGGCGGCTCGTTGACCACCACGCAGTTATTCAACCGATGCAGCAGATTCACCAGCAAACTCGTCCCGCTGCGGGGAATGCCGGTGATAATCAACTCCGGCGTGACATCGGCGCGGCGAAGTAATTTGCGATCCAACAAATTCGCCCATTTGGAATCAGTTCGCAAAATTGCCGCAAATGGCGCATGTTCATTGGCCAACGATTGCACCATCCCCACCGCCGCCGGCTCGCGGGACAAAGTTGCCGCATCGTGATAGTGGCAGAAAAACGGCAGTTCCCGCTCGTTCATCGGTTTGAAATTGATCGGATGATTGTACCGCTCGTCCAGACAATCCATTTCCAATCCGAGTTTCGCCGCCGCAGCGCCAAGGGCGATTTGATCTAAATAAGGCCGGCGATTGGGAACATCCGGGCACTCGTCGATCCGCTTGCAGCATTCCAGCCACGCATCGCCAAATCCGCTGCGCGCCGGCACCCCGACGAACGCCGCATTGAAATAGGGCAGCGTGTATTCGCCGCTGTGCGTGGTGCGGATGCGCGTGGTCGGCATGGGCGTGTTGCAAACCTCGTGAATCCGCCGCCAATCAGCGTCGTCCCGGCTGAACGTCGCGCAGGAGGCGGGGCGGGCGTTGAATGCGATATCGAAGCGCAATTCATCCGCAAAGTCGCGCATCAGAACCATGTCGCTGTCGAGAAACACCAATTTGTCGGCATCCGTCCGGACGCGCAAGCAGTCGATTTTGTTGGCGATGGGATAAGTCGGATCGATCTCGTTGCTGATGGGGACGAATCGCGTGCCCATCGCCGAGAGAAAATCCGCAACGGCCGGTCCGGGCCGTTTCCCGCCGGGCAGGGCGGCGATCAATTCATATTCACATCGCAAATGCCGCCGCAATGATGCCGCCAGCAGCGACGACTTGATCTCCAAATCCCCTTCTTCGCAGACGAAGACAAACGCAAATCGCCGGCTCACATCCCCTCCGCGGATTTGGCGATCAGCACTTTTTCAGCTCCGTATGTTTCAAACGTCCCGCCCAAATCCACCACGCCCTGGAATGTTTTTTCCTCGCCCACCACTTTGAAGATCACCGCGTTGATTCGTTTGTCGATCGTGTCGCGCAGATTTTCGCTGAGATAATCTTCCAGACGTGTGGTGATGGCGTAATCCCCGGGGGCGAGGTTGCAGTTGAAGGAAAATCGGCCTGCGACCCGGCCGTTTTCGGCAGGCTGGAGCGGGATTTTGGCGAAGAACGTGCTGTATCCGAAAAGGTTGTAGCCGCGCAAGTCGCGGACGACCATCCCCAAAACCGGACGACGAACGGTGGGGCTGACGGTCGCATCCATCTCTACCCAGATTCTTTCGCCGCCGGTGAATTGCACCGATTCCTGTTCGCCGCTGCCGATGCGGATGTGCCCCAGCCTGCCCTTGGCGTTTTCGTGCTTTTCTTCTTCCGATGCCTTGGCCCGCTCGCGCAGCAGCGATTGCGACTTGGTGCGCATGTCCGCCAAATACATCTCGGTAGCGGTTTCGCAATCGCCGATGTACGCCATCGAATTGTCTTTCAGATACGCCGCGCGCGTGCAGTATCCCTTGATGAGCTGCACATCGTGGGAGACCAGCAGAATCGTCACGCCGCGCGCGAGCAATCCCTCCAGATGGTGCAGGCATTTGAATTGAAATGCGACGTCTCCGACCGACAGCGCCTCATCCACCACCAGCACATCCGCATCCACATGCACCGCGATGGAGAATCCCAATCGCATGATCATCCCGCTGCTGTAGGTTTTCACGGGTTGATCGATAAACCGCCCGATCTCGGCGAATTCGGTAATCTTCTGATATCGCTCATCGATCTGGTCGCGGCTGAGGCCCAGGATGGTGCCGTTCATGTAAACATTTTCCCGGCCCGTGAATTCGGGATTGAAGCCACTACCCAGTTCCAACAGCGCAGCAGTGCGGCCATTGACGGTCGCCTTCCCCGTCGTCGGTTGGAGCACGCCGCTGACGATCTGGAGCAGCGTGCTCTTGCCCGCCCCGTTGCGGCCGATCAATCCCAGCACCTCGCCGCGATTCACATCAAAACTCACATTCCGCAGCGCCCAGAATTCCCGGTAGAGTTGTTTGCGATTGCCCAAAAAAACCTGCTTGAGCCGATCCTGCGGTTTGTCGTAGAGATGGTAGACCTTGCCCAGATCTCGGACCGAGATGACGAGCCCGTCTGGTTGGGAATCGGATTCAGATGACATCGGCGAACGCCCGCTTGATCTTCATGAACCACGCATAACCCACGATGGCCGCCAGCGCACCCGCCGCCAGGCTGTAGGAATAACTGCCGAGTTCCGGCGGCAGGCCTTCGTTGGTCACGCGATGAAAATTCACCACCATCGACGTCAGCGGATTGATCAGCATCGCCAGGCGAATCCTTGGGTCGCCGATCCGGGTCAGAGGATACGTCACCGGCGTGGCGAAAAACAGAAGCTGCACCACCACCTGGACCACGTTCCCCAAATCCCGCAAAAAAACGCCCAGCGAGCTGAGAATCCAGCAAATTCCCGTCGTGAACATGATGAGCGGGAGAAACACGATCGGAAGGAGCACCAGCGTCCAGTGCAGCGGCCCCGCTCCGCAGGCCGCGCCAACCACCAATATCACCAGCGCCAAGAGCGAGTGCATCACCGCCGCCGCCACCACGCTCACGGGCAAAACCTCCAGCGGGAACACCACTTTCTTCACGAAATTCATGTTCTGCACGATCAGCAGCGGAGCGCGAACGGTTGATTCCGAAAACACATTGAACGCAATGATCCCGCTGAACATGTTCATGGCATACACCATGAAATTCTCATCCGGCTGATCCGTCCAGTGGGCGTGAAATACAAAATGAAAAACAAAGGTGTAAACCATCAACGTCAGCAGCGGGGTGACCAGCGCCCAGATCATCCCAAGATAAGACCCACGATATTTCCCCTGCATTTCGCGGAGCGAAAGCTGCCAGATCAGTTCACGGCGGCGGGTGAGGTTTCTGAGCATTTTTTCGCGAGGGGAATCGTGACAAGGTGACAAGGTGAGGGGGTGACAAGGTGAAAAAAGCGATCGTCTTTGGTCACCTTGTCACCCATTCACCTTGTCACCTTGTCATCCCTTCACCGTCGCCCCGCGGGTGAGGATGGTCAGGCGATTGTCCTTCATCTGGGCAATCCCGCCGGTGATTTCGTAGGTTCGCCGCTGTCCCGATGCCAAATCCAGCCGCAGCGGGCCTTTGCCGAGCTTTGCCAGCAGGGGGGCGCGATCGGTCAGGATGCCCAGCAAACCATCATAAGCCGGGATGATCGCCTGGGTCAGTGATTCATCCAGCAACTGCTGTTCCGGAGTGACGACAACGCATTTGAACGCCATGGGGGGGAGTGTAGAGCTAGGGCCGGGGAGCGTCAACTTGCGCCAAAGGCTGGACATTTCCCTCTGCCGCCTGGCGGACGGTACCATCTTCCAGCCGCAAGGCGACGGGCGTGGTAGCGAACCAATCGTGGCTGGTGTCCAGCCTGCCGAGAATCGTTGGAGCATCCACGAGCTTCTCGCCAGCATCGGCGTAGGGCGGCATTTCAATCACCGCCAGTGGTGGGGCCGATGTCCCCATCGCCTGGAACCGCGCAATGGCCGCGCGGCAATCTTCACAGTCGTGATGCACTAGCAATATCAGCCAGCGGCCGTGCGCGATTTGCGAGCCGATGTTAATATGCGAAGCGATGGGCAAGGGCTTGCCAAGCCAGTCCATCGGCTCGAATACAACCAACGACCCAGGCAAGCCGATACCTTGTTGGTCTCCATTTCCCGTCAACTCGATCACCCGGGGACGGAGGCCCACAAGCACTGTGCCGGTCCCGATAATTGCCATAAGAATTCCCCCTGCGACAATCATCCGCCATCGGGTGTGCGAAGAGGGCGGAGCGCTAGAAAACGCAAGGACGCCAACAGCAAATAAATCAAACGAAGCCGTTGCCGCCGGAGGTACCGGCACGCGTCCGAAACAGCCACAGGACGGGAGGCGGCGGAATGCTTCGCTCATCGCGACGCAGCCAGCGGTCACAAAAAATGCCAAAGCAATTCGTATTGCCGCCTTTGGCCAAATCCCCGCCAAGAGGATCGTGCCCAACAGCAATTCCGCCCCCAATTCAATGTTCACGAACACTGCCGTGAGATATGGCGCTTTGTCGGTCGACAGCGGAATGTATATCGAATACATCTTAAGCATTCCGGCCGATAGCAAGACCATCCCCAGCATTGGCGATAGCAAGCTCCGCATACACCATCCCCATGACGATGCCGCCATTGCGCCACTTTCTGCATCACACCTAGTCTCCATGGCAATACCGGCGGCTTTATTGCGTATCCGATGTGAAGATCACAGGTATGTTTATAACTTCGCGTCGACCTCCATCTCCCAGGGTATAGACTACATGCAGGATGTCGAAATCCGCGCCGTCTACAGTGGTCGCTTTCGTAATGGCCAAATCGCAACCCCTTTCGGCAAGGTTCGTGATTTTCCCCCTGCATTTGCCATCTGAGGACCGAATTTCTCCAAACCGTGGCGTGGACCCGTTCCACGAAAGATGGAGGAAATGAGTGCCGTCCGACTTTAAAGAGATATAAGCTTGAGTCGGCTCACACACGACTGTAGGTATCACGTCATACGTCAAAGTAATCGGAAACTCTTGGTTTCCGACTACTAGTGTTGCTTGTCTTTGGTGAGCTCCGACCGTGTCCTGTATAGACGCGACTTTGAATTCGATCGTCGCCGATTCCAGATCTCCGGCGGCCTTCCAAGGTCCGATCTCAGGGCTTAAGTCGTCAGGAGTTCCCTTTACCGAAAGGCCTTCAACCTCCTGGCCCGGATCTCGATAGACGACTAGTTTCCCCGACACGTCGCCGGCGAAGCATGCCTTGCCAAGGTCGACTGTATTTGATTCGAGACGCACTCCAGTCCGCACGTAACCCGTCAGGCCCACAACAATATTTGGGTGCAAAGTATCATTCGACTGAACCATCACCTGCTTTACAAATCTGCGCCAATAACCAGTGCTATTGAATGTAACATCCACTATCGTCGTCTCGCCCGGGGCCAACCGCTTCTTCCGAGGTTCGACCAAAGTACATCCGCAATTTGCCGATACCTTCACAATTTGCACTGTTTCGGCACCGACGCTCTCGACGTTGAAGGTCCCTTTCGCCGAGGCTCCCTGGTCGATCATTCCCAGATCAATCATTGTGGGGGTAATTGCCAATCGTGGCCCAATTGGGTAATGGCGAGGGTGAATCATAATTTCTGCGCCGCCACCGATTCCAGCCGCGAGGATGAAGGCAATAAGCAGAAGAGCCCATGTATTTAACTTGCTGAGCATAAACTCAAATCATTGTCTTTGTAGGAACATCATTCTTACAGGGAAGGCTGGGTCGAGCTGCTCTTTTCAGGTACCGTCTTGTCGCCCGCGTATATATAGGTTCGCTGCCGGATGGCGTCCTCGACGGGTGTCCCGGCCGGAATCATCATATCGTCCATGGTCAAAGTCGCCCCAGGCTTATCGCTAAGCTCCACACGACTAAACACAATATCGCAATGCTGTTTCGAAACGACTGCACCCGCCGCGTCATAGCTTACGATATCAGCAGTGTACTTAGTCGGCAAGACGAAGCCACCGCTGCGGGCCCATTCCCAGGAATACTCGCATTTAGCGCTATCCTGGCCATTCTTGTCCTTGTGCGCGTGAGAGTTAGAGAAACTTATAAGCATTCCTCCCAACAACGCGTCAAATTTCTCGGCGTAATGTTCCGTGTCTACAAATGGACAGTTCGGTGGTGTCGTCTCATCGTCTTCCGTCGTTATACTTTTGCCGTTCCGATCAATTTTTACCCGTGGATTATTCGCGATCCCATCGAAATCTGCCCCCTCGTCACCAAAAACAACAGGGTTGTGGGTAATGTCCATGTACGACATCCCCGGCAGTTCTGCTGTTGACAGCCAACTGCCCGGGCGCCTGCCCTTTATTAAAACATTGCCGGGTCTGTCGGGTCCGGCATAATAATAGCTAAGTGTAGTGCTGTTCCACAGTCTTGACTGAAGCAATTTCGCGTCATTGGGCGACGACTGATATTCGAATAGTAGACTTGTCGAACCCGAAAAGATGAATCGAATTTTGTGCGCTGGAGTGGATTCCATCAAATGTTGCGAAACCATTTCCATCCGGGTGTCCATCATTCCCTCGCCGCGACCCGATGCAACCGATGCTACCGTCGCGGCGCGAAGGTCGCGCAGTGTATACAGTAAATCATTGTCGGAAGATCCGGCGGCAAGTTGCGCAAAAACCAATATCGCAAAAGTGCCTGCTAGCCGCCTTTCGTTAAGCGATCTCATTATTATAAAACTCCTCGCAATAACGCAGGCACACTAATTACGATAAAAATTGTATATCTACGAAACATCAAAGTACAAGGAAGCATTGATAGTTTTGGTTGGTCCACAAAATGGTCGGTGCGCCAATGCTACAATGTATGCCTCCATTCTGCATTACGTATCCAGAACAATTATAGGTAATCGCACACACAAATGTGTTTCCCACCGCACTGCAATAGGTATTGGGGCCTGGCGTGGTGCATGTGGTCGCGGACGCTACATTATCAGTTTCAGTGCCCGTGCACCCATACGGTGTTTGGTTAAAGCAACTCCCGGCGTCTAAGCAGACGCTCGGGCAGCTAACGCCACCACTGTAGGCCATAGACTTTGCAACTATCCAACCAATAACAAAGAAGGCCAAGGTTACCACGATAAATCCTTTACGACGCATGAGATCCTTTCCAGAGTTCTCTAAAGAACACTTTAATCAAGGGCAATGACGTTCCGCAGGTTTTCAACAACCAACTTACGCTCAAAAAACCGGGGTGCCGGCCATATAGCTCCTAAAACTCTTAGTCGTCACCGGGTCCGGACGGAATGAACTAATCCATTCCGTAAATGCCGCTTCCGCCGCCGGCTTATCTCCCGATCGCCACAGGCACATAGCCACGTAGGCGGCGGCATCACTTGAATACTGATAACTGGGATCTGAAGCGACGAACTTAAATTGGTCGACAGCCTCAGGATACCGATTAGCCTTGAAAAGCGCGAGTGCCTTAATCCATGCGACGCCAAGTTGTTCGTTTTCCGTCATGCCAGCGGTGTCGAGCTTAAGAAGGAGCGAAGCTGCTTCGCCGGCCTCGCCCTTGACGTATTGGCACTCGGCGATCCCTAGTATGGCATGGCGCCGTGCATCCTCAAGTGTGGGGTCGCCCGGCTTGACCCAATGAGCCAAATCGGCGTTTACATTGACGAGAGCGTCAAGCGCTGGGCGGGAGCCATACGAATCGAGGGCATCCCAAAGAAGCCGGCGCGAATCGTTCATTGCCGTTAGGATAGGATCAGCGGCATCGGAGCCTGGCGCAATAAACTGGAGCTCTTTCTCGGTTTCCTGGTCAGCGACAGAGTAGAATATTACCGTGGTTCGGGAATCACCCGTAAGCTGTTGGTAGGCATCCCCCAGCCTGAATAGCGAACGCCAAGGTAATGGCGATGAAAGCAGCAAACCGGCGAGCTCGTTTCGATCCGCGTCTGGCACGTCGGTCTGTACTGGTCCATCCACACCAAACGAACACGAAATGTCAGAGGTGGGCTGTTTTTCGCGCCATTTCCTGAACCATTCCAAGACCTTCGGATCTCCAGGCGACATCGCCTCAGCCAGCGCTACCGGATCGGACAAGGGAATCGTTGCAACTTGAGCCGCGGTAACTACATCTTTGGGCAATCCCTCAATTTGCAACGAAGAGATTGACGAGCCGACCGACGGAATTAGAGCCAATGCCGCCGCGCGATCCAGTTTGGCCACCTTGTCCGTCCGCAGAGGGGGAGGCAAAGTGGCCTTTAATTGGGCGTTAATGGCCGCTTCGGATGTCCCATGCCAACCCGGGAAAAGCATCCACAGAAAAAATGCCAATAGCAGAACGCTAAGCCCGGTGGCAGCAACCGCGACCGCTGCCTTTCCGAAACCGACTCTTGATTTGTCCGAGCGACTCTTCATCTTTCAGCCCCGAAAGACGCCTCAAGGCCATTTATAATGCACAAGTGTAAGCATAATTGCCCATGATCGAAGCAAATGCAAGAAAAATCCTGAAAAAATTTAATGAGTATTGTTTCCGCAGTGTATATTGTGCTTGATCGCTACAAAGGAGGCCCGACATGCCGATGATTCGATTGTTTGCAGGAATTTCTCTTTGCGCAATTCTCGTCAGCGGCGCAAGAGCACAGGTTTCGGATTTCACGTCAAAACCGAATGATGATTCCAACGACGAGATTAAGTCCGAGATCGGCAGCGGGGATCCGGCTCAAGTGGCCCATGCTGTGGGACAAATCCAATACTGGATTCATAACCGACATGTCGTGATAGATACCTGGCGGCAGTGGTTGCCAGCATTGATGAACACGCGGCATTATCAAGAGGCGGCGGACGTGTCGCTCGCGGCGGCAGCGGGTCGGCCGGGGATTGATGGGATTGAGCCGCTCTTGGAGTTTCGCGTTAAAGCCCTGCTCGCGCTGAATCAACCCGAGGCTGCGCTGTCTGCAGCGAAGTCTTATTATAATGTGTGTCAACTAAAGAGTACGGGAAATGCTGTGACGCTGGTGGCGAGCTGTCTGGCGGCAGCGCATCCGGAGGATACTGGTATTGCCGCGCGCTTCCGCTACCAGCAGGCGATGGCCAGCGCGGCGGCGTATGGCACAACGCGGCCTTCGGTGCAAGTTTCGATGCTGCAATCGGTGCATGTAGATGGTCAGCCCTATCATGATGCGATCTTGAATATTGTTGACTCCGTGGGCAAAGCCAATCTCCTTCTGGCCGCTGATCGCCCGACGGAAGCAGAGGCAATTTTCCGCAAGATATATTTGTCTGCCCAAACGCAGGCGGATTTGAGCACGGGGATCGATGGAATCGCCAGGTCCTTGCGCGCCGAGGATGGGAACGTGGGCCGGGCGGATAGCTGGTTGCTGGCTCTGCAGCAAGCAAAAGCCGGGAATTAGGCCGCCGGCTTCCCCCGGGCATTTCCCATTGCCATCCCCGGACGAGTGAGTATCATGTTTATCGACCGGCGTTCACCACCGCGCGTTTCCGCGCGGTGGTTCGCGTTTGGGGAGGTGGATTTTGGATTTGTCAGAGTCGATCGCAATCGTCAGGAGTTGATTATGCAGTTTGTCAGTGCCGCTGAAAAAGTCGCCTTGGAAGCGAAACGCGAGGAGTTGTACAAAGCCCAGATCGACGTGCAGGATCGCATCCGCAAGGCCGCCAGCCTCGGCGATCTTTCGGAAAATGCCGAGTACCACTTCGCCAAGGAAGAAAACCGCAGCATCCAGCGGCAATTGGCAGAACTGGAAGCCAAACTCAAAAATCTCTCTGTCGTCTCCAACGAGGATGTCCCGCAGGATGTCGTCTTCATTGGCCACACGGTCAAACTCCTGGACCTCGATGATGAAAGCGAGCAACTGGTCCAGATCGTCGGCGAAGCCCAACCCCCCAGCGGCGACGGCGATGTCCTGCCCGTCAGCGCCAACAGCCCGATGGGCGAAGCGCTGATCAAGGCGCGTGTGGGCGATACAGTCAAAGTCCGCGCTCCGCGCGGGACGATGGAGTTTAAGATATTGGAAATCGTTTGAGATGACCTGAAACCGGTTTCCCCGCCGCGATAGCTCAATTGGCAGAGCACCGGTTTTGTAAACCGGCGGTTTCCAGTTCAACTCTGGATCGCGGCTTTTCAAAGCACTTCTATTATTTGAGCTTCTACGCTCCGGTCACCGCTAGCGCTTCACTCCGCTTTCCCGATCTTGGGTTGATCCATACCGCGACAAAATAGAGGATGACGCCGGCGGCCGTGATGATGGCCGAGACAATCAGTCCTTTATGTGCGCCTTCATCGAAAAGGGATTCGTAGAACGCCAGACACATAATCGGGATCGGACCCAGGCTGATCACGATACAACCGAGCAGTCCGCCCGAAACTTTATACGGCCGGGGCAGGCCGGGCTCGCGCACGCGGAGGGCAATCAGTGCGGCGAATTCGAGAATGAGGCTTAGCCCGTAGAGCAACGTGTCCAGCAGCAACAGATTTTCAAACCCAAGCTTCAGGCAAATTCCCCAGCCGATCGCGCAGACGACGATCGCGACCCACGGAACGCCGGTCCGGCGGCTGCGAAGGCCCATCACTCTCGGCAGAAATCCATCCGCCGCCATCGCCAGGGGCACGCGCGAATAGGAGAGAATCAGCGCATTGAACATCGAAAACGCGGAGATCATCCCGCCCGCGGTGATGGCGATTGCCAGTATCTCACCCAATCGCGGCGCTATCTGGGCGCCGACGGTTCTTCCCACGTCCACCCATGATCCGGTGTCCCAACTCTCCGGCGCGATTCCCGTGCGCGCGGCGGCCGCCACGGGGATGACATACGTCGCCGCCACCAGGAGCACGGACAACAGCATCGCCAGCGGATACGTTCGCTGGGGGCGATCAACTTCACCGGCGATGGTCGAGGCGTTGTCCCAGCCCATGTAATTCCACATGACGACCAGGAGGCCGTCGATAAAATTCATTTTGATCGGTGTTGTCGATGCCGCCGCGGCCGCTTGCGGGGGATGGCATAACGCCAGCACAACCACCACGCCGAACGGCAGCAGCAGTGCCGCCGTCATCGCCAGCGAACCGGCTCCCACCGGTCGGATTCCCGCCAGGTTTATTACGACACACCCCGCGATCAGACCGATGCCGATCCATGTCGAGAGGTTTCCCGCTCCCGCGGCCGGCCAGAGCCGCGCCAGATAGGTGATGAACAGCGTCGGGTAGAGCGCCATGTCGAAAATGCTGGCGGCGAGCGAAAGCCACGCTTCCTGAAATCCCCAGAAGGGCCCCATTGCCCGCCGCACCCAGACGTAATACCCGCCCTCTTCCGGCATCGCGGCCGACAATTCGCTCACCATCAACGTCACCGGAAACGACCACAGCAGAGGCGTGATGATCAGCAGCAGCACCGCATTGCGATAGCCTGCCGAACTGACCAGATCTTCCAGCCCGTAGGGTCCGCCGGCGACCATGCAATAGGTAATCGCAACCAGCGGCAGCAACGTCGCCCGTTTGATTGCCGGCGAAATCCCACCGGCGGGTACTTCAGATTTTTCTACCAATTCATGTCCCAACTTTCCCGGCATCAATCGCGGCCAGCTGCGCGAATGGTATCACTTTCGTTTCAACTCACGAAATCTTTTGGTTTAAATTTCGTTTCGATTCGTTTTTGTAAGTGTCGCTGGATTCGACGCTCGTGCAGAGATGTTTCCGGTTTTTGTTGTCCGGCGGTTTCCAGTTCAATTCTGGATCGCGGCTCTTCGCCCTGAATGGTTCTTTTTTCTTCGCGCTCTTCGTTGATATCGTCGCGTTTCTGATTTTTTCGACCCATTTTTCTGACATCCGTTCAAACGCAACCGCCGAGGCGCCGAGGACGCCGAGAAATTCAAATTCAATTTTTACCACAGATGAAACGGATGGCGACGGATAAATGCGGAGAGATGTGGTTCTTATCCGTGTCCATCCGTGCAATCCGTGGTTACACGTATTTTTCTTCCCTCGGCGTCTGTCTCGGCGTCCTCGGCGGCTCGGCGGTTGCATTTCTTTCGGTTGCGGCCGGCTGCCCTGGGTGATTTCGTTGTTAAAACTTGTACGAAATCTCGCCGTAAACCGTCCGGGGAACCTCGGCTGAGTTCTCATCGCCGTTGGGGCTGGAGAACTCCACGTGGTGGCTGTCCAAAAGATTTTGCACTCCCACGCTGATTCGCAAGGTGGGCGTCGGATGCCACGCGGTGCCGAGGTCCAGGCGTACATAGGATGGAATGTTGCCGAGCAAAAGTGCGTCCACGTAATATACCGAAGCATTGAATTCCAGGTCGCGCGTGACGTCGTAATAGGAATGCAATTGGGCTTGGTTGTCCGGACTTCCGCCTTTCAAATAGGAAACGATAATGGGATTGCCGCCGCTGAAATTCGTTCGCAACCAGGTATATGAACCCGACAACCTCCATGCGGGGGTGACTTGCCAGTTGGCGGTGAATTCCAGTCCGTAACTGTTGGCTCGCGCGTTGTTGGTTTCCTGATCCGGCAAGATGAGCAAAGGCGGAAAACCAGACGCCACGGGCGCCAGCGATTGGCTTGTGATGATGTCTTCGTAATCATAGTAAAAGCCGTCCGCATCAAGCGAGACGGATTCCGTTGGTTTGAATCGGTAGCCCGCGTCATAGGCATTCAGATCTTCGGCCTGTAGGTTAGGATTCCCGACCAACTCCGATTGCCCCACGCCGCCAGTTACGGGGAAGTCGGCGGTGATGAGCGTGGCGTGGTCTTCAAATCCGGAGGGCGTGCGAATCGCGCGCGAGAAGGCGGCCCAAATACTATTCTTGTCGTTCGGCGTCCAAATGCCCCGAATGGTCGGCTCATATTCGAACCCCGTGAACGCATCGTCTTCCACCTTGGACCCAAGAACCACGTGCAGACGATCCGGGACGATTGCCACGTCATCCTGAGCAAACACGTTATATCGGTTGTAATTCGAATCGGTTGGATTAAATACAACGACCCCATTATTTGAGATATTGTTGTCCGATTGTATCCGTGCTCCGCCGCCCCAAATGATTTCCTGGCGATTCCCCACCGCGAACCGGTCCTGGGCGTCCAGATCAAAAGTATTTACAGGATCAGACGTGGTAGTTGATCCCGAGAAATTGAGATAATCGTAATAGGCCTGCACCATCAAATCAGAGTCGTCGGAAAATGTGTGTGTCCATCGGGCAAGCGCGTAGTCGTCGCTGGCATCGTAATTGCCGGTTACGACTGACGAAAACGGCGGGGTTGTGGAAGGGTCGGTATATTGGTCGGTTCGATGATCGTTGTAGGCTTGTGCTTCGACGGTGTACGAGTCCCTGCTGCCGTTGTGGTCGATGCGGAGTCCGCCGAGTGAGGATTGCCAGGGATCATGGATATTGGAATTGTCATAATCGTCGAAGCTGTCGATCGATCGATATTTGCCGTAGATGCGATAGTAAGTATCCGAATCCAGTTTTCCGCCGTAACGAAAGCTCTCGCTCTCTCCGATGCTGCCCGCCTCGCTGTCAACGAGCCATCCCTGCGTGTCGGCCGCATTCTTGGATTTGATGCTGATGACTCCATCAACCGCGTTGGCGCCCCACAGAGTCGATCCGGGACCGCGAATCACTTCGATGCGATCCAGGTCCTGCAAAATATAGTCTTGCTCATCCCAGTAAACACCGGAAGTGCCGGGGTTGTAGAGCGTTCGGCCATCCATTAGCACGAGCAACGATCGGTCATATTGCTGGTTAAATCCGCGCGATCCGATCGCCCAGGTGTCGGCATTGATTTGTGCCACATCCAATCCGGGAACCAGGCGGAGCAATTCCGGGATGCTCTGGAGCCCGGATCGCGCAATGTCATCCTGCCCGATGACGAACACCGCCGCCGGCGCATCGGCGATTTTCTGCGGAGCCTTGGAGACGCTGGTGACCTCGACATTCATCAGGTCGACATTCATCAGGTCTTCGAGACTCAGATTGGTCAGGTCCGGGCCCGATGGCTGTGACGACGGTTTAGTCTGCACGTCCTGCTTGGGCCTCGTCGTCGGCAATGTCTGGCCGAGGCAAGTCGTTGATGCCGCTGCCAGCACGATGCATGAAATCAGAATTGTGCGCTGGCGACAGTTCAACGAGATCATGTCACCTCTCAGTATTTTTTTTCCCGTTTATGACGGAAATAACGGTTGTAGGCCGGATAGGGATCGGGGCGTTTGATCCAGCACGTTAGATGCACTCCGATTTTTGGTGAGTTGGGGTTACCGGACCCACGAGTGCCAAAAAACCCCCATGGCGTGAGACAAATCACATAACGAGCCGCTCCAAATTAAATTGGCTGTTCTCGTCATCATCTCCCTGCTCCGGACCGATGCTACTCGCGCCCCCGTTTATCCAGTCGTCATAAACCGGCAGGGCGTTAGAAGAGGTGCAATCGGAAATGGCTTGGAAAAACTACATTTTGACGCTTGTCGTGGTCGTTCTGGGATCCAGCTCCTTGGCGCGCGGCGATATGCCGACGACCCAAAGCGCCTCCACCACTCAATCGGCAACCACAACTCGGCCGGCGAATTCCGTCGCGCCTCGATCCTCGGGGCAATCGTCCGCTGATCTGACTTCGCTGAGCATTGAAGATTTGATGAACGTTCAGGTCACCAGCGTGGCCAAGGAGCCGCAGAAAATATCCGAAGCGCCCGCCTCGGTGACTGTGATCGGGCAGGATGATATTGAACGCTCGGGCATGGGCAGCATCCCGGAACTTCTTCGCCTCGTTCCCGGCATGGACGTGGCGCAGATCGACTCCAATGAATGGGCGATCAGTGCAAGGGGAATGAACAGCGCTCTTGCCGACGATTTGCTCGTGCTGATGGATGGTCGTTCGGTCTACACCCCCGCGTTTGGCGGCGTCAATTGGAGCACGGTTTCATATCCGCTGGCCGATTTGGATCGTATTGAGGTGATCCGCGGACCCGGCTCGACCCTCTGGGGATCCAATGCCGTCAACGGCGTGGTCAACATCATTTCCAAATCAGCCAAGGACACCCAAGGTTTGCTCGTCGATACCCGCGGAGGAACGCAGCAGGATGATGGCGTCATCCGCTACGGCGGCCAGATCGATTCCAACACCTACTACCGTGTTTACACCCAATACCAATACAACGGCGAGGGACAGTCCCCCACAGGTGACGCCACCCACGATGAATGGCAGGGATTGCAGAGCGGATTCCGCATCGACCGCTATGCCACTCTCGAAGACACTCTGACCCTTCAAGGCGATGTCTATGAACAAAACGCCGCCGAGGTCACCATTCCTTTTCCAATTACCGTCGCTCGTCCGGTTTACAACAACGGTGGAAATCTGCTCGGACGCTGGACGCATACCGAGTCCGACCAGGCCGATACCAACGTACAATTTTATTATGACCGGCAAGACCAGGTGAACGCCCCCGCCGGGTATAACCAGGATACTTTCGATGCCTCCGCGCAGAACCGTTTCCCCATTGGTCAGATTCAGGAATTCACCTGGGGAATGGGCGCCCGCGAACATCTCATCCAACTCACCAGCCCCTCATATGTCACTGTTTCGCCGTCGTATTTGAATGAATACATTCTCAACGGATTCGCTCAGGACCAGGTTACGATCGTGCCGGATCGCCTTCAGTGGTATTTCGGCACCAAGTTGGAATACAACAATCTGACCGACACCGACGTGCAGCCCAGCACGCGGTTGCTCTGGACTCCCGATGCGCGCAATTCCATCTGGGCCGCATTCTCGCGCTCGGTTCGCATTCCATCATTTTATCAGGAGACGAATCTGGGGCTTGGGCCGATTCAGGTGGGCACCGAACATCCGGACGCGGAATCCACCCTATCAACCGAGTTGGGTTACAAATTGCAGCCGTCCAAAGACGTCACGCTGGATGTTACCGGTTTCTACAATGATTACCGGGGCTTGATCGTGACCGTGCCAAATTTGCTGAATCCGGGCGCGGTTCAATATGGCAATGCAGTGGCGGCGCAAACCTACGGCGGCGAGCTTTCCGCTAATTGGCAGGCGACGCCGAGTTGGCGGCTTGGCGCCAGCTATTCGCTCCTGCTGGCCCACGCGCAAAACGAACAACGCGAATTGGCCGATCAATTCGTTCCGGCCTACGAGGCGCAGGAATTCGCCAACAGCAGTCCCAAAAATCAATTCCAGCTCCACTCCTATTGGGATGTGCTCAAGAACCTGCAGTTCAACACCTCGCTGTATTATGTGGACACGCTTGGCCAGGTGAGTCAGCCTGGTGGACTCCAATATGTTCCCAGTTATTTCCGGCTCGATCTCAACGTGGCTTGGAAGATCACTCCCAACATAACAGCAATGGCCGGCGTGCAAAATCTTCTACAGGACAGCCATTTTGAATACGGCAGCATCGATAGCGTTGCGCTTCCGACGGAGGTACCGCGGACCGTGTTCGCGGAATTGAAGATGAGTTTTTGAGGACCATGCTTCGGTAATCGCATGAGCAATTTGAACCAATGGCAGCATTTCATCAAGCGCATGAGCCTCGTCGCGCTGGGCGCAACGGTGCTGATGCTGGCGCGATTTTCGACTACGCATCCATCCGCAGCCACCAGGCCGGCGTCCGCGCGGTCCCCGACATCGCCCCCTTCGCCTGCTGGTGATAAGGAGTATATTGCCGACCTCACGCAACTCAGCCTCCAGGAGCTGATGACCATTAATGTGGAAGCCCCCGGACCAGCGCACGTTGCCGCGCCGGACCAAATCGGTGGCCCGCATGATTCGACCGGGGGTGCAACGCGATGAGTCGGCGAACCCGCCAGTTCGGTTGGACGATGGCCGTCGGCTTGCTGCTGACGCTCAGCGTCCCCTGCCGCGCCGACGGGCCGAGCAAGGAACAACTGGTCAAAGCCGCTTTCATCTACAATTTTACCCAATTTGTAGACTGGCCGCCGGAAGCGTTTGACAAGGACGATTCCCCGCTGATCGTCGCCATGATCGGCGATGATTCGCTGGCCGGAGCGCTCGACAAAGCGATGGAAAATAAGACCGCCGGCACTCGCCCCATCGTGGTGAAGCATTTTGCCACGCTCGACGACCTGGGGCCGTGCCATCTTCTCTTCGTACCGTCCAGTCAGGACAGCAACCTCGCCGCTCTCTTCGACAAGATCAAGGGCAAGCCGATCCTCACCGTGGGAGAGAGCGACGCCTTCATGCCCGCCGGGGGAACCATGCATCTGTTTCTCGAAGATGGAAAAATGAGATTTGAGGTGAGCTCCGACGCCTTTGACGCCAACAAATTACATCCCAGCGCCAAGCTCATGAGCCTGGCGCGGATTTTCAAAAAGAATTAATCGACTGATTGGATAACGAATGTTTTGGGCCAAAACCGTTCAATCGAAACTGCGTGCGATCAACATTCTGTCGATCGGCGCCGCATTCCTGGCCGCAGGCGCTGTACTGGCCATTTACGACTACCGATCCTTTCGACACGCGATGGTGATCGACGCTCAGACCACCGCCAATATCATCGCCGGCAACAGCAGTGCCGCCCTTTCATTCGGCGATGAAAAAGACGCCGCCCAGATTCTTTCTTCCCTGACCGCCGAGAAACACATCGTCGCCGCCTGCGTGTATGACCCATCAGGCAAACAACTGGCGATCTACTTCCGAGGCGATCCCGTTCCGATCGCCCCGCACGGCAAATTGAATCCCGGCTCATTCCGATTTGCCGACGACATGCTCGAAGTCTGCGCACCGGTTGAGCTGAATAACCAAACCATCGGTTCGGTTTATCTCCAATCCGATCTCGATGATCTGCGCTCCCGCACTCACGGCTATGCCATGGCGTTCACCGCCGCGATCCTGGGCGCGCTGGCCATCGCCCTTGGGTTGGCCGGACGCCTGACGCGCTCGGTGATCTCCTCTGTACAGAGCCTCAGCAGCACCGTTCGACAGGTATCCGCCGACCGCAATTACGCGCTCCGCGCCAGCAAAACTTCTGACGATGAATTGGGGACGCTTGTCGACGGTTTCAACGGGATGTTGGAACAAATCCAGCAGCGCGACAATCAGCTCGAGCGCGCCAAGGAAATCGCCGAGAGCGCCAACCACGATAAAACCGTGATGCTCGACACCGCGATGGATGCCATCGTCGCCACGGATTCCAACGGCATCATCACCACATGGAATCCGCAAGCGGAGGCGATCTTCGGCTGGAGCGCCGCCGAGGCGACCGGACGCGCGCTGAAAGAAACGATCATTCCAATGCAACATCGCCAGGACCCGACGCAGGGGCTTGCCAATTTTCTGGCAACCGGCCAGGGATTGACATCGAATCAGCGCATCGAAATCGTCGGCCTTCGCAAGAACGGCCAGGAATTCCCGATGGAATTGACGATCTCCTTCGCCACGACCGGCGTGCACGTCGTCTTCACCACCTTCATTCGTGACATCACAGACCGCAAGCGCGCCGAGCGCGAACTCCGTCAGGCCAAGGAGATTGCTGAAAACGCCAGCCTCGCCAAGAGCGAATTCCTCGCCCGCATGAGCCACGAGATTCGCACGCCACTCAACGGTGTCACCGGCATGATCGATCTGCTTCGCGCCACCGAACTCACCGCAAATCAGCATCGTTACGCCCAACTCGCCCGCAGCTCCGCCGATGCGCTGCTGTCCGTGATCAATGACATTCTCGACTTTTCCAAAATCGAAGCGGGCAAAGTGGAAATCGAGGAGATCGATTTCGATCTGCACAATCTCGTCGAGGATCTGACCGACTTGCTCGCGCCCATCGCCAAAAAGAAAAATCTGGCGCTGGCCAGTTTCCTTCAGCCTGACGTGCCGCGGCGAGTGGTCGGCGATCCAACTCGCATCCGGCAGGTGTTGACCAATCTTGTGAACAACGCCCTGAAATTCACTCATCACGGTCACGTGATCATCCGCTTCGCCACTGAAAGTTGCGATAATGGAATTTGCCGCATCCGTGCCCAGGTCGAAGACACCGGCATCGGAATCCCGCCGGACCGTCTCAATCGCCTCTTCAAAAGCTTCTCGCAAATCGACACCTCCACCACCCGCAAATATGGCGGCACCGGCCTGGGATTGGTCATTTCCAAATTGCTCGTCGAATTGATGGGCGGAGAAATCGGCGTCGAAAGCCAGGAAGGACATGGAACCACATTCTGGTTCACCCTCAAACTCGCCGCCGTCCCCGAAGATGCCAAAAATATCCCGGCACAGAGTCCGACCGAGGCGCTGCGCTTCACTCGCTTGCTTGCGGTCGAATCCGACCCCACGCGCATGCGGATTCTGGCCGAACAATTGCACGGCTGGCTCCAGCCATCCACCGCTATCGTCCCCGCCGATCATGCCATCGATGCGCTGCGAAACGCGGTGTTGGCGAAGAATCCGTTCACGCTGGCCATGATCCCCTACGGTGCGCTCGACACCACCAAACTTCGCTCGGCGATTCAGTCGGAGCCGAGCTTTGGGCAACTTCGGCTCATCGCCATCGTCGATCTCGACGACCGCGCAACTTCCGAGGCGATTCGCCGGGCCGGATTCGTCGCCGATCTTCGATATCCGCTGACGCAATCGCGCTTGATGGATGCCATCGCCACCGCAACGCTGCAAAAATCGAAGCCCGAGGAGTCCGCCGCCGCGCCCACGGGCGCCATGGACAATCCGCATCCGCTCGCCGGCCTGCACTTGCTCGTGGCCGAGGACAATGAAATGAATCAGTTCGTCGTCGAAGAAACATTGCTCCATGCCGGATGCACTTGCGATATCGCCGCCGACGGCATCCTGGCGATCCAGGCGCTGTCCAGCAAGCACTACGACGGTATCCTCATGGATTGTCAGATGCCCAACATGGACGGCCTGGAGGCCACGCGTCAGATTCGCGCCCAAGAGGCTCTCTCCCCAGACGCCCGGCATATTCCCATCATCGCGCTCACCGCCGACGCCATTCAGGGCGACCGCGAAAAATGCCTCGCCGCGGGCATGGATGAATATGTCACCAAGCCCATCGATACCGATGCGCTTTTCACCGCGATTCGCTCGGTGGTTGGCAGGGATGCGGGCTCCGCCCTTGTGCATTCGAGATAATCCGTTTCTCAAAAAACGAACGGCAAATACGGGTCGTTTCGTTCAGCGCGCTTTCTCGTCGTGCGCGCCTAAATCGGTGATTCGCAAATCTCTCGGCAACCCATGCTGGGCCGCGAGATGATCTTCCAACCGTCGCCGAACCGGCTCAACCTTGATCCTTCGTGTCACATCCGCGGCAAAGGCGTAGGTGAGCAGATGCCGCGCCGCCTCCACGCCGACGCCGCGCGAGCGGAGATAGAACACCATCTCCTCATCCACCGGGCCGGTCGTGCTGCCGTGCGTGCATTTGACATCATCCGCATAAATTTCCAGCGCGGGCTGGCTGTTCATTGTGGCATCGTCGCTGAGCAGCAGCGATTTGCTGGTCTGTTTGGAATCGGTTTTTTGCGAGTCGGGGCGCACGAGAATTTTCCCGCGAAAAACGCAGGACGATTTGCCCGCGAGTACATGCTTGTACAACTCGTGGCTGGGGCAATGGTCGGCCGCGTGATCGAGCAGTGTGTGATTGTCGCAATGCTGTTCACCGCCGAGGATGACCAGGCCGTTGATGGTCGCATCCGCGCCGGGACCGTTGAGGGCAACATTCAGATCGTTGCGCGTCAGCTTGCCGCCGAGCGTGGCGCAATGGCTGATGAGTTGTGTCCCGCGCGCAACGGACATCGCCAATGTCGTGACCGCAAACGCCTCTTCCCCGCCGCGCTGGAGCCGATTGTAATCAATCCGACAATCTTCTTCCGCGATGATTTCCGCGACGGCATTTGTGAAATGCGTTCCGCCCCCGCCGACAAAACTCTCGACGAAGGTCAGTTGCGATGCGCGTTCCGCCACGATCAAGAGCCGGGGATGCGAAACGGTGGGTTCCACCCCGGTAGTCGAAACCGCCAGAAGATGGATCGGCCGATCCAACTCCGCGCCGCGCGGCAGATGCACGAGCAATCCATCCGCAAATGATCCGGTGTTCAGGGCGACAAATGGATTCTGTTTCAAATCCGCCAGCGTTCCGAGATGCAGCGAGATCAAATCCGCCTCTCGCTCGGAAGCCGCCGCGAAATTCACCACGGATATTCCGCCTGGCAACTTGTCGAGCCGGGAAATCTCTGGCGAAAAATGGCCGTTGATGAAAACCAATTCCGCTGCCGCGTCTTCGCCAAAGCTCGATTGTTCGATCAACCGCCGCGCCTCGGCCGTGATCTGCCCCGTGGCCGGCGCAAATTCCGTGCGGGCGATCGGCGCGACGCTGGTGAAGCGCCAATCCTCTTGCTTAGTCGTGGGATATCCAACGGACTGGAAGCGATCCGCGCCCGCGCGACGCAGGGCCGCAAGCGCCTGCGGCAATCGCCGGGACGCTGTACTGCCGGAGGTTTCGAGAGTGACGGGTCGGCTCATCGCGCAACGCTCCCCACGGCCAGCTCGCGCTCGACCCAATCGTATCCGCGTTCTTCCAATGTTTGCGCCAGCGACTTGTCGCCGGATTTCACGATTCGTCCATCCATCATCACATGCACAAAATCCGGCTCGATGTAATTCAGCAGCCGCTGATAGTGCGTGACGATGATGATCGCCCGGTCCGATCCGCGCAGGCTGTTGGCGCCGCTGGCGACAACTTTCAACGCATCGATGTCCAAACCGGAATCGGTTTCGTCCATCAGCGCCAGCTTCGGATCGCACACGGCCATCTGGAAAATCTCGTTGCGCTTCTTTTCGCCGCCGGAAAATCCTTCGTTGATCGCCCGCTTCATAAAACTGGCGTCCATTTTCAGCAGCGCCATTTTCTCGCGGATGAGTTTGAGGAACGAGATGGAATCCATCTCCGGCAGTCCGCGATGTTTTCGTGTCGCGTTGACGGCCGCCTTGAGAAAATAATCCGTGCCGACGCCGGGGATTTCCACGGGATATTGAAACGCCAGGAACACGCCCTCGCGCGCCCGCTCCTCGGCCGAGAGTTCCAGCAAATCTTTTCCATCGTAAACGACCGATCCCTCGGTGACTTCGTAAGTTTCGCGTCCCGCCAACACCTGCGCCAGCGTGCTCTTGCCGGAACCGTTCTTGCCCATGATCGCATGAACCTGCCCGGCCTCGACCGTGAGATTCACGCCCTTGAGAATATCCTTCCCTCCCGGCGCGGCGACTCGTGCGTGCAGATCTTTGATTTCAAGCAATGGCATGCTTTGCCTTTTTCGTTTTGTAAGCCGAGGAAAACTGGTACGTAAACCCGCTTGGGCCCGGAAACTGAAATTCGTGCGGCGTCGGCAATTCGTTGCCGGCCGATTTTTCGTCTTCGATGAGAAGTTCCAAAACCTCGCGGGCATTCTTGGCCGTTTCTTCATACGTCGCACCATGCGTGTGGCATCCGCCCCACTCGGGCAGGGTAACGACGTATGCCTTGTCCTCGTCGGACCACTGAATGATGACACTGTAATGGTTGGGCGACTTCATACTTGTTCTCTTTCGGTTTCCTCTATTCGGACTTCGCCCGAATCTGATGGATCGGAGCGAATCCGCCCCTTTTAACGGCTGCGGCAATGGCATCGGCGGCGTCGGCGGCGTCGCTATTGAGCGCCACATTGCCCACACGACGGCGATAGGTTTTCAACGCCTTCATGGCTGTAGACGATGGAATACGGTATTTAGACACTAGGAGCCTGTGGACGTTCATCCAGAACTCCATCACCACAGTACGCAGGCTTGGACGCCGCGGCGTCTTGACATCGATCATTGTTTGATGGGTTGCCATTGATATTTCTCCTTGTCTTTGCTTTGGATCATGGCGTTCAAAAGTTCCACGGCGGCGATAGTCTGAAAACTCGCCTGGTCAACGTCCATAAAGGCCATCCGCTGCTTCCAATCGGCTACCACGGGTCCGTACACCAAATCATACCAGTTGCCGCCACGCTCTTTCACCGGACCGCGGTGGTCGTGAATTTCCGCCGGTTTTCCGTGCTTGGATGGTCTGCTCTGCCGGCAATGCTGAACAAAACTCCAATAATCCTCGCTTTCGTAATTAGCCAACACAAAATGAAGCGATAACAGACTCGCCAATTTTGCGCGTTCAACACGAAATCTCAGCGTCACCGGTCCATTATCCTGTTTAACGACCGAAGGGCGATCGAAACATTTAACGGCCCAATGTTCCGCTTGCCGCTGGCGCGTCGTTGTATAAAAGCCGCGACCAAAATCCAAATTGACTCGGCTCTTCGATAAATCGATTCCCGTTGTTTCGATAGATTGCCGGTCAACATCAGTACATCCATGCCATAAAACAACATACTTTGCCTTATCTCCGTCCCAATCGGGCGCCTCGTTCAGTAATGCCGCCATCGTCCGGTATTCTTTCTAACGCGTTTCGCTTTCCGCGACGCACTTCAGGAAACCAAGTTCATTTCGTTTCAATCTTCGACGCGGGCTGAATGACCTCGAATCCGTGCGCGTGGTCGGGCCTGTCTTTCAGCGTCCAGGGCGCCCAGATCACGGTTGTCGAAACCGTCGCGCCCACCACCATCGAAATCACGCACAGCACGATCACATCGCCATCGGAAATCTGGCTGATTCCCAGAATCGAGATCGCCATTCCCATCCAGATCGCCACGGTGCCGATGGTTTTGGACCATTCCGCGTTCATCCATCGCTCCGTGTTTCAACCCACGCTGCCTTCCAGGCTGACGCCCAGCAATTTTTTTGCCTCGGCCGCAAACTCCATGGGCAATTCGCGGAACACTTCCTTGCAGAATCCGCTGACGATCATGCTGATGGCGTCTTCCAAACTGATCCCGCGGGTTTTGCAATAGAAGAGCTGATCCTCGCCGATCTTGCTGGTGCTGGCTTCATGCTCGGCTTTGCTCGTGGTGTTGCGCACCTCGATATATGGCACCGTGTGCGCGCCGCACTTGTCGCCGAGCAAAAGGCTGTCGCACTGCGTGTAATTCCGCGCGTTGGTCGCGCCCTTGAGAATTTTCACCAACCCGCGATAGCAATTCTGGCCGAATCCCGCGCTGATGCCTTTGCTGACGATCGTGCTGCGGGTGTTCTTGCCGATGTGGATCATCTTGGTGCCGGTGTCGGCTTGCTGGCGATGGTTGGTCAGGGCCACGCTGTAAAATTCGCCGATGCTGTCGTCGCCCTGGAGGATGCAACTGGGATATTTCCAGGTGATGGCCGAGCCGGTTTCGACTTGCGTCCAACTGATTTTGCTGGCGCGTCCCCGGCAGGCGCCGCGCTTGGTGACGAAATTATAAATCCCGCCCTTGCCGTCCTTGTCGCCGGGATACCAATTCTGCACCGTGCTGTATTTGATGCTCGCGCCTTCCAGCGCCACCAATTCCACAACCGCCGCATGCAACTGATTCTCATCCCGCATCGGGGCCGTGCAGCCTTCGAGATAACTCACATGCGCGTTGTCATCGGCGATGATCAGCGTGCGCTCAAATTGCCCGGTGCTCTTGGCGTTGATGCGGAAATAAGTGCTCAATTCCATCGGGCATTTCACGCCCTTGGGGATGTAGCAAAAACTGCCATCGGTGAAGACCGCGCTGTTGAGCGTCGCAAAATAATTATCCGAGTACGGCACCACCGAGCCCATGTACTTTTTCACCAGCTCCGGATGTTCCAGCACCGCTTCGCTGAAGGAGCAGAAAATAATCCCCTTCTCCGCCAATGTCTTCTTGAAAGTCGTGGCCACCGAGACCGAATCAAACACCGCATCCACCGCGACGTTCGGCTGCTCCACGCCCGCCAGGATCGCCTGCTCATGCATGGGAACGCCGAGCTTTTCGTAGATTTTCAGCAGTTGCGGATCGACCTCGTCCATGCTTTTTTTGCTGGGCTTGGGCGCGGAATAGTAAATGGTTTTCTGATAATCGATGGGCGGATGATGCACCATCGCCCAGTGCGGCTCTTCCATCGTCAGCCAATGCCGATACGCCTTGAGCCGCCAATCGAGCATCCACTGCGGCTCTTTTTTCTTGAGCGAGATGAAGCGGATGATCTCCTCGTTGAGTCCGGGGGGCGCTTCGTCCGCTTCGATGTCGCTGACGAATCCCCACTGATATTCGCGGTTGGCGAGGGTTTCGATTTCAGTTTCAGCAGTGGGCATGGCAATTCTCTTTATTACAAACGCATTACGGCTCGTTTTTTATACGCATCTCTTCAAAGCAAATTCAAATGCAACCGCCGAGACGCCGAGAGAATACAAATGCGAAATTGCCACAGATGAAATACCGGTGGACACGGATACATGCCGGGAAATGATTTTGTTTCATCTGTGTTCATCTGATCTTAATCCGTGGCGATATTGAATTTGCATTCCTCGGCGTCTGCCTCGGCGCTCTCGGCGTCTCGGCGGTTGCATTTGTATTGGCCATGACTGGGCCTACGGCGCGGCGGCGATGGCCCTGATACGTCAATTGGCCAAACGCCTGGCGATTCAGGCATTAAAGCTATGTCCGCAGCCACACGTGCTGGTTGCGTTGGGATTCACGAAAACGAATCCCCGGCCCATGACCTCATCCTTGAAGTCGATCTTGGTGCCGTTGAGATACAGATAGGACTTCATGTCGCAGAGGATTTTGATCCCGTTGGATTCCATTTCCTCGTCCATATCGCTCTTGGCTTCCTCGGTGAGATCCAGCATGTAGCTGAATCCGCTGCATCCGCCGCCCTTGACGCCGACGCGCAGCCGCGTCTGGGTCTCCGGCAGGTCCTGCTGCTTGATAATCGTCTTGATCTCCCGAGCCGCGGTTTCGGATAGTTCGATCGGCATAGGCAACTCCTGAAAAAATTCCTTTAGAAATCTTAGTTGGCGACTAGCGCCAATTGTTCGTTCACATTTTTCGGCCGGCTCCGTCGCAAGCTCTCGGCCGGCACATCGATTCGCCGGCCGGGCATCACCAGATCCGCCAGGGCCACATCATGCAGAAACTGCATGAGCTTGTAGTGCAACGCCTGGATGGGCGCCTGCACCGAGCCGCGCCGCCGGGATCGCGGGCCGTCCGGCTCATGGTCATGATCGCAGCCGGGCTCGACCTTGCCCTCGAGGATTCGGATCAGATCATGAAGCGAAACCGCTTCCAAATCCGCCCGAATCCGATATCCGCCGCTGACCCCTCGAACGCTCGACAGGATTCCATGCTTGCCGAGGGTTTTGAGGATATTCATGAGCAGCGGAGCCGGCAGATCGTAGGCTGATGCGACATCGCGTGCCGACACCACCTCATCCTGCCGCTCGGCCAGAAAGCCAAGGGCGATCAGAGCATAATCGGTCTTGCGACTGAGACACAGCATCGAATAATCCAATATAGGACTCCGGCGGTGCTATATCAATCGAAAAGATGGCCTTGCACAAAATCCTCGACTTGCACAAAAAGTCTGAGGGCTGCACAAAAACCCTTCCTGAAATTCTCCCCAAAAAATATTTAGATTATTCTTACTCAGAGCGCGTCTTATTAGTTTAGGTCGCGCCATTCGAGTAGCCCATGTAACAGTGGCCCGCGATGGTCAAATTCGGGCCTTAGGGCCAGATTGGACAGCAATTAATCTGTGCGCGTATTTTGCAAACAGACATCGGGTCAAATTGCTGACTGGTTATCCACATGTTATCCACAGTGCTAGGCGAGCGGATAAATCACTGTTTGCGCAATGCTTATAGCACATATGGTATTGGTCGTTCACTGTGTCCCAACAGATGGTGTTATAAAACTAGCTTTTGTGCTTGAATTTGGGCTAAGTTTAACGACAATGCGACGTGGCAAAAAAAGAACCGAAAGGGGACAAGACCTTTCGGTTCGGAATTGCCCATCGGAGAAATAATTGGCTCGGACAATGATGGGCTGGACCTCAAAGTAGGCAGTCCCCTTAAAAAAGTCAAACGAAAAAAATGACCGCCGGCGTCAACCGACGGCCATTTGTGCTACCCCACGGGCAGTCAGACCGCCCAAAGGGGAACCGGAGTTTGGCTCCGGGATCGTAAGCAGCAATTCGATCCTATCGGCAGGGGCCACGGTTGTTCAAGGGGTCTGATCCGCAAAGGAGGTGGGCAATGCACAGCCCTCCCTTCCCCGCGCCGGCTGGGTATCGGTGGATATTCTTCATGTCCTTCCGACACCACATAACCCGCGCGATTGTGCGACGTAAGAACGGCAAGGCATTTGCCGTTCTCGTTCGCGTCTAGTTCTCTGTTTTACCCACCCGCTCGGCTAGACGCCGAGCGGGTGGTTTCAAACAAAGCCATGCGTGCCCACGTCGAAACATCCATGCCCTTCGCTTTGGCAAATTCGTCAAGCTCGGATCGTTCCGCCGTGGTCAATAGAATGCGAAGCACGTTTTCGCGTCTTTCGCCTTTGGGCTTTTTGGGACGGCCACGGTTTTTCGTCATGGACAAAATATAGACTTAATAAATCTTTTGTCAAATCCGATTTTTCTCTTGCCCTTCGCTTTATTAAGTCTATAGTAAATCCATACGAAAGGGATGGATTTATGACAGACGCAAACAAGATTACGGACGGGATTACGGATGGAATCGAAGCTCGGAAACAACGCGGGTTGCAAATCGCGGCGAAAGCCAAGATCAGCAAGCGGGATGATGGATCATGGACGGTTCCCTCGCAAACCGGAAAGTGTCGGTATGCGGTTTCGGTCGGACAGCGGCCGCATTGCACTTGCCAAGACCATGAAATTCGAGCCTGCAAATGTAAGCATATTTACGCGGTAGAATTTGTGATTGAACGAGAATCGAATTCCGACGGCACCGAGACGATCACCCAAAGTTTGACTGTCACGGAAAGCGTGACGCGCCCCACTTATTCCCAAGACTGGCCGGCCTACAACGCGGCGCAGACAAACGAAAAGGCTCAATTCCAAATTCTCATGCACCAGCTTTGCCGGAATGTTCCAGAGCCGGAATACAAGGGTAACGGACGCCCCCGCCTCCCGATTGCCGACGCGATTTTCGCCGCCGCATTCAAGGTGTTCAGCACGGTCTCTGGTCGCCGATTCATTTCCGATCTGTGCGATGCACAAGTCAAGGGATATATTTCAAAGGTTCCGCACTTCAATAGTATTTTCAACTATCTGGAAATGCCGTCAGTAACGCCGATTCTGCAAAGCATGATTGAACAAAGCACCCTGCCATTGCGATCCGTCGAATCCGACTTTGCGGTGGATGCGACGGGGTTTGCGTCAACCCGATTCGCGCGGTGGTTCAACTTCAAATATTGTGAAGAAAAGATTGCAAAGGAATGGATCAAGTTGCACCTTGTCTGCGGCGTCAAAACCAACATTGTTACTGGCGTGGAAGTAACCGGACGATTCGAGCACGATTCGCCGTACCTGCCGGGACTGGTCGAAAAGACCGCCAAGAATTTCGCCGTCCGGGAAATTTCAGCGGACAAAGGCTACCACTCACGGGACAATTACAACGCCATCGTGGCTGCCGGCGCAGCACCGTACATCCCATTCAAGACAACATCGAAGCTGGACGTGGATACCAGTAATCGGGGCTGCAAAATCGACCACAGCACGCTTTGGAGCAAGATGTATCATCTATACCACTTCAAGCGCGATGAGTTTCTCCCGCATTATCATAAGCGCAGCAACGTGGAATCCACCTTCATGTCGATCAAGGCAAAATTCGGCGACGCGGTTCGGAGCAAAACGCCCGTGGCCCAGACGAACGAAGTGTTGTGCAAGGTTCTATGCCACAACGTATGCGTAAACATTCAGTCGATGTACGAGCTTGGCATTCAACCAGACTTCGGGCTTGTGGCCTAGAGCGGCAATGCCTTCTATTTGCTTGATGGGGACGATTGTGCCGTAGATGGAGTTGGGCCCGAATGAATTAAATTGTTCACGGCGAGCGTAATCAGAACAGCGCCAACGACGGTTGCTACCCACACGAGATATTTAAGTTTGAATCCGTGCTCGGTAATGGACTTGTCATGGAGTTCGATTTTCCCAAGGACGCGATTGCCCTGATCGGTTAGCGCCTGAACGTCCCGCGAAACCCTATCCACGTCCCGCGTCACCTTGTCGACGCTTTCGATTAACTGCTTCATGGGCTTCGTGACATCGGAGTAAGTCTTTTCTAGGTCATGAACTCGCTGTTGAATGAGTGGAATCTGATCTAGTTTGCTGTTGATTTCGACCATCGAAGGCAATTCCATGTTCGCCATCGCATTGAGAAAATCTCCGGGGAAATCGCCGGCCGATAGAGACGGGTCGGGCCCGATCGGATTCTCGACCGCCTTATCTAACTGGAAGAATGTCGCAACGCAGATTTTTTGCCCCGGATAGATGATCCTTTTCTTCCCCGAACTATTGTAAAGCACGAAAAGTAGATGCCCCTCGTATCCGGAATCTACAACTGACCCGGAAAGCAACACGATGCCATCGTATGAAAGCTTCCGTTTCGGGCCGAGCATGACATAGAGATTCGCCGGTATCTTGACGCATTCAGCAGAAATCAATCCAGCATATGATCCAGGCCCAATAGTGAGCGGCGAACTCCTAGTGTTGTCATTCACGCCTCCGCCAGCCACCACATATCTCGCACCCGCACTCAAATCGTATGAGGACGGAGCAAGATGGGCGGCAGAGAAAGGGGCGATGAGTCCCTTACCAGATGCAAGCGACATGATTTCGGGGCCGAGAAGTATGCGAGACCCCGGCGGAATTTCAGCGAATAATTTTGTTTGGGGAGATCGGCCCATTTTTTTCTCCGTCTCTATCGCATCCTAACAAAAGCCAAGCGCGATGTCTAGCGTCGATCCTTTCTGCGACAGTTCTTGCACAATAACCCGCTCGCCTGCACAATAACTTCTCGATTTCAGAGGGATTTTGTGCAAAGCCCGAAAAGATGGGAAGATGCAATTCAATTTACGAATCTGCGGGCGGATCAACCCATCTTTTCCTCCATCCAGGGATGTCGCCAGACTTCACTTTGACGTTTGTCTTCGCGTTTTCGCCAGTATTCGGCTCGGTCGCTGGGTAGAGATGCCTGGAATTTCTTCCAGAGTCGGCGCAAGGGGCCATGACGGGTGTATTGGAGTTTGGTGATTCGCATAATGATTTGACGAGAAAACGACCGCGTAGGGTGGGCGTACTCGCCCACCGATTTTGCGGCGCGAAGAAACACATGACGATTTTCGTCCGGCATTGCCGGGTTTATTTTGTACTCTTCATCTCATTCATTCCTCGCATTTCCTCGTGTTTTGCATTGCTTTGCAGCCTGTCAACGGGACCGTCGCGAGCCCTGACACAGAATCTCGCGTGGCTCCTGTGACCACGCGACGTGGAGCTTTAGCGGTGTGCCACGCACACACGCAGGTGGCCCCAGTGAAGTATCCCCGTGTCGCCCGAACGTATTCACAGGCGGACGCACGCGGGCCTCGGGACGGGATTTGAGGGTCCATCCTTCTGTCCCGCCGGAGGTTGGCCAGCAATGGCCCCGTTGACAGGCCACGAAGCCTGCCGAGTGTCCCCTACCCGTTCTAGAGGGGGGTGGGGATCGTCCGT
>JBEKUH010000026.1:0-39623 GCA_049515255.1 Tepidisphaeraceae bacterium | reverse complement strand
ATGTCCCACGCCGCATCGCGATGCACCAGCGCCTCGCGGCCGAGATTCTCCTCCTGCTGCAACAGCTTGCGCACAAGCATGTGATTCTGTTCATGCCCGATCTTGTGCGCCACCAATCGACCGCGAAGTGGCCGGCCGAGCAGATACAAATCGCCGATCAAATCCAACACCTTGTGCCGCACGCATTCATCGGCAAACCGAAACGCATTGTCGATCGGCCCGGTTGGCGAGATCACCAGCAAATCTTTTGGCGTCAAATGAATCCCCAGCCCGCGCGACTGCAATTCATTCGCTTCATGCTCAAACACCCATGTCCGCGCGGGCGCGACCTGCTGGGCGAATTCTTCGGGATGGGCGGGATCGAGCGTGAATCGAAAAACCTGTTTCCCCAGCGGCGCGGGCGCTTCGAAATCGTAAATAATCTCCAACTTATCCGTCGGACCCGGCAAAGCCGCCAACGTCGCGTCGCCGATGGAAATCTGCTCGGGCTTGCGAATCACCAGCGGTTTCAGCGGCGCTTCCTGCGGCGCGATCCCCGCTTCTTCCAGAAGATCGACAAACGGGGAGCTCGATCCATCCCCCGCCGGCAGTTCCCCCACGCGTCCGCCCTTCACCCGCACCACGGCATTATCCACGCCCATGCCGCTCAGGGCCGCCATGCAGTGCTCGACGGTTTCGACGAGAAGCGTTCCGTTTTTCAGGCAGGTTCGCCGGGGCCGTTTGAGAACATTCTGAATCATCGCGCTGATAGACGCGACTTTGCCATCTTGGTCCCGGATAAAAGTGATTCCCGAATCCGCCTCGGCTGGGGAAATGCTGACAGTGGCCGTTTCTCCGGAAAACAATCCCCGCCCGGAGAAACTGACTTCCCTGCCCACTGTTTTTTGCCGCTCAATCGCCATGATTCTCGAAACGACGGATTATACGCCAGATTTCTTGGGGTTTACAGGGGCGGGGAGAAGAGATTGAACCACGATGGCACGAAGACACGAAGCTGCTTTCGACATTCCAGAGCACTTTGCGAGACGATCTTTTTAATCCAATATAAAAAATAGCCAATTCCGCCGACAAACTCTCGAATTAAAGAAATCGCTTCGTGTCTTCGTGACTTAGTGGTTCAAATTCTTCGTCTTTTTAACACCGACGCGTATTATTTCCCGATGCTCGATTTGCGGCGAACGCGCGAGGTGATTGAGACCCGCCAAACAGCGGGACTGCACACGGGGGCGCAGCTTTACATTTCCCGTGATGGTCGGGCCGTCGCCGATCTTGCATTCGGCGAAGCTCGGCCCGGCGTTCCGATGCGCTCGGATACCATCATGCTTTGGCTCTCCTCCGGCAAACCGCTGACCGCAGTCGCGCTCGCCAAATTATGGGAGGCGGGCAGGCTCGATCTGGACGATCCCGTCGCGAAATTCATTCCCGAATTCGCCGCCGCCGGCAAAGAGGCGATCACCATTCGGCATCTTCTGACGCACACCGCCGGAATTCGCTGGGCGGATTTTTCCAACTCTGACGATTGGGATCAGATCATCGCCAAAATCTGCGCCGCTCGGCCGGAGCCGCGATGGATCTTCGGACGCACAGCCGGATATCACCCGCTGACAAGCTGGTACATCCTCGCCGAGATCATCCATCGCCTCGATCCGAAGCAACGCCGATTTGAACAATTCGGAACCGATGAGATTCTTTCTCCGCTGCAGATGCGCGATTGCTCGTGGAACCTTTCTCCTGAACAATACGCCGCGCTGCGCGATCGCATTGGTATCATAATTCCCACCGGCCCCCCCGATCTCCGGCTCATTCGATTTGATTCGCCGGGGTTTTCTCGTCTCGTCGTGCCGGGAGCCAGCGCGCGTGGGCCGATTCGTGAGCTGGGGAAATTTTATGAAATGCTTTTGGATCGCGGACGGCTTCCCGATGGTTCTTCCCTGCTGACGCCGCAAACCGTCGAAGCCCTCACCGCCCGCCATCGCGCGGGGATCGTCGATCTGACATTCAAACGGATCATCGACTGGGGCCTTGGATTCATCATCAATTCCTCCCAATACGGCGATCCAAATTTACCGTATGGATATGGTCCGCACGCCTCGCCGCGCGCCTTCGGACATGGGGGCAGCCAATCCTCTGCCGGGATGGCCGATCCGGAATATGGGCTGGCCGTCGCTGTCGTCTTTAACGGAATGCCCGGTGAAACAGCGCATCAGGAACGAATCTCCGCGCTGTTCAAGGCAATCTATGAAGACCTGAATCTGGCTCCGTAGCCGCCGCAGTCAACGGGGGAATTCCGTAGTACGTCCGTGCGAATCTCGCTAGCTCGCCGGTATCGACATACACCTCCGCTTGGGCCGGCATTCCGGCTCGCCAATCGTCGATGATCGACTTGCTCGGATCGCTCGTGTCCACATCGAACACGGTCTTGTAATGCAATTTTTGCATCGGCATCTGATACCAAAAGGCGCTCGCATCGCCGACCACATCCAGATCGGCATCAGGCGGCAATTTGCTCACGTCAAACCCGGACAAATCGTAGAACCGCAGCGTACCCAGGAAATCCGCCGACCGTTGGTCAAGAACCGGCCGCATCTTCGTCAAAATGGCGACGGTGGAAAACCCTGCCGTGCCGATCGCCGCCAGAGCACAGGCGGCCAGCCAATGGCGATTGGGAAACTCCACCGCCAGCAGCGCCGCCATCGGAATGGCGATTACCATGAACCGGCTTTGCACGTGTGTGAAGATCATCCACACGATGAGTTGAAAAAGGATCAAGAGCAAAAGCCGGATCGCCCGCTGCGACGATGACATTAATCCACCGACAACCGCCAGCGGGAAAATTGCCCAGGCATATCGCCAATCCCAAATCACTTGTTGCCACAACGCCAGGAATCTCCCGGATGGCGAGCGATATCGCGCCTCCGGCCAATATGCCTCGCGCCATCTCTGCACCTGAACAGCCGAAAAATGCCCGCGGCCCAGCCAGTCCATCATTTCGGGATAAACCGGATTGCCGATCCATATCCAGTTGCGAATCAGCCATGGTGAAACGACCAGCAGACCGGTCGCAAGGTAAATCGCCAATCCTCTGATCGATCCGCCGGTTGCCGCGATGATCAGTGGAATTCCGACAAACATCAGCGGCGCAATGGGGAGTTTTGTGCCCGCCGCCAACCCCGCCATGATCCCGGCGATCAGCCAATCCTTGTTGTTCCTAGCGCGCAGAGCCCAACCGATTGCCAGTGCGCCAAAGAGCAGTTCGCCGCCTTCGTCATAAGCGACGGGCGCCAGCATCGCGATCCACGGCGTTGCCGCCGCCAGCGCGCCCGCAACCGTCCCGCGCACGCCGCCGCCGGCAATGGCATATACCGCGACAACTGTCAGCACACACAGCATCGCGTGAATGAGCTGGGCCAGATACATCGCCGCCCACGGCCCGCCGCGCAAGTGCATCGCCAACAAATATTGCATCTCCACGTTGAACGGGAAATAGGAAAATACATTGTGATCCAGCGGCATGATCCGGCCCGCTTCGTACCATTCGCGCGGCACCTGCAGGTGATATTCCACCACGTCGTAACCATTGGGCTCATCCCCCCACAACAACCCCGGCGGCACCAATGTGGCGACCAGCAGAATCGCCATCAGCGGAGCCAGGATAATCCAAATCCATATCCAACCCGCGCGCTGGCGCATCCAGGTGCGAATGCGGTCTTTTTTCTGGCGAGAATGCAACAGCACCAAAAGCACCACCCAGCCCGCCGACATCAGCCCAATCGCCCACCCCTGATTGAGCCATCCAGCGAGTCCAAGACCCAATGTGATCAGGCTCGTCGCGCCAATTCCCAATGCAGCGCATGTGACGAGGACCAGCGCCTTGTTTACCTCCTGCGGTTCTCCGGAGGAGGGAAAGGGCGCGCGATTGATCAACTTCCACACCAACCGACCAATGCCAACCACCCCGCCGAGCCACGCCACGAGAAACACGCATTCAAAAATAGCGATCCACCATGCGCGCCCCGCGATGGCGATAGATATGATCAGAAAAATCAACGACCCCGCAACGAGCAGCACCCCGCGACAATCCCAGCGAAAGGGTTCTTCAGGATTCGGTGGGTTCGTCATCTTCATCCAGCTTGAATAGCTTCGTCACCGCATGGCGATACTGCCCGCTTCCATGCCGGCCTTCGCCGTCGCGCAACATGGAGACCGGATCGTGCAGAAGTTTGTTCACGATTCGCCGGGTCAAATCCTCCAATTGCTCGCGCTGCTGCGCGCTGATCTCGCCCAGCCGGCCGATGACACGAGACAATTCTTCCTGTGCAGCCGCATGACTTCTACGAAAGAGCTGATCGATCATCGGCCCCAGTTCCCGCGCGCGATGCCAGGCGACGAATTCGCCAACGTGTTCTGCAACGATCAGATTGGCCGCCTCGACAGCCCCGTTTCGCTGGCTGTGCGTCGCCAGCACGACCTTCTGCAAATCGTCGAGGTTGTAGAGATAGACGTTGGTCAACTCGCCCACATCCGGTGCGATGTCGCGCGGCAGGGCAATGTCGATGAGGAACACCGGCTTGTGCTTGCGCCTCCGCATGACTTTCTCGAACATGGCCCGCGAGATGATCGGCTTGACCGAACCCGTGGCGGTAATCACGATATCCGCCGTCGCCAGGCTTTCCGTCAGCTTCTCAAATTCCACGGCTTTTCCGGAGTATTTGACAGCGAGCGATTTTGCTTTCTCAGGATCGCGATTGCAGACCAGTAGTTTTTTCAGGCCGAGTTCGCGCAAACGTTCCAAAACCAATGTCGAAATTTTCCCGGCCCCGATGCAGAGCGCGGTCTTGTCGGCGAATGAATCGAAAATCTGCCGCGCATAGTCCACTGCGACGCTGGCGATGGAAACCCGGCCTTCCGCTAATTTTGTTTCGGACAACACCTGTTTACCAACGGCGATGGCCCGCTGGAAAAGCGGATGCAGCATTCGCCCCGCCATATCGCGGGAACGGGAGAATTCATACGCCTCGCGCACCTGGCCGAGGATTTGCGTTTCGCCCAATACCATCGAATCCAGGGAGGATGCGACATTGAACAAGTGGGCCGCCACATCCCGGTCGGTTTTGAAATACAAATGCCCCGAAAGCGTCGCGGGAGTAAATTCTCCGCTGCGCGCCAGAAATTCGGTGAGTTCATTTTTCTCCGGCCGAGTCGGATCGGAGCGGGCCAGATAAATTTCGGTGCGATTGCATGTGCAGAGCAAAACCACTTCGCATTCGGAGAACTTCTCTCGCAGGGCAGACAATTCCGCCTCTCGCCGCTGAGCATCGAACGCCACCTTTTCGCGCACCTCCAGCGGCGCGGTGTTGTGATTCAGGCCGATTAGCATCAGTCGTTCCATGAGCTACTGTCCCCTCGGCATGAACTGCACGGCGATAAGTGTGCCGAACATGAGCACGAATCCAAGGATGCTGAGCATCGCTGACCTCCGGCCGCGCACCCCCGAGCTGATAGGCGTGTGCAGCACCAGCGCGTAGATCACCCAGACCACTGTCGCCAGCAGCACCTTGGGGCTGGTCATCCAATGCGGCCCGAGGCCGTTGTTCGGGCCCGTGTCCAAAACTATCACCAACCCAGTGATCATGCCCAGAGTTAGCAGAGCAAATCCGAGACGCATGGATATTTGCGTCACGCGCTCCAGGCGCTCGAGGCTGCCCATGTTGGGACCGGGCATGGTGCGTTTGTCGCGCAACCGAGCGCTGAGCAAAAGGTATACGCATCCCACCGACGCCGCCACGGCAAACGCCATCGCCCCGCCATAGCTGCTCAGCACATGTGTCCACGCCCACCATCCACCCGCCGGCCGCGAATTGGGCCGCACGGTTCCGAACACGGCGGCGGACACCAATAGCAGCACCACGATCGGCAGGAGAAACCAATCCAATCCCGGAATTGGCCGCGTTCGCTGGATGTACATCACGAACAATCCCAGCAGAATCCCCAGCGTCGCCAGCGTTTCGAAGTTGTCTTCCAGCGGCAACCAGCTTCCGCTTCGTCCCAGGCAATGCCATATGACCGCGGCAGCGGCCAGACAAATCGCCCAGTAATCCATCGACTTGGCCGCGATGCGAATGGGCCGGCGATTGAGCCACCCCTGCATCACCGACATCGCCGCCCCGCCGAGGAAGAACGCCGCCGATGCGATGATCAGTGCGAGTTGGCCGGCATTGAGCGGTTGGACGGGCATGATATCTATTTGAGTTCCGGAAATTTTCCGACCGTCCATTCCCACAAAGCCGATTCGCCGCCTGTCGCGGCAGTGGCGGCATCTGCGGTGGCGAGGGAGCGGAGAATTTCCCGCCGTTTGGTGATTGGGAGATTGGATGATTTGATCGTTGGCCGAATGTGAACCAGCGCCTCGGCCAGATTCACCCACTCATTTCCAATCGCGCCGGCGAGTTGGTCTCGCAGCGCCGCCGCCAACGCTGGGGAACCGGCGGTGACAGCGACGGTGATCGGGCCAAATCGCCCCAATGCCGGGGTCGAGAAATCACCGGGATCCTCATCATCTGCATCAGCCCGATTGACCCAAATCCCCCGCTTGCGGGCCTCGTCCACCACCGCATCATTGGCCGTCGCCGAATCCGTGGCGGCGAACGCCAAATTCGCCCCGTCCAAATGTCGTGGCTCGAACGTTTCGAGAATTCTCTCGACGGCCGCCGGAAAATCCTTGACGAACTTGGGCGCCACCGCCCGCAACTGCGCCGCCCCCGCCGCCAGCACGCCGGCCGCCTTGCGTGCCGCCACCGCTCCACCGCCGACGATCACGACGCGGCTGCGGGACAAATCCAGCACGATGGGATAGCCAAGGGGCATCGCCCATAATTCTATTGGTTGGCCGGGAAACGGGAAAGGAGGGGCTGATTCTTCTGGCGAATCAGCAGTGGCTTGGCTGGGGGCGCAATCGGTTCTCGGCCGATTACAGCAATCGTCGCATCAAGCGACGAATTACATCGAGCTGTTCACAGTGGTCCAGCGGGCGACGACTTTGGTGCCGACGGCGCCGATCACGGTGATGGCCGCGATGGAAATCAGGCCGGCAATCAGCGCGTACTCAAGCACTTCGCCGCCGTCTTCGTTGCGAATGAACGCGCTGATCAAACTTTGGATGCGCTTCATGATACGGACTCCTTGGAGATTTTCTCTCCGCAGACGCACGCCCTGATCCCTCTGATGATCGGTCCGGGGTGTCGAGAAATTAACACAATAAAAAAGCCGCAAGGGGGGCTATGACCTTGCGGCAAAAGGGGAGATGAAGGCTGTGCCGATAAAATGCGTTTTGTGTCAAATTGTGCTGATTATCCGGGCGAAATATTCAGGCCGGCCGATTTCAGACGATCCGGATTCAGATAGCCGCAAGCTGGCGCGATTTGCGCCGGACGAAGAGCATCACCAGCACCACGCCGGCGCCGCCAAGGCTCCAGGAAGCCGGAAGCGGGACGCTGGTGGGGTCAGGGGTGCCGATGCAATAGGTATTGCAACCAGCCGTGTAGTCCGTCATGTAGCCGGTCCAATCGATCTGGGTTGTGTCGGAAAGAAGGGGAGGAGCCGTGTCGCTGTAGACCGGAATAATCTCCGCGGTTTTGGAGTGATTGGCATGGCCCGACTCGGGCAGGAATGACAGAATCTCGATGATCTGCGAGCCGTTCATCAGTTCGACATCACCGGAATAAACGGTGTGCGGAAGGCTGTAGTCGAAGTAATCCTGGGTGAAGGTCTGGTGCGGGCTCATGGTCCAAACATCCTGACCAGGCAACACCGGCGCTGCATTCGCCGACACCGCAAACATCCCCAACAAGGCCGCCAAAGCTAATCCCACATACGACTTCATAATCTAATCCCTCGTGTTTGAAAGCTGGTCTGAATCTAGCTCGGATTTGGCATCGCGGCGGAGAAAGGGAAGGGAAAATGGAGGCAATTCCATCCCAAGGTGTGAGAGGGGTAACACCTGTGCGGAATTTGCGGGCGAGACAAAAATTCAGGCCGGATTTTAGCGGATTTATGCCGATATAAGAAATGGAATCGACCGGGGATGATATGAGTCAGCTAAGCCCCATAAGCGGGTCGTTGGTACAAACGTCACAGGCGGAAATGACGCACGCCATGCAGCGGTCGCAGGAAATCCGCCGCAATATGGAAGCGGCCAAAGGCCTGCCCGATCACGAAGATGTGGTGGATATTCCCATCGAGAACACAGGCGAGCTGGAACCAGCCAGTGAACGCAAGCCGCAAGGCAAACCGCCTAAAAAACAACCGCATAGCCAAGTCGAAGACGAAGATGAAAAGGAAGATGATCACATCGACATGACGGCATGATACTATTTCCAGCTGCATTGTTCACCGACGCAATCTTTTCCCAGCAATTCCTTCATCGCATCAATTCATAGAGCACGACAGCGGCGGCGACGTTGACGTTCAGCGAATCGGTGCCCCGCCGCATCGGAATCGTGACGCGTCGATCACATTTTGAAACGGTCGTCGCATCCAATCCCTGTGCCTCATTACCAAAGAGCACCGCCGCGCGCGCCGGCCGTTGAACCTGCCGCAATTGTTCCGCATCCTCCGCCAGCACCATCGCCCATCGCTCGACATCCAATTCCTTCAGCCGATCCAGATCGTTCAGCAGATTTTCCGATCGTGTCATCGGCAGGCTGAATACCGATCCCATCGACACTCGCACCGATTGCCGGAAGAACGGATCGCAGCATCGCTCACCCAGCAGCATGGCATCCGCCCCAAGCGCCGCTGCCGTGCGAACCAGCGATCCCATGTTTTCCGGATTGGTGATTTCCTGACATGCGACGATCAATGCCGACTGCGGACGCTTCGGCACAATCGCCTCCAACGACGGCGACAACGGCCGAACACCACACGCCAGCACGCCGCTGTGAAACTCAAATCCAATCACCCGCTCGATCAATTCATCGGAGCCGACCAGAATGAGCGTCGCATCCGAAGCAAATCCAGCAATCGCCGAAATCTTTCTCTCAGCCACCAGCACCGATTCGACAGAGATCCCGCTCTTGAGCAACCGAATTACAACATTGGGGCCCTCAGCAATGAATCGCTCGCCCAAACGCTCCAATTCCTTGTCCTTGAGATTCCGATACGGCGCCAGCCGAGGATCGTCCCAGGATTCGATACGTTCAATGGACATCGCCGCTTCAGTATAACGCCTTGCGGCCATTTCAATTCGCAGGAGATTTAACCACGAAGTCACGAAGCGGCAACGCATGTCCGTATACGAGCCAACGCATGCTCGTCAGCGAGGAAACTGTAACCGATAAAATATTCTTCCGCCCAATTCGAAGTTGTCGACTGTTCCTTGGGTTGCGGGCGAAGCAAGCGATGGGTTTCTTCGTGGTTCATATTCTTCAGTTTTTGACACCCACGCGCCCCGATCCTAAACTTCTGCCCTTTCGCCAATGGAAAAGTTCTGCCACGAAAGTTGTGATGGACGTTTCGATCGACAAAACCGCACTCGACAAAGCCTCGGCACTCGCCGAAGCGCTGGGGTACATCCAGAGATTCCACAATAAAGTCGTCGTCGTCAAAGTCGGCGGATCGATCATGGACGATGAGCGGGCGCTTTCTGATCTGCTCAATGACATCGTGTTCATGAATTACGTGGGCATGCAACCGGTGCTCGTCCACGGCGGTGGCAAAGCGATCAGCCAGCGCATGGAAGCATCCGGCCTCCAGCCGCAGATGGTCATGGGCCGCCGATACACCGACGAGCGCACGCTGGCCATCGCCGAGCAGGTGCTGTGCAACGAGGTCAACGCGTTCATCGTCAATTTCATCCAGACCCAGGGCTGCGAGGCGATGGGATTGCATTCCCTTTCCAGCGTCGTGCTCTTTGCCGAGCGAACGTATTTGTCCGGCCCCGACGGTCGGCGGATTGATCTCGGGCTTGTCGGCGATGTCACCGCCGTGAATTCTCGGCTGTTGCAATTGCTCGTTCAGGCCGACTCCATTCCCTGCATCGCAACGATCGCTCGTGACGCCGCTGGAAATAAACTGAACGTCAATGCCGACACCGCGGCCGGCGCTGTTGCCGCCGCCATGAAGGCCGAGAAATTGGTCGTCGTCTCCGACACGCACGGCATTCGCGCCAATCCAACCGATCCCCACAGCCGCGTGAGCCACCTCAATATTGGCCAGATCGATGAGCTGGTGAAATCCGGCGTCATCACCAGCGGGATGCTGCCCAAAGTCGAAGCCTGCGTCACCGCGCTCAAAGGCGGGGTGAACAAAACGCACATCATCGACGGCCGAATCCCTCACGCGCTGCTTTTGGAAATCTACACCGAAGCCGGCATCGGCACCGAAATTGTCCGCTGAATCAAATTCATTTCACCCATGAAGAATTTTATTTCCATTTCCCAATGTTCATTTGAGGAGCTGCGAAGAACGCTCGATGTCGCCGAGCGGCTCAAGAAGCAATACCGCGCCACGGGTCACAACGATCCGATCCTCGCCGGCAAAACGCTTGCGATGATTTTCGAGAAGCCCAGCCTGCGCACCCGCGTCAGTTTTCATGTCGCCATGACGCATCTCGGCGGCGAGGGAATTCTGCTCCGCAACGAGGAAGTCGGCCTCGGCGTGCGGGAGCCGGTGGCGGATGTCGCGCGCGTTCTTTCGGGAATGTGCGATGGAATCATGGCCCGCACCTTTGAGCATCAGAAAATTTTGGACCTGGCGAAATATTCCTCCGTCCCTGTCATCAACGGATTGACCGATTACAGCCACCCATGCCAGGCCATGACGGATATTTTGACGATTCAGGAAAAACTCGGCTCGCTCGCGGGCAAAACCATCGCCTTCATCGGCGACGGCAACAACGTCGCCCTCTCGCTGCTGGAAGCCGCCGGGCGATTCAACATGCGATTTATTCTCGCCGCGCCCAAGGGTTTTGAATTGCCCGAGGCCGAGGTCGCCGCCCTTCGCGCGCAGATGCCGAACCTGGATTTTCATTACACGATTTCGCCGACCGACGCCGTGCGATCTGCTGATGCGATCTACACCGACACCTGGGTGAGCATGGGTCAGGAAAGAGAGAAGGAAGCGCGGATCAAAGCGTTTACAGGCTTCATCATCGACGAAAAACTGCTCGCCGCCGCCCCGCCGCACGCCATCGTGATGCACTGCCTGCCGGCCTACCGCGGCCTGGAAATCAGCGACGCCGTCATGGAAGGCCCCCAATCGGTGATCTTCGATCAAGCGGAGAATCGATTGCATTATCAGAAGGGTTTGCTGGCGGTGTTGATGGGGAATGCCCAGTAAACGCGATCCCGCCAATTTTAGCCGCGTCGCTCGGCGACGCGAAATCGCGCGTCGTCAAGCGACACGGCTAAACTTGGTTCGTTTTTTCCGTCTATCATCTCACGATGTACTTTCAGAAAAACACCGTGTCTAGTGGAACGATGACTATTTCGCCATCACACGCAGGTTTTCATTCACTATCTGATGGACTTAGACCTTGGGTGATGTCGATGTTTGGTGACCCACGCGGTCCCAGAGTCCGCTGTCCGCAACTCTGCTCGAAATCCTTTCCGCTGTGGCCATACATATTCTTATTTGCCGTCGCTCCTACGATCCGCGTCGCAACATTTTTGCGAGCGGCGCCGGTCGAAGCGGGGGCCTGTACGCAATGCGGCTATGACCTGCGCGCCACGCCGGAACGTTGCCCGGAATGCGGAACGGCTCCGCCGAAGAAGGAAATAATTTCCAACTGAATCAGCCCGCTCAATTCTTCCTTGGCCGTCCCTTCGCCACCGGCTTCGCGGTTAGCGGGTCTACCGGCCAGGAATGTTTGGGATATTGGGCGCGCAAATCTTTGCGCACCTGAAAATATGTTGTCGACCAGAAACTTTTCAGATCATCCGTGATCTGCACCGGGCGGAAGTTGGGGCCGAGGAGATGCAGGAGCACGGGCGCGCGGCCGCTGGCCAGGCGCGGAGTTTCGGTCCAGCCGAAAATTTCCTGCAGGCGGACGGCCAGCACGGATTGGCCGGTGGAATAATCCAATCGGATTCGGCTGCCGCTTGGGACATCCATCGTCTCCGGCGCGTGCTGAGCCAGCAGGCGACCCAGCGGATATCCAAGTTGCGATTCCAATGCGGATGCCAATGGAGCGCGGCGAACTTCTTCCAAGCCCTTTTTACCTCGGCAGATTTCCTCCAATGCCGCCGCGAAGTCGATTTGCGGCCAAGAATGTTCCGGCATCCAGCGGCGAAGAAATTCCAATCGGGCCAGAAATGACGATGAGGATTCGTCGTCCTCGAAAATCTTCCGTGCCATCGGCCGAAGCGCCGCCGCGAGGGTCTTGCTTGCATCGTCCGCATCAACGGCGGCGTTTTGATCTTCGGATAGGATCAAATCTCGATACCACAGTCGATTGATTCCGACGACGCGCTGGCGCGATTCATCGTAAATGGTCGTTCGCTCCCGCTGGATGGAATGTGGAAATAATTCCGTCAGCCATTGCGGCTCAACTGCACTGGCGATGGCGACGGCGGCTTCGCTCTTCGGATTCCGCGGATCGCTTCGTGCATCCAGAGCAAGAAAGAATTCCGATTTTCGCACGATGGATTCTGGCGCCAGCCGCACCCCGCCGCCGCCCACCATTGCGGCCGCCGATGGATCAGTTTCTCGGCGTCGGCAGACACGATCGGGATACGCCAGCAATGGTAATTTCATCAGTGTTTCGTCGGCGGGAACGTGGCGGGCATTTTCCAATCGCCGCGCGATTCGCAGAAGTTCATCGCGGGTCCGCAGGATTTGCCTGCGTGCCATCGGGTCAGTTTCCATTCGGGGATGGTCGAGTTCACCGAGCCGCAAGAGCAAATCGCTGTCGCCCTGCGAGGTCGTGGCGCGCTCGCCGGGCGGTTGTCGGCGGAGAAAATCTCTTTCCGACAGAATCGCCGCCATCGCTGCGCCTTCTTCCACGCAACCCGCTTCCGCCGCGGCGATCAGCAATCGGCCGAGCCTCGGATGTACGGGCAATTTCTTCAGCTTCTGACCCATCGGCGTGATCTTTCCATCCTCCAGCGCTCCGAGCATTTCCAGAAGATTCTTCGCGGAATTCAAGTGGGACTCTGGTGGCGCTTCGAACCAGCCGAAATCATCCGGATCGCTTTTGCCCCAGGCATACACATCGAGAACCGTCGCGCAGAGATCGACGCGTTGGATTTCCGGAAGTTCGTGGTCTTCGAGATCGGCCTGTTCTTTCGCCGACCAGAGGCGAATGCAACAGCCGGGTTGGGTGCGTCCGGCCCGGCCGGCGCGCTGTGCCGCCGAGGCGCGGCTGATGCGTTTCAATTCCAGCCGATCCAATCCACGACGTGGATCGAACATCGGCACGCGAGCAAATCCGCTGTCGATCACGCGAGTTACGCCGTCGATGGTGAGCGATGTTTCGGCGATGTTGGTGGACAGAATCACCTTTCTTTTCTGCGATGGAGCAAGCGCCGCGGTTTGTTCATCCGCCGGCAAACTTCCATGCAGTGGAAGGATTGCCAGATTGTGTTGATTTCCGAATTCCTCCAAGTCGCGCATCGCACGACGGATTTCTTCTGCGCCGGGGAGAAATACGAGCAGGTCGCCCGTGTTTCCACCCTTCTCGGAAAGACCCCCACCGTGTCCCTCCCCCGGAGTACCAGGGGAGGGGAAAAGAGGGGCGCGATCGATTTCTTCGCTCACCGCTGCGACGATGCGCTCGACCAGGTGCGCGCCGGCGTGCGGGCGATACTCAATTTCAACGGGAAATGTGCGGCCCTGGATAGAGATGGTGGGACAATCACCGAGGAATTTCGCCACCGGCTGAGCATCCAGCGTGGCGGACATGACGACGATCATCAAATCCGGCCGAACGGTCGCGCGGATTTCTCGCAGCATCGCAAGCGCCAAATCCGTGTGGATGGATCGCTCGTGAAACTCGTCGAGAATCACCGCGCCGATGCCGGGGAGGAACGGATCGGCCAGCAGTTGCCGCGTGAGAATGCCTTCGGTCAGAACGCGCAGGCGAGTTTGTGGGCCGAGGCGTTTTTCAAATCGGATGTGATAGCCGACTTCTTCGCCAATGCGCCAGGAATTTTCCTCGGCAATTCGTTGAGCGGCTGCGCGAGCAGGGACGCGGCGGGGTTGGAGGATGACAAGGTTGGGATTTTCCGCTGGGAGAATCCGTTCTCGGAGGATCGCCGGAGGAAGCCGAGTGGTTTTTCCCGCTCCGGGTTCGGCGATGAGGACAAGCGATCTGGCCTCGGCCAGTTGCCGCACGATGCGCCGCAATTCGGAGTCGATGGGAAGTGGCATCCGCTGGGCCATTTTCTCACCGACCCGATTATTTTTATCCAATCGCGCGGCTGTGTTCTTCCAGGCGTTGCAGCAATTCGCCGGCTTCTTCCTGCCGCTCGCCGACGTGGCTGGTCCATACCAGCGGTTCGTTGCGAGCCACCGCACGCTCGATTCGACGGCACGCACTGATCACCGTGCTGTGATTTCGCTTGCCCATCTTGATTCCGATTTCGGGGAAACTGAGCTTGGCGGTCTTTCGCACCAGATACATCGCCACGCTGCGGGCCAAACTGATCGTGCGCTGGCGTCGGCCGGACATCAGATCCTTTTGCTCCAGGCCGAAATAATTGCACACTGACTGCAAAATATTATCCGGCCGAATCGGGGCGATGAGTTGCCGATCCAAATCTCCCAGTGCTTCCTGCGTGATCGCGGCATCGGGGATTTGGCCGGTGATTTTCACATGGGCGGCGATGCGGATGATGGCGCCTTCCAACTCGCGGACGTTCTGCGTCACACGCCGAGCCACCCAACTGATCACCTCTTCCGGCAGGCACATGCCGGATCGCAACGCAAGGCTGCGGAGAATTTCGCATCGTGTGATGAAGTTTGGCGGATCGATGCGAACCACCATGCCACTAACAAACCGATTGATCAGCGATTCGCCAAATTCCTCGATCAATTTCGGATGATTGTCGCTGGCCATCACCACTTGCCGGCCCATGGCCTCGATGGCGTTGAAGGTGTGGAGGAATTCTTCCTGGGTCGCCTTCTTCCCGCCGAGAAAATGCACGTCATCGATGACAAGCAAATCCAGTTCGCGCATCTTTCGGCGGAACGCGTCCACTTTGTTCGTCCGCAGCGCCACCAGAAAATCGTTGGTGAATTCCTCGCCGGTGAGATAATTCCATCGCTTGGTCGGATGATGTTGAATGAATCGCTTGCAAAGTCCCTGGAGGAGATGCGTTTTTCCGAGTCCGCAGCCGCCGTGGATGAAAAGCGGGTTGTACTGAGCACCCGGATATTCGGCGACGTAGAGCGCTGTGTTAAACGCCATCTGATTGCTCTGCCCGACGACGAAATTATCGATGTCGTGACGAAGTCGTTGGCGATTGCAGTGATTGGACTCCGAATCGATCTGTCGAAATGGAATCGATCGCATCTGGCGTTCGAGAACGGCGACGGCTTTGCCGACGTCATCGGATGACCTGGCCGCGCGCAACACCTCGCCGGCCGCGGATTTTCCGTTATGTCCGCCATCGTGCGACACCGTGGCAATCTGATGGGTGTTTCCATTGCCATTCCCATTGCCATTCATTTTTTGCGGGTGCGGCGATGGGTGTTTGCCATTCCCATTTCCATTCCCGTTATGTCCATTGTGGCCCCCGTTCTCGGAGGCATCGGGTTTCTCATCCGCCTCTCCCACTTCAAATAGCTGCGGCACCACGCTGAAGCGCACTTGCAATGAACATCCGAGGACCTCGTGCGCGGCTTCCTGAATCGGTTGGCTGAAATGCGAGCCGATCCACTCGCTGATGAAATCGTTGGGGACGGCAATTTCCAAACCGTCCTGTTTCAAGTCGAGACGGGTGGAGTTATTGAACCAGACGTGGAACCGTTGCTGGCCGACACGTTGTGCGATGGCGTTGGCCAATCGAGTCAATTGCGGATCGTGTGCGCTGATGCAGCTCACGTCTGCTCCTTCCCTGAAATCGTCCCACTCCAGCGCGCCGCGTGCCATCAGAATTACGGCGCATCACATTGAACGACCTCGAGCGACGGAAACGTCCCGCCGTCCGAGACAGCACCTGGCCCTGCAGCGCCGCAAGAGCGCGGACACCGACAGGCGCATCCTCTCCTCTCCCGTCATCTCCCAGGCCTCCTGCCTGACAATCATCTTCCGTGAGTTTTTCGAATCCGTTCGATGTGCATCCGGGCGACACTAAATGCCTTCGCCCGATTTCTCCCGGTCCCGCGCGCCGCAAAAACTTCCTTACCCCTCGGCCGCGCGACCTTAACCATCCCTGAAGAGTTTAGAAAAATAGACGCAAAACCGCTCGCAAGCAAGGCATTATTTACCGAATTTTCCGTCCACAACGACTTTGCCATCGGTTGTTCCGAGACGAAAGGATGAAAGAAAAACTTTTATCAACCGGCTATCCACCGGATTATCAGACGTTGGGGTTAATACTCCCGGCCGCGTCGGTAGGCACTTATTTGCGCAGGTCACGCATTAATGCGACTTTGCACGCAATTCGCTGGAGTCCGTGACGGTAATAGAGGGACATGGCTGGACGATTTGTGGAATCGACCGCCAGGGAGATTCGCCGCCGTTTTACCTGACCCGTCAGCCAGAATGCCTGTCGCATACACAGATCACCCAGCCCCTTGCCCCGCGCATCGGGGACCAATCCGAGATATGTCAGCTCTAATGCATCACTCAGGGGAATTCTGTTGAGGAGAACCACACCCATCGCCTGCTCATTGGACATCAAAACCCCCCAAAGCCCCGGATCAAATTCGCCTGTCCCCTTGTGCCCCGCAATCACATCTTCGATATCGCGCATGCCGTTGAGGAACGGACAGTCCAAACTGCCCTGATAACTGGCCAGAATCGTGCTGGCGAATAAAGCATGGGTCGAAGCATCATAGATTTTCCAGGCCATTCCCGCGGGCAAATGGTCCGGCCGGACAAAACGTGGGCCGGTGCCCTGCAAATAAATCAGCTCCGCCATGCGGCGAAAACCGCGATTCTCGAAGAATTCGCGCAGCAGACGCCGCTCCGGATCGAGCAGCACCTGCACCAGATGTACGCCGTCGGCGGCATAATGCCGGCAAACCTCCGTCAGCAGTCGATCCATCGCCGCCTCAGACGAGTCGGGATTCCCCAGCGGGACCAGGAGCAACATCGTGTGTCCGGGCGATAGCACCGGCAACGCCGCCCAGATCGGCCGGCTTCCGAGGGTGGCCACCCAGACATCATGCACGTCAATCCGTCGCTGGGGGGCGGATGAGATAAACTCGTTGATCTGTGCCGGTCCTGCCGGGCGATCACCGGATAAGATCAATCCAATAGCCGCCGGTATTTCGGCCGGCAGAGCCCGGCGGAATTCCAGCCCCGGCATCCCCGGCGGGCCGGTCGGCATCGAGAAAAGATCATTTGACACGACTGCCATCCATTGTAAGAATACCCAGTGGTCTCGATTGAGCAATTTCTCGTGACCAATTTCCGTGTGCAGTTTCCCGGACGAATTATGAACCGAAAGCTCATTTGTTTGCCGCTCATCGGCGTGGTCTGCGTTCTCTACGTCGTCCTCTGTGTCGCTGGGGCCGCGCGAGCGGATTACCCCCAGCCCAGCCCCACCCCGGTTTCCTGGGAATTAACCCTCACCCACAGCCAACCCAAGCGAATCGTCGTACAGGTGCCCGGCGATCCCGGCCCTACCGCTTACTGGTACATGACTTATCACGTGGTCAATAACACCGATCAGGATCACGTCCTCTTCTACCCGACCTTCGATCTGGTGACCGAAGATGGAAAAGTCATCCGCAGCGACACCAATCTCGCTCCCGCCGTTTTCGATGCGATCAAAGGCACCGAGCGGATTAAGTTTCTCCTGAACGAGCAAGCCGTCGGTGGCGAACTTCGTCAGGGAGACGACCAATCCCGCGACGGCGTCGCCATTTGGCCCGAACCGGATGTCCACATGGGCACTTTCAACATCTTCGCCATGGGCTTCTGGGGCGAAGCCGCCATCGTCAAAGTCGGGGACCAGGACGTGACGCTTCGCAAAACACTTCAGCTCACATATCATCTCAGCCTCGACGAAAATGCCCCCGACCATGGCGTGCTCACTGAGAAGGACACGCAGTTCGTGATGCGGTGAGGCTCGGTCGAGCCTCTTCCCCAGATCACGCTGCGACAGCAAGAGATTCTTCGGATTGGAATACATCCAGCACAGGCCGGCCATCGAAACTTCGCCATAGCTCCCGGCGGAGCGTGACATGAACCGGAGAGACGTTGGCGATGACTGCCGCGTCGAATTTTAATCGCCGTGCTTCTGAATCCAAAATCACAGGAATCCCACGGTATTTCCGCCCCTGTCGCGCCAGACGCGGATCGGCAATGGCAACGATTCTTATCCCATAGGCTTCCGCCGCGAGTTGAAAGGGGAGAATGTTCTTTCCCACATCCAGCAGCAAAATCCGTCGGTGCCCCGCCGCCGCCACAGATCGCTCCATCCACCTGTGAATCTGATTGATCATGGAGAATTGCTCGAATGCGTCATCCGAAATTGGTTTCCGTCGGCTCATCTGCAACGCGCGAATTGATCCCTGAATCAGACCCACCCAGAATCCGATTCGATATCGTAACCCTTTGCTCTGCGCGATCCACCGATATCGCCGCATCCAATCCCAGGCGAACGGCCAAACCCATTGGCCGGGCAAATTTCGGGCGAGTACCAACAGATTGTTCCGCACATCCAGCCGGGCCGTGCGAGTGGGGATGCGGGCCGTCGGCGACTTGCGATGCAGGACGCGGAGATCGAGAAAACGTTCGATTCGCCAGCCACGATCTAGAAGCCGAAGCGACAGATCGTATTCCTCCGCCTGCATGAAAAAATCTTCCGGCAACCCGCCGGCCTCGATCAGCGCCTCCCGCCGAAATCCGACGCCACAGCCGATGAACACGGACGGATATGCGCTGCATTCCCGCGATCCATCTGGCAAAATCGCATCGAAAACCGCTGCCCCCAGCAACGGATCGGTCCGGAAATGACGAATCATGTTCCCCAGCGATTCCGGCGTGGGATGCGAATCATCATCGAGAAACACGACAAATTCCCCGCGCGCCAGCGGCAGGCCGGCATTCTTCGAGCAGGGTCCGCGATTTTTCTTCCGGGGTAAAACGCATACCGAGGGGAATCGTTCCGCAACCATTTCCGCCGTGCCATCGGTGCTGGCGTTGTCGATCAGGATCGTCTCGCAGGGGATGCCACTGGACCTTTGGGCCTCCTGGAGATTTTCCAGAGTGTGGGCGATGGTCTGGCGCCGATTGTGCGTGGAGATCAGAAAAGAAATGGAAATTCTTCGCTCCTCTGAACTCGGCGCCGAATTTCCCTTTCTCAATGTGCATGGATTGGCCGGATCGAAATCGTTGTAAAACGGATTCCTGGCCGGCAAATCCCATTTGGAAAAGAGCCGCTGGTTGTCGGCCTGGGCGCGGGAAGAATCTTCCTCCCGCCGGGCATCGGCATGTTCGTCATGATCCAGCAGCACGCCCCACGCCGGCTCGACGGTCAGACCCGCGCTCCATGCCTTCAGCGACAAATCCGGATCCGCGCCATAGAAATAAAATCCCTCGTCAAAAAATCCCAGCCGCTCGAAAGTCTCGCGCCGGCCGATGGGGAAGTTGGCGTACAGTGTGCCGCGCACGTGGCAAAGGCGATAATCAATTCCCTCGTGCCGCACTTCATACGCCACGTTTCGTGTCGTCCGCACTCGATGAAACATGGCCAGAAATCCGACGCTCGGTTCGGCCTCATCGATCTGAATCACCGCCTGATCGATCGATCCCGGCAACGGTTTGGAATCGTCGTTCAGCCAGATCATGTTTCGGCCGGATGCGGCACGAAATCCGATGTTGGCCGCTCGCACAAATCCGCCGCGCGTTTCCTCCCGGATGATTTTCAATCGGCTGGCGAATTCATCCCGCGCTCGATCCAGAATGCGGCTGGTGTTATCCGTGCTCGCGCCATCCACGACGATGATTTCGGCGGCGCACTGCAAACCATCTTTCAGCGACGCCAGGAGTCTCCCGAGCAATTCGCAGCGGTTGCAGGTGGGAATGATGATGGAAAGATCGAACGCCATGTTGCATCAACCGCCGTAAAGTTTGAACACCCGCACGCCGTGCTCGCGGAGAGTTTCGGTCTGTTCCCAAAACTGATCCTCATACGTGTCGGTACTGAGAACCACCGTGGGCATCGAATGGCCGGCGATCGCATCCGTCTGAACAGCGGCGAGCGAGCGCACGGGCAAACCGAGATAACGCGGTGTCTGGAGAAAGCGAGGATGATCGTCGATCAGCCCGACGACGCGATGGCCATGCCGCTCCCAGCGATGGCGTTCGCTCAGGAGGCGAGCCGTGTGTTTGCCCGCTCCGTAGAGGAGAACCCGCGCCGACTCGTGTTGTTCGGTGGTCAATTTCTGGCAGATATCATCGAGGCGCGAACCCGGCGACTCGGCCGGTCCATCGACGCGCACCAGCGCCGCCGTGAGGCGCGAGATGCACGGAAGAATCGCCGCCGCCACGCCCGCCGGCAAACCGGCCAGACGATCCGATGTGTATCCCGGAGCGCGGCGTTTGAAGTCAGCGATCACACGCTGGTAAAAATCCACCCGCTGCCGCGAGACGGCAATCGGATCGCAAAGTTTGCGCACTCGGTCGAACGCCAATCGTGAAAGCTCGTCCAGCCGCGCGCGGTTGCGATACATCGAATCCATCGCCTCCAGCAACGATGCGGCAGAGTCGGGTTGCACAATAATCCCGGCATCGCCGAGCAATTCGACCGATCCCGTCCCACTGGCGACGATGGTCGTTCGCCCTGCCGCCATTGCTTCGCAAATCGCCAGACTGAAGTTTTCGCTCAGGCTTGGCAGAGCGCAGAACGAGCAGCCGATCAATGCTGATTCAACCTGGCCAGATGAAATCTCGCCGGTGAATTCAACACGGTCACGCGTGGCGGTGTCCAGATGATTGAGAATATGCAGCCTGACCGATTTTCCTCCCGGTGCGCTGCTGGTGTCGGGGCCGATGAAGCGGAAAGATGCCTTCGGATGGCGCGTGAGAAAATCATTGAGCACCTCGGCGATCACGCCGCAACCCTTGCGCCATTCCAATCGGCCGACAAAAACGACCGGACCCTCCATCGGCGGCGGCGTGAATTCCGCGCTGGAGCAAACGAATGGATGGGCAATTATTTCCGGTTGATCTTTCAGTGGAACAAATTCTTCCGTCGAGCGCACCACGGCCCGCGTCGGAGCGCACAGCGCATCGGCCAAATGAATCTGCGCCGCCTCCATCGCCTCAATTAACTGCTCGCGCGAATCGGACATGACATGGTTGATCCGATTGGCGATGGCCGAGCATGTGTGCAAATGCACGACAATCGGCAACGCCCGGCCCGCGTCCAGCAGCAGCGGAATCCCCGACGCATCCACATCCGCTACTTCAACGATGTCGAACGCTTGATCCCGATGCTCCCGCTGAAACGCCGCCGTCAGCAGCCATGCGACCGCCAACCGATAGACCGCCTCCCCCCCGCCGTTGATAACCGCCGCCAACTCCGCCGGTAGAGCGGATGTCGAAACGCGCGCCGCCGGGTCCGGCGTTTGGTGCAGCACGACCCCGGCCGGAACATTCTCCAGGATCGCATCTTCCTCCCCCAGGGTGAACACGTGCGGCTCATGCCCCGCCAAAGCCAGTGCCGCGGCGCTCTGCCGCACATACGATCCAATGCCCCCCATGCGCAGTCCCGGCCATTGATAGGAGAGAAACGCGATGCGCATGGGATATTTATCGGACATGAGCCAAGGCGGACCGCAGGGAATCGTGGAAAGAGGGGGAGTGGGAGAGGGGGAGAGCGGGAGAAAAGGTGAGGGGGCGACCAAACGCATTTCTCGCCTTGTCACCCCGTCACCTTGTCACCTTGTCATCTTTTTCTCCCACTCTCCCTCTCCCCCACTCCCCCACTCTCTTCATTCCAGTTCCCCAGCCTCAACGGCCGATAACCGACCAAGGAGATTTCTCGATGATCGAAACACCCACGCTTGAACAATCCCACGCCGAAACCGCTCCGCTCTTCGGCAAGCCCGCTGAATTTGATGAGGCGTGGAAGGATCGCATCGCTCATCTGGCGACGTTCATCGACACGACCGGTCCCGTGGCGGATATTGGTTGCGGGATGATGTGGCTCGAGCCGCTTCTGGTGCGGGGAAATCGGTACATTCCGATCGATTACGTTCGCCGGGATGATCGGACTCTGCTGGTGGATTTGAATGAAGAGCCGCTCCCGCCCATCTATGCGGAGTTTGCCTTCATGAGCGGGGTGCTGGAATACATTCGGGATGTTCCGGGATTCCTGCGGCAAATCATGGCCCGGCGATTTCGGCGAATCCTGCTCACCTATTGCTCGTTGGAATGCTGGTGGAAGTTGCCGGTGCGAAAGTCGCTGAATTGGGTGAGCCACGAATCGGTGGAGGATTTGCTGAACGTGCTGTTGCCGGAATATTCGGTGGTGGCGTTGGAGCGATTTCAGAATCATGTGGCCCTGGTGGTGGAACTTCGGGAGCCGTGAATGCCGCGCGTGTGTTTGCTGGACCCGTCGATCACTTCTCGAGACGGCGCGCCGCCGGGGAATCTGGGCGATCTGATTATTCGACAAGCGGTGGTGCGCGAGCTGATGGAATTGTTGCCGGGGTATGATTGGGCTTCGGTTCCAACGCAAAGGCCGCTGACGGCTGATGAATTGGAAATCGCCGCGGCGAGCGATCTACTCCTTGTTGGGGGCACCAATCTTCTCAGCAGTCACATGCAGCAGTATCGCCAGTGGCATATCTCCCCCGCCGAAGCCACCCGCTTGCAGCGCGTTGTGCTGATGGGGGCCGGCTGGTGGCAATATCAGGACGATCCCGATGACTACACGCGGTCGGTGCTTCTGTCGGCATTGTCGCCGGACTTTCCACAATCGGTCCGAGACAACTACACGAGCCAAAAACTGCGACGTATTGGATTGACCAACGTCATCAACACCGGCTGCCCAACCATGTGGCATCTCACGCCTGATTTGCTGAGCGAAATTCCGACCAGCAAAGCCGATGACGTGCTGCTGATGCTGACCGATTACAACAAGAATCGGCCCTTGGACCGGCAACTGCTGGACCTACTGTTCTCCCAATACCAGCGGGTCTATTTTTGGCCGCAGGGGGAATTCGACGCGAAATATCTCGCCGAGTTTTCCATGCCGGCGATCCAACTCGACCGCTCGCTGGCGGCACTTGAGCAACTCTTGCAACGACGCGATCCCATCGACTGCATCGGCACCCGTTTGCATGGCGGAATCAAATGCCTGGAACATGGCCGTCGAACCTTGGTGCTTGGCATCGACAACCGCGCCACGGAAATCGCGGCTGACACAGGTTTGCCGGTCATTCCACGGGGTGATTTTGATTCGCTTCGGACATGGATCGCCGGAAGCGAGCCGGTTCAAATGAGGATCGACTTTAAAGCCATCGCGCGATGGAAGCAGGAATTGTCTTCGCATTTTGATTCTGAAGAGAAGAAATTTGAACCACTAAGACACGAAGACACTAAGCGGGTTTCGACTCTCGGAAGCAAACTGGCGATGTCGGGGTTTGAAATCAGAATTCATTGAACAGAAATAAAATTTAGCCACCGATGGGGCACCGATCAGCACCGATTAAGAAGGATTCAATTCTGTCATTTTTCGGTTTTATTCGTGTCCCATCGGTGTTCATCGGTGGCTAATTCCTCTTTTTTTAAGCAATTATTTCGTGGTTCAGTCCCTTCGCATTCCCTAGCCTGAGAAATCGTTCATTACCCATCCGCCGACTTTTCCGCGGTGGTATTTTTAAGCCGTTGCGCCCAACCGCGCGGGCGTGGAGCGCGCTTGTTGTTGGCGGGATTTCGGCTGGTCTGCGGAAATCGTCGAGGGCTGCTGGGGATGAATCGTTGAAACACCCAGGGAAATCGATCGTGAAATTTGCGCCAGGTCAGGCCCAGAGACCAGCAGAAATAGTGCATCAGATACATCTCCACCGCCAACATACCGACCTCGGCGACGAATGGCGTTCGCAATCGCCACTTGGCAAATAGAATGAATTGCAAAACCCCCGACCTGAAAATATCGATCGCCACCACCGCTAGCATCATGAGGATGAGAAGAATGTAGCGCCCGCCGATCGCTGCGATGACGCCAAAGACGCGATCCGGCCGGAGATTGTCCAGCGCGCCGCTGGTGGTGCTGGTCAAGAGAACTGCCGGGAAGAAGATGATTCCCAGCACCGTCAACGCCAATACCCCCGGAATCCTCGCATCCCCCGGAATGAACCGCCCGAAAAACAGCACCGGCCCGAAGCAGAATAGGATCGATTGCATGAAATACATGCAGGGGAAAAAGATGTCCTGGCTGAAACTGAAATCCCGTAGAAATCGCGGCAATTCGTCCCGATCATCGGGGCCGATGTCTTCGATGACATTGGAAAAATGTGCGATCACCGGAATGCCGGGGATGAGGAAAAAGGAGCCGGCCAGTGCGAACAGCAATGCGAACCCCTGCGTGACCAGATTGACCGGTTTCAATAGCTCGATAGCTGGCGAAATCCTCTTTTCCGCCTGCGGGCTGTTGAGGCGGGCGTAATCCAACGTCGGCTTGGCGAGAGGGATGTCCGCGGGGTTGACGTGTTGCTCTTCCCCCGCCACATCCAGCGGGCGAAGCAGTTCGCCGGTTTCCGGATCATATTTCGGCGCCGCCGGCGCTGGCAATTCGCCGGTGACATGCACTTCATCCGAGCCCGCCAATTCGATCAAATCCATCGACTGGCGAAGATCGATGTCGGTCCCATCCGGCTCCTGCTTATCCTTGGAATAGACCCGCACCATCTGATCAAACTCCGCCGGGTCCGTCGGAGGCGGCGCTTCGCTCATCCGCAGTGTGCCGTCCTCCTCAAAACTCCGCAGTTCATCCAGCGACGGCACATCGCAAAGTAATCCGCATGCTGGACATTGAATCTGCAAACTCGCCTGATCCGGTGGAACGGCAAATTGATGCCCGCACCGGCACGGAAATCGAATCAGGAATCCCCCATCTTCAACCGGTTTACCACCTTGCGAATCCCCCGGACCCGGAACTTCCAGCATCTTGCCGCATTCGGGGCAGTCGATCAGCCCGCCGGCTTGATCCAGCGGAACCTCCAGTTTGCACCCGCATTGGCAGTCAAAGCTGATCATTTTTCGACCGCATCCGGCCTCGAATCCGTCCCAGATTATAGCAGGACGGCAGTCGGCCAATAACCAGACGGACCCCCGCCTGTTACATTTCAGTAATTCTCAAGACGGAACTCGCCAAATCGCTAAAATGCCCCGGCTTGTGAAAGGACGATCGGATATGCGTTATTTGTGGTACTTGGCGTTGGGGGCAACTCTTTTGCTCGGTTCATCGGCTCAGGCCCAGGATCAGCCCAAACCGGACGATTACAAGAAGCTCTATGAAGACACGCTCCTGCAACTCAAAGCCGCCCAGGACCGCCGCGCCGATCTGGCCAACGATAATTCCAAACTGACCGACCAGATCGCCGCCATGCAAAAACAGCACGATGCCGATCAGGCCGAGATCATGGACCTCAAAACGCAGATCGCCAGTTTTTCCGAGCGATCATTTTTCCTTCGCGCCCACTACAACGCCTGGACCCGCTTCCTGGCCGCTAATCCGATGGTGGGGATGCAATGGGATCTTTTTCTATCGCACCAGGAGCCAATCTACCCCGGCATCGCCCTGCCGATGATCGACCCCAACTGGCCGCTGCTGAGTAACCCGTAAAAAAACCCCACTCCTGCCCTCCCCCGGAGTACCGGAGGAGGGGATAAGAGGGCACGCCTTGCGAACGGGACCAGCAATTCCTATTCGCCAACCTCAACGCGGGAAAAAGAATTTCCCCCTCCTCCGGTACTCCGGGGGAGGGCAGGGGTGGGGGCCGAACGTCGAAAAGCGCACCAATAAAAATTATTTCGCATTCCCCAAATCAAACGCATCATGCACGATTTGCAGCGCCCGTTCGGCATCCGATTTGGCGATGATGCAACTGATCTTGATCTCGCTGGTGGTAATGTTCTGAATGTTGATCTTCCCATCCGCCAAGGCTTTGAACATCCGCTGAGCCACGCCGGTATGCACGCGCATGCCCACGCCAACAGCGCTCACTTTCGCCAATCCATCCTGATAAATCGCCGATGATTTCCCGCCCAATTCTTTCATCAATCGCTCCACCACCGGCTTGATATCCTGCATGTCGCCATGTTCGACGGTGAAACTGATGTTGGCGGTGTTGTCATCCGAGACGTTCTGGATGATGTCATCGACAACGATATTCGCCGCCGCGATCTCGCCGAAGATTTTAGCGGCAATTCCAGGCTGATCCGGGACGCTTTTCATCAGCACGCGGATCAGTTCCCGCTTGAGGGCCGCGCCGGATACGACGATGTGTTCCATGTTGGGTGTCTCCGCGACGATCCACGTTCCGGGATGGTCGTTCTGACTGTTGCGCACGTGGATCGGGACATTGTACTTCTTGGCAAACTCCACGGCGCGCGTCTGCAAAACGGCCGCGCCCATGCCGGACAATTCCAGCATTTCATCATAACTGATGCGGTCGATCTTGCGTGCGTTTTTCACGATGCGCGGGTCGGCGGTATAAATCCCATCAACATCGGTGTAATTCTCGCAAACATCCGCGCCCAGAACGGCCCCGATGGCGACGAGCGTCGCATTGCTCCCACCGCGGCCAAGCGTGGTGTAATCGCCCTCCGGCGTCACGCCCTGAAACCCGGCGATGATGACGATTTTCCCCGCCGCCAGTTGCTCAAAAATTCGCTGCTGGTTGATCGACTGGATGCGGGCCTTGGTAAACGAATTATCAGTGACCAGCCCGATCTGTCCGCCGGTGAAACTGATCGCCTCCTGCCCCTGTGCGTGAATCGCCATGGCCATCAGCGCGATCGTCACCTGCTCGCCCGTCGCCAGAAGCTGATCCATCTCCCGCTTGGGCGGCGTGGACGATTCCGCCCGGCCAAATCGGCACACATCATTCGCCAACTGGATCAAATCATCGGTCGTGTCCCCCATCGCCGAGACGACAACACACACCCGATTCCCCGCATTTTTCGCAGCAATAGCGCGACTGGCCGCGCGATGGATTTTCTCCGCCGTCGCCACGCTGCTGCCGCCGAATTTCTGCACAATTAAACCCATCGCCGAACCCAAATACCTCCGCGAAAGAGTGGCGGATTATAGAGAGGGATGCGAAAGACTCAATGCGCTGGCCAATAGCCCAATTCAAAGAGATTGAACCACGAAGTCACGAAGACACGAAGCGGTTTTTCTGGTTCCAGAGTTGTGCTGTAAAATCCCCACCGGCTCGGCGACTTTAGTCGCCGTGAGCGTCATCGGTGACGAACCGCGATCTCACCCCACCGCCGCTTCCGGAGCAGTGGGCACCACCGCAAACCCCGTCGGCCGATTCCCCGTCAACAGATTCCGCAACATCGCCCGCATGGCGCTCAATTGCTCCTCCGATTCAATCGCCCGTTTGGGAATCATCACAAAAACGAGCGGCGACATGAACAGCACAAACAAATTCTTCGTCTCCCTCGCGGATGAGAAGATCTGCCAACTATAGTTGGTGTGATAAAGATGATCTCGAATTTCGACGCCATCCACCGAAATGTCCGCGACCTTCGCACCCTGCAGCATTGGATTTTCGTCCCACATTCGTTGGACCGACCGTTTGGTCAAGCGAACGAACACCACGAAAGCGAGAATAAGAAAACAAACCCAGGGAATTTCCGGCAAAAGGTATTGCTCTACCACGCTCCGGGTGGTCAGCCAAACGACGATCAGCCCGTTGAAGGCGATGGCTACTATGACGGATAGTGCACTGGACGCCAATATGAGCCTACGCTTGCCGGATACACCGCGACTGAACATTTGCATGAGCATGATCGCCGTGAGTGCGGCCATCAAGGCGAAGATCATGCACAGCGCATAGGTAGCCAGGGCGCTCACTTCAGGTGAGCCAAAATCCCTTAATGCGTACGTGCCAAAAACAGTAGCCATCGTTACGGCAACTATAATAAGTCGACGTTTCACGTTCTTCCCCATCATCGCCGCTCGCAATTCCGTCGCCGCGCCACGGGCTTCGCGAAGGTCATCAAACGTGTATTGATATCGAATAACCATCCACCACCACCGGAGCCCCGCATGTACATGCGGGGCTTTGAATGTTCCTCAATCATTCCCGCCGCGCAGAAAATATTCCATCAGCTCGTGCCCGCGCTCGATGAACAATCCGCTCGCTGCGGCGTTTTTCTCGCTGTATGAAAAACTTCCGTGATTCTTCACGCCTGTTCCGGCCATTGCAAACGGACTCGGCGCATATCCGTGTTTTCTTGTCCCAATATTCGTCGGATGATCCGGCATCACCAGAATTCTCCAATCCGGAAAAGTCCGAATCTTTTCCAGCGTCGGCCCAACGACAAATTTATCGATGTACTCAATGGCCGCGATCTTCGTCTTCCAATCCGCCTGATGGCTGGCTTCGTCCGGCGCCTCGATGTGGCAGAAAACCAGATCATATTTGTCGAGCATTTTCGCGGTATCCACGCCCTGCCCGGCATAATTTGTGTCATGAAAACTGGTCATTCCCTCCACCTCGTGAATGTCCCATCCCAACAGCACCGCCAATCCGCGCAGAAGATCGACGCCGGTGATCATGCAGCCGCTTTTCACGCCAAATCGTGCGGCGAATTTCGGCATGTTGGGCGCATGACCCTGGCCCCAGAGCCACACCTGCGTCGCCGGGTTCTGTTTCATCATCAATCGTACCTGGTTGATCTCCTCGCCGGCAAAGAGCTGGCGCGATTCATCCATGATCCGCCGAAGAATCTCGCTCCCCTTTCCGCGCGGAAGATGCCGGTCGATCGGCTCCTCGGGAATCTCATGAGGCGGGCGCGTCACGACATCGAATTCATCCGTTCCCCGATACACCAGCAGATTGCGATAACTCACACCGGTGAAAAATTCCCAACCGGGCAATTTCAGGTGATTCGCCAAATCCGTGATCAGCCGCTTCGCCTCGGGGTTGCTGATTCCACCGGACGAGTGATCCTTCATGATCCCATCGACGACGGTCACGAGATTGCAGCGAAACACCCAATCGCTGGGCGAGAGCGGAATATGCTGCGCCGCCGCCTCGAGCGGAGCCCGGCCGGTGTGATAAATCTTCGGGTCATATCCAAGCAAACACATCGTCGCCACATCGCTGCCGCTCTCGAATCCCTCCGGCACCGTTCGCACGATCCCCTGCCGCCCTTCCATGGCGATGCGATCCATGTTCGGCGTCTCAGCCGCCTCCAGCGGAGTCTTGCCGCCCAATTCCTTCAGCGGCTCATCGGCCGCGCCGTCGGGGATGATGATGGCGTATTTCATTGGTCGAGAGTTTATCGCGAGGTCGAGAGGTTTGCTCGAATCGCGGGGGGAGGATTAACCGCAAAGGCGCGAAGACGCCAAGTTAAGAAAATACGCCAAGAAATCAGAATTCGGGTTTGAAAGAAATTGCAATCTAATCATTTTCCCCCTTGGCGTATTTTCCTGCCTTGGCGTCTTGGCGCCTTGGCGGTCCATCCGCATTTAGATTTTCCAGAACAGTTGCCTAACGCGGGTTGCGCCCATAGAGTGTGTTTGACGGAGCGCCTTTGACCGATTCACCCACATTGTTTCCGCAGCTCATGCCGCCACCGGAGCGGGCCGAGCGGCAGCACGCCGCGGGGCCGATGGCGCAGGTGGCCCTCGAACAGGGGATCGATCATGTGCTGGACTACGCGGTGCCGCCGCGGATGGTGGATGAATTGCAAATCGGCCAGCGCGTGCGGGTGCCGCTGGGGCGGAAAAATCGGGCGAAATTTGGATTCGTCGTGGGGCTCGGCGGGGAATCGCCAAATCCGACGGGCAAGAATATTACGATCAAACATATTCTGGGCATCGCCGACGAGCGCGTGTTGGTGACGCCGGTTTTGATGGAACTGGCGCGGTGGATGAGCCGGTATTATTCAGCCCCGCTGGGGATCGTGCTCGATTCGATCATTCCCGCGGCCGTCAAAAAGCGCATTGGCATTGGATACAACAACATGGTCCGCCTGGCCAAACCGCGCGGGGAAATTCAGGAGATTTTGGAAAAGACCAAAGCGCCCAAACGACGCGCGATTTTGGCGCGGTTGCTGCAACTGGAATCGGATCAAGCCATCGAACTCACGCGTCTTGCCGAGGAAGCCGGCGTGCGAGCGGCGACGGCGCGCAAGCTCGTGGCACTGGGGATTGTGACGATTCGCTCCGAAGCCGACCTGCCGCGATTGGATGAAGATTTGCCGCATGGATCGGCGGATGAAAAGCAGATCGAGTTGAATGAGGATCAGAAGATTGTCTTCGACGAACTGAAATCACGGCTGAATGAAAACCAATTCAGCGTGAATCTTCTGCATGGTGTCACCGGCAGTGGAAAAACCGAGATTTATTTGCAACTGATTGCCCAAACGGTGGCGCGTGGGAAAAAGGCGCTGGTGCTGGTGCCGGAAATCGCGCTGACGCCGCAGACGGTGCAGCGATTTCGCGCCCGATTTAATCGCGTGGCGATCCTGCACAGCGGATTGTCTGCCACCCAACGGCACAAATTCTGGCATCAGATCAGCCAGGGCCGAGCGGATGTTGTGGTCGGAGCGCGCTCGGCCGTTTTCGCGCCGCTGCCGGATGTGGGAATTATTGTTGTCGATGAGGAGCACGAATCGAGTTACAAGCAGGATCAGGTGCCGCGCTATCATGGCCGGGATGTCGCCATCAAGCGGGCGCAGATTGAGAATGTGCCGATTATTCTTGGCAGTGCGACGCCGTCGCTGGAGACGTATTGGCGATGCAAAAATAATCCCAGCGGCCGGCATCATTATCTGGAACTTCCTCGCCGAGTGCGCGGCCTGGCGTTGCCGACGGTGGAACTCGTGGACATGCGCCAAGAACGCACCATGCGCCGCGGAATTCATTTGATCTCGGTGCGATTGGAACATCTGCTCCGCACGACGCTGGCAGCGGGCAAACAAGCGATCATCCTGCTCAATCGGCGCGGCTACTCCAATTTCGTTTATTGCGCTTCGTGCGACGAGCCGATCAAGTGCAAATTTTGCGACACGACCATGACGTACCACCGCTCGGCCGATGCCCATGCCGCGGGCGGCTCGACGGCTGAGGGATTGCACACCGGCCAGTTGCACTGCCATTACTGTCTGGCCGTCAACAAACTTCCCGCCATTTGCCCAGTGTGTGGAAAGAAATTGAGCCTCTTCGGACTTGGCACGCAACGAGTGGAGGAAGAGCTGGCGAAGAAATTTCCCGATGTGAAATTCGCGCGGGTGGACAGTGATTCGATGCGAAGCGCGCGCGATTATGAATCCACCCTCAACCGCTTCGGCTCCGGAGAACTGCAGGTGATGCTCGGCACGCAGATGATTGCCAAGGGACTGGATTATCCGAATGTCACGCTGGTGGGCGTGATCAGCGGCGACACGGCATTGGCGTTGCCGGATTTCCGTGCAGCCGAGCGGACGTTCCAGCTCATCACGCAAGTGTCGGGCCGAGCCGGGCGCGGCGACTCGCCGGGGCGGGTGATTTTGCAGACGTTCATGCCGGACGATCCAACGATTCGCGCCGCCGTTAAACAGGATTTTGCGGGATTCGCCGCCACCGAGTTGGCCCATCGCCGCGAAAACAATCTGCCGCCGTTCTGGCGAATGGCGCGGCTGGTGATTCGCCACCGCGACGGCGATGCGCTGCTGAAAATCTCGCAGGAACTGGCCGAGAAGATCGTCGCCGCCATGGCTCCATTCGCCGACACAATAAAAATGCGCGGCCCGATGCCATGCCCGATCAATCGCATCGGCGGATATCACCGACAACAGATCGACCTGAGAAGTCCGACCGCCGAGCCGCTACAAAAAGTTCTCGCGGCCGTCCGAGCCGAAGGTGCGCTGGCGAAGGCGGAGACAATCGCGGTGGATGTCGATCCGGTGTCGTTGCTCTAAGAAAAGAATTTCCACCACGGAGACACGGAGTTCACGGAGAGAAATCAAATTCATTTTACCGCAGAGGACGCAGAGAGCCGCAGAGAATAAAATACAAAACAAATTCTGTATTAATTTTCTCTGCGGCCCTCTGCGCTCTCAGCGGTAAAAATCTTCCTCCGGGTTCTCCGTGTCTCCGTGGTAGAAACTGAATTTTCAGAAATAAAAAGCCCGGCCACCTTTCGATGACCGGGCGAATTCGCAGAATGAACTGCTGGAGCTGCCTGAAGCAGCCGCGTGGATCGTGGGAGTTTCACCCACGAAAGCTGCTTAAAGCAGTCCACCGGAGGGCAAGCCCTCGTGAGAGGAATTACCCTCCATCGTACAGTCTGAATTGGTCACGGATCACCTCCTGATTCTATTTGGACATGCGACCAGGGCGATTGCCCCACGGAACGCGATCCAAGGGTTTTGCCAAGCCGTCGCGGAACTTTTCGGGGGTGACTGTCGGCTCGGTTGGGAAACGAGCGATTGAAATCGCTCGTCCCGGGACACCGGCCTTAGCATGAGGTGGGAATCCGTTTCGGACCCAGCCTCGCCCCGTACTTGCCCGCCGCCGGGCTTTTTCTCCCGCAAACGCCTTTGCGGGAACGACGCTCGAATTTTAGCAAGCGGGCGAATAAAATCCAAATGGATTATCCTGGCGAGAAAACAACGATTTGGTTCGTAATTCAGTAGTATAGAGTGATGGGTGAGAGATTGACGAGGTGTTGCTGATGGGACCGGCATATTTGCAGGTGAAAGACGGCGCGGGCGAGCGACGGGTCGACCTCGACGGCGGCCCGCTCACCATTGGCCGCAATTTCACCAACTTGCTGGTCCTCGAAGAGCCGCGCGCCAGCCGATTCCATGCCGTCATCGAAAAGGTGGATGATATCTACCAGCTTCGCGATCTCGATTCGCGCAACGGCACGCTTCTCAACGGCGAACCAGTCAAGGCGGCGGACTTGCGGATGGGAGATGTCATCAATATCGGGGCTTCGGAACTGGTTGTTTTCCTTCCCGAATTGGATTTTCTGGAATCGTATCCATCGGCAAGCGCCGCGCCTCCAAGCTCCATCGCGCCGAAACCCGCGCCGGCCAGCCCCGCGCCTCAGCAGCGGCCCGCGCCGATTTTCACACCCGAGCCGGAATCCGCGGATGAAGAGTCGGCAGAGGAATATGAGCCGGCCGGGGAAACGGTCGTCACCAACAGTGATTATGAAAAAGCACTCCGCGAGCGCGCCGAATCCTTGCCGGGAAATTTCGAGGAGAGCGACATCATCCTGATCAACGCGCGCGGCAAGATCGCGCACGTCGCCGCCAAAGAAGTTGGTGAAGCAGTGACGCTTATGCGGCTCGTACTGCTGGTTTGCTTCCGCAGCCGGGCGACGGATATTCACATCGAGCCGAAGAATGATGACATGCACGTCCGCGCCCGCGTGGACGGCATGATGGTGGATGTGATCCGCATCAGCAAGGAACTCGGTGTGAAGTTGTCGTCGATGGTGAAAGTTTTGTCGGACATCGACATCGCCCAGAAGAACATTGTGCAGGAAGGACATTTCAGCGCGCGAGTGCCAAATGTTCGCACGGCCAAGGAAAAAGATCGCCGGGTTGATTATCGAGTCAGCTTCGCGCCAGCGATGCATGGGCAGAAATTAGTAATCCGCGTGCTCGACACCGCCAACGCTCCGCTGCACATCGACGATTTGCTGATTCCCGCCGCCGCCCGCGATCACATTCGCCGAGTTTGCGAGCAGGATTCGGGAATGGTGCTGGTTTGTGGCCCGACCGGATCGGGCAAAACGACGACGTTGTATGCATTTCTGCGCGACATCGACTCATCACAGCGTAACGTCATCACCATCGAAGATCCCGTCGAAATCCAACTCGATGGCGTCACGCAAATTCCGGTCAACGAGCCGCAAGGCAACACGTTTTCCGCCCTGCTACGAAGCGTGTTGCGGCAGGATCCGGATGTGCTGCTGGTTGGCGAAATCCGCGATGCCGAAACCGCGCGGGTTGCCGTGCAGGCCGGCATGACCGGCCACTTGGTCTTCAGCACCGTTCACGCGCGAGATGCGATCAGCGGTATGTTCCGCCTGCTCGATCTCGGGGTCGAGCCGTATGTCGTGGCGACAGGATTGCATCTTGTCGTTGCCCAGCGATTGGTCCGCCAACTTTGCCCCAGTTGCAAAGTCGCCACCCCAATCACTCCGAAGCAGGCCAAGCGCATGGCCGATGTGGGAATCACTGGTGTCGCAAAAGTTTACCAGCCCAAGGGTTGCCGCAAATGCCTGGGTACCGGATTTCGCGGCCGGCGATGTGTGTTCGAAATGGTTCACGTCACGGCGGCACTGCGCGAGACCATTCTAAAAAAGCCGACGGTGCAGGAATGCCAAAAGGCGTTGGATACTGAGAATTTCATCTCCCTCGAGCACAGCGGCTTGCAGATGGTCGCCGACGGAGATGCGAGCTACGAAGAGATGGAACGCACGATCGCTTGAAGAATTCTACCCAAGCATTGCTTTCGCGTGCTCCACAATTTGGCCTCGATCAATAGTCGTTTGCTCGCCTGTCGTCAGTTGTTTGACTGTCACTTGTCCAGCAGCGAGTTCGTTTTCACCGATGATTAGGCAAACCTTGGCTGATTCACGATCCGCAATTTTGAATTGCGCTTTGACAGAACGGGAAGACAAATCCATATCGGCGGCGAGGCCGGCGTTGCGTAGATCAAAGAGAAGATTCCACGCCGATTCGTACGCAGCGGGCCCATGAGCAATTATCCAAATCAGCGGCTTTCGCGGATCGGGGAGTTTCGCGCCTTGAGCATCCAGTGCGATCAGCAGGCGTTCCAATCCGCTACCGAATCCGACGCCGGGCGTTGGTCGACCGCCGAGATTTTCGATGAGATTGTCGTATCGTCCGCCGCCGCCGAGGGCGTTTTGTGATCCCAAGCCGGAAGCGGTCACTTCCCACAATGTCTCGGTGTAATAATCGAATCCGCGTACCAGTTGGGGATCGATGCGATACGATTGGCCGCCGATCTTCAGGAGTTCCTCCACGCGCCGCAGATGCGCGCGGCTGCGATCCGAAAGCGATTCGCCAGCCGGCGGCAACGATTTGCACAGCGCCTGATCGGCGGGGTCTTTGCTATCCAGAATCCTCAGCGGATTCGTCTCCAGCCGACGCCGGGAATCTTCGCTTAGCTCCGCCGCATGAGGACGAAGTGCGCCGACCACGACATCCCGGAATCTCTGCTTGCTCTCGGCATCGCCCAGGCTGTTGACGCGCAATTCCAAATCTCGAATTCCGCAGCGGCGATAGAATTGCAGTTGCAAAAGAATGCACTCAACATCCTGATCCGCCTCGGCGACGCCAAACGCCTCGACGCCGAATTGATGATGCTGGCGAAGTCGCCCTTTTTGCGGGCGTTCGTATCGGAAATTGGGGCCGATGTAATAAACTTTCTTACGCGCACCTTCCTGGGCGATGAGATTATTTTCGATGGCGGCACGGACAACGCCGGCGGTGCCTTCGGGGCGGAGGGTGAGCGAATCGCCACCGCGATCGGTGAAGGTGAATGTTTCCTTGGCGACGATGTCCGTCGTTTCCCCAACGCCGCGATGAAATAATTCGGTGTGCTCGAAGATCGGCGTGCGGATTTCGGCGAAATGATAGAGCTCGGCGACAGAGCGGGCGATGGATTCGACCGCCTGCCACTTCCAGCTCTGATCCGGCAGAATATCTTCGGTGCCGCGCGGCGCCTGGATGGAGGCCATGGCTATTCCGGCTCGGGCAGCGGAGCGGCAACTTCCTCGATCTGGGCCGTCTCGATGATGCGATCCAGCGCCTTCTGCTCGCGCATCTGAACGTACATGTTCAGCAGCGTCCCATCGGCCGACATTTCCTGCTTCACCTTTTCCGGCCGTTTGCCGGACTGGGCGGCCATGATGGCGATTCGGCCATTCAATTCCGCCTCGGAGACATCGATGTTCATCATCGACGCGACTTTTTGCAGGATGAAATAAAGCTTCAGTTCGCTCAGCGCTTCTTCCCGCGCGCCGCCGCGGAGTTCGGCCATGCGATCTTCCACGGCTGATTCTGGAACGCCCCGCATGAGCAGGTCGAGCGTTCGCCGGCTGATGACGCGCTCGGTCTGTTTTTCAGACAGCGTCACCGGCAGATCGATCTTCACTTCCTGCAAGAGATACTTGCTGACCTGGTCGCGCAACGATTGCTGAACTTCATATTCGATTCGCGTTTTCATCTGCTCGCCGAGTGCGTCGCGCAGTTCTTTTTCGTTGGCGAAGCCGAGGGAAGAGAGGAATTGCTCGTTGATCTCGGCAAGTTCCAGCTTCTTGATGTCCTTGAGCGCGATTTCGATGACGACATCTCGGTCGCGGATTTTTTCTTCGGGATGCGTAGCCGGGGCGCGGGCGTTGAGGTCGCGCTTTTCGCCGGGGCGCAGTCCGAACAAGAGAGTGTCAAGATCGTTGAGTTGAATTCCCGCGATTTTACCGCTGCGGGCCACGAACTCGGCGTCGTGTTCGTGATAGACCACCGCGCCTTCGAGCTTGACGTGGACATCGGCGATGAGATGGTCGCCCTTCTCCACGCCGCGATCTTCCACGGGAATCATAGCGCCCTGCTGCTCGCGGAGATTTTGCATGGCGCGGTCGACGTATTGATCGTTGACCTCCACCTTCTGCTTTTTCACGGCCAATCCAGTCAGCGGCGGCAACGTGAAATCAGGCTGCACTTCCACCTGGAATGAATAGCTGAGATTTCCCGAATCGGGCAGCTTGATGTCATCGGGCGAATCAAACGTCGGCTCGCCGATCACTTGCAGCGAATGTTTCTCGACCGCCTTTTGATAGCTTTCGGAAATCAGCGCGCGGCGGACTTGCTCGCGGACATCGCTTTGGAATCGCTTTTCGATCAGCTTCTGCGGGGCGTGGCCGGGGCGGAAGCCAGGGATGGCCGCCTCGCGGCGCAGTTCCTTGAACTGCTCCTCAAGCTTGGTGGCGATCACGGTTTCGGGGATTTCGATGGACACCTTCTTGGTGGCCGGACCGGAGTCCTCGATCTTGATTTCGTACGGAATCTCCTCGGCCTGATCGGTGGCGGCGGGAGTGTCAGTGGCGGTCGGACTGTCAGTCATGTCGTTCCTCAAATGAAAGAGGGGAAGATTCTAGCGAAAGGCGGACGTTTGGGAAGGGAAAGAAGAATTAACCACCAAGACGCCCGAATTTTTTCCTGAAATCTTCCAGCGTCTCAAATTCCGGGGGCAATTTGGCTTCTTCCGGCAAAAGCACGGGAATTCCGTCGCGCACCGGGTATCGCAATCCGCCAACTTCGCAGACCAGGCAGTTATCGGAAGGATCAAGATGCATCCGGCTTCCGCTGACCGGGCAGCGTAGAATGGAAATTGTCTCTTCATCGAGCGTTTGAATCGGATGGGACGAAGCCATGACCGGGAGTATAGGCTCTTTTACCATCCCGGCAACGGATGGGATTGCCCCGCGGTTGCGGCGCGGCTTGCGATACCGATGATGTTCCGCGTGCAGAGTCATTAATTGCTGATCTCTCGTCTCTCCTCGAAAGGCAAAACGTGTCGGATCGACAGACAATCCATTTGGGCAAATCTCTTTGTCACCTCGCAATTCTGACCGCCTTGCTTGCCGGCTGTGCATCGAATGGGGAAGAATCGCATTGGTACGGCCCCAAGACGGCAACGGTCGTCACTCAGCAAAATGTCCCCGATTCAAACCCGCCGATGACCTTGGAGCAAACCGCTCATTACCAAATCTACACCACCATCACCGACCGCCCGGATTTGGTGGCAAAAACGGCACAATTGATGGAGGGCGCATTCGGCGTTTATCGAACGATGGCGCCGGATGTCACCCCAACCAATTACCCGATGAAATGTTTCCTGTTCTCCGACCGCGTGCAGTGGATCAATTTTACCGAGCAGCACACCGGCATGAGCGCGCCGATCTATCTGAAAATCAGCCGTGGCGCATACACCATTCATGACTGGTACGTGGCGTATTACATCGGCGACATCTCGACCTATTCGGTGGCCGCCCATGAGGGGTGGCATCAATTCGTCAACCGCCACTTCCGCGGCCGGCTGCCCCCATTTTTGGAAGAAGGCCTGGCCTGCATGTATGAAAACGTCGAGTGGAATCACGATCTTCCGCAGTGGAATCTGTCGCTGAATCCAGCCCGTGCCCTGTCGCTGCGGAAGGCGATGGACGCCCGGGAGCTGTTTCCTCTGGATCAGTTGATGAAAATGGACGCCGGCAAGGTCGTGAACATGCCGGGGATCAAGATCGAGGCTTTTTACGCCCAAAGCTGGGCATTTGCGCGGTATTTGTGGGAAGGGGAGAACGGAAAATTCCGGCCGGGCCTCCAAAAACTGTTCGACGACACCGCCGCCGGAACCGTAGCAGACCCAACCGGCTCCCTGCGGCGATCCTATCTCCCCTGGAATCCCGCCGGCGTGCAGTCTGTTCTGGAACAGTATCTCGGCGAAGATTTAGCCACGCTCAGCCAGGGCTATGAGCAATACATGCAGAAAATCGCTTATGACGAACTGAAGACGCAGTTTGAAATGTGAGAATATTTCAGTTGGTTCCCCGCCCTGGATACGATATATTGGTTTGATGCTTCATTCCACATCCCATGAAGCGATTCATCGTAAGCTGTGTCACTTCAGCGGTCCGGTTCAGGGAGTGGGGTTTAGATACACGGTAAAGAATCTGGCCATGCGCTACAACGTGCAGGGGTACGTCAAAAATCTCCCGGATGGCCGGGTGGAATTGGTTTTGGAAGGCCCAGATCAGGAAATCGAATGCCTGATCGGCGAGGTAGCCCGAAGAATGGGGGATTATATTCGAGGCCAGAGTTCCACGGTATTTCCCGCCACCGGCGAATTCGATCATTTCGCCATTCGGCACTGAGTCGCGCTTTTCCGTCGCATACTGCTTATTTATCGTTGGCAAATTAATTCGCACCCATGGACTTGGATTTTCCGGGACAAGATTTTTATCGGTTACGGTTGCCGCGCCGACAAACGGGCGCTGGCTCGAATGCGTGGGGGCGTTAGCGCTGCGAACACCATTGGCTGGCCCGGCGACGTTCGCGGCGGCATCTTGCTGGCATCAAAAAAGTTTCCCAAAACGCCGCCCCCTTTGCATTTGAAGAGGAGATGGGGATGAAAATGAAAGTCCGTTGCTGTAACGATAGCCCAGATTTTTTATTGACGAGCGTCTCGTCAGGGAGCAACGGATTATGAGCAATGTACCTGTTTTCGTCGGCCTGGACT
>JBEKUH010000025.1:0-60500 GCA_049515255.1 Tepidisphaeraceae bacterium | reverse complement strand
CTCGCTGCTTCGATTCTGGCTGATACGGTGGTGTTCCCGACGGGGTTGGTTTCGTTGGCGGTGGTTTTCTTCATCATCGCGCTGGTCGCCTACGCCATCGGGGCACGCGGCCTGGCAGGGTTGAGCGCGGGAGTGGGGCGAACCCTGCTGTTTGTCTTTCTCGTTCTAGCCGTGGTGTTTGCCATTCTCGCGCTGGTCAACCACGGCGCGGCCTGATATCGCCGCCGGGAGCGCAACACTCGGTGCAAAAATTTCCCCCTCCCCCGGAGTACCGGAGGAGGAAAAAAGCAGCCGTCTCGCGCGCACATCGCCACCATACTTGCATGCACTGTCCGCAGTCGCTTTACTCCATGAATGGCTCGCTCCGAGCGATCGGCCGGCGTTGTGGTTTTTCGCAACCACTCCGCCGGCCGACAATATCTTCTGTTGAATAGCGGGCGATTCTGGGATTTTCCCAAGGGACATGTCGAGACTGGCGAAACCGATCGCGCGGCGGCACTGCGCGAATTGCACGAAGAAGCGGGGATCGCCGATGCCAAGCTGCTGGATGGATTCGCCCATCAAATCCGCTACTTCTTCCGCGACGGCAAAACACTCGTTCACAAATCGGTCGTCTTTTTTCTCGCCCAGGTCGAATCTCCCAGGATACGAATCAGCAACGAGCACGTTGGATTTGAGTTTCTCTCATATCCCGATGCCCGCGCGCGGTTAAACTATCCCAATTCCCGCGAGATTCTTCGACGCCGAGAGCGCCGAGACAAACGCAGAGAAGACAATTTGACCACGGATTACACGGATGGCCACGGATAAGAACTAAAATTTCTCTTGAATTTATCCGTGCGCATCCGTGTAATCCGTGGTTAAATGCATTTTTCTTACCTCGGCGTCTGTCTCGGCGCTCTCGGCGTCTCGGCGGTTGCATTTAGTCGTGTCGGCAGGGGAGAATGTTAGGAACGCTAAAAAGATGCCTTCCGACGCCAATCGCCCCGACAATCTGACGCTCGCCACGCCAAATCGCTGGTGGCCCGCTGCCATTTTGCTGGGGCTGGTCGTCATTTCCTATTGGCCGGTCATTCAATCCGGCGGATTCATCTGGGACGATCCGCAGCATGTCGTCAAAAATACCGATTTGCGCGATCTGCCGGGCCTGGCGCGAATCTGGATCGATCCGACTTCCATCCCGCAATATTATCCGCTGGTCCACACGACGTTCTGGATCGAGTTTCATTTGTGGGGGCTTTCGCCGCGCGGGTATCACATCGACAACATCGCCCTGCACGCGCTGGCGGCGATTCTGCTTTGGCGACTTTTATTACGGCTGAAAATTCCCGCGGCATTCCTGGCGGCGGCGATCTTCGCGGTCCATCCCATGCAAGTCGAATCCGTCGCGTGGATCACGGAGAGAAAAAATGTTCTCTCCACCGTATTCTACCTGCTGGCGATTCACGCATATCTGAATTTCGCAGGCGAGGATTTGGATCGGGATTCCTCCCGCTGGGGAATGTACGCGCTGTCGCTGCTGCTGTTCGTGGCTGCGCTCTTGAGCAAGTCGGTCGCGTGTTCGCTGCCGGCGGCGATTCTGCTGCTGGTTTACTGGAAACACGACGGAATTGGTTGGCGCGATGTTCTGCCGCTGTTGCCGTTTTTTGTCATCGGGTTTATTTCCGCCGATCTCACCGCGACGCTGGAGCGAACCCATGTCGGCGCTTCCGGCCCGGAATGGGATTTTTCGCTGATCGACCGTTTCCTCATCGCCGGGCGCGCGGTTTGGTTTTACGTCGCCAAATTCCTCTGGCCGCATCCGCTGTCGTTCGTTTATCCGCGCTGGGAGGGGATGAATCTCTCGGCCCGGCCGATGATGATTCTATTTCCCATCGCCGTCGCCGCAGCGATCTTAGTGCTTTGGTTGCTGCGAAAAGAAATCGGCCGCGGGCCGCTGGTCGCAGCGCTCTTTTTCATCGGAACCCTCATGCCGGCGCTGGGATTTGTGAACGTGTTTCCCATGCGCTACACGTTTGTCGCGGATCATTATGTCTATGTTGCCTGCATCGGATTGATCGTACTCGTCGCGGCGATTCTCAATCGCCTTCTCGGGCGCGCGGCGATGGTCATCGTGATTCCGCTGGTCGCCCTGAGTTTTTCGCGCGGCTGGGTTTATCGTGACTCACTCACGCTCTGGTGGGATACCGAGAAACACAATCCCAATTCCTGGATGGTCTGGGGCAATCTCGGTGATGAATACGCCGACCGGAACGATCGGCCCGACGCGCGCCGCTGTTACGCCAAATTGTTGGAACTCGCCCCCAACGAAGGCGTGGCCCACTGGAAGTGGGGCATCGTCCTGGAATACGACAACAACCTGAACGGCGCCGAAGATGAATTCGCCAAGGCGATTCGATTGGATCCCAATGCGGTTCCGGTGCGAAACAGCCTGGGCCTTTTGTACATCGAGGAGAACAATCTTCCCGCGGCGATGGAGTGTTTTCTCGACGCGCTTTCCATCGATCCGCAAAACGCCGAGGCGCATTTCAACTACGGCGTGGTGCTGGAAAAGCAGGGAAATTTCCCATCCGCGCAGTACGAATATCTGATGGCAGTCAAATTTAATCCGGGATTAGCGGATGCCCAATACAACCTGGCGAACGCGCAGTGTTTTCACTTTCATCGTCCGGATATGTCGCTGGAACATTACGCCGCCGCCATCGCCGCGAATCCCGATCGATATGACTATCATTTCAATTACGGCCAGGCACTTCGCTTGCTGGGCAAAACGGATGAAGCACGCCAGCAATACCAGACCGCCCTGCGGCTGAATCCCGATTTCGCGCCGGCGAAACAAATGCTCGATGAATTAGGAGACTGATTCAGATTCTCATGAAGGTTGTGTGCTCGGGACGGTGGTCGCCGTCGTTCCGGAACCTAAGATGCCGGAGGATGTCACAATCTGCTGCGTCTTGTCTGAGTATTCGTAGTCGTCCACGATGTCGCTGTCTTTGCGAACGATCACTTGCAGTGTTTGCGTGTATGTTGTGCCGTGGGCATGCGAAGAGAAAATATCCCAGATGGGGATGTAGGTATCGACGTCACACTTCACATCGCTGTTGGCATAGACGTATGTCAGTTGTCGTCGGCCGTCGTCCAGCACCGCGACATTCGACGCCGTGCCGAACATCGCTTCAACCTGCGAGCGTGTCGTCACGCCTTTTTGAATCGTATCGACCTTGGATTTATCGATGGGAGTTCCCACCGTCGCCGAGGCGCACCCCGAAAGGACGAGCGTCCCCAGACAGACCAACAAGCCGCATACCACTGTCGCCATTCCACGCATCAGATGCCTCCATTCAGGTGGCGGATTGTAATGGCAAATAATCGCATTTCCAAGTTCGGCGTAATCGAATTTCAGAATCGGTAGCAACTTGTATTTTTGCAGGCCCCGCGCAATAGTTGGGGCCTTCATGGTCTGGACCAAGAGCGGGATTCTCAAAGAACTGGCGCGGCTGCATCAATCCGGCAAGGAAATGTCCTACAACCGGCTGGCGAAGTCGCGGCAATCGCTGGTGTCGGCGGCGGCGTATCACTTTGGATCGTATCGCCGCGCCGTGCAGCAGGCGGGCATTGATTACGCGGCTGTTCTTCGCCGGCCACGATGGACGCGGAAGAATATCATTGCCATCATCAAGTCGGCGCGGCGAAGGGGGGATAATCTGAATTGGTCGGCCGTCATCAAACGCCGAGACGAACTTGGCAAGGCGGCGTTCGCGTCGCTGCAAAAACGTCTCTTCGGGCAATGGGTGCGAGCCTTGCAGGCGGCGGGCGTGGATGGCGATGATGTGGCGCTCTATCGCCGATGGGATCGCAACACGATTGCGTTTGATTTGCGGCAACGATTTCAGGATGGCGAGGAGATGAGTAGCGGGGCGTTGCAATCGGATGATCCCGGCCTGCACGCGGCGGCGCTGCGGCATTTCAGCTCGTTCGATGCGGCCCTACGCGCCGCTCGGCTCGATCCGGAAAAAATCCGCCGGCGAAAAATTTGGGATAAATCTTCGGTGATTCGCGCGATCAAATCGGAGGCGCGATCCGGGCAGTCGATGTCCGACACGCGCATACGCCGCCAGCACCCCGCGCTGTACGGCGCGGCGGTGCGGCTGTTCGGCAGTTACACGGCGGCACGATCGGCGGCGGGGATTAAGTTTAAATCCAGGCGGGCACGAAAAGTGTGAAGCGCGATGCGAATGAGAAGACTTCCCATTTCTCCGCTTAAAACGACGAATTAGATCGCTGACGATTCCCGCGCCGGCGGTTCTTCTTTTAAAGGGGACACGACCCTTTATATAAAGGGTCGTGTCCCCTTTATCTGAATCGTGTCCCCTTTATCTGAATTTTTTATCCCGCCATTGCGGTCGGGGGCGGTGGTGGGGTGGGATTGTTGAACATGTTATGCCAGGCGGCCAACGCGGTGTAGCCGTTGTAACCGTCGCGCGGCATCGGATCGGTGGTGCCGATCAGCGAGACGATAATGCTGAACGCCAGCAGCAACGCCGCCGCCGCCCAGATTAGCGGGCGATGCGGTCGGCGCAGCCACGCGCCGGCCCAGAATAGCAGGATTGGCAGAAACACCATCAGCCAGCGATTGGCGAAGCCGGCGGTTGCGGTTCCCTGACGGATCGGGACGAATGCGAGCAGGCCCAATAGAATCGCCGCCGCGCTGGCCGCGGCGAGCGCTTTGATCGAGACCGGCCAATGCCGATGCATGACCGCCAACATGCCCGCCGCGCCCAGTAAAACAGCCGGGAAATGCACGAGCAATCCGTGATCTCCCATGAGCACCGCAACCAGTCGATCCATTCCCCAGCCGGCGCGCTGCCAAAATCCCGGCGGAGCCGGCGCATCTTCATCGGCATAGGGATCATCGTTTTCAGTCACCACCACGGCCGGCGGCTGATATTCCAGCAGCCGCTGGTGCAACGCGCCGGGCAGCAGATCGCCGGTCAGTGGGGCCATGAGTGTGGCATGCAACAGAATCGGTCCCGCGGCGCCGAGGATATAGAGAATCACCGCGCCCAATCGCAGCGGCATCGACAGCGGCAATGCGGCGACCACAAACAGCATGAGCACCAGGAACACGGCGGCCGGCAAGTCGATCGTCGCCGCCAGCGCCGCGCACGCTCCGGACAACACGATCCATCCGCCGCCGCGATTGGGATTCTTGCTTCCCAGCAGATGCACCACACACCCGACCGATCCCATGACCAGCGCCGCAGCCGGCACATGGGCGTTGAGCACGACGGCGTAGCTGATCAATCCGGTCCCGAAAACCACCGCTGCCGCCAGCGCGCATCGCCACTGCCGGCGAAGTTCAAAAATGCGGGCCATGCGATAGACCAATCCGCCAACGGCCGCGGCGGGCAAGGTCGATCCGAGCAATGTCAGAATGTACGGAACCAGCACCGAGTTTTCCCGCAGGTGATAACCCATGAAGTGCATGATCCAGTACGGTCCACTGAGCAGGAAGGCGAGCATGGGCGGCTGGTCGCTGTAGAGATGTCCATCCACGCGGATGACATGGCGATGGATGTCGATGTCGGCGTCGTCGATGGACATTCGAGCCGGCAAATATGCTTCCGGTCCCGATTGGTGTTCGACAAATGCGGAGATCGTAGCCAGACGTAAATCCTCGTCGACCGAACTTTGCCCCGGATGCCGCAATGGACGCAGCAGCGGCAGACAGACGAGCAGCACTACGATTGGCGTGGCCAAAGCCCAGGGCCGAACGAACGGCCGGTTTCTCCTGCGACGAAAATAATCCGACAAAAAAGGCATGGAAGGCGAGCGAGGATTATAACCATCAACAGCTTTGGATGTCAGGCCGAGCCAAAACCGTTAATACACCCGCAAGAACTGGACAAAATTCTTCACCAAGCGATCCCCAAGCCGTGCATAGGTTGGATAGTTCTTCGTTGTATCATTCCGAACATTTCTATCGCCATTAGGTCCGAGAATCTTGATCAATTCATCTTTTCCCGCGGCAACCAGGCCGTCGAGATCAGGCTCGGTGAATTCAAAATGATACTGGAATCCGAACAGCCGGTTGCGGAAACGGAAAGCCTGATTCTTGCAGAGCTTACTTGAGCTTAGCAGCGCGATGCCGCTCGGCGGCGGGGGGGCTGGCGGCGGCGGATGATTCGCCGGAGCGGGAAGTTTTGGCAGGTCGAACGTGTCGTAATGCCAATGGAACATCATTGCGCCGTCCATCAGGCCCATGACCACCGGCTCGGTTCCGCCGGGGAATGGAAACGTCACCGGACCCCAGCCGAACTCCGGTATCGGCGTCGGTGGATCTTCGGGCTTTGGCCCGGGCTTGGCATTGAGATGCACTTTCGCTCCGGCGGCATGTGCCAGAAGCTGGGCGCCAAGTCCGATGCCCAGAAACGGTCGATCCGCCGCGATGATCCGCTTGATCACTTCCACTTCTTTTTCAAGGAAGGGATATTTCGAGTTGCCAATGTCGGAGATTCCCATCGGCCCGCCAAGGACGATGAGCATTCGCAACTCGTCGAGGTCCGTTGGGATTTCATCGCCTTGATGGAGCCGGCGGATATGCACCGGAATTCCGAAATCCCGAAAGATCGGAATGATTCGGCCCGGCCCCATGACGGGGGAATGTTGCAGCAAAACGACGGTGCTCATAGCAGAACCAATGATCGGCTTCGCCGCACGGCCTTGTCAAGCGCGGCCCGGATGCGCTGGGCGAGGCGGGCACGATCGACATCGCGCTTCAGCGGTTTTTCTTTTAACTCTGCCAATTCGGGCGATTTTTCCAATTCAAACTCCACGCGATACCAGGATTTCCCGTCCCCTTTCTGATCCGGATAAATCCGGCTCAGCGTCTCGTGCAGGGCTGAGAGAGATTCAAATCCATCGGCCCTGGCGTCGGCGGATTTGAGATTGGCGAGCTTCACCCGATCACACGCCAGGATTCGCAGCCAGCCGACGCGCGGGGAGTTGACCCGATTGCCGGCCGCGACAATCGGCGATTTCCATCGGCGCAGCGTGGTGGTTTTGTCGCCCCGTCGGATCGCATCATAAAATTCACGTTTGAAGAGAAGCAGCGGCATCCGTGGAGAATTAGAAGAATGATCCGAGTAGTTTAAAATGGTGTAGCACGATAATCAGCAGCAGCACGCCCAGGGCTCCAACGAGGAGGAGCAACTGCTTCTTTTGATCCTCGGTATAAGCCTTGCTCTTGACGCCGCCGAATTTCCGTTCGCGTTTGGCGGCGGCGACGCGGTCGTCGCGGCAGAATTGGCAAATCTTCAAACCCTCGTAATCATAAAGTCCGCTGGCCGGCACCGATCGGTTGCAGTCGGCACAGCGCGGGCCTGACTTGGCGGCCTGTTTTTCGGTCTGGGCACAGGCACCGCAGATATATCCGCGGCTGTCTTTGATCCGCGTTCGGCCGGTGACATCCTTGCCGCAAAGAACGCAAACCTTCGCCGCCGGCGGCCCCGGCGCCTCGGCCGGCGACAAATCGGGAACCGACTGGGCCGTCACGAACTGTTCGGTCTCGTGATTCGTGCTGCCGGACTGAAAGCAGGTGCAGGGGGAACCATCTTCGGTTGCCTCCGTGGCCCCCACGATTCCACCGCAATCAGGACAAATCAGTTTTGCTGACATGTTTCATCCAACTCAAGGCCAGCCCCTTTTACGAACATCGGCGAAATGCAATCTTCGCGCCACACAATCATTCTACGCCATGTCCAATCTCAAAAACCAGCCGCTGCCAAAATTGACATAAACCCATAACCACTGACGATATAAGGCATTGCGGCGCCTCGGCTTTCCCCGCATTGCATCTGGCAAGACGCCGGGGCAAAAGGTAAATTGTAGCATCCGCACAGGAGGGACCGATGCCCTCAGTGCCGACTATAATGTGATGGGTAATTCCTCTCACGGGGTAATCCCAGGCCGGGCCCAACTGGAACCGTCTATGCATGCGATGGATTTCGTAAACCGGGAAAATGTCGATTACATCGATCGTCTGTACCAGCAGTATCACAGCGATCCGAAAAGCGTGGACGCCTATTGGCAGGCGTTCTTTGCCGGATTCGAGGCTGCCGGCGGCACACTCGACACGCTGGCCGGCGCCTTCGACGGCGACCGCGCCCCCGAGCCAACCGATGCCCGCGCGGGAGTCGAGGTCAAAAACCTGGTTCACACCTACCGCGAGCTGGGCCATCTGATCGCCAATCTCGATCCGCTCGGTCACAACCGGGAAACCCATCCGCTGCTGGACCTCAGTCAATTCGGTCTCAGCGAAGCCGATCTGGACAAGCGCGTCACCCAAAGCGACTTCCGCGGAACCACCGATGGCACGCTCCGTGATCTGATCGCCAAACTTCGCACCACCTATTCCAGCACTATCGGCGTGGAATTCACCAATATCTCCGAAAAAGCCCAGCGCGACTGGCTGCTGGAACGCATGGAGCCGAATCTCAACAAGCCGACGCTGACCGATGAAGAGAGCAAAGAGATTCTTTACCAACTCGTGGCGGCCCAGGGCTTTGAGGATTTTCTGGCCGTCAAACATCAGGGGCAAAAGCGATTTGGCCTGGAAGGCACGGAGTCCCTGATCCCACTGGTCAATTCGCTGATTGAAGACGGCAGCAATCTGGGTGTCATCGAAGTCGTGATCGGCATGGCCCATCGCGGACGGCTCAACGTCCTGGCCCACGTCCTGAACAAACCCTACGAGACGATTCTGGCCGAATTCGACGGCAGTCTGAGCCGATCCGACGGCGATGGCGATGTGAAATATCACCTCGGTTTCAATCAGGATCGTGAGATCAACGGCAAAAACGTCCACATTGCCCTCAGTTACAATCCCAGCCATCTCGAGTTGGTCGATCCGGTCGTGGTCGGCATCGTTCGCGCCAAGCAAAATTATCTCGGCGACCACGCCCACCGCATTCGCGTCGTGCCGATCCTGATGCACGGCGATGCGGCGTTCTGCGGACAGGGAATCGTCCACGAAACCCTGGGCCTCTCCGAGCTTCCGTATTACCGCACCGGCGGGACAATTCACCTGATCGTCAACAACCAGATCGGCTTCACGACATTGCCAAGGCAGGGGCGGTTTACGCCGTATCCCACCGATGTCGCCAAGATGATTCAGGCTCCGATCTTCCATGTGAACGGCGACGACCCCGAGGCCTGCGTCCATGCGGCTCGCCTGGCGATTGCTTTCCGACAGGAGTTCCACTGCGACGTGATGATCGACCTTTGGAGTTACCGCAAAAACGGCCACAACGAATCGGATGAGCCCAGTTTCACCCAGCCGGTGATGTATCGGGAAATCGCTTCCAAGACGAGTGTGCGCGATCTTTACGCCAGGAAGCTCATCGAGGCTGGCAAGATCACTGCCGAGGAATTCGAGACAATGAAGGCCGATGCCCGCGCCGTTCTCGACACGGCGTTGGAAAATTCGCGCGAGCGGCACCAGCGGCCGGTTGTCCAGACCTTTGGCGGCGTCTGGAAGGACATCAGCCGGGCCGGATCGGATTGGTCGGCTGTCACCAAGGTGCCCGCTGATATACTTCGGAAGGTTGGCGACGGGATCAGCAAGTTGCCCGAAGGATTCACCATTCATCCCAAGCTCAAGGGGCTGATGAACCGGCGGCTTGAAATGTCCCAGGGCAAGGCCCCGATCGACTGGGGCGGGGCGGAAATGCTGGCATTGGGCAGCCTCGTGCTCGGCGGAACGCCGATTCGATTTGTCGGACAGGACGCCCAGCGCGGTACTTTCTCCCATCGCCATGCGGCGTTGCGGGATTACAACACCGGGGACAAATACGTGCCGCTGGCCAATATCTCCGAGAACCAGGCCCCGATTATTTTTGTGAACACGATGCTTTCGGAACTGGCCGTGCTCGGGTTTGAATATGGCTTCAGTTCCGCCGACCCGCGCAATCTCGTGGTTTGGGAAGCCCAGTTCGGCGATTTCGTGAACATGGCCCAGCCGATCATTGACCAATTTATCGTCGCCGCCGAGACCAAATGGCAGAAGATGTCCGGCCTGGTGATGCTGCTGCCGCATGGCTACGAAGGATCGGGCCCGGAGCATTCCTACGCCTATCTGGACCGATTCCTCTCGCTCTGTGCCGAGAACAATATTCAGGTGGTTTACCCCAGCACGCCGGCGCAATATTTCCATGTGCTTCGGCGGCAGATGCTGCGGAAATTCCGCAAGCCGCTGGTGCTGATGATGCCCAAGAGCAATCTGCGCGACGCGGTGTCCACTCTGCCGGAATTGACAGAAGGGGCGTTTCAGCTCGTGGTGGACGATCCGCGCGATCCGCCCCGCGAACGGGTGCATCGACTCTTGCTTTGCAGCGGCCGGATTTATTTCGCCCTGGAGACGGCCCGGAAGAACGCCGGGGTTGAGGATGTGGCGATCGTGCGGGTCGAGCAGCTTTATCCGTATCCGCAGAAGGAATTGCAGGCGATTTTGGCCAAGTACAACAAGGCGGCGGAGATTTGCTGGGTTCAGGAAGAGCCGCGCAACCGCGGGGCGTGGATGTTCATGTCGGATCGGTTGACGCCAATGCTGCCGGAGACGGCGACGTTGACGTACATCGGCCGCGACGAAGCCGCCAGTCCGGCGGTGGGTTCCAAGAAAGTTTCCGATGCCGAAGAGGCGCAGATTATTTCCACGGCTCTGGAAATTCGCGCCACCGGACCGGAAACCAAGTTCGCCCCCGCTGTCGCGGCCAAGGAGCCAGAGGTTCTCGCCCCCGGATCGGGACTCGGCGCGGATTGACCCATCACGTTTAGCCCGCCCGGCCTGCCGTGAGCGAAGTCGAACGGCCTCGGGCGGATTGGGATCACCCAATTCTCCAAGTTCTGCTGTTCTACTGGTCAACTGATCCACTTTCTGACACCCCCCCTAAGCGCTGCAATCTGTTGCATTTTGTTGCATTTTTTCCGCCACTTTTGGCAGTTGTGACGTTTCCGACCGATCGGGTCGCCGAGGCCGGCGACGCTAAACCGGGGGGGAGGGGGGGGGGTAAACGTAACATTGTGTAACATTCCGTAACATTGGACATTGGTGGTTGTGGCGGTACGCATGTTCGGCTATTGTATAGTACAAACTAAACCCTAAAATATTCCCTGGATTCTGGGAATTATTTTTTGGATTTGAAGGGGGAACGGAAATTCTCAAGCGGCCGTGAGCGTGCCGACGCGTGCTTGCGGGGGTGGCGGGGGGAGGCCGCGCTCGTGGTAATAGCTCAGATAAAGGTCGACGGCTTCGTGTAGTTGCCGTTCGACTTGCTCGGGTGTTTCTGCAGTGGTTGCGCAGCCGGGCAGGTCAGGTAGATAGGCCCAGTATGAGCCGTCTTCGGCGCGTTCGATGACGTAAACATATGATTTGGGGTCTTTCATCGCGTATTTTAAGGCCGAAGATTGGAGACCGAACCGTATCGCCCGGGGAACATCGAATCCGCCTGTTCCAGCAGCGGCAAGCCGCATTCGGGGCAGCGATGGGGGGTGGCGCGGGTGTCATACCCGCAATTGGGGCAGTGGGGGGCGGAATCGAATCCTGGCTTGGGGAATCTTTCCCAGATCGCTTCGCACCAGCAGGCGACGACCATCAGGCCGGCCCAGCAGAGAATGAATGTGTCGGGATTGGGGAAGCGGAAGAACAGCAGCACCGAGATACATGCGAAAACGCCGGTGAGGATGCGGCTCCACATGCCGGACATGATACCCCAACTCGGCGTTGGCTCCATGAAAATCCGAATAGTACCCCGCCGAGATTCCGGGCTTATGCCGCGGTGGCGGCGATGCGATTGGTCAGAATCCAATTGGTTGCTAGTTCGATCTGGGTTCGCAATTGCGCAACCAGTGGCAGGGCGTCGGCAAGCCGATTCTCCCGGCCGAGGTCTTCGATCTGTTTGGCCAACGCCGAGGCGGCATCGGCGGCAACGTAGGCGGCCATGCTCTTGAGCGAGTGCGCGGCACGGCGAACCGTCTCGGCGTCGACTGCCGCCAGCGCTGCCTCAATCTTCGCCACTTCTCCAATCGCTTGCTTGGCGAAGCGATCGACGACTTTGTCGGCGAATTTCGGATCCCCGCCGCAGCGTTTGACGACCGCATCCCAGTCCACCGGTGGCCGGCCGGTCGCATCGATTGCCGCCTGAGCTTTTTCATTTTGTACGGTTTGCATGATGTTCTTATCCTCGATTCGATCCGCCCAGATCACGCGATTTCGTCCGGCGCGCTTGGCGGCATAGAGCGCATCGTCAGCAGCTTTCAATACATCGGTAAACTGCGTCATTCCATTTTCGCGGGCGCCCAGGCCGACGCTGATCGTCGTTTGCGTGCGCTGGTTGCCCACGGAAAATTCCGCCGCGGCCATGGCCGCCCGGCAGCGCTCGGCGACGACCATCGCCTCGGCGGCGGTCTGTTGTGGGAAGACGATCATGAATTCCTCGCCGCCCACCCGGCACAGGGCATCGGTCCCGCGCGTGCAATCCCGCAGAATCCGCGTCACATCCCGGAGGATCACATCTCCCCCGTCGTGGCCGAAGGTGTCGTTGATATTCTTGAAATGATCAATGTCGATCATGGCGATGGTCAGCGGCCGGTTGTATCGGCAGGAGAGGTCCCACTGCTCTTCGAGTCTCATCATAGCATGGCGGCGATTGAAAGCGCCGGTGAGCTCATCCGTGATGCTCAGGCGTTCCAGCCGGCTGTTGAGCTGCGCCAAATGCGAATTGAGCGCTTGCGAGCCGACGCTTCTCTTGAGCAGGTCTTCTCGAAGCCGGGTGATGCGCAGCCCGGCCCGGACGCGCGCCAGCAGTTCTTCCGGGTCGAAGGGCTTGGCGAGGAAGTCGTCCACGCCGGCGCGGTACGCCTCCAGCAGCCGCTTCCGCTCGGAGTGGGCGGTGAGCATGATGAAATGCACGGGGTTCTCGCTGTCCATTTCCCGAATGCGCCGGCAGAGTTCCACGCCGTCGCCGCCTTCCATCACCCAATCGGAAACTACCAGGCGCGGCCGTTGTTCGGACATGATTCTTAAGGCCGCCCCGCCGTTGTGCGCCCATAGCAGCGATTCGCCGGTCGCGCCGATGATCTGGATCAATTGTTTGAGAATGAGCGGATCATCCTCAACCAGAAGAATTTTGCAGGGATTGGCGACACCCAGATCGCCCTGCGGCAGATCGGCCAAACTGGCCGGGGCTGAGGGAAGCAGGCAAACATCCCGCAGACGATCCGACGTGGACACGATCTGCAATTCGCTGCGACGGAAGGAATCGACAACTTCGGGATCGAAGTGTCCTCCGCGCTCGCGAACAATAATTTCCACGGCCTGCTCGTGCGAAGCGGCTTCTTTGTAAACCCGGCGGGAGGTGACGGTGTCGTACACATCCGCCACCGCGACGATGCGGGCGCACAGCGGAATTTGTTCGCCGGCCAATCCGTGGGGATAGCCTGATCCATCGAATTTTTCGTGATGATACAGAGCGATGTCGCGCGCCATCTGAAGGAATCGGGCGTTGGGGAATCGCGTCAGCGCCGCCTCGAGAGTTTGAGCGCCGATGATGGTGTGCGTCTTGATGATAGCGTATTCGTCTGGCGTCAGCTTGCTGGGTTTGAGCAGGATCGCATCGGGGATTCCGACTTTGCCCAGATCGTGCAATGCGCTGGTCTGATGCAAGAGGCGGATATATTCATCATCGACGTTGTGCTGGCGGCGGGTTTCCGGCGAGAGGTTTTGTGCGATGATCCGGGCGTAGGACTGCACGCGCTCGACGTGTGCGCCGGTCTCGGAGTCGCGGCTTTCGGCCAGCTTGGCCAGGGCGAAGAGCGCCAAATCCCGCGTCTCCAGCGAGAGAATTCGCTCCGCGGTCTTCAAGCAAACCAGCAATTCCTCGGGGTCGAGCGGCTTGTTGAGAAAATCGTCCGCCCCCGCGCACAGGCCTTCCAGCCGTTGCTTGGCTCCCTCGCGGCCGGTCAGCATGATGATGTAGATGTAACCGGAAAGGTCCTCGCGTCGGATGGCGCGGCAGAGGTCCACGCCGTTCATTCCCGGCATTTCCCAATCGGTGACCACCAGGCGGATTTCGCCCCGGCGCAAAACTTCCATTGCCTCGGCGCCGTCATGGACCTTGATGGCCGAGAACCCCATGCGCGAGAGCGTGGCGTCCAGCACTTCCAGAGCGAAATCGTCATCATCAACAAGCAGGACCTGCATGGTTATCCCCTTTGATTCGAACTAAATACTGGCGACTTTTCGAATCGCCTCCGGCACGAACGCGGTGCAGCGGCGAATCTCGGTCTCCAGACGCTGCAACTGTTCGGAGATCAGATGCAGATCGGCACGGGCGCCGGCATCTTCGATTTCCATCGCCAGCCGACGCATCGGCTCAGCGGCCACGTGCGCGGCGATGGCTTTGAGATTGTGGGACAAACGTCTGATTTCGGCGGTGTTTTTCTGCGCCGCGGCGCCGCTCAAATCCTGTAATTCCTCCAGCGATCGGCTGGAGAACAATTCCAACGTCTGCTGCGCGAAACTGCGATCGCCCATGCAACGCTGCAGGAGCGAAGCCACGTCAAACGGGGCGGGCATTGGAACCGCCGGAGGCGGCAGGGCCTGCGGAGATTTGGACGGTGTTGCAGGCGTGCCCGCCAACGATGCGATGGTGGCGAACAGTTCCTGAGCGTTAATCGGCTTGGAGGCATAGTCATCCATGCCAGCGGCAAGACATTTTTGACGGTCGCCGGCAACGGCCTCGGCGGTGAGGGCGATGATGGGAATTCGCCGGGCGCCGGGGGTGGATTTCTCGTAAAGCCGGATTTGCCTCGATGCTTCCCATCCATCCATGTTCGGCATCTGGCAATCCATGAGGACGGCGTCGTAGCGTTGGCTCTTCACGGCCGCGACCGCTTTGACCCCATCGGCGACAATGTCACACGTGCAGCCCGCACGCTTGAGCAGTTCCTCGGTCACGAACTGGTTCATCTCGTTGTCTTCAGCAACCAGCAGGTGCAAGCCCCGCAGAAGTTCGGCTTGGGCGGCGGTCTGGGCGGAAGTGGGTTTGCTTTGTCGGTTTGGTAAATCGGCGGCGACGATGAGGCCCAGCGTGAAGTAAAACATCGAACCCAGGTTTTCCTCGGTCTCCACACCGATCTGGCCGCCCATCAATTCCACGAGGCGTTTGGAGATCGCCAGGCCCAGGCCGGTTCCGCCGAATTTTCGCGTGGTCGAGCTGTCAACCTGCGAGAAGCTCTTGAAGAGCCGATCCAGCCGGTTAGCGGGTATTCCAGCGCCCGTGTCCTGCACGCAGAAGCGGATCGTGACCCGCTGGCCTTCTTGGCGCTCCAGGTCCAGGCGGACGGTGACAATCCCCTGTTCTGTAAATTTCAAGGCGTTGTTGATCAGATTGGTGAGCACCTGGCGGATTCGATTGGGATCGCCCATGCATCTGCGCGGAACATTGGGATCGATGAAGCATGTAAGAGCCAGTTTTCGTCTCGCCGCCACGGGACCGAACAACCCCACCAGATCGTTCACCAGTTCGTGCGTGTCGAAGTCGATGGACTCGATGTCGATTTTACCGGCCTCGATCTTGGAAAAATCGAGGATGTCGTTGATGACGTTGGTGAGTGACGCGGCAGAGTCGGAAGCGATGCGGGCGTAACGTCGCTGGGATTCGTTCAGGCCGCCCGCCTCCAGCGCGTCGATCATTCCGACCACGCCATTGAGCGGAGTACGGATTTCATGGCTCATCCGCGCCAGAAATTCGCTCTTGGCTCTGCTGGCGGATTCAGCCGCCTCCTTGGCGACGGCCAGATCGCGGGTGATCTCCTGGGCCAGCCGCAGTGCCCGTTGGCGGCTGGTGGTCAGGAGCCAAAAAATCGCGATCAGGAGAATGCTGATCGATGTGCCGCCCAGCAGCAGATTTCGCGTCTGCTGCTGGACCACATTGAAATCCTTGCTGGCATAGAAAACGTCATCCGGCACGGCCGACAACACATACCACGGTTGAGCGTCGGTGATCGGGCAGGGGATTTTCTCGGAGAACGCGAAGCCCGCGGGTATCTGCCCTTGTCGCATTTCGCTGATGCCGCGCATCTCCGAGGCGCTGACGTCTTTGGCGGTGAGCAAATAGCCGCTGGCCGGCTGCGTCAGCACCAGATTTCCATCCTGCAATGATCGACGAAGAACTTCGGAAGGAATGATCGTCGCGACAATTCCTCGCATGTTTCCATCAGTGCTGTAGAACGGCTCGGAATAAAAGATATCGTCAGTGGAGGGTTGGTCGGACGACGGGAGCGCGTTGGAAGCGGTTAGATTAATCGGGCTGGAAACCGCCGGGGATTCTTCCCCTTCTGTCCCCTTGAGGCTGGGATACCGGTTTTGCAAATAACTGTCGTGAGTCTGCAACGCCAGGCGCACTTGTTCTGGAACATCCGTCCATCCGATGTCGATATCGTCCGGCTTAAAGACAAACAATCGCGGTTCTAAGCCGCTGCCGGCGGGGGCGTCGACCATGACCAGAAGCGTTTGCACCGACATCCGGTAGTGCATGTTGAGAAAGATTCTTTGCGCGTCGAATCGGAAGTCCGGATCATCAATCTCGCTGGTGGCGAAACCTGCGGTCAGATGCATCCAGGCGCGAATGCGGTCAAACATGCGGTAAACATCGTCACTGCTGTCTTTGGCCGCCACCTTGTAGTCCTCGGCCGCCAGTTTGGTGGCGTTTTCGTTGAGAACTCTGGATTGATCGTCCAGGTACACAATCGTTCCGGCCAGGAACATAAGCGCAATCGCACACCTGGCGATCATCCAGGGGTATTTCTTCTCCGATTTGCCTGATTGTGCTTGAGACACGCGGTCTTCTCCCTGTCGTATTGGCTCGCCGCAAACCACGGTGCCCCAAAACGAAAATCGGGATGAAAGCGATGGGACTTAAGGATTTGGAATGGGTTACGTGTCAGGCCGGCACGGGAAGCAGGACCGATAATTTCCGCGCCCGCGCATTCCTGGCCGGTTGTCTTCATCCCCTCCCCCGGTACTCCGGGGGAGGGCTAGGGTGGGGGTTTTCGCGGGGCAATCGACGTTCGGCCCCCACCCCAACCCTCCCCCGGAGTACCGGAGGAGGGGGAAAATCCTTGCGGGGAGTGTCACGCGCCCGAGCGATTCTTCTGGACGTCATAGCAGTTGTGGGTTAACATATAATGCCGATAATCCCGAATATCCGCTTTTTGCGGGTGCGACGGGCGATCTTGCCGGCCATAAATTCCCGGCAGGGTCAAGAGTCTCTTAAGCCGCGGTGTATAGTGGCATCTCCTGCCCACGTTTTTGTTGGGTAAGCCATGCCGACCCCTGAGTCTGCCAATCGGTGCACATCAGGGGCACGCGGAAGGACAGACTATGGGAAGCGATCCGCGGTTTTTGGCCGATTCCGGCCACGAAATCTTTACCGGCAACGAACTGCTCATCAAAGGGGCTCTGGAAACCCAGGGTGGGGTTAATCTTCTTACCGGATATCCCGGTTCTCCTGTCGCTGGATTCTTTGATGTGATGGGCGACATAGCTGATTTGCTGCGCGAAAAAGGGGTCCGCGCCTTCCAAGCCAACAACGAAGCATTGGGCGTCGCGGCCGTCAACGGCAGCCAGATGGCGGCGATGCGCTCGATGTGCGTATTCAAAAGTGTCGGCGGACACGTTGCCTCCGATGCGCTTGCCTTGGGCAATCTCGCCGGCGCTCATCCCGATGGCGGGGCAGTGATCGTCTTTGGCGAAGACCCCTGGTGCGACAGCACGCAAGTCCCCGCCGACAGCCGATTCCTCTGCGAGCATCTCCGCATGGCCGTCGTTGAGCCGGGGACGCCGCAGGAATTGAAGGATTGGGTGAATCTCTGCTTCACCCTGTCGCGCGCGGCCGGTTTGTACATCGGATACATCGTCACCGTCGCCCAGGCCGACGGCGGTGGAACGGTGCTGTGCCGGCCCAATCAATTTCCTTCACTCAACACCAAACACAAAACAACGCTGGAGACGGCACGGATCGATCTGGAAAAAGTCCTGCTCCCGCCGCGCACCTGGCAGCGCGAATTGCTTTTCCCCCAGCGATTTGCCGAGACGATGGCGGCGGCGAAAAAATTGGGGATCAATCGTATTTTCCCCGCCACCAGCGCCGATGCCGGCAGCCCGGCGGCGCTTGGATTCATCGTCACCGGCATGGCCGGACCGTATTTGCAGCATGTGCTCGCCGATCTGGGACTCACCGGAGTTTTCCCGATTCTTCGCATGGGCCTCAGCTACCCGGCGGATGTGTCGATGGTTCGGGATTTCGCCAGGCACTGCCTGAACATGATCGTGATCGAAGAGCGGCGGGGATTCCTGGAAAAAAATATCCGCGACGGATTGTTCCACGCATTGCCCATGGAAGAAGCCAAAGATCTGGCCGGCCGGTTGTTTGGTAAGGTTTTCCCCGATGGCAGCGAGGGAATTCCCGAATCGCGCGGGCTGAATTTTTCGGTGCTCGCCCAGCGAATCATCCCCCTGCTCCAGCAAACGGAACAGATTGCCCCCGATCGCCGCAATGGACGGTTGACGACTGAACTGGATCGCCTCCGCAAAGCCAGTCGGCCGAAGTTGGCGGTGTTCAATCAGAAACTGGCCGCGCGCACGCCGACGTTTTGCCCGGGTTGCCCGCATCGGGATAGTTCTTCGGTTTTGCTCGAGGTCCGCAAGAATCTCGCGGACCCCGAGTACATGAAAAAGCATCATCACCGCGCCCCGGTCGATCTGGTCGCGCACGGTGATACCGGTTGCTACACGATGCTCATGTTCCCGCCGACCGAGCAGCTCATGCACAATTACAGCGGCATGGGCCTGGGTGGCGGCACCGGCTCGGGCATCGATCCGTTCATCAACAACAAGCAGATCGTTTTCATGGGCGATGGAACGTTCTTCCATTCCGGCCAGGTCGCCATCAGCAATTCCATCAAGACCGGGCAGGACATCACTTACATCATTCTGGAAAACAAAACGACCGCGATGACCGGCCATCAGGAACACGCCGGCACCGAACTCGATGTGCTGGGCAATCGTTCGTACATTCAGGAGATCGACCAGATCTGCCGCGGAATGGCTGGCACGAGCCCGCTGACGGTTGAAAAACTTTCGCCCGCCGATCGCTCCAAATACAAAGAGACGCTGGAATCGACCATCCTCCGCGACGGCGTGAAGGTCGTCATCGCCGACAAAGAATGCGGCATCACCCGCCAGCGCACCGTTCAAAAGGAAGAGCGCAAAATCGCCCGGGAGCACGGCTATCTCCCGAAAAAATCGCACATGAACATCACGCCGGAGGTTTGCGAAAACTGCCTGGAATGCACCAAGGCAACCGCCTGCCCCGGCCTGACGATGATCGAGACCGATTATGGCCGCAAGATCGACACCGATCTCACCTGGTGCGTCAACGACGGCGCCTGCGAGCGCGTCCGCACCAGCAACGAGATTGCCGATTCCGTCAAACCGTGCCCCAGCTTCGAGCAGGTGATTGTGATCCGCAGCAAGCGCCGGCGGTACACGCTGCCCAACATGAATTTGTCCAACCTACCGGAGCCGGCGAAGGTTCATGACATGTCCCAGCCCGATTCCGCCTGGCGCGTGCACATGAGCGGCGTGGGCGGAATGGGCATCGGCGTGGTGGGGCAAATCCTCCTCCGCGCCGGGCACAAGGCGGGATATCACCTGGTCTTCCAGGACAAAAAAGGTTTGGCCATCCGCAACGGCGGCGTGTTCGCACAGATCACTTTCCTCCCGAAACAAACGGATGACAATTCGCCCAACGTCACGGGCAACATTCCCTACGGCAAGGCGGATTTGCTGCTGGGCATCGACATCCTCGAAGCCGCCCGCGCGATCGATCCCAAGGAGCAGTTCCGCGTCGCTTCGCCCAAGAAAACGGCGGCGGTGCTGAATATGTACAAACAGCCGACGATTCCCTCGCTGCTGGGCAAGGATGATTTCAATCCCGAACTTCTGCGCGATGAGATCGAAGATCAGTGCGACCCCGAACATTTCTTCGCTGCCGATCTTTCGGAGATTTGCGAGCGGCGATTGGGCAGCAAGCAGTTTGTGAACATCATGATCCTGGGCGCGGCGTTTCAGTTGGGATTGATTCCCGTCTCGGCATGGAATATCGCCTGGGCCATCAAGGATAGCATTCGCCGCGACCATCGGCGGAATCTCAAGGCGTTTAACATCGGCCGCAAATTCGTGCTGGAACCAAGGGCACTGCCGCGCCGGCCTGAGCCGCTGACCTGGCAGCAACTGGTCACCAACAAGGGCCGGATTCTTCGCAAGGCCCACCGCCGCGGGGAGAAGATTGCGCAGACTTTCGAGAAGCTGGCGGATGCGGTTATCTCGGAATTGCCGGATTTACCGGAGAAATTGAAATACGACCTGGCCCTGCGGATGTACGATCTGATGCAGTATCAGAATATTTCGCTGGCCCGTGATTACGCCCAGGCGGTGCGAAATATGTATCGCCGGGATCGGGGGGACAAGGCGTTCGCCGCCACCGGCGCGATGATCTGGAATTTGGCCAAAGTCATTCTCATCAAGGATGAGCCGTATGTCGCGCATCTGCTGACACGATATGAGAAAATACAGCGGGATTTGGAAAAATATGGCATCGATGTCCCCAATGGCGATCGCATCGTCTATCGCCATCACACCAGTCCCGAATTTAACATCGGCCCCTGGCGAATTCGCATGAAAATTACCACCAGCGACTGGCAACTGCGGCTGGTGCGTCACATGAAGTGGTGGCGAAAACTCCCCGGCTGGCACAAGCGCGAAGTCGCCTTCCGCGATTGGTACTCGAAGCTCGTCGATCGCGTGAGTCTCGACGGCGATTACGACCTGGCCGTGCAAATCCTGCGGACTCCCGAAGAGGTCACCGGCTACCGCGAAGTGCGCTATCCCAAGATGGACCGCGCCCGCCAGAAGGCTGAGGAGCTTTTCTCGCAATCGCGCACCCCGGCCCCGGCTCTCGTCGGAGCGGCGTAAGGAATCGAAGTGGAAAGATTCGAGCGGGCGATTGCCGAATTCGACGCCGTTAATGGCGAAGACCCCAATCTCATCAACAGCGAGCCGGCCCAGCGCGTGTATGCCCGGCGGATGACGCACTGGCTGGACCGGATGTATCCCGACGCCGCCGAGGCGCTGCGATTGGCGGCGCGCAGCCAGCATATTCGGCGTTGGATGATCCCGCGTTCGACGTATCCGATGAATCGCGCCGGCTATCACCGCTGGCGAACCGCTCTTTATTCATTTCACGCCGACGAGGCCGAGAAGATTCTCCGCAAGGTTGGCTATGACGATGCGACAATCGCGCGGGTTCGGTCGCTGCTGAAAAAAGAGAAACTCAAGATCGATCCGCAGATGCAAGCGCTGGAGGATGTGATCTGCCTGGTGTTTCTGGAAAACGATCTGGCCGATTTCGCGGCGAAACACGATGAGGAAAAGTTGATCGGAATCCTTCGGCGAACCTGGGCGAAGATGTCGCCTATCGGGCAAAAAGCGGCGATGGAATTGAAATTGCCTCCGGAACTCTCGGCGTTGATCGGCAAAGCATTGAATCAAAGAGATTGAACCACCAAGGCACACAGCGCCGCCTTCGTCCGCGGTCCAAAGTACCAACGACAGCTTTGAATTGGGTGGAAGAATATTCTTATCGGTTACGTCTTCCGCGCCGACGAGCATGCGTTGGCTCGCATACGGACACGCGTTGCCGCTTCGATTCCCGATGGCTTGCCCGACGACGCTCGAGCGATCCTTCTCGATGGGACGAAGTGGAGCTCTCGCCTGCGGCGACTGATGCAGCAGAGTTTCGCGCTCAGGCGCGACCAAAGCACGTTCGTCGGTGCGAGGATCGCAACCGATTCAATTCGTTTTCTATTGATCCATCATTGGGATACTCGATCCCAATTCTGCGAATGACGCCTTCCAAATTTAATTTTTTAAAATGAAGAAAGCAGATTCCGCGGAATCGTTCTGGAACCGCGAAAGCCGCTTCGTGTCTACATGACTTCGTGGTTCAATCTCCTCTCCGCGCTTTTTTGCGGGTTTCGTCTTATAGTCAAATGGCGTGAGCAAACCGGCGATTGATTCTCTGCTTTCCGACCTGACCGATCCGCAGCGGCGGGCGGTGACGCATGTGGATGGGCCGCTGCTGGTGATCGCGGCGGCGGGGAGCGGGAAGACGCGCGTCATCACCCGGCGGGTGGCATATCTGATCGCCACGGGCGTTGCGCCGGCGTCGATTTTGGCGATCACGTTCACCAACAAGGCCGCGGGGGAAATGAAGCATCGCATCAGCGCCGCCAGTCCCCGGCCCATCCGCGATTGGGGCCGGCTCGATCAGCCCAATCCCACGATTTGCACGTTTCATTCGCTGTGTTTGAGAATTCTCAGGCATTACGCGGGACGAATCGGATTTTCGCCCAACTTCAGCGTTTACGACTCGGCCGATCAGATCAAAGTCGTGAAAGAAGCGATGAAGGCACTGGAACTGGATCTCTCCCATTTCACGCCCGCCACCATCCACGGCACCATCAGCAACGCCAAGAACAAGCTGCTCGATCCGGCCGCATTTGCCGCCAAGGGTAATAAGTTTTATGAGGAGATCGTCGCCAAGGTTTACGTGAAATATCAGCAAGCGCTGCAAGCCAACAACGCGCTGGATTTTGACGATTTGCTGATGCAAACCGTCGAAGTGCTCAAAAAGCATCCCGATATTCTGGCCGAATTGCAGGAGCGATTTCGCTATATCCTCGTCGATGAATATCAGGACACGAATCACGCCCAGTACATCCTGGCCCACGCGATCGCCATGAAGCATCGCAACATTTGCGTCGTCGGCGATCCGGATCAATCCATCTACACCTGGCGCGGGGCGGACATTAAAAATATTCTGGATTTTGAGAAGGATTATCCGGATGCGGCCGTGATTCCGCTGGAGCAGAATTACCGTTCCACGCGGAACATTCTGGCGATCGCGGATCAGTTGATTTCTTACAATCTTCGCCGCAAGGCCAAGCGGCTCTGGACCGAAAATCCGCAAGGCGAGCCGGCGACGCTGCTGATGTGCACGGACGAACGGGATGAGGCGGTGGCCGTCACCGAGGAATTGGTCGGCCTCAATCGCGCAGGCATTCCCTACAACGCCATGGCGATTTTTTATCGCATGAATTCACTCTCCCGCGTGATGGAAGATGCCCTCCGCCGCGCCAACGTGCCGTATCAAATTGCTCGCGGCGTCGAGTTTTACAATCGCAAGGAGATCAAGGATGTGCTGGCGTATCTACGGCTGATCGCCAATCCCTCCGATGCGGTGAATCTCGCCCGTATCGTCAATGTTCCGGCGCGCGGACTGGGCGACAGCAGCCTCAAACTTTTTGAGACGCATGCGATCGCGAGCAACATTTCCATGTGGGAAGCGCTGCAATCGGCCGGCAGCGTTGCGGGAGTTTCTTCGCGCGCGCGGAATTCCGCCAAACAATTCGTTGATCTCATCGAATCCTTCCGCCGCAATTCGGGCGGATCGGTGCAGAAGATCATGGAAGATGTCGTTCGCCGCAGCGGGCTGGAGGCGATGCTCAAGAAGGAAGACCCCGATGAGGAAAACGAGTTGGCCAACGTCAACGAACTAATCTCCGCGGCGGCGGAATATGACAAGGAAGCCGAGCAGCCTTCGCTGGAGGATTTTCTGGCGCGGGTGAGTTTGGTGAGCGATGCCGATCACATGGACGGAGCGGGTGGATCGGTGACATTGATGACCCTGCATGCCGCCAAGGGGCTGGAGTTTCCGGTGGTGGTGATGATCGGATTGGAAGAGGGCTGTCTGCCGCACTCCCGCGCGCGGGATGATGCGGATCAACTGGAAGAAGAGCGGCGATTGTGTTTCGTCGGAATCACGCGGGCACAGGAACGGCTGATCCTGTCGATGGCCGCCACGCGCACGATCCGGGGCATCCGAGGCCCGACGGTTGCCAGCCAGTTCCTGACGCAAATGCCGCGCGAATTGCTGAATGTCCGCGCCCGCGCGGATTCACACGAAATCCCGCCGCCGATGGATGAACTGGATGCGACATTCCAGGTCGGCCAGCGCGTGCGGCACCCGGGATTCGGCGTGGGGAAAGTCATGGCTATATCGGATGGCGGATCGAGCACCCGCGCGGTGGTGCATTTTGAGCGATTCGGCCCCAAGGTGCTGATCCTGGAACACGCCCATCTCGCGCCAGCATAAAACAGATCATTCCTGTTGTTCCTCATGCGTGAGATTCTCCAGATTCTTCGTTAACTGGCTTCCATCGCTCAATTTAGAAAAATCCGGCGGCCCGTCCGGTTCGATGCCTTCGCCCTTCTTTGCCTCGTGAAGAAATGCCATCGAAAGTCGAACCAATCGCCATCCAAGCCAGAGCAAGCCAACCGCGCCGACGATGTATCCGGCTTTTCTGAGAATCCCCACATCCAGCGCCAGATAAACCAGTTCCCCTGCCCCGACGAAGCAGCCGCCCGCGCCGATCAGGCAATACGACCGACTCCGATACGCCGACCGCCGCGCCGCCGCCAACCGGCCGATCCGGCGGGTATCGAGATGGCTTTGGCCAGTTTCTTCATCCACGGCTCCAGCATAACCAGGACGAATGTCCAATTCCGGTCGAAATCACCCCTTTCGATCCTCCGACGCAAAATTATTGCAAAAATGGGCATTTTTGCCGTTCCATTTTTTTCTTGCCTTGATGCGACAATTTGTTAGACTGGTTGCGGTAAGGTGGCGGGTTAGTCGATTTGGACTCTGGAATATTGCCTCGTGTATTTCCCTTCCTCTGTTTCTGTCTCCCTCCCGCATCGGTTGCTTTCGCAACCTCTTTCGATTTGGCCCGGAAAGAACCGTCTGACCTCGGGCTTGGCATACCCATCTCAAGGAGATTTCCAATGGGTAAGAAGTTGTATGTAGGCAACCTGAGTTATCAGGTTGACAGCTCGGAACTCGAGCAGATTTTTGGCCAGCATGGGCAGGTGGTTTCCGCTCAGATCATCAATGATCGGGACACCGGCCGCAGCAAAGGCTTCGGTTTTGTGGAGATGGGTACGGACCAGGAGGCGCAAGCCGCCATCGCCGCGCTCAATGGCCAGCAGCATCAGGGCAGAGCCCTGACGGTCAATGAAGCGCGTCCCCGTGAAGAGCGGGCGGGCGGCGGAGGCGGCGGAGGCCGCGGTGGGTTCGGCGGTGGTCGCGGCGGTGGCGGCGGCTACGGCGGTGGTGGAGGCGGCGGCGGACGCGGCGGATTCGGCGGCGGTGGCCGTGGCGACCGCGGCGACCGCGGCGGACGCGAACGCTTCTAATCGCTTCCAACTCAATTCCGAAAAATCTTAGAGCCCCCTGGAGAAATCCGGGGGGTTTTTCGTTTTTCGGTCCAGTGATGTGATAATCCCTCCACCATGAAAACCAACCCACCGAATCTCCTTCGCTCAATCCTCACATTTCTTCTGGCGGGGAATTTTTGTTCGGCGATGGCGCTGGCCGATTTGAAAGTGGCCAGCCCGTTCACCGATCACATGGTTCTGCAGCAGAAGATGAAGATCCCGGTCTGGGGATGGGCGACACCGGGCGAAAATATCACCGTCACATTTGCGGGGCAGACGCAATCGGCGACAGCCGCGGCCGACGGTGCATGGCGGGTTGATCTCGATGCAATGGACGCGTCGTTTGTAAGCCGATCCATGCAAATCGCCGGCGGGACCGATTCACCGATCACGCTCACTGATGTTCTCGTTGGCGAAGTATGGCTTTGCTCCGGGCAATCGAACATGGATTTCACTGTATACAACACGCCCAAATATTATTTCGCCGGCACCGCCAACGAAGATGCGGAAGTGGCGGCGGCGAATTATCCGAATTTGCGGATGTTCAGCGGGCTGTGGACAAAGGCTTATGAGCCGCAGCAGACAATCAAGGGCGAGTGGAAAATCTGTAATCCCGAAAACGTCAAGGAGTTCTCCGCCATCGGATATTTTTTCGCACGGGATTTGCAAAAGGAATTGAACGTGCCGGTGGGGATTTTGACCGAGACATTTGGCGCGAGTACGGCCGAGGCATGGGTGCGGCGCGAAGCGCTGATGGCGGATCCCGATCTGGCTCCGATGCTGCCGCCGTTTGATGCGGCGGAGAAGGCGTATCGCGCTCTGCCGCCTTCGGCGACCCGGCCAGCGCCGGCGGCGACGCAATCCGCGACGCAAACCAGCGGTCGCCGTGGGCGCGGACCGCGCGTGCCGGCAGACCCGGCGCAGAATCAGCACAACCCCACGGTCATGTACAACGGCATGATCGCGCCGATCATTCCCTATGCCATTCGCGGCGTGCTCTGGTATCAGGGCGAATCGATCCTCGGTCCCAATCACGCGACATTCGTCAAAACCAACGAGGTGCTCATCACCGATTGGCGAAAACTTTGGGGATATGATTTCCCATTCTTCTTCTGCCAGCTTGCGGCCCTGGATGCCAGCAGCAACACGCCGGCCGTTCGTGAAATGCAGTCCGAAGCGCTCTCGATCCCCCACACGGGCATGGCCGTCACCATCGACATTGGCGACAAGAAGAATGTTCATCCCAAGGACAAACAGGATGTCGGCCTGCGGTTGATGAAAATCGCGCTGGCCAAAGTGTATGGAAAAGACATCGAATATTCCGGGCCGATATTCGATTCGATGAAAATTGAGGGCAGCACGATTCGCATCAGTTTCACCCATGCCAAGGGATTGATGGCCAAGGGCGAGGATTTGAAGACGTTTGAGATTGCCGGGAGCGATGGAAAATATTTTCCCGCGACGGCGACGATTGATGGGGAGACGGTGATCGTCAGCAGCCCGGCGGTGACAGCGCCGGTGAGCGCGCGGTATGCCTGGGCGAATTATCCGGATGGGTGCAATTTGTATAACGGTGATGGGTTGCCGGCGGCGCCGTTTCGGACGGACGGGCCGCGGGAGACGCAGTGAATAAAAAAGCCCACGGATTGCTATCCGTGGGCTTTGGAAATCCTTCGATAAACCGGGGCGATTTTTAATCCTTGTATTTCACGCTGCAGCCGTAGGCCTTGGTCTCCGGGACCGTCACCGCCTGGTCCGCCAGAATCTGATCCAGCGCCTGCTTGACGTAGTTGATCTTCCCGCTGGTCATGTCGCCTTCGGGATCGTTGTCGATGGCTCCGCGGTAGAGCAGGGTGCCGTCTTTTCCGATGATGAACATGTTGGGCGTGTTGGTCGCGCCGTAGGCGTGGCCGACGTTGCCGGGGGCGTCATTCAGGACCGAATAGGGAATGCTCTGGTCCTTCTGCCACTGCTTGTCGATGTCGTTGGTGGTGAAATTGCTGGAGTTGATGGCCACCCAGTTCACGCCCTTGTCTTTGTAATTCTTGTAAAGATCGAGCATGGTGTGGGCCGCGTAATGCCGCTGGACAACCGGGCATTCGGGGTTGGTCCATTCCAGCACGACGATCTTGCCGGCAAAGTCATGCAGGCTGACATCGGTTCCATCCTGATTTTGCAGGGTGAAATCCGGGGCCTTGGCGCCGATGGCGGCGGCAGACGTGGCGATCTTGGGGCTGTCAGCCAGCGTGTAGCCGACAAAAGCCAGCGACAGCATTGCCGCGATTGCCAGAACTACATCAAATTTTCGCATAGTGGTTCCTCCTCAAATGGGGTTTGAACATTATTCCTTCGGCGAACCAGCTTGTGGAATGGAAATATTAATCCGAATTCCACGTCGCTCGCCACGATTGTCATCGTAACCGATCACCGCTTCCAGATTTGCCGGCGCAGCCGATTGGCCGGCCATCGGTTTGGCGGTGAATGTGATATGGGTACTATCCGCCTGTGACTCCTCTTTTATTCCCGCAATGTCATAAGAATCGAGCGATCCGGGAAAAAAGTCAACATTTTTTCCGGCGGATTGTTTCCATTGGGCATCGACGGTGAATTGGCCCTGGCCATCTCCGCTGACTTTCACATCCGATAAATCCGGGCAATCGGCCGGGTCCATCGGCAATTCGGCGCGGAATTTGGCGAACTCGTCCGCATTGGCGAGGGTGGCGCTGCTGGAGACAGGTAAATTCAGGTTCACGCTGGCTTTACCGAGTTGGCAGACATCGCTGCAAACCATCCATTTGACGTCCGCCGAGATGGTCGCATTAGCCGACAAATCCATCGGCGGCGTGATTTGAGCCATCAGCAGAACCGTCCCCTCGTATCCGTAAATCGTGATGTCGCCCGGCTGGGGGAATTTCAGTGGCGTGGGATACTGAACCGGCCCGGCCGTGAATCCCTGTGGAAGCATGAAAGTCACTTTCGTCGCCACGCCCGCATCGCCCGGATTTTTCCAGTAGACATGCCAGCCTGGGTCCATCGTCAATCGAATCCCCACCCAGAACGGCTTGCCCGGCTGGATCGCGCTCACATCCGCCAACAATTCCGGATGTGCATGTTGCTCGGCGGCGAACAACGGACCGGACGCCAAAAGCAGAATCATTGTGAAAATCGAATATTCCCACTTGCCGCGCATAACGCCATTGTATGCACGCATCTATCGGCCGGCCAAGGTCGGTCGAATTGACTGGCCTGCACATGGAGCGGACGGTATAATTAGGCGCCACCAGAATCCTGGAGCGGGCCGTCACGAATTACGGTAATCAGCTCCCGGCGACGTATGAGTGCACACACGCCGTCAATCTCTTCGTCACCCAATGCCGGCGCTTCGGCGCTGTCGGCCAATGTTCTTGTATTGAATCGTTTTTATCAGGCGATCCGGGTCGTCAATGTTCGCCGGGCGTTTTCCATGTTGTGCCGGGAAATGGCCGAGGTCGTGCATATAGAGACAGACGCCCAGGGCCAGAGCCGTTGGCAGAATTTTAATTTCGAGGGGTGGCGGGAGATCAGTCAACTGAAAGCTGAATTCGAGCCGGCCGAGCACGATTGGATTCACACCGTCCGATTCCAGATCGCGGTGCCGAGGATCATCCGGCTGCTGACGTACGAAAAACTTCCGCGCCAGGATGTGAAATTCAACCGGCGAAATATTTATGCCCGCGACGGCAACCGGTGCCAATATTGCGGCAAGCGGATGCCCACGACGGAATTGTCGCTGGACCACGTTGTTCCCCGCAGCCAGGGCGGGCGGAGCAGTTGGGAAAATATTGTCTGCTGCTGCGTGAAGTGCAACGTCCGCAAGGGCGGCCGCACGCCCGAGCAGGCCCACATGCACCTGATCGTCAAACCGCACAAGCCCCGCCGCAGCCCGGTCATCAACATCCGCCTGGCCGATGCGCGGTATTCAAGCTGGAAACAGTTTTTGGATACAGCGTATTGGACGGTGGAGTTGAAGTAGCCGAAATCTTGTCATCTAACCGTGCCATTCACGAGGCCCCGCATATACATGCGAGGCTGCAGGGCCAAAGTTACTCATGAAAATTTACGTGGCTCGACCCCTTCCTCCGACCGCAGAATACAGTAGTTTAGCCGGGGCCATTCAAGCGGGTAAGCGGCGTGATGCAGCCGGAGTACTTTACGCAGCAAGACAGCAATTAAACGGAGCGATACTACTAGGCGCGCGAATTCAGGATGACAATGTCAGACTTCAGTTCTCGCGCGGAGAGGCTCATATTTCGATTTCCACAACTGATTACGGCGACAGCAGGATAAGCGTATCGCCGATCATGCCTGGCGAAGTCAATTGTGTCGTGATCAACGGGGATTTGGGTGATGAAGTTTATATCAAATGGGGCCATCTCTCGGAGCAGAAATTATGGCCGCGACGTGCGATGATTGAGTCATTTATTGGATGCCAACTCACAAAGTTGTCTTCGCACGAATTTGGGGTGTCGTTGAACTTTACTAATGGGGACGGCTTGATGTTTTCAACGATTGAGATTGGAGATAACAATCGACGCATCCTTTGGTGGGGGCCAGATCGTTAAATGAAAAACTGGATTGACGACGAACATTCGTTACACCATCGGCCAATTTTTTTTATCCAGTCAATCCACCGCCATAGGCACCAATTTCCCTTTTGCCTCCGCTTCATTAGCCTCGCGAATGGCTTGCCTCATCCGGGCAATTTGTGGCTTAGAGGTATGGTTTTGTTTTTTTACCCCATCAAGCGATCGCCAGAGATACCACGATGCGACCGTTCGATGCGGCCGCCAGGGTTCGCCGAGTTCTTTGAACTCTTTCGCCTTGAGTTTGTCCGGCAGTCGGTACGCCTTCTTGACCGCCATCTGCAAACCGAAGTCATCCACCGGCAAAACATCCGGGCGATTCAGCACGAACATCAGATACATCTCCGCCGTCCACCGGCCGATGCCGCGGATGGCGGTGAGGGATTCGATGATCTCTTCATCCTCCATGCGCGACAGGCGACGGCTGGGAAAGCGATTGTCGATAAAATGGCGCGACAGATCGATCAGATATTCGCGCTTCTGGCGCGAAAGGCCACAGGATTTGAGCGAGGCGGAATCGCCGGCGGTCAGCAGCTTTTCCACCAGTTTCGGCGTTGGCCGACGGCGCGGAAAGCATTGCTGAAACCGCTTGAACAACACCGCGGCCACCTTCGACGATATCTGCTGCGAATAAATCGCCTTGCACAGCGGCACGAAATGATCCCGATGGGGTTTCAGGTCGCAAGGACCGACAGCGGCGATGATTTTGCGCATTACTGGATCACGCCGCAGATGTTTGTGGGCCGACGACCAGTCGGTAGCCCGTTTCTTGATTGTTGCCATGATCGTTTTGCAGCTTAATGGACAGCGGCACACCGCTGACCATACAATCTTAAGCATCTCGAAGTTTGTTCCAAGGAGTTCTAATGCGTCCGCCCCTGAAATTGAGTGGCATTGATCAGGAACATTTGCAGGAACTGTACAACGATGCGGGGATTGCTCGCGACGAGCTGCCCTATTCGCCGGTCTTTGACAATCTCTGCCAGGGATTTCAGGACCGCACGTTCAAGAACGCCCATCCTGAGCAGGTTTTCGCGGCCCTGCTGAAATACGTCCGCAGCAGCACCAACTCCGCCGCCGATGAAGTGCCGCTGGTAATGCTCAGTGACGACCAGCTCAAACAACTCAAGGGGCTGCTGCCGCGCCACGCCAAAGGGGCCAAGATGCTCCCCTATAGCGATGAATTTGAAGCGGCCATGAAGGAATTCAACAAACTCGCGGGCACCGCGCTGGAATCCTCCGATTTCTGGCGAGCGATTCTAAAATCCCAGGGTCCCAAACGCCGGCCACCCAAACGTGCTAAAGTCGTCACCCCCGCTGCCGAAGAAGTTGATGACGACATCGAATAATCGGAATCGATCCCAACCGCATTCCGTTTAGCCCCGCCGGCCTCGGCGGGATTTGGTTTGACATTTGACCCGATTTTCCCTTTCGTCTATAGGTAATCAGGAATCAAACCATGACTTTGCCGACATGGAAATCCGTCTTAGGTGATCGCGTCCCCGCCGACTGGGGTCGGGAAATCGACTCGTTTGAAACCCAGATGACTCTGCGTAAGCAGGGCAAGATAGAGGAAAAGGTCTTCGCCGAAAATCGCCTGCGGCGCGGGGCTTATGGGCAAAGATACGACAATGGCCAGCGCAACGACGGCCAGAAAACCCAAAAACTCCCCTACGCCAACCTCACCAAAGGGGCCGACACATTCTGGGATGCCCCCGGCATGGAACGCATCAAAGTTCCTTACGGCGGGCTCAATCCCGAGCAAATGCACGTGCTGGCGGACTTGGCCGAGGAATATTCCGACAACATTTGCCACATTACCACCCGTCAGGATATTCAACTGCATTTTGTCCACATCGAGGACACACCCGATTTGTTCCGCCGATTGTCCGCGGTTGGGATCACGACGCGCGAAGCATGCGGAAATTCGGTTCGCAATGTCACCGCCTGCCCACTCGCCGGCGTGTGCAATACCGAAATCTTCGACGTGACGCCCTACGCCAACGCGGTTGCATTTTATCTGCTGGGCCACCGCGACGTGCAGGACTTCGGCCGGAAATTCAAAATCGCATTCTCCGGCTGCGCCGATGAAGCGTGCGCGCTGGTCTCGATGCACGATCTGGGCGGAATCGCCGTCCAGCGCATCATCGATGGAAAACTCGTCCGCGGATTTGCGATGTACGTCGGCGGCGGCTTGGGCGCTGTCCCGCATCAGGCGAAATTGCTCGATGAATTTTGCCGCGAGGAAGATTTGCTCCCGCTGTCGCGCGCCGTCAGCCGGGTCTTCGCCCGGCTCGGTGAAAAGAAAAATCGCAACCGCGCCCGTGTGAAATTCCTGGTTCAGAAATTGGGAATTGAAGAATTCCGCCGGCTCGTGCAGGAGGAAATGCGGACGATGCCGGACGATCCGAGCTGGCGTGAGCATTTCGAGAAGATTCCAAAATTCGAGGAGCGCCCGTCATTCCCCGCGATCCAACTCAACGGCGCTCGCCGGCCGCCGGGCTTTGAAGCGTGGATGCAAACCAACGTTTATCAGCAGCGGCAGAATGGTTATTCAACGGTGACGGTGACGTGCCCGCTGGGCGATCTCTCCGCCGATCAGATGCGGGCTCTGGCCGAGATTTCCCGAAAATTCGCCGGCGGCAACGCGCGAACCACCGTCGAGCAAAACATCGTGCTCCGCTGGATTCCCCACGGAAAACTGATCGATCTCTACACCGAACTCAAAGCCATCGGCCTGGGCGAAAGCGGGGCGGGAACAATCGTCGATGTCACCGCCTGCCCCGGCACCGACACGTGCAAACTCGGCATCGCATCCTCGCGCGGCCTGGCCGGTGAATTGCGAAATCGCCTGGCCGCCAAGAGCGCCTCGATGGACGCGGCCATCAAAAGTCTTCGCATTAAAGTTTCCGGCTGCTTCAACTCCTGCGGCCAGCACCACGCGGCCGACATCGGCTTTTACGGCAACAGCCGCAACGTCGGCGGATACACGGTTCCACATTTCCAGGTGATGCTCGGTGGCCAATGGACCAAAAACGCCGGCAGCTATGCCCTGGCCATGGGCGCGATTCCCTCCCGGCGAATTCCCGACGTCGTCGAGCGGCTGACCAATCATTACATCCAGAGCCGGATGCCCAATGAATCTTTTCAACTCTTCTGCCAGCGCATCGGCAAGAAGGCGCTGAAGAACATTCTGGACGAATTCGTCACCGTCCCCCCGCACAGCGTGGACCCCAGCTATTACAGCGACTGGGGCGATCCGCGCGAATTCACCATCGGCGACATGGGCGTCGGCGAATGCGCCGGCGAAATCGTCACGCTCACCCAATTCGGTTTCACGCAGGCCGAGGCGGAGGCGTTTGATGCGCAGCTCTTGCTCGATGCCGGCGAATATCAGAAAGCCGATGCGATGGCGTATCAGGCCATGCTCACCGCCGCCAAAACGCTGGTGATGCAGCAGTATCTCGATATCCCCAATGACCCGGCGATCATCGTCGAGGAATTCCGCAAGCGATTCGTCGAGCCCAAGCTTTTCTGGGACACGTATCATCACGGCCAATTCGCCAATTATCTTTTCTCCCGCCACGAGTCGCCGGACACGCGCTACAACAACGAGACGGCCCACAAACTGGTGGAAGAGGCGAATCTTTTTATCGACGCCGCGCACAAATGCAACGCCAAAGTCCAGGCGGCCAGCGCGACTGCGATCCCCGCAACGCCCGCATAACCTCACCCCCATGGAAGCACACAAGATCGCGATCAAGCTCTTTGTGTCCAAAGATGATTTCGCCCCGGATCATTTTGTGCCGGTGTTTCATCGCTGGATTCAGCGGCAGGATTTCCCCGGGCATCTGCTGATCGATGTCGCCGATTACGCCCATGTCCAGGGCGGCCCGGGAACGGTGCTGGTTGCGTCCGAGGCCAATTTCTACATGGATCGCGCCAAGGGGAAATTGGGGTTGCTCTATTCCCGCAAACTTCCATTGCCCGGAACATTTGCGGAGCGATTGGTGGCGGTTCTCAAACAAACGCTCACGGCCGCCGCGCGCCTGGAATCCGAAGATTCTGTCACCTTTGACACAAGCGAAATTTCCATCCGCATCAACGACCGCCTGCTGGCGCCGGCAAAGGCGGAGACTTTCGCGGCGATCAAAGACGATCTGCAAGCTGTTGGCAAAAAGCTCTTCGCCGACAAGCCGTTCACCGCCGAACCCCAACTGACGCCCGGCGCGATGTTCGAAGCAACGCTAAAATCCCCCGGCGCGCCGCCGCTCAATACCCTGCTTGATCGACTCGGCTAATCCGTTCACACACTCTTCCCGTTGTCCGCGCCGCGCCGCCATGCTAATTTCGCGGCTATTGTCGGGAATGAAGGAATCAAAAATGTTTGCGCGCATACAAACTCGAAACCGTCGGTTTTTGAAAAACCTGTTGCTGGTTGCAATCACCGCCCTCATCGCAGGCTGTTCATCCACCACTCTCCAACGCCCGACCTCACTGAGCGTGCCGCTGGAATTGCGATACAAACCCGACAGCAATCCCATTGGTCTGGCGCTGCCGCCGTCGCGGGTGTACATCATGGCCATTAACGACCAGCGCGACGAAACCGACAAGATCGGCGAGAACCGCCAGCAGCAGCCGTATGTTCCGATCCTGCCCGCTGGTCCGGAAGTGCCGAACTTTTTGCATGCGGCCCTTCGGGAACAACTGGCCAAGGGCGGGCTGACCATCGTGGAGAATCCCGATGAGGCGGATCGAATTATTTCCGTGACACTCAAAACGCTTTGGGCCCAGGAATCGCCGGACTATCACGCGACCATTTCCACGCAGATCGAAATCCGTGATCCCAACGGCAAATTGCTCTGGTCCAACGCCGCCGACGGCGACGGCGCGATTACCGGCGGCAGCCTCAACGTGCAGCACTATCAGGAAGTGCTCACCGCCGCGATCTTCGATCTGCTGCACAATCTCGATCTGGATTGGAATTTTCGGCAGGCGCTGAATGCATCGTCGGTCCCGATGCCGCAGGATGTACCGCAATCCGCGCCGTCACCGATGCAATGAGTCTTTTTCCCCTCCCCTGGTACTCCGGGGGAGGGCCCGGGTGGGGGTTTTTTTGTGCCGCTCAAAATTCGGCCCCACCCCAACCCTCCCCCGGAGTACCGGAGGAGGGGGAATTAATTCCCGCGATCGAGCCGCGCCGCATCATCCGATTGTTTTCGGGCATCTTCTTGTCGGCCCTGTGAGGAATAATATCGCGACAGCATCTGATGCAGTGACGCCCAGCGCGGCGCTTCCTGCGGCATCTCGCGCTCGGCGCGCGGCAGCACCTCGGCGAGATTGTCGTACGCCTCGGGCCATTCCGGCGAGAGAGCGATCACACGCAAATAGAGCGATATGGCGTCGTCAGTTTTTCCGGATTTGTCGTACGCCACAGCCAAATCCTCCGTGGCGGTCAGGCTGTGTGGATTCGCTTCAAGAGCGTGCCGATACAGCGATTCGCTGTCGTGCCAGACGGCGATCTGGGTCCAACTCATCGCCGCCCAAAGCAAGAGCAATGCTCCGATTGCAATAGCCAGAGTTTTTCGCGCCAGCGGCGCAATGGGGATTGATGTGAGGTATGCAAATGCCAGCGCCGGGCCGAGCAGGGCGACATAGGCATAACGGTCCGCCACGGTGGAAATCATTTGAAATTCAAATCGAAACAACCCTAACACCGGCAAGAGCGCCAGCACGAACAAGGACGCCGCCGCCGTCAGCTCCGCGCAACGCAATCGCCACACGATGATCGCCAGTGCTGCGGGAATCAGCCAGATAAAGTAGATCGCGCGCCCAGCCAGCACACTCGTCGGAGTTCGGCCGTAGTCGATCGCCAAATTGACCGGCAATAAAAATTTTGCCAGGTAAAAAGTCAGTGCGTTCCCAGCGATCATCGGTCGCGCCCAGAGCGGGCCGGCATCAACATCGCTTGCCGGCTGGACGTGCATCGTGATGCCGATCCAAACGACCGACAGAATCATCCACTGCCAAAGCCATGCGATTGCCAATCGCCAGTTTCGTCGGATGAGCAACACATCCAGCACCCCCGCGATCAACGGCGTGACAACGGCCGATGGTTTGGCCAGCAATGCTGCGATGAAAAAAATGGTCGCGATGATCCAGCGCCATCGACTGGGTCGCTGCGCCGCGGCAACGTACATCCACACCGCCGCCAGTGTCAGCATTCCGCCCAGGACATCTTTCATCCCCGTGGCCCACGCGACCGGTTCGACTTGCAACGGATGAACCGCGAATACCATCGCGCCGATGGCGGCAGGCCAATCGCGCTTGATTAATCGCCGCAGAATCGCAAAAACAATCCCGACCGACACGCAATGCACCAGCACATTGGCTAGATGAAATCCCATCGGGCTAAGTTGGCCGGGCAATCCCGATCGCGCCTGTTCGAGCCAGGCGATGCACCACCACGCGGTGTAGATCAGCGGGATATACAGATGCGCATGCGGCGCCGCCCAATGATTCCACAGACTGTGCCCCGTCGGCGTGACGATATTCGGATTCGCATAAATCAGCGGCTCATCGTCCCACGAAACAAACCCTCCGCCGATCGCCCGGGAGAAAACGACAAACGTCGCCAGCATCAGCAGCAAAACGAGCATCAACCGTCGCCGGCGGGCCGATTGGAGGTTGATCGTTTCATGGGAAATCATGCGATTTCATCTGCCAAGTCGGCAGAAGTCATTCGGGCTCAACTGTATTTGGCAGAACCAGGTCATCAATCTACCCACTTTGTTGCGATCCATGATAACCATAAACCGCTGCAAAATAGATACTTGTGCATTGCCGCCACATTCCTCGGATTGGGCACGGCGATTGTTATTGAGGATCACGGGAAACCGAGGATGGTGCGCATGGTCCAAGCCAAGCATGAGAATCGGTTTACCGTCCTTCTTGCCAACGAGCAGGAAGGCTGGCATCAGACCGTTCGCGGTTTGCTCGCCCCGCAGGGCGTGAAGACCGTGTCGGCCCATAGCGGGCGCGAGGCGCTGGAATTGCTTGAAACTTTTCCAGTACACGTCGCCGTGCTCGATGACCAGATGCCGCAACTCGGCGGATTGCAGGTGATCCGCATGTTGCGCGATTTGCACAAGGCCACGCCGGCCATTCTGTTGACCGATCGGCTCAACCACCACCTCCTTCAGGAGGCGCTGGGGATGCAGGTCTTCAGCGTGCTGGGCAAGCCTGTGGATTTTAATGTGCTTTTGGACGCCCTGGCGCGCGTGCTGCGGCGGTATCACGAAAACCGCTGGCCCGACAGCAACATGCCGGGCGAGGGTTAAAAAACTTTGGAGGGTTGTCAGCCGTCGATTGCGATTTGAAAGGCGTTGGAGTCCTTCGGCAAATCTGAAACTGACAACCGTCAAAAAATCATTTTTTTAGGAGTCAATCATGCCCAAGCTTCGTCCTCTCGGTGACAAAATTCTAGTCAAGCGCGTTGAAGCGGAGACCAAAACCAAGAGCGGAATCGTCCTCCCGGACACCGCCAAGGAAAAACCCAAACGCGGCAAGGTGCTCAGCGTCGGCGAAGGCAAGCGCCTCGACACCGGTGAACGCGCCCCCGTCGAACTCAAGAAGGGCGACGAGGTCATCTTCGCCAGCTACGCCGGCACCGAAATCAAAGTCGACGGCGAAGAGCTGATGATCATGTCCGTCGATGATGTGCTGGCGATTGTCGAATAATCCGGCGGATTTTCCGCGATCACCAAAGAATATTTGTAAATCAAACAAACGAGGAGCATTCTCATGGCAGCGAAACGAATTGCATACGATCAGGAAGCCCGCGAGGCGATTCTCCGTGGCGTCAAGAAACTGGCCCGCGCCGTCAAAGTCACGCTCGGCCCCTCCGGCCGCAACGTCGTTCTGGAAAAATCCTTCGGCTCACCCACCGTCACCAAGGACGGCGTCACTGTCGCCAAGGAAATCGAACTGGAAGATTCCTACGAAAACATGGGCGCGCAGATGGTAAAGGAAGTCGCCTCCAAGACTTCCACCGTTGCCGGCGACGGCACCACCACCGCCACCGTGTATGCCGAGGCCATCTTCGCCGAAGGGATGAAGAACGTCGCTTCCGGCGCCAATGCCACGCAGATTCAGCGCGGCATCCAACTGGCGGTCGACGCCATCGTGGCCGAGCTGCACAAGATGTCCAAGAAAATCGAGAGCAGCAAGGAAGTCGCCCAGGTCGGCACCAGCAGCGCCAACCAGGACGAGCAGATCGGCAAGATGATTGCCGAGGCGATGGACAAGGTCGGCAAGGACGGCGTCATCACCGTCGAAGAGGGCAAGACCCTCGACACCACCGTCGAACTCGTCGAAGGCATGCAGTTCGACAAGGGATATCTCTCCCCGCATTTCATCACCGACACGCACACCATGGAAGCCATCCTGGATGATGCGTACATTTTGATTCACGAAAAGAAAATCAGCTCGGCCCGCGATCTGGTGCCGGTGCTGAGCAAGGCCGCGGAGATGGGCAAACCCATGCTCATCATCGCCGAGGACATCGAAGGCGAAGCCCTGGCGACGCTGGTCGTCAACAAACTTCGCGGCACGCTGAAAGTCGCGGCGGTAAAAGCCCCCGGATTCGGCGACCGTCGCAAGTCCATGCTCGAAGATATCGCCATCGTCACCGGCGGCACCGCGATCTTCGAAGAACTGGGCATCAAACTGGAGAACGTCGAGCTATCCCAACTCGGCCGGGCCAAAAAAATTCGCATCGACAAGGACAACACCACGATCATCGAAGGCGCCGGCGATGAGAAATCCATCAAGGGCCGCATCGACGCCATCAAGACCGAAATCGACAACACCACCAGCGACTACGACCGCGAGAAACTGCAGGAACGCCTGGCCAAACTGGCTGGCGGCGTCGCGCAGATTCACGTCGGCGCAGCCACGGAAGTTGCGATGAAGGAAAAGAAGGCCCGCGTGGAGGACGCCCTGCACGCCTGCCGCGCCGCGGTGGAAGAGGGCATCGTCCCCGGCGGCGGAGTCAGCGTGATCCGCGCTGCCGCCAAAGTTCTCGACGGCCTTCGCAAGAAAGCCGCCAACGAGGACCAGCGCCTGGGCATCGAAATCGTCCGCCGCGCGGTGGAAGCCCCGATCAAGCAAATCTCTGAAAATGCCGGAGTCGATGGATCGGTGGTCGCCCAGAAGGTGAAGGAAAGCGATTCCGTCAACTTCGGCTACAACGCCCTGACCCACGAATACGGCGACATGATGAAGATGGGCGTGATCGTTCCGACCAAAGTCGAACGCACCGCCCTGCAAAACGCCGCCAGCATCGCAAGTCTATTGCTGACGACGGACGCAATCGTCAGCGAGATCAAAGAAGACAAACCCGAACCCGCCGGCGCGCCGGGCGGCGGGGGGATGGGTGGGATGTACTGATTCACCGAGAACCGGTCGCAAAGCCCACGGATAGCCATCCGTGGGCTTTTTTTGGAATTGGAGATCGCGGTCATGGCGAACGCGCCGTGGAACGATTGGTATCATGTCATTGCGCATGCCTACGGATCGTGGCTCCGCGGCGATCCGCGTGGGTTTCGCACCCGGCATCATCGGGAACATGTTGAGGGCGATTATAAGAATCCGCCGCCGAAGGGGCATTTCGATAAGTTACATGCGCAGTCGAAATCGCTGATGAAGCGCGAAGTGGTTCACATCGACGGCGATTTGCGGCAATTTGTTCTCGACGCGGCCGTCGAGAAATTGCGCGGGGATTCCATCGAGTTTCTTGTGGCCAGCGTGGATGCGAAACATTTGCATGTGCTTGGGCGGTTTCGGGACCGTCGGCCGCGCGAGTGGATCGGGCGGGCGAAGAAACATACGTCGCATTCGGCGCGACAAGCCGGTTTGCGCGAAGAGAAGGGCGGGCTTTGGGGTAAAAGGTGCGGCGTGCATCCGATTCGAGATCGGCGACATCAGTTGAATGTATTTGGGTATATTCTCAAGCACGCGTCACAGGGGGCGGTCGTTTGGAGATTTGATCGGGATGGGAAGTGAAAGGCCACGGATTGCTATCCGTGGGCTTTTGAGGGGGGACGCGCTATTCCGTAATCGCATGATCCGTGCCGATGTCGCCGCCCGACCAGACGCGCTTGGACGTCCAATCGGTCGGACCGCAGGTCCAGAATTCATCCGTGACCGGCAAACCCAACGGCAGAAAACCGGTCGTGCACATATACAGGCTGCCGGTTGAAATATAATTTTCGCCCATGCCCGGCTGGGCCGGCAAATCCTTTCTCAATGTCATCTGGCCGAGCAACTGAAATGCGCCGACACGATATGCCAGGGATCGTCCGATGGCGGGGAAGGATCCATCCGGGGCAATCAGGCGTTCCTGAATCGTCGCATACCGGCGCGCCCGAGCCAGAATCGGCGCGCGTTTGTCGTCCCAATCCTTCTTTTGTTTCGACACCGTCTCCAGCACGTCGATCAGCATGGGATGAATGACAAAGCTATTGTAGTAATCCCAATGAAACAACGGCCCGTCGCCGTAGAGGCCGTCGCCCTTGTACCATTCCATGAGTTTGGTGAACGCGAAATCCACCGGCTCGGTTTTCCAATCCCGGCCGATCCTGCACAGCGCCGCCTCTACCATCGCGCTGAAGAGGATCCAGTTGTTCATGCCCGGTTTGATCGCGCGTGTGGCTTGCAAAGCCGTGACCAGATTCTCCTGCACGCGCGGTTCCAGTTTTGTCCAGAGTTGGTTGGGCGCGCGAACGAGCGAATGTGCAAGAAACGCCGTATCCACCAGCGGCTGTCCGCCGACTGTGAAATTCATGTAATCCGGCGATTTCGGATCGGTCCCCGCGTCAATGGATTTCCGCGCCATTTCCCCCAACTCCGCTCGCAACTTGCCTTCGTCACTGTCATCCGGCGCCAGTTCCAGCCAGGGCGCGATTCCCGTCAGCGTCCGGCCCAGCGCCTCCAGATGCGTATATTGCCGCCGATCCGCCCGGCTCGGCGGATTCGTCTCCACTGGCATCGTCGCCCTTAGTTCGCGTTTCGCCAGCGCGCTCAGCACCGGCCGCACGATTCGATCCAGCGTGCTGACCCAATAAGCGCGATCGGTGGATTCTTCTGTCGGCACGCCGGGCAGTATATCCGACGATCTTTTCTATTTGTTGATTGCCGTTTAGTCTTCGTTGCATGCAAGTCCAATCCATTACGCCCATTCTGAATGTCTCGGACCTGGCGGCATCGTTCGCATGGTTCGAGAAGCTCGGCTGGAAGAAACATTGGGATTGGGGAAACCCGCCGACCTTCGGGGCGGTCTCCTCCGGCAAGTGCGAGATATTTCTTTGCAAAGATGCCCAAGGCGCCCGCGGCGGGAATCTGCCCAGATTTGAACGGGATGATGACACCGGAGCGGTCTGGATGTCCTGGTGGGTGCCAACGCCGGCGGATGTGGACGCGACGTATGCCCTGGCCCTCAAGCATGGCATGACCACGACCCAAGCGCCGACCGACGAGACGTGGGGCGTGCGCGAATGCCACATCCGCCATCCCGACGGCCACACATTCCGCGTCAGCGCGGGCCTCAAAGAAGAAAAGGAATAAGGGGAACAACCAAGATTTATGCTCAACGGAAGTCCATGCGCATTATCATTTTCAATGGCAATGAAATAGGTGGCTGTCCGCAATTACTGAGCCCTTCCGATAATCTGAGAATCGCCGGGCATCAAGCGGGGGTCAATACAGAGCAAGGGCATTGCTATTTTGGTGGTATCTTTCCATCGTCGGAAAAATACCACAGGCCAGGGGTAAGTTGGAGTGTCCCATGACCGGGTGAGCCATTCATAAATGCCGTCACTCCAAAATGTAGAAACCCCCCTCCGAATTCAAGTGTTACTGAATTAGGATCAATGACGATGTAACCTGGACGAAGTTGTGCAACTATACCGGGCATGGCCGGGTCCGACGGATCGGGGTAAGTGAAATCTCCGGGGGACAGATTATGCCAGTCTGGGTCATGGCGATAGTGGCTTTTGTTGTTAGAGATTAAAACACATTCGTTTAAAAGCGCCTGTGCGTTTGTGTGATATAGAATTTGACGTTGTTGCATAGTTACATGATGGCTGTTGACGAGAACTAGAAGAGATGCGCAGAGCAAGAGCGCAATGGAAATTGTCAATGCTATTTTTAGGAGCGGACGCCGCATTTCAGACACAGAGGATATATTAAAGCTTTTGCCAATGGCCATTCTTATGCTCGACAAGTCTACGGCATACGGCAAGCCGGGGCAGCCACTAATTTCAAAGACACAAAAACTGGTCGCAATTCCCGGCCACTGGTGTGGGGTGAATCAATCGCCGATCACCTTAATCAACACCCGCTTCGCCCGCCGCCCGTCGAATTCGCCGTAGAAGATTTGCTCCCACGGCCCGAAATCCAATTTGCCCTTGGTGATGGCGACCACGACTTCCCGGCCCATGATCTGCCGCTTCATGTGCGCATCCGCGTTGTCCTCGCCGGTGCGATTGTGATCGTACTGCGAGATCGGCTCATGCGGCGCGAGTTTTTCCAGCCACCGTTTGTAATCTTCCTTCAGACCCGTCTCTTCATCGTTGATGAAAACCGAAGCGGTGATGTGCATGGCGTTGCAAAGCACGAGTCCCTCCCGCACCCCGCTTTTTTCCACGGCATTTTGCACCTGCGATGTGATATTCACAAACCCGACGCGGCCGGGAATGTTGAACGTGAGGTATTCCGTGTGGCTTTTCATAAGACGCTACAACAATTTACCCATAAATCACCGAGAGAAGAAATCAGCCAAACCCGACCTGGCGGGATAAGATAGGCCTTATGAAATCCCTCAACATTAATTTTGGCTTTCTGGTGGGTTTGTGTTTTCGATGTTCTCACTTGCTGGCGGACGATTATCCGCCGCGTCCGTTGCCTGACAGTGATCGCCAGACATTGAACGAATATCTTGGCGCTGGCGTTGTTGGCGAGGCGATTAGCGCACCGGCGTTGCCGCATGGACTGAATGATCTGATCTCGATCCACGACGGCATCGCATGGCAAATGCGAGTGATTTCCGGAAAGGCGCCGGGAACGGTGCAAAACGGATCGGCCCTCTTGCTCGACCGTCCCGGCGGCATGACCGGCTTCCGGCTCGACCTGGGCGATGGTCGCAACGTGCTCTTCGGCCAACTCGATCCTCAGGGGAATTTCATGTGTTACGCTTCGGAAGACAATCGGGAGGGAGTGATCTCCCGCTTCACGCCGGCCCAGCCGATTTTTCTGGCGGACATGGTTCCCGGCCAGACCCGCGAGATTGTCAGCAATGTTTCGGTGGCCGACCTGTCGCAGCCCGATGTGCAAACGCACTCCGGTCAACTGAATATCCAATTCACGTATCTTGGCGCTTATCGCCTGCGAGTTCCCGCCGGCACATTTGACGCCCTGCTGATGAAGTCGCATCTCACCGGCAAAGTCGGGCCGGCCACGATCGACGACACCGTCTACCGCTTTCTCGCCAAGAACGCCGGACCCGTGGCTGTTGTTGAGACCAACGATGTTTCGGCTGTTTTGATTTATCACGAAGCGACGCGCATCGGAAAAGTGTTGGTTGAAACAACGAACAAGTAAACTGGCGACCCATGCAAACGCGCCCCGTCATCGGCCCGATCAGGTTGATCACCGGCGATCTTCGCCGCACAGCGGCATTTTATCGCGCGGGGATCGGACTGGAGATTCTGAGCGGAGATTCGACCGAACCAAACGCGATCCAGCGATTGGGGAAAAATGAGATTGAAATGGTCGTTCTCGAAGAACGACCTGGGGCTGTTCAGCCGGGGAGAACAACCGGGCTGTTTCACATGGCGATTCTGCTGCCATCCCGCAAAGCATTGGCTCGGCAGCTCAAACATTTCATCGACGCGGGCGTTCCGATCCATGGCGCTTCCGACCATGGCGTGAGCGAAGCGATTTATCTTTCGGATCCGGATGGAAATGGAATTGAAATTTACAGCGATCTGCCGCGTGAAGCGTGGGTGTTCAAAGGCGGACAAATCCAGATGGGCACGTTGGCGTTGGATGTAGCCGATCTGTTGAAGGAAATCTCAGACTCCGACGAGCCCTGGACCGGAATGCCCGCCGGCACCGTGATGGGCCATATTCATCTTCGCGTCGCCGATCTCGCCACCGCCGAGGCATTTTACCATGACGTGATCGGCATGGATGTCACCGCGCGGTACGGCAATGCGGCGACGTTCATGTCGTTCGACGGATACCATCACCATCTGGGCATAAACACCTGGGAAAGCAAAGGCGCGCCGCCGGCGCCGGATGGGTCGATTGGGCTGAAGAATTTTCAAATCGATCTTCCCAGCGGAGACGCACTGGCGCGCGTCCAGTCGAGGGCGACTGCTAAAAATATTCCGACGGAAATCCTTCCTCATGGTATTTCACTTCGCGATCCCTCCGGCAATCGATTGACTGTTCGGAATTAAGCAATTTCTTGCATCGCGCCTGCGGTGCTGCCAAACTGTACCTCACCAACGTAAGGCCCCATGAATCCCAAGCCAGTCATCCCATTCACGATCATCGTACCCACCGTTTACGGCCAGATGCTCGTCAATCGGCATGACATGTACCAGACCAATCCCCTGTTCAAGACCGGCCAGCCGAGCGATCACAGCGAGATCATGCTGCTTGCCCAAATGCTGCAGATGTTGGGACCGAATCTGACGGTGCTCGACATCGGGGCCAACATCGGCACATACTCGCTCGCCCTGGCGCGCGTTGTCGGACCCAGCGGAAAAATCCACGCCTTCGAGCCGCAGCGGATGATTTACAATCTTCTGGTCGGCACAATCGCACTCAATTCCCTGACCAATGTCTATTGCCACAACGTGGCTTTGGGCGATCACGAAGATCGAATTGAAATCCCGCAGTTCGATTACAACCGGCCGATGAATTTCGGCAGCGTCGAATTCACGCCGGAACAATCCGAGCCGCTGCCGCAACAGCGCGGCCACGATTCGGCCAAAACCGAATATATCCAACTGACAACTATCGATCGATTTGAGTTCCCCCAAGTCCATCTCATGAAAATTGATGCCGAGGGTATGGAGTTGCAGGTTTTGCAGGGAAGTGCCCAAACGATTCGTCGCTGCCGGCCGGTCATGTATGTGGAGTATCTCAAGGGCAATCGTGAGATACTTCAACAGGCCATCGTGCAATTGAATTATGTCGTGTACGAAAACGGGGCGAATCTTCTGTGTATTCCCACGGAATTGAGCGAAAAAATTCAAATCAACTTCAACGGTCGACCGTCGAAGGAGTAGGTCGATGCGGTGATTTTTTCGTACGCTTCGATATATCTCCGCCGGGTTCCCTCGACCACATCTTCCGGCAACGCCGGCGCGGGCGGGGTTTTATTCCACGCCAGGCGATGCAGATAGTTTCGCACATATTGCTTGTCAAAACTTTCCTGATCGTGCCCGGGTTCGTAACCATCGGCGGGCCAGAATCGGCTGCTGTCGGGGGTGATAATTTCGTCGATCAGAATGATCTCGTCGTTTTCCAGTTGGCCGAATTCAAATTTCGTATCAGCAATGATCACGCCGCGCTGGCGGGCATAATCAGCGGCTTGTCGATAGAGGCTTAGCGTGCGGTCGCGCAGAATTTTCGCCGTGTCCGCGCCGATGCGCTGGGATGTTTCCTCGAATCCGATGTTGATATCGTGCCCCTCTTCCTCCTTGGTGGCTGGCGTAAAGATCGGCTCGGGAAGTTTTTCGCATTGCCGCAATCCCATAGGCAGCGCGATCCCGCAGACGCTTCCGCTCTGGCGATACTCGCTCCAACCCGATCCCGCCAAGTATCCGCGCGCCACGCACTCGATGGGAATCACCCGCGCCTTTCGCACCAGCATCGACCGCCCGGCAATCTGGCCGGAAAACTTGGCCAGCGCCGCCGGAAATTTCGCCGCATCCGATTCGATCAGATGATTGGGGAACTGGTCCTTGAACTTCTCGAACCAGAACAGGCTGATGGCCGTGAGAATCTTCCCCTTGTCGGGAATTCCATTGGGCATCACGCAATCAAACGCGCTAATCCGATCGGTGGCGACGATGAGAAGCTGATCGCCCAGATCGTACACATCGCGCACTTTCCCACGCCGCAGGGGAAACGGAAGATCGGTTTGCAGAACCGCCGGCCGCATCGCCACCAAATTACGACGCCAAGCGGCGCAACGCAAAGAAGTATTGAACCACGAAGTCACGAAGACACGAAGCGGTTTGCGACGTTTCGGATCGATTCGGCGAAATAAACGATTGGAATTCAATTTTAAATAAAAATGATGCGACAGCCATTGCGGGAGACTAACCGAGCCACGAACGCCGCTTCGTGCCTTCGTGTCTTCGTGGTTCAATCTCTTTGTTTTTCGGAGAATTCTTCCATGCTCGCCGTGCCCGTCCCGGTTTGCTAAGATGCCCGCCGATCTATGCCCGTGAAATTCGAAATCTATCGGGACGGCGCTCGCCTGTCTCATTTCGCTCCCATCGCTCCCATGGCCATGGGACCCGAAAGCGTTCCCATGCCCGCGGAAATTTCCTTCCGGGACGGGTTGCTCAGCATCAACCGCTCCGAGGAACACGCCATGGGCCTGGCGCTGCTGTGGGAGGTGCCCGGCATCGGGACTTTCCATCTGGAAACCACGCGCCTGCAACACCGCGATCGGCCTTACAACCTCAATGTCGAGCTCGCTCGCGCCCGGCTGATGAAAATCGTGCAGAAGCAGGAGGATTGGAATCTCTTCGATTTCCCCAAAGCGGAAAAATATGTTCTGCGCTTCCGCGAGGCCCAGGCCATGTTTGCCGATGCGCTGGGCAAGCTCGACGAGCCGATCGAAGCGGCGAAGCTGGCGGATCAATCGCTGATCATCTCCGTCGATCTCTCCGAGCAACTCGCGGCATTTCACAGCGATCTGCTCATCAATCGCCGCAAATCCACCAACGGATTCGTGAAACACATTTTCGGATGCCGGGTCGATCCGCAGGTTCAGAACCAGAAATACCGCGACACGATGCTCAGTAGTTTCGACTATGCCGTGCTGCCATTGCGCTGGCGGCAAATGCAGCCGCAGGAGCAATCCTTCGACGCCGCGGCGACCGATGAATGGGTCGAAGCCCTCGCTAAAAAACGCCTGCCCATCGTCGGCGGTCCGCTGATCGATTTCACCGAGGGCGAAGTCCCCGATTGGCTGTTCATTTGGGAACACGATTTCGACACCATCCGCGAATTGGCTTACGAATATGTCCAGAAGGTCGTCACGCGATATCGCAAGGTGATTTCGGTCTGGAATGTCTGTGCCGGGCTGCACACCAACACGGTGTTTTCCCTCAGTTTCGAGCAGGTGATCGAACTCACGCGGCTGCTGGTGGCACAGGTGAAAACTCTTCTGCCCACCGCCAAAACGCTGGTGACGATCAAGCATCCCTTCGGCGAATACCACGCGCGCGGCCGAGGCAGCGTGCCGCCGATGCTCTACGCCGAAATGGTCGCCCAGGCGGGCATCAACTTCGAGGCTTTCGGATTGGAAATGGAAATGGGCGTTCCTTCCTCCGGCACGTTCGTCCGTGATCTGTTTCAATTCAGTTGCATGCTCGACAAATTTTCCACCCTCGGCCGGCCGGTTTTCATCACGGGCCTTGGCGTTCCCGGCCGGCACAGCGGCGATCCCAACGACCGCTTCGAGGGCCGCCTTGATCCGATGCTCGGTGGACAATGGAAACGCCCGTGGGACCCGGAGCTTCAGGCCGAGTGGATGGCCACGGCGTACCGCCTGGCGCTCAGCAAACCCTATGTCGAAGCCATCGCCTGGCAGGATTTGGCCGACATCAATCCATCCCTGCCCGGCGGCGGATTGCTGGATGACATGCTCCGGCCCAAGCCGGCGTTCCAGAAACTCCAGGAAATGCGCGAGCAATTTCACCAGTGGCGCAAGGCGTAAACCATGCCCGGCCAGACCTTCGAGCTGTGGACAAATTCGCAGCGTCGAGGCCTGGCCGCGATCCTTTTCGTTCTCATCGCAATCTTTTTCGTGCATTGGTATTTCAATCGCCAAACCATCCCCGATCCCCAGCCCGCGCGCGGGCCATTGGCCGATCAACTCGCCGACCGTCTCGATCCCAACACCGCGACGGCATCCGAATTGGCTGCCATTCCCGATCTTGGCGAAAAACGCGCCCAGACAATTGTGGATTTTCGGGATGAGTGGATCGCATCGCATCCGGGACGAAAACCGTTTCATCGATCCGAGGATTTGATGCTCGTGAAAGGGATCGGACCGACAATCTCGGAGCGGTTGGATCAATATTTGATTTTTCCGGAGAATTCGACGACCCGACCGTAATCGACGAATCCCAATGCAACCGCCGAGGCGCCGAGAACGCCGAGGCAGACGCCGAGATAAAGGGAATTCGGAATTTGATTTTTGAAATCCATACCATGCATTTGCATTCGTCGGCGTTTGTCTCGGCGTTCTCGGCACCTCGGCGGTTGCATTTGCTTTTTCGGGTGACGAGGCCGCTATAATCCTCCCGTGCCAAACTTCCAGGTCATCAGCCCCTACCAACCCCAGGGCGATCAGCCGGCGGCGATCAATAAGCTCACCGACTCCATCCGCGGCGGCCAGCGGTTCCAGACCCTCATGGGCGTCACCGGCTCGGGCAAAACTTTTACCATGGCCCACACCATCGCCCGGCTCAACCGGCCGACATTGGTGATCTCGCATAATAAAACGCTGGCCGCTCAGTTGTACGAGGAATTCAAGGACCTTTTTCCCAACAACGCCGTCGGGTATTTCGTCAGCTATTACGATTACTACCAGCCCGAAGCCTACATCCCGCAGCGGGACATTTATATCGAAAAAGACGCCAGCCGAAATGACGATCTGGATCGCCTTCGCCTGGCGGCCACGAGCAATTTGGTGAGCCGCAACGATGTGCTGCTGGTCGCCAGCGTGTCGTGCATTTTCGGATTGGGTTCGCCGGAGGATTATCGCGAATCGGTTTTGCCGATCCGCAAGGGGAGCCAGATCGATCGAGACGAGATGCTGCGGAAATTGATCGATCTCCAATATGCCCGCAACGACATCGACTTCCGTCGGGGCACGTTCCGAGTGCGCGGCGATGTCGTCGAACTGCATCCCGCCTACGAGGAATACGCCTATCGCATCGAATTCTTCGGCGATGAAGTCACCGCCATCGACTTCATCAATCCCCTCACGGGCGAGGTGCTCCGGAATGACGAGCAGATTTTCGTGTACCCCGCGGTGCACTATGTTATGCCCAAGGAGCGCATCGAGGCGGCCGTGCAATCCATCCGCGAGGAACTCGATCTCCAGGCCATGCGACTGCGAGGCGAAGGAAAACTTCTGGAAGCCCAGCGATTGCTGGCGCGCACCAAATACGATCTGGAAATGATCCAGGAAACCGGCTTCTGCTCTGGCATCGAAAATTACAGCCGGCATCTGGATGGCCGAAAACCGGGCGAAAAACCGTACACACTGATCGACTATTTCCCCAAGGATTTTCTGATGATCATCGACGAATCGCATGTGACCTTGCCGCAGGTCCGCGCGATGTTCAACGGCGATCAGCAGCGCAAAAAAGTGCTGGTCGATCACGGATTCCGCCTGCCCAGTGCGCTCGACAACCGCCCATTGCGCTTCGAGGAATTCGAGCAGATGTGGCACGATGTCGTTTTCGTCTCGGCCACACCGGGGAAATATGAACTGGAAAAAACCGGCGGCGAGGTCGTCGAGCAGGTGATCCGTCCGACGGGATTGGTCGATCCGGAAATCGTCGTGCATCCGGCGCAAGGCCAGGTGCCGCATCTGCTGGAGGAAATCCGCCAGCGCGCCGCAGTCGGCGAGCGCGTGCTGGTGACGACGCTCACCAAGCGTCTGGCCGAGGATCTCAGCACCTACATTCAGGAGGCCGGCATTCGTGGCCGGTATCTGCACAGCGAGATTCAGACGCTGGAGCGCGTGGAGATTCTCAACGATCTGCGCAAGGGCGATTTCGATGTGCTCGTGGGGATCAACCTGCTGCGCGAGGGTTTGGATTTGCCGGAGGTGTCGCTGGTAGCGATTCTGGATGCGGACAAAGCCGGATTTTTGCGGAGCGAAACGTCATTGATCCAAACCATCGGCCGAGCCGCGCGAAATGTGAACGCCAAGGTGATTCTCTACGCCGACTCGATTACCCCGGCGATGCAGAAGGCAATGGACGAAACCCTCCGCCGGCGCCAATTGCAATTGCGATTCAACGCCGATCACGGCATCACGCCGACGACCATCCAGAAGGAAATCCGCACCGGCATCGAATCGGAAATGAAGGCCCGCCGCACGGTGCGCGAAGCGATTCATGAAAATATCGATCAATTCGACCAGAGCGAACTGATTCGATTGCTGGAAGAGGAAATGCTCGAGGCGGCCAAGAACCTGGAATTCGAGCGAGCCGCGCAGTTGCGCGACAAGATCAACGAGATGAAAGGCCTGCCGGCGATCCGCAGCACCAAACCGTGGGAACCGGAGGTTACCGAATCCGACCAGAACGTACGCATTTGGCGACCGAAGAATTCGACAAAACGGCGCAAAACCGCCAAGTGAATTGGAGCAAAAAACTTAGCCACCGATGACACCGATTCGCACCGATAAAATCGGATAATTAGACGCCTTTATCCCTCTTAATCGGTGCCCCATCGGTGGCTAAATTTTTTATCATTTGGGCGGGTTGCGGGCCGCCCAGTAATCCGCGAAACTTCGCCAATCGCTAACCTCTCGGAGCCAATCTCATGCGCTATGCTTTGGACTCGCGTCACATCCGCATCTGGGGATCGCTGCTCGTGCTGGGTATCGGGCTGATCGTCGTCGGCTGCGCGACCGAACAGCCGGTGCCGCAGGGTTCCAACTATCCCATCGAATATGGCAAACCGACCACGCAGAGCGTCATTGATGTGATGAATCGGGTGCGCGGGCGGCTCGATGATGCGGTGGTCATCCGCGAAATCTGGGCAACCAGCCGGCCGATGGGCGGTGGGCCGACGACTCGCGTGTTGATCCTCGATCCCGGCAAGGAAAAGAAATTTGTGCCCAACGCATATCCCATGGGCGTGGCATATGCGGGGATGATCGCCGCCGGCGATGCAACCGGCGATCCGCGCTACGACGAATTCGTGGATCGGATTTTTACGGAAATACAAAGCTATCTCGCGCTTGGCCCCGGTCCCGCCGGTGGGCCGGCGACTCGGCCATTTCGCGGGCTGCTCCACCCCATGTCGCTGGACGATTGCGGCGCGTTGTCGGCGGCCATGATCCGCGCCCGCATGCACCACATCGGCCCCGATATGATGGACACGATCCAGCGCTCCGCCGATTTTATTTCCAAAAAACAGTACCGCCTCAAGGACGGCACGCTGGCGCGCAAACGGCCGGTCAATCAGTCCATCTGGGCCGATGACATGTTCATGAGCGTTTCATCCCTTTCGCAAATGGGCGCTCTTACCGGCAACCCCGCATATTTCGACGATGCTTGCAAACAGGTTTTGCAAATCGGCGGACATCTCTGGGTGCCGGAGAAAAACCTCTTCACCCACGGCTGGACCGGGGAAAATCCGGATGATCAGCCGAACTATTTCTGGGGCCGCGCCAACGGCTGGTGCATGATGGCGATGGCGGATCTGCTGGAGGTTTTGCCGGCCGATCATCCGCGGCGGGCCGATGTGCTCAAACTATTCCGCGCCGAGGCGAAGGGCGTGGCATCGATGCAGGCGGGCAATGGATTGTGGCATAACATGCTCGACCGCCCCGACACTTTCACCGAGACTTCCTGCTCCGGCATGTTTGTGTATGCGATCGCCAAGGGCGTAAATCACGGCTGGCTCAATTCAACCGCCTACGGCCCGGTGGCGCTGAGCGGCTGGGAAGGATTGAGGACGCGCGTCGGGGCGGATGGCCGGCTCAGCGGCGTGTGCATCGGCACCGGATTCGCTGACGACTACCCCTATTATTACGCCCGGCCGGAAACGGATGATGTGCATGGTTATGGGCCGATGCTGCTGGCCGGGTCGGAAATTATCCACATGTTGAAGAACAGGGATTTCACGATTCAATCGACGACGCGCGCCAGCGGGAATATTACCATTGTGCCGCGCGGAGAATGACCCGAATAAAATGTCCGCGCCAACGAAAGCCCACGGATAGCTATCCGTGGGTTTTGGCCGATAAACCAAAATAATTCCCCCGGAAATCGAGCCGATAAAGACAGAATCGGAGCACCAACATGTCCCACGCAATCGCTCGAATCAGCGCTTTGATAATTTTGGTTGGTTTCACCGCAATCGCTCGCGCCGACGGCCCGGCCACGCTACCACCCGGCACCGTGCGGATGATTCGCACGACCATCAAGGACGACACGGGCACCGGCCTGGATGCGTACACGCTTTTGGTTCCAGCCGATTGGAAGGCGCTGGGGAAAATCACATGGGACACGGATCGCACGGTGGCCCCGGTGAATGTGTTGGTTCATGCATCCGACGCCGACAACAGCGAGGGTTATTCCTCTTTGCCGGCGATTCTTTGCGTCTGGTCGCCGACCATGCAGCAGTATTCCGCGCAGATGGGGGGTAAGAGCCAGGGCTGCCCGATCGTCAAACCGCCCAGCGGGCCGATCGACGCGATCAAAAAATTCATCATTCCCGTTTACATGAAGCAAATCGCGGCCAATTACAAGGAAATTTCTTCGGAGGAATTGCCCAAGGTCGCGGCGGCGTATGCGCCGACGTACAACAAGCCCGGCCAACCGGCGGGTACGATTCGCGCGGCCAAGATGCGCGTGCAATATCAATCGGATGGGATCAGCAAAGAGGGCGAGATCGTCTGCGTATTTCTCTACAACAAGGGCCAGGGCGGAGTCGTCTGGGGATTGGATCACATCACGCTGGTTTATGCGCCACAGGGTTCGCTGGATAAGGAGATTGGAAAACTGGATTTGATTGCCGGTTCGTTGCAGGAGACGCAGAAATTCACCAGGGCGGTGGACCAGGTGACGCAGATGTTGATCCAGAAATTTTATACCGACGAGACCGCGATCATGCAGCGCGCCGCCGCCGAGGCGCAGGCGCAGCAGCAGATGTCGCAGGAGCAGATGGCGGATTGGCAATCGAATGAAAATGCGCGGTTCAACGCCGTGGAAAATTACGACGCCGGGGCGATTCGCGGCGTGGTGAATTGCTACGATCCCAATAGCGGGAATATTGTGCAGGTGCCCGATGATTTCACACACGCCTGGAGCGACTCCAGCGGGGAAGTGATTTACACGGACGATGAGAATTTCAATCCGAGCCAATACGAAAACGGAAATTGGACGGAATTGCAGCCGGTGAAACAGCCGTGATTATTGCGGGAGCTCCGGATGTACATCCGGGGCTTCGTGCGGGGTAAGAGTCCCACATTCCGGACACCGCTCCGGCGTCGCCCGCAAATCGTACCCGCACTTGCGGCAAAACCCGGGTGGTTTGACGAATCGGTTTTTGATCCAGCGAATCGTTGGCCGCGTCCACAAAATGGTGGGAAGAATCATGAATAGGAGAATTGGATAGCCCATGCCGATTTCGAGTCCATTTTGGTTGGCAAACACGACGACGCGACCATCCGGTCGGGTCTTTATCGCCGGCCCGGTGAATTTCTCAATCGCGGCAAAACCGAAGAACCGCACCGTGCCAAAGGGTCGCAAAAATGCAAGAACGGAGGCGAGATTGTTGGCATTCGGTCCTACAACTTCTTCGTTGTGCCGTATCGAAAAGATGTACAGATAATTCCAGCCGGCAGAGATATCGATTTCATGATCCTTGCTTAGCGACACAACCTTGCGGACATCAATTTGGTAACCTCGCGGCAACAGCCGACTCGCCCAGACGACGGACCATGCGATTGCCAGCAGGAATGAAATCACTGCCAGGATGCGAAGGGTGAATACGGAAAACTTCTTGATCATCGCCGCAAACCATTCTATCGGAAGTTCAAAAAAGTCCGTCGGGAAATTCGCGGCGCGCGGATATTCCCCCTCGCCCGGTACTCCGGGAGAGGGTTGGGGTGAGGGTCTTTTTTGTTCGGAAAAATCGGCCGGATTTCTCAGCTCGGCCCTCACCCCTGCCCTCTCCCGGAGTACCGGGCGAGGGAGGAATTTTCGGCGATCGCCGCGCGGTACATGGCTTCATATCCGGCGGCGACGGTTTCGGGGTTCAGGGCTTGCATCACCCAATCTCGGCCGCGTTTTCCGAGTTCGTGCAACTCGGCGCGGCGATCCAGCATCTGGCCGATGGCGGTGGCGAGGGAATCCGGATCGTTCGGCGAAATCGATGCGCCGGCGGATTGGAGTTCCTGCCAAATGTCGGTGCCGCGCGTCGTTACCACCGGCGTCCCGGCGGCCATTGCTTCGACGAGCACCAGGCCGAAATTTTCGTGATGGGTGGGCAACACAAACAAGTCGGCCGATTGATACAGCGAGATTTTTTCGACGCCGCCGACGTGGCCGAGGAAACTGACGACGTCGTTCAATCCCAAATCTGCGGCTTGTTTTCGCAACCGATCTTCGTATTCCGCCCGGCCAGTTCCAGCGATCAGCAATTTGAATTTGCGGCCTTGCTTGTGCAACACACCGGCGGCGGAGATCAGAATGTCGATCCCTTTTTTCTCATGCAGCCGGCTCAGGAAAAGAAGTTTCGGTTCATCACCGGAAAATTCGCGGGCAAATTTTTGATGGGCTGGTTCGACGCCGGGCAGATTTTCAAAAGGCCTCAGATCGATCAGACACGGCAGCACCGCCGACTTCGCCCCCGGCACCCACTTGGCCGCCTGATCGCGCTCCGCGGTTGCCGTGAAATGCAGGCGCGTCGCATCGCAAAGATATTTGTTGCCACCCAGGCGAAGAAACATGGTTTTCTTCAATCGCTTCTGGCTCATAGGCCAATCGCAGAGCATGCCGTGAAGGGAAACGATGTACGGCAATCCCACGCTGCGGGCCGCGCGGGCCATTTGAATGTTGCTACCCATCCAGGGCGTGTGAAGATGGACAACGTCCGCATTTGCCAGCAGACCGCGCCAAATTTCCAACGCTTTGCGCGAAATGAGCCAATTGGGCGTCGGCGAAGGCGGCAGCCAGACGACTTTCGGCCTTCCGCCGGTCCCATCCCAGTCGGCGGGCACATCGGGGGAATGATATGTCGCCAGCGTCACCTGATGCCCGCGTCGGGCCAGAAGTCCGCACCAATCCAGCGCCGAACGTGCCACGCCACCCAGTTCCAGGCGGATGGCGGGGCAATAATGCACGATCCGCAGCGTGGAAACCGCCGCCGGCGCTTGCGGGACATAGATTTTGGACGCGATTTCTCCGATAAAATGATTATAGCCAAGGGGCCGATCTCGGCCCATATCATTGTAGAGTCGTCGGGCGCGTTTCCCGCCGCTGGAGGAGTTGGTTCGTGAGCGAGCTTTTACAAGAAGACACCAAAGTCCTCCCGGCGATGGAGATGGCCAAGCTGGCATCGCCGGCCAAAGCGACGAAGAAAAAAGTCGCGGTGGCGATGGTCTCCAACGAGCCGACGCCGTATCGCCTGCACGTCCTGGATCGCCTAGCCAACGAGCTGCACGAGGCGGACGTTTACAACATCTTCACCGACACGATCGCCAAGCCGTCGGTGCCGTGGAAGATCGAACTCGGACCGCACATGCGGCCGGTATTTTTTCCGAATTATGCACTGGATCGAAAGCGAATTTCCTGGCGCGCGGTTGCGCTGTTTTTTAAGATTCGGGATTTTCTGGTCGAGCACGATGTGAAGATGATCATCCTGCTGGGATACAACGATCTCTGTCGCGCACTGCTGATTCGATGGGCGGACAAGAAAGGCATCCCGCTAGTGCTTGCCGCGGATTCCAATGTATTTGCCGAGGGCCGGATTCCGTTGGCCAAGCGATTGATCAAGCGGATTTACATCCGCTGGATTCTGGATCGGATCAAAGGACTGATGCCGATGGGGAGTTGCGGGCGGGCGTATTTCCGATTGTACAAGGACCACAATCTGCCGGAATTTATTTTTCCGTATGAGCCGGATTATTCGACGCTTTGGTTTTACAAAGATGAGGAAGTTGCGGAGTTTCAGCGGAAATACAATCTGGCGCCGATGCGGCGAAGATTGCTGTATTGCGGGAGATTGGTGCCGGTCAAGCGGGTGGATTTGCTGATCAAATCGTTTGTGGCGATCGCGGCGCAGCGGCCGACATGGGATTTGGTGATTGCCGGTGACGGCCCGTTGCGAAAGGAATTGGAAGCGATGGTGCCGGCGCATTTGCGCGACCGGGTGAAATGGCTGGGCTTTTTGCAATTCAACGAGGCCGCCATTTGCTACCGCGCCTGCAATGTGCTGGTGCATCCCGCGGAATATGAGCCGTGGGGATTGGTGGTGATCGAGGCGGTGGCGTGTGAGATTCCGATTGTTACCACATCCGTTTGCGGGGCGGCGGTGGAAGTGGTCAAACACAATGTTAACGGTCTGATTGTCCCACCGCGCAGCCAGGAGGCGCTGACCGAAGCCATCCGCGAAATCACCATCGGGCAGCGGGCGCATGAGATGAGCTGGCCCTGTGCGGCGATGCTGGAAGCCTGGCGTCGGCAGGCCGATCCGATCGACTCGGCACGCGAGGCCCTGCGGCATTTTCGTCTCATCGACAGCGAGCGGGAATTTAAGACGGTATGCGAAGACCTTTGGCGTCCCCGCGGCCGGCGCAATTATGGCGTACCGCCGGAAGCGGATGTGTCGCCCGAGGCCGATGGGCCTCCAGCCACCTGATACTGGACAATCGGCAAGGCGGGGTTTATACCGATATGCTCTCAAGGATCGGAAACATGGGAATTCTTCGCCGGGATCGAACCCGACGCGGCCGATTGTCGTCCAATAACTCGATGACCCTCACACGATGAACGTCGCAATTGATTCAACTTGGATCTACCAGTTCAACAACGCGCTGGCGGCGCTGGCCACACCAGCGGGCATGATTGCGATCGCCATCGGCGTCATCCTGCTATTTCTCAGCCTGGCGTTTCGCAATGCTCGAATGTTTGTGATGTCGCTGATGCTTTGGACAGCGTCGCTGGGGTATTACAGCGCTGGGCGAATTCTGGTTGCTCCATTCGAGCAGATACGCACCTATGGACGAGGCATCACCACGGCACTGCTGATGATTCTTCTGATCCCCGCGCTGGCGGCGCAAAAGGGCTGGAGACGCCGCGCTCTCTCCGGCGCCGCATTGGCATTCTTCATCTTCGAAGCCGTCTTCACCTTCCGGGAAGTGCTTGCTGGCGAGGCCAGTGGCGGGGGATTTGGGCGATTCGCGCTAGGCTCCATCCTTTACACGCTCACCTTCATCGTTCTCGCTTACGGATTGCCGCGCTGGATCCAAAGCCCCGATGATTTTCAGCGCGCGATCAACGCCGTCGGCATCACCGCCGCCATCTTCTGCGGGGTCACGTTTCTGCAAACCATGGTCAATCGCGCGGTGATCGTTGACGGCAACGGCCGCCTCTTTGGAACAACCGGCAATCCCCAGCACTGCGCTGTCGAACTGGCCCTGATGCTCACACCCTTGTGTTATCTCGTGGCCGGCAAAGGGCAGAAAGTCATCATGCGCGTCTTGTTCGGGTGCGTGGCAGCGGTGGCGGGAATATTCCTGCTGTGGACCGGCTCGCGCACCGGAGTGCTCATGGCGCTCGTGGGGCTGGTAGTTATGTTCCGATACCGCATGGGCCGGTTGATGTTGCTGGCCAGTTTCGCCGCCCTCTTCGTAATGATGTTTCTTTCCATTTACTCCACGGAAGATGTGGTCAGCGAACACCTGACTTCCGGCGAAGACACGCGCTCGGCGATCTGGGAGGGACAATTTCAGGGATTTCTGGCGCATCCGATTCTGGGGTCGGATGAGGGAGCGTTTGGTTACTCGGAAAATTCATACCTTGCGACGGGGGCGCGGTACGGCTTGGTAGGGGTGGTTCCACTGCTCGTTTTTATGTGGTTCGGCTTCCGGGCCATCCGGCGATTGAGCCGCGCCAAAAGAAATCTCGGCGACATGCGTCTCGCCGCCGACATGGTGCTGGGCAATCTGTTGTCGCTGGCGGTGGGCGCTTGGTTCGAAGCGTATCTATTGGGCGTGCTGACGATGATGGTTTACATGATCTATATCGACTTCGCCCTGATGAATTCGCTGATCGACATTGCGGAAGTCAAGAGCGTCCAACCGCATGCGTTTGAACCCGCAATGACCGAGGAACAGCAGGCATATGCTGGTTATGCGCCGGTTGCCGAAGCGTTTTAGTTTTCCCAAATCATTCCGAAAAATCCCTGGCGGCCGGCAGAAGGTCCCCGATCCGCGACAGCGGCAACTGGCCGGCGGCGCGAAGCCGGCGAACCAGCAGGTAGGCGTTGCGCGACACCGGCCGGCGCTGGCCCAGCTCCTGAAAAATTCCGGTCATGCCTCGCCCCACGCCCCGCAGCGCTCGCGGAAAATATCCCTGCTGCTTTTCCTTGGCCCGCAATGACAATAGCACGGTTCCGGTCAGATGAAATGGATAATACGGCCAGGGAACGTTGTAGTAAGAATAGAGGATGTGATTGCGCGTCCCCAAAACATCCAGTCTGGCCGTGTTGCGGACCGGCGATTCCAGATGGTGCAGCGGATCTGACCAGCCCAGCCGAATAACATATCCGGCGTTGTAAATTCGCGTGGCCAAATCGCCTTCTTCGACATGCATGAATAAAAAGCTGCGGTATCCGCCCACGCCCATGAAGACGTCGCGACGAAAAGTCACCATTCCGCCGTAATAATCGTACATGGCCATCGGCTCGGAGTTCGGGTTTTCCGCCCGATGCCACACAGTGGAATCACCTTTTCGCACATTGATGAACGGCATGGTCACCGCGCCGACTCTGGGATGATCGAACGCCGCCAACGTCTGCTCGAAAATTTTCGGCGACGCCAGCAGGCAATCATCATCTACGGTGACTAGAAATCGGGCCTTGGTCATCGCCGCGGCTTTGTTACGCTGAAACGTGGGACCTTTATTTTTTTCCTCGCGGAAATAGCGGACTTGCGGAAATTCTTTGGGGATGCGCGTCGCCGTCTCATCCGTGGATGCATCATCCATCACGAAAATCTCCGATGGAATCGTCTGGGCCTGCACCGCGCGGATGACATCGCTGAGCACGTCCACGCGGTTGCGCGTCGGGATAATGGTGGCCACCGTCGCGCTGGAATCAGACATACACGCTCCAGTTCATGGTTCGGACGCGACGCAAACCGCCGTAGAAAGGCGCTAACCCCAGATAGACAAAAAATTTCAATCCCCTGGCAAAAAACGCCGTCACCGGGCCTGGATGGCGGGCGCGCCACAGGTCCAGCGGATAGCCCAGCCTGCGATACCACACCACCAGCGGCACTCGTTCCGGCGGGCCGTAGCGCTGGTATATCCGCTCCATCTCCGCCGCAATTTTCGTTCCGCCGGTTCTCATTTTATTCGTACCGTCCTCCAATGCGAAAGCCAGCGTTTCGCTGATCACCTTCCATTTGGCCCCGCGCTTGGTCAACCAGCACCACAAATCAAAATCCATCGTGTAATGCAGCGATTCATCCAGCGGCGGTTCGCGCCCTTCCAGCAATCGCTTGCGAAAAAAACACGACGGCTGGGGCACATGATTGCCGATCGGCAAATTCTTCACCGAAGTCTCATCCGGAATCGATTCCTTGATCGTCCCCCATTGATCGTGCCTCGTCGCACCCAGCACGAGGTCCACGCCGGGATCATCCGCAAATATCCGGCCCACGGTCAGCAGCGCGCCGGGCAAAAGACGATCGTCGCTGCAAAGCCAATTGATCACTTCTCCTTTGGCCTTGGCGAATCCTTTGTTGATCGCATGGCTCTGGCCGCGATCTTTTTCGCTGATCCACCAGGCCAGGTGCGGCTCAAATTTTTTGATGATCTCAATGCTTTTATCCGTCGATCCGCCATCGACCACAATGAACTCGGCCTTGGGATAATTCTGATCGACCAGACTTTGCAATGTTGCTTCCAGCGTTTTAGCGCCGTTGAAATTGGGGACCACAATCGAAATCGACGGCAATTCGTTCATTGCAAGCCTGACACAAATCCATTATCGGCCAGTTGTTGTACCACCCTACTACGGAATGGTTGGCGCAATTATTGTAGCCGGTTCAGAGATGCGGCGGGGCTTGGGGGAATGAAACCATCGTTTGAGATGCAGGAAGTGCTTTTCGTACAAATTCCAACTGA
>JBEKUH010000024.1:0-40020 GCA_049515255.1 Tepidisphaeraceae bacterium | reverse complement strand
GCCATCCATCGCCGCGGGCATCGGATGAATCCAGCAGTGCAATTGTCGGCACGCCGATAGTTTCGTGGAGCGGAGGGAAAATGCAAAATACTGATTAACCGCCAAGACGCCAAGAACGCCAAGAACGCCAAGACAGGAAAATACGCCGAGGGGAAATCTATTTTTTAGGATTGAATTCCAAATCCAAATTAATTCTTGGCGTATTTGCTTACTTGGCGATCTTGGCGTCTTGGCGGTCCATCCGAATTTCGCTAGGACTGTCCGACCACAAGAATTGTAAACGAATCCGGTACCATTCGACCGCGTCCACCACCTCGACGACCGCGTCCGCCGGCGGCATCCTGCCCCGGTTGCGTTGCAGGGGTGGCATTGGCATTTGGCCGCGTGGTTGGGGCCGCGTATTCGGCGGTGATGAGATAAATCTGATTGGTCTTGGAATCCAACGTTGAGGTTCGCGCGCCTTGTTTGGTCTTCACGTTTTGTTCAACCGCGAAATCGGTCGGGCTGTTTTCCTTGATGACGGTCAATGTGCCATCGCCCTGGGAACTGAAGGCTTCCATCGTGTTGGGGTTAAACTCCGCGGCATCAACGCCAGTGCCTATGGGAAGGGTGGTCAAAATTTTCCCGGTGTCCGCATTCAACACAACGCAGATCGCCGGAGTGTGGCAGAAAGAAAAAATGATGTGATTCTTGGCATCCAGCGCAAGACCGCCGGGTCCCTGGTCCTGGCCGCCAAGGTCATAGTGGGCCGTTACTTTCATCGCATTGGCATCCACCACCGCGACGTTATTGCCGTCTTCGATGTCGATGTACACATGTCCCGCGCCGTCGGATGCGCCTTCCTCCGGCGCGCCGCCCAGATCGATGGTGCCTTTGACCGTTCCATCCGCGGCGTTGATCACCGTGACATTGGGACTGCTGTGGCTCAATATCCACACGCTTTCCGTGGCCGGCTCGAAGAGAATTCCATCCGGCCGTCCCTGAACGTCAATTGTTTTGATTGTGCTAAGTGTTTGCGTGTCCCACATGACAACCGGGTTGCTGCTGCAGAAGCCGTGATTGGATTTGGTGTCGATCGCCACGCCATGGACGCCGTTGGTGGGGGTGATCTCGCCGGCGGGTTTTAATGTGTCCAGATCGTAAACCGTGACCCGGTTTCCGCGCGGGATGTAAAGTTTCCGCCCATCCGCGTCGGCGAAGCAGTAGTCCCAACCGCCAGCGCCGCCGACTTTGGCTGAGTTGATCACCTTATATGGCCCCGCATCCGGTGTGGACTGTGCCAGGACGCCGCAAGCCATGGTGGTAATCACCGCTGAAAAGAGCAAACCCGTGAAACGCATAGATAGAATCTCCTTGCTTAACTGTGTCATTGGATGACGAAAATATTCCGTCTACCTAGCAATTTTCTGAACACTTCGGCAAATCCGGTTTTCTTTTGCCAATTCCATCGGTCCTGTTAGAGTTAGCTACGACCGGCAACCAACCGCGCGGCCCTAATTCGCTATGGCGGGCATCCTATGCGCGGACATTACAGACATACGAAAATTATCGCCACCATCGGGCCGGCCACCGAATCCAAGGAACGGCTCGCACAACTCATCACCGGCGGCGTCGACGTCATCCGACTCAACATGGCCCACGGCAGCGGCGAGTGGGTCATCTCACTCGTCAAACGAATCCGGGAAGTCTCCAAGGAAGTCCAGCGGCACGTCGCCGTCATGATGGATGTCAAAGGCCCGGAAATCCGCACCGGCAACGTGACACAAGCCATCGACTTGAAGGTCGGCGAGGAATTCGAGTTCTACACCGACAAACCCACCGAAGGCATTCGTGGAGTCGATGTCAATTATCCCGGATTGCCGGCGGATGTCGGCGTCGGCACCACCATGCTGGTGGACAGCGGCCTGATTCGGCTGCACGTCTTCGCCAAGGATGCCACGCATGTTCGTTGTCGTGTTGTCACACCCGGCAAACTCGGCTCGCGCCGGCATATCAACCTGCCGGGCGTGGATGTGAATCTTCCCTCGCTCACCGAAAAAGATGAGCGCGACATCCGCGCTGGCGTCGAGGCGGGGATGGACTTTGTCGCACTCTCCTTCGCCCGTCGCCCGGAGGATGTGCTGGTGCTTCGCGCGCTCCTAGACACGCTCGGCTCCAAGGCGCGGATCATCGCCAAGATCGAAGACCAGGGCGGATTGCGGAATCTCGAAGGGATTGTGCGCGTGTCCGATGCGATCATGGTAGCCCGGGGAGATTTGGGGATCGAGATCGATTATCACACATTGCCGCTGGTGCAGACGCGCATCGTGGATGTCTGCCTGACCGAGGGCAAGCCGGTCATCATCGCCACGCATTTGCTGGAGTCGATGATCGCCGCCCCGATGCCGACGCGCGCGGAGATTTCCGATATTTCCACCGCCGTGCGCGAGCGGGCCGATGCGGTGATGCTCTCGGGCGAAACAACCACGGGAATGTATCCGCTGGAGTGCGTGGATGTGATGAAAAACATCATCAACACCATCGAGCCCACCGAGAAGCGCGGCATCAATGAAGTGATCAAGCTCCGGGAACCCAAGGCCAAGATGCTCCGCTCCGCCGCCGTGCTGGGCCAGGAATTGGGTGAATCGGGGATTGTCGTCTTCACCCGCAGCGGATTTCTCGCCTACACGCTCGCCGCCCTGCGTGCCGTAGGCGTGCCGATTTTCGCCTTCACAGATGACGAAGCCCTTTTCCGCCAACTCCTACTGCCCTGGGGCGTCGAGCCATTTTTGATGCCGTTCAACGCCGATCCGGAGCAAACGATTCTGGATGCGATGGCCTACCTGAAACGCCGGGAATGGGTCCGCGATGGGACATGGCTGGTGGTCATCACCAACGCTCTGGCGCATGACAAAATCATCGATACGATTCAATTGCGGAAGATCGAGTGACTTTTTTAGCCGCGTCGCTTGGCGACGCGCGGCGCCCGGAGAAGACCGCGCGTCGCCGAGCGACGCGGCTAAAACGAATATTGTCCGGCCGATTTATTGGAAGAATCCCACCGTTTTGCGCAACTATTACTCTGACGTTCGCATTCGTTTCCTTCGCCGTCCCAGCGGGGTAGGATGTTGTTCGATTTCGCCGGAGGCGAATTGGGATGGATCATGGCGCAAAAACTTACGCGCGGCGGATTCTGCTGGTGCACATGCTGCTCCTGGCGGCGCTGATCGCCGCCGTCGGGTTGACCTCGCGGCAAATCTATAATTCCGCGCGCCAGCAGGCCATCGTGCAGGCGACCGGCCGGCAGGAATTGCTCACCGCACAGACCGTCAAGGGGATCGAGGCATTTTACTCCAGCGTCATCAGCGATCTGGAACTCTTCCGCCGCCGGGCCGAGAACGAAGATTCGGCCCAGACTCAGCCATCGGAAGCGACCCCACAGATTCGCATATTGCCGGGCGCGCCCGCATTCGCCGCGCGCGAGCCGGCATTTTTGTGGAATCAGTTAAACGGCCGGGTTTCCGGGCTGTTTGCATATAACCGGGGCGTGCGGAATGTGTCCGAAGCGGTGGACATCTGGGAGCCGCATGAGGATGTGCCGCCGGCGCAACCGCGCGTCGAGCCACAGTCCCAGGAGACGCCGCGACGGGGCGGACTCTTGCAGCCGCGACGTGAATTGCCCGCGCCTCCGGTTACGCCCGAGGTAAGGGATGCCGTGCTGGCACTGGCGGGATCGGCCCAGGATTGGCTGAATCAGGTGGATCGCCCGTCGGTGAGCGATCTTCTGACCATTCCGCCAGATAGCCCGCTTGCCAGCGTCGCCGGCGCGGGCGGAGTGAATCTGGTCGCCGTTCCGTTCGGAGCGCGGGCACAGTGGATCATTGTCGCGGTCGTCCCCGCCGCCGAGGCACAATCGCGCCTGTTGCCCAGCGCACAAGATCGTGAAATCACCAGCGCGACCCTCGTCGATAACGGCTACAACGTCATCATGTCGTCCAATCCGCTTCTGATCGGCACGAACATCATGCACTCCAACGATGCGGAAATTCAGGGAATGGTCGAGCAATATCTGAAAACTCCCCAGTTGCCCGCCGCCGGTGTCGAGCAACCGATGAGCCTCACGCTCGGCCCGCGCCTGGTGACGATCTCGCCCGTGACCGCGCCGGAGGCGAAATGGACGTTGCTTGTCTCCTCGCCGCTGACCGAAGTGGATCGCGTTGTGGCCAATATTTTCGGAACCGTGTTGTATTGGGCGGCTTTTCTGGTGCTGGCGATGACGGCGATTCTGGTCTCCACCGGCGTGCAATTCGTCCGCAACCGCGCCCGCCTGGACCGCGTGCAACACGATGTCCTTCGCCGACAACTCCAGCAGGCCCGCGAGATACAATTGAATTGGCTGCCCAGCCGGCATAGCGCCGGGCCCGCGCTGGACATCGCCGCGATCAATCAGCCCGCCAGCCACATCAGCGGAGATTTCTACAATTGGTTCGATCTCCCCGATGGCCGCGTGGCGATCACCATCGGCGATGTCACCGGCCACGGCATGGCGGCGGCATTTCTGATGGCGACAACCCAACTCCTGGTCCGCACAACAATGCCGCGCCTGCTCGATCCGGGCCTCTGCATGCAGGAAGTCAATCGCCAGCTCTGCACGCAGGTTTTCCGCGGGCAATTTGTCACGATGCTGATTCTGCTCCTGGATTTGGAACGCAACACGCTGAAAATCGCCACCGCCGGACACGCCGCGCCATTGGTCAGCAAAAACGGCGGCCCATTTGCCGCGCTGCCGATGAAATCCCAGCTCGTCCTGGCAGTCGATGAGAATCAGGTGTATCCGACGGAAAACTATCAGCTCGATTCGCGCACCAGCCTGCTGCTCTACACCGACGGCGTGATCGACGTGCAATCCCCCACCGGCGATCGCCTCGATTCCAAACGCCTGCGCGAAATCCTCAGCGGCCAGCCGGGGCAAAATATTCCGTTCGCTTCCGCCCAATCGATGATCGACCATGTGTTGTCCGTCATCGATGAATTTCGCCACGGCGAGGAACTCGAAGATGATCTCACACTCGTGGCGATCCAAACCCAGCCGGTCGCCAAGCCCAAAATTTCCATCGATCGCGCCCGGGAGAAACAACCGGTGCTTGCATCCGCGAATTGAGTTAAGCTAGGAATCATGCGGGCTCAACCGCTTCTCACTGCCTATGTCGCTCTGGGGGCCAATCTTGGAGATCGCGAGAAGAATATCCGCGCGGCCGTAACGGAACTGGCGGCAACGGAGGGCATCGATGTCGTGCGAGTGTCGTCGATATTGGAAAACCCCTCCGTCGGCGGCCCGGCGGGATCGCCGCCGTTTCTCAATGCCGCTGTGAAAATTGGAACGTCACTTGGATCGCATGCCCTGCTTCATCGGCTGCTCGAAATTGAAACCCAACTCGGCCGCACCCGCCGGGAGAAATGGGAGCCCCGCCTGATCGACCTCGATCTGCTGCTCTTCGGCGATCAGATCATCAGCAGCCAGGAACTGGTCGTCCCGCATCCCCTCATGCACGAGCGGCGATTCGCGTTGCAGCCATTGGCAGAAATTGCCCCCGATGCGGTGCATCCGGTTCTGCAAATGACGATCGCAGGATTATTGGAGGGGCTGACGGAGAAATAATTGCCGCGGGCCGACAGACGATCCCAATCTATATCGCTAATCGAGAATCGAATCCGTCGAGGCGAAGATGGCGTCGGCGGTTATCACGGCTCCGGTGTTAAACAGGCCTGAGCCTCCACTCGCCGCGGACAAGTGGCCAGGATCGGCGCTAGAGACTGCGGCCACGGATGTCTTGAATGGCACTACCGGGGAATTCGGCGCGACGATATTTGGGGGTAGTTGCTCGATGACGGGAGGTTCCTGTGTGTAAATGGTGATTGGAATACCCGAAGCGGGCAGCGGATTGGGAAGAGGATCAAGCCCGTTTGGGGGTGCGACGAAACCAGGCGGCGGCGTCACATAGACTGGGGGTAGGTCCGTGTAAAAGGTTGTTTGCGAACCCTCCACTGGAAGTGGATTGGGCAGCGGCGCAAGGCCGTTCGGAGGCGACACGAAACCCGGAGGAGTGGCGGGAGCAGCATCGCCTTGCACGGGAACAGGATTAGGGAGCGAATCAAGGCCGTTCGGTGGTGCGATGAATCCGGGAGGCGGCGTTACATAAACAGAAGGCAATTCCGTGAAAACCGTTACGCTCGACACATCCGCTGGACTTACCGACCCGGACAGAAACAAGCGCGCCTCCAATGCTTCGACAACTAAAATCCGCCGGTGCGCCAAGCGCATAATGCCCTTAGAATTAAAAGACTTGTGCAGCATAAGCAGGTTTATTTGAGGCATGTTAAAGTCTCCCCATCAAATCCCGTCTGCAATTGTATCAATCAGATTCACAAATATAGTATGCTGTACGCCGTATTCAGTTGCAACATTAATTTCGCAATAACGGCGGATGTGGTCCAGGGGCTAAGAATACAACAGTTTTTTTCGCACTGATGGCCCTAAATTGTAGTTTCGGCAACTTATTTGCTGACAGCAACTTGCGATTGCGATCACCAATCCATTAAATTTCCTTTTAGAAATCTGCGCCGATCAGCGGAGTTAATCTCGCCCAAGTGCCTTAAGCTGGGCAAAATGGATGAACTGATCCATTTGATCCCGCCGCACAACGTAGCACACTAATTGAATACGACAAGCCGGCAGACCCAATTCCCGATCTTGCGAGCGTAGGGCGCGCATGTCGCCCATTGGCGTCGCTAAAGCAAAGCGATCGTACCGACAATCGAGTCGTAAACAGTGGGCCCATCATCATAATATCCGCTATCGGTGCTCCCGGTCGTAGAGGTCAGGGTGTCCGCTAGAACCTGATTTGTGATATAGAGATTGGTGCCCAATCCTCCCATCACGCTGGACGAGCCCCCCAGCCCAGCGACCACCGTATCATTGCCGCCTGCGCCGCCGATCGTGTCGCTCCCAGCCCCTCCGGCAAGGAAATCGTTTCCAGCGTTTCCAGCGATAGAGTCCGCATTGATTCCACCGTCTATGAAATCATTTCCAGCCCCGCCTGATATCGTGTCAGCGCCGCCCCATCCGAAAAGCACGCTCGGCACGGTGACCGAACTGGCAAGCGAGATCGAGTCGGCGCCGTTCTCGCCGTTGATATAGATAGATGTGCCGCTGTAGGCGGTAAAGGTATTGGTGGTCGTATTGTCAGTCACAATCGTAATCGTCGAACCGGACATAGAGCCAGTAATCGTATCCGCGCCAGTGGTGCCCATCACGCTGTCAACATTCGCCAGATCGTTCACGAACGACGGTATGTTCGGCGATCCAAGACCGGTTACCGTATCGTACCCTGGACCCGCACCCGAACCGGACTCGATGTCGTTTAGGTCAGAACTCCGCCCGTTGACGAGGAGGCCATATATCGCCGGAAGAGCAGTATTGGATCCGTCGAGTCTTGAGGTTTGGCCTGCGTAGTTCAGCCGACCATCGTCCACCATGGCCAACACACCCGAAAATAAAGGCGCAGAAAGGCTGGTACCCTCTACGCCGGTAACCCAAGGCGTAGGGGATCCCCCGTCAGTAATATCGTAAACAGAAACCGAGGATGCGATCATGGCCACATCTGGCGTTTCGCGGTACGAAGAATTATAGAAATTGGCCGCGCCACTTCCGGCATTCTCGTTCGCCGCGATGGCGTCTTGGAAATTTGGATTCGGCTCGTAAAGGCTCGCGCCGCCTTCGGAATCAGTCCACCATTCCTCAGTGCCGCTCGTCCCACCACTTAGCATAGTGCCACCAACGCCAATGACATTCGGTGAGGATGCCGGATATTGGGCGCCGTTAGCGGGAGTGTCCCCTGACGCAGCAACAAAAAGAATGTTAGCATGGCCCGATGGAGTGGAGAAAATGGAGCCATCATCGGTCGTCTCTCCAGAAAATTCCGAAAAGCCCCAGCTCATTGAGACGATTGACACCCCCGAATAATCGGCGGCGCTGTAGGCACCCAATAGTAGGCCGTCCTCCGAATCATTGGTCTCGAATACATCGATGGTCGCGCCGGGTGCCATTGCGTGGGCGAATTCCACGTCTAAGTCAGTTTCAAGTGCCCAAGTGTATGAGTTTGTCGCATCCTGGGCCGGCCCATAGGTATTGGTACCGATAGTAAAGTAGGTCTTGATGGTGTTTAAAGTGGCGCTTGGCAGGTTCCATTTGGTGTCAAAATCCGTGAGATCAGTCGAAATATTAGGATCATAGTTGGCATCTACAATACCTATCGTCATTCCTGTCCCGTCGACGCTGCTGCCGTTCACCTTAGTGGACTCCGCGTCATAAAAATTGGTAATCTGTGCAGGCGTCATGTCGTTAGTGCTTGGCGACGAAGACGCGTCATATGCGAATGGCATTGGAGGGCCGCTCGCCGGCGGCGAGATGTAACCTGCGGGGGGCGTCACATAAACGGGAGGCAACTCGGTAAAGATAGTCGCGCTGGACGCGTCCGAGGGATTTATCGAAGTCGATAAAAGCACACGAATCTCCAGCTTTTCGACAACCGCCGCCGAAGCAAGGCTTGCATGCCGCCATCTCCATTTTGATCCGATCCGACCGAGTGTATTTTGCAAATTCCGGAGTGACATGATTGATACCTCCTTGTGTTCTTTTGCGAACAGGAGAGCCTTGAAACGTTTGCATATGTAACCGCAACTACATTGCATGTCAACAAAAATCTCCGATTGCGTAAAATAAACGATGTGCGCAATACGCCCCTGCGCGAAGTTCTTGCTCAACAAAATGCGCAGGTTGCGGATGGCGGGTGCGCGAAGGATATTTACGTAGCGCTAAAGCTCGCTCGCGCTAAGCGGGGTGATAGAATCGAGAGTTTCTGGCCTGAACTAGACAAAATCCATCGTCTCAAATTTGTTCTGCAGCACCGCCGTCGAATCCGCATTGAGCCATTTATCCAGCAGTGTCGCATAAATCCGGCGGAAATCCGTGGTATAGGTGAGATCCCCATCCGCAAGCTGCGTGAGCGACGGGTATTGCCCATGCAGTCCGCCCTTGACCATTCCGCCGCTGACGAACATCGGACCCGGCGCGCCATGATCGGTGCCATTGGAATCATTCTGCTCCACGCGCCGGCCGAACTCGCTAAAGCACATCACCGTCACCTTATTGTTCAGCCCCTTGGCCGACAGATCCTTGTGGAACGCCGCGATGCTGGTGGACAATTGCGTCAACACCTGCTCGTGCGTGCCGACCTGATTGCTGTGCGTGTCGAACCCGCCGATCTCGCAATAGAAAAGTTTCGTGCCATAATTCCCGGCGATGATCTGGGCGATCAGCTTTAATTCCATCCCCAATCCCGGCGGATAGAGCGCATCGGGCTTGTAATTGCTTTTCATTTTGTGAATCTCATCGGCTGACACTAGCGCATTGGTCGCCTGCCTCGCCAAAAATTGCATGGCCGGCGACGCATCTTGAATGGTGTTGAGATCGCGAATGATCTGCTGTTCGTTTTTCGCCTGGATCGGGCCATTGGAGCTGTCCACGCGGAGGGCAAAATCATCCAGAGATGTGATGGATGGCACCGGGGCCGAATCCGCTATCAGCGCCGTCGGCAATTGCGAGCCGACATTGATCGCCGTCAGCGGATTGGTGGTCCCGCGCAGGCAATGATCCAGATAATGCCCCAGCCATCCGCATCCCTCGTGGCCGGTGGGGCTGGCGGTTTGCCAGATTTCCATCGACCGAAAATGCGAACGATTGGGCTCCGGATATCCGCAGCCGTTGATAATGGCCAACTGCCCCGCATCGTACAAATCCTTCATCGCCGCCATGCCGGGATTGAGCGCCAGCGTGTCGTCGATCTTCACCAGCCGATCCTTGATGCCGATGACCGGCCGGGCTTTGTAGTAGGCATCGCTGGCATACGGCACGACGCAGTTCAACCCGTCATTCCCGCCAGAAAGTTGGATCACTACCAGAATATTGTCATCGGACACCGGCTGCGTGCTGGGCTGATCCGCATACGCAAACTTGGCCAGAAACGCCGGGATGGTGCCGCTGAGGCTCACCACTGAAAGCCCGCCAAGTCCGACTTTGAGCATTTCGCGTCGAGAGCAATTCATACAAATCTCCCTTCAAGCCAATTGATATTCCGGCGTTGCCATCATCAGTTGCATCACATCCCGCACGCTCTTGTAGTAAGTGCCGTGGTTCAGCACAAAAGCCGGCCGCGTCTGGGCCGATGTCGTTGTCGAATTCTCCAGGAACTGGACAAATTTCGCGTTCTCATCGTCCGGCAGCCGGCCGTCCAGCAGCATCGCATCGAAAAAATCCACCACCTGTGGCGCCGTCGTAGCGCCCTGGCTGTGCAGCATCGCCTCGACATCCGGCCGCTCGGCATAAATATTCTGTTGCTGTGTCGCCAGCACCAGTCCGAAATTGAATCGCACGAGCACGGTGTTGGCGTTGATCCACGCCTCGCCGCCGTCCCAGCCTTTGACGTTGGGGGGAAACAGAATCTTCTGCCCCATGCGCGTGGTCGTCTGCGTGATGAAATCCGTGTTGGCCTTTCCGCCCAATCCGATGATCGCGCCGACGACAAGCTCCACCGGGCTTTTGATCCGGCTTCGATACGCCCACTCACTATAAAACAATCGGCTGGTGAAAATCTGCTTCATCACCGGCTTGATCTGCCAGTTGTTCGCCACCAATTGCCCGGCGACATAATCGATGTGATCCTGCGTCGGCTCGGGATGAACAAATTCTTTCAGCAGCTTTTCCGCCAAATGTTTCGGCGCCGCCGGCTGGGCCAGCATCAGATCCACGGCCGACTGGCTGTCATATTTCCCCGGCGTATTGAAAATCGTTTTCTCCCCGTCGTCCCACAATTTGGGATTGAACACCGCTTGATCGCCCTGCAATTGCCAACCGGTAAACGCGCGGGCCAGTTCCTGAACATCCTGCTCCGTGTAATTTCCGATGCCGAGCGTGAAAAGCTCCATCGACTCGCGGCTGAAATTTTCGTTGGCGTGGCCTTTTTTGCTCGCCTGCCCATCGAGCCACACCAGCATGGCCGGGTCGCGCGCCACCGCCAGTAGCAGATCGCGGAAACTCCCCAATCCCTTCTGCCGGAAGAGTTCGATCTGATTGTGCATCAGCTTGGGACGATCGACCTTGCTGGCGGACGTGGCAAAATGATTGTGCCAGAAGAGCGCCATCCGCTCCTGTGCCCGGCGCGGGCTGCCCAGCATGCGAAAGAAAAACCACCCCTGCACATCTTCAATTCGATTGAAATTAAAAAACCCCTCCATCCGCGTCAGCAGATCGTTGAACGGATCCTGCGCGACGTCGTAATCCAGCAACGAATCCACCGCCTGCCTCGGCGAAAGATTGGAAAGCGCAGCGAACTGCTCCGGCGTCGGCCCAATCGCCGCCCGGCGAAGCAGATGATGAATCCTGGGCCGATCCCACGGCTCATCATCGGTGGGCACCAATGGATCAAACGGACGATCAGGCGGCTGTGGGGCCATCTCCAACCTCCAACATCAGACCAACGCTATCACCGGCATTCCCACCCGAAGGGGCATTATAACTTCCCGGCCGATTCGCGCAAGAAAATTCCGTTCAGAATAATTCCGGGTGTGGCGACAAGTTTTTGCATTTTCTCAGTCGTCAATTCCCCACAATAATCGACGCCGGTGCCAAGCCTTCGCCATTCGCACTCACCGTCACCGCCCCATGCGTTTCGATGTACGCCAACATCCGTCCATGAAATGCCTTGTGAGTCGGCGATTGCGGAATTTCCGTGGAATTCACGTCGCCGGATTCGATAGCCAGCAGTCGGCCGGGGCCGGTGAGTTGGAAGGTGATCTCGTTAGCAGCATTGGGATTGCGGATGCCGGCGTCATCCGTAATAGCCAACTCCACTTGTGCGACATTCGGGCCGTCGCCGGGGCCGAGGGTGGCTTTGTATTCGGAGAGGGCGATCTTCGTAGCGGAGCCGGATGGAGTGTAGGTGTCCTCGGCGACGTTTTGGCCATCCTTGCTGGCGACCGCCTTGACCGGGCTGTTGGGATCGGCATCGGGAACCTGAATGATTCGCGTCTCCGCCGGCAGCGGTCTTGTCCCAAGACTTTTACCGTTCTGGAAAAACTCGACGTTGTCGCAATTGGTGTAACAGACCAATCGCCGGCGCAGCGGTTCGATATGAACCATCGGTTTGTCGACCCAAAGCGATTGGCGGAAGTAGTACATCGGCTTGGGAAACCCGGCCAGATCGAGGATTCCGTCAAAGCTGGCATGGTCCGGCCAGCCGTGCGCTTCGCCCATGTAGTCAATCCCGGTCCAAAGAAATTGCGCACAGATAAACGGATTATTCGCCACCGCCAGCCACGAAGCCAGATCGTGTTTGTTCTCGCTGCCGAAAATCACCAAGTGCGGATTTTTGGCGTGATCGTCGGCGTAGCGTGGCTCCTGATAGTTGTAGCCGACGATATCCAACTGCGGGTAATACAGATTGGTCGCAATGGATGCGCACGCAGCCGTCACCGGCCGGGAAGTGTCCAGCGCCTTCACATCCTTGACCAGTCGCTTGGCGATCTCGACCGGCTCGGGCGAATTGAGCGGATAGGGATCGTTGGGATAATCGATCTCATTGCCGATCGACCACATCACGATGCTGGGATGATTGCGATCCCGCAGCACCATGTCCTGCAGATCGCGGTCGGACCATTGATCGAACACTTCGTGATATCCATCGAGGCTGAATTGCGTGCCGTTCCATTGGTCGATCCATTTTTTCTTGCCTTTTGACCATTCATCGAAGGCTTCGTCCATGACGAGAAAACCGAGTTGATCGCAGAGATCGAGAAATTCCGGCGCGGGTGGATTGTGCGAGGTGCGGATGGCGTTGACGCCGGCATCTTTGAGGATTCGCAATCGCCGTTCCCAGACCTGGCGGGGAATGGCTGATCCAAGCGCCCCGGCATCTTCGTGAAGACAAACGCCTTTCAATTTCATCGACACGCCGTTGAGGGAAAATCCGGTGTTGGGATCGAATTTGGCGTCTCGAATGCCAAACGGCGCGGAGTATGTGTCAATCGTTTTTCCATCCTGAAAGATCTCCGCCACGGCGGTGTAAAGCATCGGATGATCGACGGACCAGAGCACTGGATTGGGAATTTTAATCGTATCCTTGAATGTGTCGGTGGAGGTTCGCACGAGATTGAATCCGTTCGCGACAAGCATCGAAGCCTCGCGGCCACTAGGATCTAGAATTCGTATCTTCAGTGAAACTGCTGCCGATGTCGCACGATCATTTCGCATCGACGTCTGAATGACGATGGTGGCGGATTGATCGTCGATTTGCGGCGTCGTGACAAAAACACCATAGCGATCGATATGCACCCCGGGCGTCGTCGTCAAATACACATTGCGATAAATCCCCGACCCGGGATACCAGCGTGAGTCGGCAAAATCACGATGATCCACCCGCACCGCCAGCACGTTGTCCCCGGCCTTCAGATATGGCGTGAGATTGTATTCGAACGATGAATACCCATACGGCCGTTCTCCGATTTTCTGGCCGTTGAGATAGACGGTCGAATTTTTGTACACGCCGTCAAAGCGAATGATGACCGTTTGATCCGCCGCAGGCGTGAAATCAAAATGCTTCCGATACCACCCGATCCCCGCCGGCAGGCATGCGGTGCCGCTGGCCCATTTGGAATCGAATGGCCCTTCGATGGACCAATCATGCGGCAGATCGAGCTTCCGCCAGGATGAATCATCAAACGCCGGCGCTTCTGCCCCGGCGATGTCGCTCTTGGCGAACAGCCAGCCGTCGTTGAACAGCACCTGAGCCCCGTCCCCCGGCGCGGAAGCGGCATGGGAAACGGAAGCAAGAACAAAAAGTGTCGCGCAAATTAGTCGATAGCGCATCTGGTTTGGTTCCTTGTTGGAAAGCTTAACCGGGGGCTACCCCATCGCAACGGTCAACAGATTCGGCAGAATTTTCCGCGAATCAAAATACGTCTCGGCAATCGCGCGGGCGGCGGCGCTGTGGCGAGGGTAATCGGTGGCAATCGTGTTCAGTGCATCTGCGGCTTGCGGCAGATCGACGAAGTTGAATAGCCCTTCGCCGGTCGGAAGCCATTTTTCGAATCCCGTGGATTGCGTCACCACCGGCCGGCCGCTGGCCAGATAGGCGGCGCTGCGGTCGGAGAACCAGCCGGTGGGAATGCCGCGGTAAATTCCTTTGGCCACGGTGAATTCGCCTATGCTGTGGCGGATGAAATCTCCGTAGGCGCTGCAACTCACACTGGCCGCCGCGGGGTCAAATAATTTCCAACCGGCGGCGGCGAATTGGGTTTGAATCTCCTTGGGCATATTGAGCTGGCCGAGCTGCATTTCCCACGGAACCTGCCGTGGCAGATCGAGCAGTTTCATCCACTCGATGCTTTTACTGCTGGAATATTTTTTGCCATTGAATTCCACATCCCGCTCGCCGGCCTGTTCCCATTTTCCGATGGTGGTGAACGCGCCGTCGCCGGGGGAGACGACCGGCCAATGGGCCAACGCGATCGGCTGGTTGGTGGGAATCCAGTTGAACCCATGCGTGGGCAGCGGGCAACTCGGTGTGCCGATCAATCGGCCAAAAGTGGCAATGGCATCGAACTGCTGAAAATATTTCAGATAGCCCGCATCCCGGCCCATGCGGAGTTGCGTAAAAACCGGATCGGTGTCGATCACCATCATCCGCCGCGCCCGCGGCCGATTTTCCCGGATCGGCGTAACGCCGCTGACACACAGCATCAAATCGGCGCGCTTCAGCGTTTGGTTCAATTCTTCGAAAGTCAGGCCCCAATATCGGTCGAGAAATTCGGAGTAATAGCACCACTTGATCGGCAGGCCGAAATCCGCGAAGGTTCGCTTCAGATATTCCAATCCATATTCCGGATCGTCGCCGACGGAATTGGTAAGCGGGTTGTAGGGATGGGCGTAGGAGCCGCTGTCTTCCAGGAAAATTATTTCGTGGCCAAGCTCGTGCAGGCCGAGCAGATAATTCAGATGGTGCCAGGTCATCCCGCCCAGGGGATAGGCGACGATGTAACCGCCGACGACGATGGTGAGCGGGCGAGGCATTCGATCAAGTGTAGATCGACTCGATCATGCCGGGCAACACACGATCCGGGGCCAGATATTCCCGCGCGATCTCGTAAGCAGCAGCGCGGTGGGCAGCGGGATCGGCGGCGATGGCGCTCAGGCCGGCGATGGCCTCGTCCATGGTTTCAAATCCGATCACGCCTTTTCCGCTGGGGATGAATTTGCTCCAGGCTGTATCCTGCACGACGGCCGGTCGGCCGGCGGCGAGATAACAAGCGGTTCGGCAACTGAACCAGCCGGTGCGCAGCGCGACATACACATTTTTCGCCACCGACCATTCACCGGCGCTGGTTTGAATGAGATGCTGATAACTCGCCGGCGTGAGTGTGGCGGTGTGGGCGTCGATGATTCGCCAATTGTCGCGCTGCAATTGCGGCACCGGGGCCTTGAATCCGCCAATCGCCAGCGCCAGCGGCATCTTTACCCTCAGCGGAAGATCATGGAATTTCTCGAATTCCACGCCCTTGGAGCCGTATTCCACGCCGTTATAAATCAGCTTGCCGCGAAACCAGTCCCAGGTCATCACCGTGGACATCGGCGCGTTAGCCGGGATCGGCGAATTCTTGACCGATTCCCACGATTTCAAACTCACGACACACCGCGTGGGATTCCATTTGAAATTTAGCCGCGGCATGAGCGAATCCTCCGCCCAGATATTTTCCGCATAGGTCAGATGCCGATCGTGATCCGCCACCTGTTTGCACCAGCGGTCGACGTTTTCCGACCAGGCGAAGCGCTCCTTGAGCATGATCTGGTTGTAGCCCGGATCGGTGTCGAGAAAAACTTTCAGGCATTTGGGGGAAAGATCATCCGGAAACATGCACGCGCCGGAGACGTTGAGATAAATATCAGCGGTGCGCGAAATTTCGGAGAACGCGGCCGCATCCATGCCGAAATGTTTTTCGTGCAGCAGGACGTAGTGCCAGCGATCCGCCAATTTCGGGGCGAATTTTGCGAAGAAATCCTGGAAGAACGCGACGGTGTTGTCGGCCGTGTCGCACGGGGATTGTTTCACGGGATCGTACGGCCAGACCCAGGTGTCCTCGTGGTAATAAACATCGTGGCCGAGTTCGTGCAGGCCGATGAGATAATGAAAATAATCCCACGCCACGCCGCCGAGGGGATATTGGCCGACCAGCCCGGCGACGATGATGCGAAGTTTGCGATGAGGGGGGAGCATCAAGGCAACAAATCGGCGACCTTGATGGAAGCGGCCGGTGCGGCCAAGGGAGCGATAGATTGGTCGGCGGTGAGAATTTGGATCGTTGCGTACGCTGGGCCAGAAGGCGAACCACCTCCGGGAATCGGATCGCGATAAACTTCCAGAGTGCGGTCGTTGAGATTTATGATCCAGTAATCGGCGACATTGCTGATGGAATATAATTTCGCCTTGCGGCGATCGTGGCGAATCGACGCCTCGGCGACTTCGATGATAAGGACCGCTGAGGATGGATGATCCGTTACCGCGCGCGGGTCTGCGCCGGCGATGACGGCGATGTCAGGTTCCGGATCGGATCCATCGGCCGCACGGAATGGCAACTGGCCACAGATTCGATGCCCAGCGGGAAATGCGCTGCCGGCGAATTGAATGCACAATTCGTATGAAGTGCGATGCGGAAGTTTTTGCGGGGGCATCTGGAGGACTCTCCCTTCGATCAACTCGACGCGTTGCCCTTTGAAATATCCATCATCGACGAGCTTGTCGTATTCTTCGCGCGTCCAGAGCCGATCTTGGGGCTCGTAGTCGGTGGAAGCTGAAGATGTCGCTTTGGCGGCAAGAATCATTGTTCACACTCTTTGTTTCGTCATTCTACGCCGACGTCGCGGGTTCCTCCAACTGCAATTGGTGGCGGGCCATGGCGTAGTAGACGCCGTGTTTGGCGAGAAGCTCTGCGTGGGTGCCGCGCTCGACGATCGCGCCTTCGTCCATCACGAAAATCTCGTCGCAATCGACGACGGTGCTGAGGCGATGGCTGACGAGAATGATGGTGCGCTGCCGCTTGAGATCGCGGAGAGATTGGGTGAACATCGCCTCGTGCTGGGGATCGAGGGCGCTGGTGGGTTCGTCGAACACCATGATCGGGGCCTCGGTGAGCAGCGCGCGGGCGATGCCGATGCGTTGCCGCTGGCCGCCGGAAAGATTGCCGCCGGATTCGTTGACCTGGGTTTCGTATCCCTGGGGAAGTTTTTCGATGAACACGGCCGCGCCGGCGAGCTGGGCGGCGTGGCGAATCTGCGACTCCGAAGCGCTGGGCCGCCCGTACGCGATATTTTCTGCAACTGTCGTGGGCAGCACCAGATTTTCCTGCAAGACCAACGCAATATGCCGTCGTAAATCGGCAACTTTGACTTTTCGCAAGTCGATATCATCCAGCGTCAGCGCCCCAGCGGTGGGATCGTAGAATCTTGGCAGAAGACTGAGCAATGTCGTCTTGCCTACGCCGCTGGAGCCGACGAATGCAACCATCTCGCCCGGGCTGATCGTGACATTGATGTCGCGCAGCACCGGCGATCCCTTGCGATATTCAAATGAAACATCCTTCAGCGCCAGCACGCGCGGTTGTCGCGGCAAATGGATCGCATCCGGGGCATCGCTGATAATCGGATCCCGATCCAGCACCTCAAACACGCGCTGCGCGCCGGCCGCGCCGGCCTGAATGCTCGCGCCGCTGCCGCTGACCGCCTGGAGCGGGCCGTACACCATGTTCACATAAACCAGGAACATTGACAGATCGCCCACCGATAGCGACCCGCGAATTACCTGCCGGCCGCCGTACCAGAAAATGGCGGCATATCCGAGCCCAAAGATCGACCCCACCAGCAGCCAATACCACGATTCCTGCCAAGCCTGTCGAATGTTGGCCCGAACCGTGCCGCGCGCGGTGGATTGAAAACGATTGAATTCATCCGCCTCGCGCCCAAAGGCTTGCACCAAACCAATAGACGCCACCGAGCGCTGAATGGCGGTCGTCAGCCGGGTTTCGACCTCCTTGGCCGCTATCCAACTGCGTTTGAGCGGACCCGCGAAAAGCTTGGTCACCAGCACCAGCGCCGGGGCGACCATCAGCGTAATCAAACCCAGCACCACATTCATCCGCAGCATCACCCAAGCCATAAAAAACAACGTGATCGAGCTGACAAAAATATTCCCCAAGGCAACGTTGAAGATCGTTTGAAATCCGCAGGCGTCCCAGCTCAGGCGATAGATCGCATCTCCCTGCGGCTGGGATTTGTGATACCCCAGGCTCAGCGCCTGCAATTTGCGAAACAAGTCACAACGCACGCGCAACAGGCCATTATACCCAATCTGATAATTCAGCATCCGCTGCGCCATAGTGAAAAGTTCTTGGATGATTCTCAGCCCCGCCGAGACCAGCGCCAGCACGATGACCTGGCGGTAAAGATCATTGGATCCAATTCCCAACTCACCAATGAGCCAGATAAAGGCGCTTTTAACCCACAGGTTCGGTGGTTTACGGCTGAGAATAGTATCGATGAGGATGGCGAACATCCCCGGCTGCAACACCGACGCCAGCGACGAGAGCGCGATCACCGCGAGCGACGCGACAATCAGCGGCAGATCGTCGCGGAAATAGCGGATGGCCCGGATATAAAATCGCATAACAATGGTGAACAATCAGGCGATGGACAGTTCCCCTTCGGAATCATCCAATCCCGGCGGGGGAACGGGACGATCCAGCGGCTGGTGCGGCTCGGGGCCGACGTCGGCGGGTTCGTTCGCCGGACGCGGGCGCGTCGGCACCGGATAATATCCAGCCTCGGCTGCGGCGGCGTCGATCAGGCCCAGGATCGGCCCGGTCACCCGCCGGCGACTCACCAGATACATCGCCCACCAGACCAGCGGAATCAGCACCGCCGGCCGACTCCAGGGCCACATGCGCACCAGCAGCAGCGTCGCCAATATCAACGCCGCCACGAGCAGCACCAGCCCGAATTGGCTTTGCCGTCGCTCAACGCGCACGCGCGTCAGCATGCCGTTGCCGTGATGGTGTTCGGTGGCGGTGGTCAGGCGGACTTTCACGTAGCGGGTGCCATAAATTTCTAGATCCCAATTATGCCAGCCGCTGTCGATGCGCGTTCGCCAGCCGGCGGCATGAACCTTGTCGATGATTTGTTTCAGCAGCGGCATGCGATCGTGAACCGTGCTCCAATACCGCAGCGTGCGGGGGTCATGCGGATCGATCGGCAAATTGTGGGTGGCGCTAAATCCACTGATATGATGCCGCAGGACCTTGGCGCGCAGCCGCACGCTGTACCGCGCCCAACCGCGCGCGATCGGCTGGCGAAGGTGCAGATAGGCGATGAGCGGCCGCGCCAGCAGATGTCGGCGACGACGACGCGGGGCCGTGGACTGAAGCGACGCGACCGACGCCAGAACCACGGGCGTCAGCAGCATCAGCAATCCCACCACCACCAGCGGCGTGAATGCCAGCGAGAGAATCAGAATAAATCCAGCCAGCAGATACCACTCGATGCTCATCATCATCATCGCCAGCATCGACGCGGGGCGACGGTAGATGGTTTGAAATAATCCCGTGCCGAAGACGCCGTGGTAGATGACATCCCCGCCGATTCTCACGCCGATCTGATCCCCGCCGTAAATTTTTCCGCGCCAGTGGCTGGCGCCCAGGGTGTTGAAGTGATCGGGGTGTTTGTATTTGAGCAGCGCCTCGGCCTCGCCGTAACCGCGCTGTTGATTCAGATACGCCCGCACCGTGTTGCGGCGATAGTGCCAGACCTGGGCCGCGGGCGAAAATCCGATGCTGCGGCCGAGATTTTGAATTCGCCAGATGACATCCACATCGTCGCCGGCCTTGCGGAATTGCGGATCGAAACCGTTCACCTGTTTGAGGATGGCCGTGTAGAAGGCCATGTTGCAGCCGGGGACGTGCTCGGCGGTGCGGTCGTCGATCATCACATGCGTCGGCCCGCCCGGCGAAACGCCCACGCAATCCGCCACCCATGATCCCTCATCCGGAATCAGATTCGGCCCGCCCATACCCGCGTGTCCGCTGCGAACCAGCGACAGGGCCAGATAATAAAGCCAATCCTCATCCGCTTCGCAGTCGCTGTCGGTGTAAACCACGACTTCCCCGCGCGCTGCGTTCATGCCGACGTTGCGGGCGTGGCTCAGCCCCATGTTTCTCTGGCGGATGTTTCGCACCCAGGGAAATTGCTTGAGGATTTCCTGCGTGTTGTCCTTGGAGCCGTCATCCACAAGGATTACTTCGTAATTCGGATAGCGCAACCGCTCCATGGAGCGGAGGCACGATTCGATCGTGCTCGCCCCGTTGTACGAGCAAATGACGATGCTGCACATCGGCAGCTTCACATCCGCCGTCTGCGGCACGCGCTGGAAAATTTCTTTGACGGCGGCAAATGCCGGCTTGGGCTGGCGATCTCGCGTCGTCAGACCGAAGGCCCAGTCTTCGATCTGATATCCATGCGCGAACCAGTCATCGGTAAAGCTGAAAATAAACGTGCCGACTAATCCTTCCTCAAACACCGCATGCACGTGGACGGAAAGAATCTCGGCCTGTTTCTCTGGCGTGTATTCACGATTGGTATCAATCCCATATTCCCCCAGCATCAGCGGCTTGTCCCCGGCGATGTTCTGCAATCGCGCGAGGTAATTGCGGAAAACGGCTTCGTTGTGCAGGTAGACATTGAAGCAGACGAAATCGACATTTCGCGGCTGGATGTATTCGGTCGTGGGGAAATTGGCAAACGTAATCAGGCAATCCGGCGCTTCGGCCTTGGCGATCTCGACGAGGTCCTCGACAAATTCCTCGATCTTGTTTCGACCGACATAGCGGACGATCTCGGAAGGAATTTCGTTGACCACGCTGATGGCAAAAAGAGCCGGATGATTCCCGCAGGAATGGGCGGCTGAGCGCACGGCCTCGTGGGCCTGGGTGGTTAGGTCCTTGTCTCCGACGAACGTCAGATTCTTGGCCCAGGCGATATCCAGAAAAATCTTCAGGCCCATTTGCTGGGCGAGGTCCATGAACCAGGGGGGCGGGCAGTGGTAGATGCGGATGCAGTTGCCGCCGAGGTCTAGGATTTGGGTGAAATCGCGCGCGACCTGCTCAGGGGAGGGAAGCGGATGGCCGGTGGAGTCAGGGATGAAGGGGCCGTAGGTCACGCCTTTGACGTAAAATTTCTGCTCGCCGAGGCGGAAGAATTTGCCATCCCGGCGGACGCGGTTGGTCTGGGGCTGCGTTTGCCGCTGCCTTCCATGCGCGGATCGAGGTGCGGAAGCCTTCGCTTCCACGGTGGTCGAAGTCATGGACATAAAACCAACGGCCCTTCATCGAAGCCGGCTGTCTGCAACATATCACCCAACAGATCAACATTTTAGATAAGTCATGGTTGCAAGGCCATGTAAATATCTTCAATAAAAATCCGCGCGGTGCGGCTGGCACTTTTTGCGCTTCTTCTTCCTTCTTTCCCCTCCCCTGGTACTCCGGGGGAGGGCCAGGGTGGGGGTTTCAGGGAGAATCCCTAGCTCAAATCGAACCCCAAAGGGAGTGACGTTAGGAAAAGGTTATCGCGCCCCACGGATGCCGCCGTCCGATAATGCGGACAGGACCGTGCCACGGAAATCCGGCCGGACGTGCAGCCGGCGGAACATCAATTGCCTGCTCAATACCTGCGTTAGCGGCGAGATTTCCGCGAAGGATTTCAGATTCCCCTGCGGCTCGGCCACCCAGATGTCGGCGGTGGAGGACTGACCGTCATAAATCTCATACGGTGTGTCGGCGGGTTCATCGTAGAAGAGATCGTATGCCGAATCGCCACCGGCAGCCGTCACCGCATCCGCCGCGATCTGCCGGGCCTGGTGCAACGCCTTCGGATCATCCACCGCGCTCAGGTCGATGGTCTTGAACAACTGCCGATCCATCAACCCCCGGCAAAGCCCGGCCAGCTGTGGATCATCCACGCTGGTCCAAAGCTTCAGGCAATGCAATACCGAGATGTCATCCAGCGCCAAAAACTCGGTTGTCGTCAATCGTCGGCCGAGCAGCGCCTTATGCAATTCCTCTTCCATCCGCGGCCAATCGAGCCGCTCCTGCACCGCCATCCGCTTGGCCCGCTGCAGCGCGAGTTTCACCATTCCCTCGGCCGTTCGCACGACCTTGTGGAAATAGACATTGCGATACATGTGGTATCGCGCCTGCAAATACGTCTCGACGGCACTGACGCCCTTGATCGCCACCGCCAACCGCCCGCCAGATTCATCAATCGTCAGCGCGTGCAGCAGCCAGCGCAGATCGAATCCTCCATATCGGCTGCCGGTCATCAGATTGTCCCGCAACAGATAATCAAACCGATCCGCATCGAGTTGGCTGGAAACCAGATCATTAAAAAAAATCCGCTTCGGCCGGCATTGCAGGAAATCCACGACGCGCTTGGGCAGTTCCCGATCATGCTCCGCCAATATGCGATGCACCGCCGTGTCCGGGTCTTCGATGATCTGATGCGTCATCGTCTCATGATCGATCCCGCTGACGCGCTCAAACACATGGCTGAACGGCCCATGCCCCAGATCGTGCAACAACGCCCCGGCTAGACAAACCAACGAATCGCCCTCATCGAGTTTGAACGACTGCCCCAATTGCGCCAGCATTCGCCGCGCAATCTCCATCACACCCAAACTGTGGCTATACCTCGAATGATCCGCCCCCGGATACGCCAACGACGCCATGCCCAGCTGGCGAATCCGCCGAAGCCGCTGGAATTCCGATGTATTGGTCAGCGCAAAAAGCAACCGATCCCCCGGCCGTTCCAGTCGGAAGGCGATAACATCATGCACGGGATCGCGAATGATTTTTTCAGCCACGGATCGCTATGTTAAACACACCCCGCTCCCAACGCGACATCGACTCGAATGTCGCGGCCCGATCTCCATATGACGCGGTGCCAAACCAGCCTCTTCCATCGCCCTACGGCACTTTATTGCTTTGGAATGCCGTTTGTTCACTTTGGGGAATTGATAAGGGAATGAACATCGAAGGGAAGAAACGGACTTACTTTCTCCTTCTCCCTTGAGCTTGCCGGCGTCGGTTCTGGCGCCGGCAAGTTTTTTTATGCCCCCGCCCATAGAATCCCCGCCATGCCAACCATGCCCGTCATCGCCATCGTCGGCCGACCCAATGTCGGCAAGAGCAGCCTCCTCAACGGATTGGCGGGCAAACTCATCAGCATCGTTCAGGACATGCCCGGCGTCACCCGCGACCGCATCTCCATGCCCGTCCTCATCCACGACCACTTTGTCGAACTCGTCGATACCGGCGGATACGGCTACGAAGACCCCGACCAGCTCACCGAACACATTCGCCATCAGATCGACCTGGCGATGGCCCGCGCTGATCTCGTGTTGCTCGTTGTCGATGTCCAGGCCGGCCTGCACAACACCGATCAGGAAATCGCCAAGCTCCTCCGCAAAAAAAATGTCCCAACTCTCCTCGTCGCCAACAAAGCCGATGGAACCAAAGCTGATCTCGCCCTTGGCGAATTTGCCAAGCTCGGTCTCGGCACCCCCATCGGCGTCTCCGCCCTCTCCGGCCGAAATCTCGATGATCTCTTCGACGCCATCGCCAAAAAAATCGATCTCTCCGATGCCCCGACTCAGATGCCCCAGACAACCCTGATGCTCGCCATCGTCGGCAAGCGGAACGCCGGCAAGAGCACGCTGGTCAACGCCATCGCCTCGCTCTACGACGGCGACCCCGAGCGCGTCATCGTCTCCGAAGTCCCCGGCACAACCCGCGACAGCGTGGATGTCAGATTCGAGAAAGATGGCAAATCCCTCGTCGTCATCGACACCGCGGGCGTCCGCAAAAAACGCCAGATCGCCACCAACGACATCGCCTTCTACAGCTTCCACCGCGCCCAGCGCTCGATCCGCCGGGCCGATGTGATCCTCATGCTCATCGACGGCGTCGATCCCGTCAGTGAGCCCGACAAAAAACTCGCCCAGTACATCGCCGAGCAATTCAAGCCCGTGATCCTGGTCGTCAACAAATGGGATTTGACCAAAAAAAAATACGCCGAGAACCGCAAAGAACCCGCGGATGATTCGCAAATCATGGAAGAATATCGCGAGTATCTCGACGAAGAACTCGGCCGGATCGATTACGCCCCGATCGCGTTTATCACCGCAAAAGACGGCCGCAACATTCAGGCCGTGCTCGATGAAGCCCAGCGATTGCACAAACAAGCCCTCACCCGCCTGACCACCGGCCAACTCAATCGCGCCGTTCGCCAGGTGCTGCAGGAGCGAACCGCCAGCACCCCCAGCGGTCGCAAGGCCCGCGTCTATTACGCCACGCAAACCGCCGTCGCTCCGCCGACGATCGTCTTGTTCGTGAACAACCCCGCATTCTTCACCGTCCCCTACCAGCGATTCATGATCAACCGCTTCCGCGAATTGCTGCCGTATGCCGAAGTCCCCATCCAACTCATCCTCCGCGGCCGAACGCAAGGCCAGCGTAGCCCCGGCAAATCCCTCGATGAAACCGATTCGAAGGATTCCCTGGAAGAATCTGATTCTAAGGGCGCGGGCTGATGCACAATTTGCCAGCGCCCTGCGTTCCCGGTATTTTCCCGGTGCGGAATAGGAAGAGCCCGTGCTTCGCTGCTCCCTCGCAGCCTGCATCCTTTTGACAACCGCCGCCATCGGCCTGGCCCAATCCACCAGACCGCTCAACTACAACGTCCGCGATTTCGGCGCCATCGGCGATGGCAAAGCCCTCGACACCAACGCCATCAACAACACCATCGATGCCGCCGCAGCCGCCGGTGGCGGAACCGTTGAATTTCCCCCCGGCACCTACCGCAGTTATTCCATCCATCTCCAAAGCAACATCACACTTTATCTGGCCCAAGGCGCAACCCTCCTCGCCGCCGACTCCCCCGCCGTCCGATACGGCCGCGGCCGACGCGGCGCGGCAACATTCCCCGCAACCGCGCCCGCTTCCAGGCCCACCGGCCCCACCTACGATCTCGCCGAACCCAACGACGCCGCCGGCACCTATCAGGATTTCGGACACAGCCATTGGCACAACAGCCTGATCTGGGGCGAGAACCTCACCAACATCTCCATCACCGGCCCAGGAACCATCGACGGCGTCGGCCTCTCCCGCATGGCCAACGCCAATTCCCTCGGCGTCGGCAACAAGGCCATCGGCCTCAAATCCTGCCGCAATGTCACCATCCGCGATATCTCCATCTATCGCGCCGGACATTTTGGAATCCTCGCCACTGGCGTCGATAACCTCACCATCGACAACATCAAGATCGACACCAACCGCGACGGCATGGACATCGACTGTTGCCAGCACGTCAACATCACCAATACCACCATCAATTCCCCCAACGACGACGGCCTGGTCCTTAAAAGTTCTTTCGCCCTGGGCACCACTCGACCCACCGAAGACGTCACCATCTCCGACTGTCACCTCAGCGGCTACGACGTCGGCTCCGTTCTCAATGCCACCTACACCACAAACCTCGACTCCGCCCCCGACGGCGACGGTCCCACTGGCCGAATTAAAATCGGCACCGAAACCATCGGCGGATTCAAGAACATCAACATCTTCGATTGCGTCTTCAATCATTGCCGAGGATTGGCCCTGGAATCCGTGGACGGCTCGACGATCGAAAATGTCACCGTCTCCAACATCGCCATGCACGATGTCCTCAGCGCCCCGATTTTCATCCGCCTCGGCTTCCGCATGCGCGCCCCGGATGGAACCCCCATCGGCTCCATCCGCAACATCAACATCAGCAACATCGAAGCCGACAATGCCGAGCCGTTTTATTCCTGCATCATCACCGGCACCCCCGGCCACGACATTCAGGATGTGCATCTGAATAACATCCACATCACCTACCAAGGCGGAGGACCCAAGGAACTCGCAAAACGAATCCTCCCCGAATATCCGGATGATTACCCCGAACCCAGCATGTTCGGCAACGCCCCCGCCTACGGCTTCTTCCTCCGCCACGTCGCCGGCATCGACTTAGGCAACATCCAGCTCAATTATATCAAAGACGACAATCGCCCCCCGTTCATTTTGGAAGACGTGAAGGATTCCGACTTCCAAAACATCAACGCCCAGCACGCCCCGGATGTCCCCACATTCGTTTTACGAAAAGTAAAAGATTTCACCGAACGAAACAGCGCGAATCTCCCCACCACCCAGGAATCCCAACCGAACACCAACTCCTTCTAATCCCCACGGGGCTAAGCACTTTCAGTGCTTAGCCAATCCCCCGCGCCTAATTACAAACTCTTCCCCCTCAAATACTGCACAGGCCACTCCACCTCCACCCCCAACTCCCTCGCCGCGTGCAACACCCAATACGCATCCCTGAGCATCGCCCGCGCCAACAAAACCACATCCGCCTTCCCCGAAGCAACAATCTCCTCCGCCTGCCGCGCCTCCGTAATCATCCCCACCGCCCCCGTCGCGATCCCCACCTCCCGCCGAATCGCCTCCGCAAACGGCACCTGATACCCCGGCCCCACCGGAATCTTCGCATCCGCCGCATTCCCCCCGCTGGAGCAATCAATCAAATCAATCCCAATCGCCAGCAGCGCCCGAGACAATTCAATCGACTGCCCCAAATCCCACCCGCCCTCCTTCCAATCCGTCGCACTGATGCGCACAAACACCGGCCACTTCCCCGGCCAAATCTCCCGCACCGCCCCCGCCACCCGCAGCGGCAATCGCATCCGATTCTCCAGCGAGCCCCCATACTCATCCCTCCGCTGATTGCTCAGCGGCGAAAGAAACTCATTCATCAAATACCCATGCGCCATGTGCACCTCAACCACTTGAAACCCCGCCGATAAAGCCCGCCGCGCCGCCGCCGAAAACTGCGCCACCACCGCATCAATGTCCTCAATAGTCATCTCCCTCGGCACCTGATACCCCACCCCAAACGCAATCGCGCTGGGCCCCATGATCCGCCAACCCCCATGCGATTCATCCAACGGCTTTCCCCCCTTCCAAGGCAAATCCACACTCGCCTTCCGCCCCGCATGCGCGAGCTGAACCGCCGGCACGCTCCCGTTCTCCAAAATAAATTTGGTAATCCGAGCAAATCCCGCGATATGCTGATCCCCCCAAATCCCACTATCCCCCGGCGAAATCCGTCCCTCCGGCGACACCCCCGTCGCCTCCACACAAACCAACGCCGCGCCCCCAACAGCCCGACTCCCCAAATGCACCAAATGCCAATCCGTCGGCATCCCGTCGATGCTGGAATACTGACACATCGGCGAAACAAAAACCCGATTCTTGAAGGTCAATTCCCGAAGCTGAAACGAAGAAAACAAAACGCTGGATTTTGAATCACTCATAATCGCCGATTATAGCCCCACCCACCGGCTCGGCGACTTCAGTCGCCGTGTGCGGCGCGCAGGCCCATCAATCCAATTAAAGGTTTCTCCCAGACCCAAAATCGCTTTTTATTGACGGGCCGGATCAAAGAAAGGCATAATAGATGACAGGCAATTTTTCTCGCCTCATCCGCAGCTCGGCTGCAACAGTGGTTTGAGATGGCGATTTCGAAAAAATCGAAAGATCGTGCGGTGTCTGGCCTTAAGCGGCTTCTACCAATCGCTCTGCAGCAGAAGGCGCGGGATGTGTCAGAGGCCGATACCGTGACACTGGTAAAGGATGTCATGGCGGAGGTATTTGGGTTCGACAAATATACCGACATAACCAGCGAGCATGAGATTCGCGGCACGTATTGCGACCTTGCAGTCCACATCGACAACAAACCCGGCGAAAAGCCCATTGAGCTTGTGGAAGTCAAATCGGCCGGCACGTCGCTTGAAGATCGGCACGTCAAGCAGGCGATTGATTATGCCGCAAATTTGGGGGTCGATTGGGTCATCCTGACAAACGGCACGGTTTGGCGGCTCTACGAAGTACTGTTTGCAAAGCCGATCGATAAGCGACTGCTTATTGAGGTGGACATCACCGCGCTGGAGCTAAAGGGCGGCGACTGCACGGATTGCTTATCCCCTTTTATGAAGGAGGGAATCCTAAAAGGTGTACAAAAGGAACTTCGCGACAGGCAGGATGCTACAAGCAGGTACCTCCTCGCTGCGTTGATCCTCAATAATGAAAGTGTTCTCGGCGCAATTCGGCGCGAGCTTCGCCGCGTGGTGGATGTTTTGGTAACCGATAAAGAGATACTCAAGGTGCTTAGTGAGGAAGTCATAAAGCGCGAAACCACAGACGGCCCGGAAGCAGAAGCGGCCGTGAAACGCGTGAACCGAAAGGAATCCCGTAGTTTGCGCGCGAAGGCCCCGGGCGTTGAGCCGGCCGAAGGCGGCGAGGATACGATACGTATTGCTGATCCGCCCTCCGAGAAGCCCCTGGGCGACATTTCCCCAATTGCGTGAAAGAACGTCTGAGACGTCGGATGTGCGCGCTACTGGGACTGATTCCTAGAAAATGACTCATCGTCATGCAAAAGCGAATTTTCCTTCGCCTGAACATTCCTCGACTTGGTGCCGGATTCATGGAAAGAGTGCGCGCGTGCGGAAGCTTTGTACCTGTCGAAGACGGCTTGTCGATGATGCGCTTCGATTTCGAGGATGTTGTCTTCGACCATGCCGCCCTACTCCTTGGCAAAAACCACCTTCGTTTCGGACAAGACATTAGCCTTTACCTCTCTACAGTGCGCACATTTTTCGAGCGAAGCGAGATAGAACAGTACCTTTTCGTGCCCGAATCGAACTCCGACTTCAAAAGACGGTGCTCTGAGGATTTGGGCGTTGCAATGGGTTGCCTCTTTGTGGTTTGCGCAGCCCAAGTACTGTGGGAAACGATCTCACAGATCCCACAGGATAGAAAGTTAGCGAAGCGCAGGCCCGATTTTATTTGCTACGACCCCTCCGCAAACAAGTACATTCTTGAGACGAAAGGCACGAGTCACGCAGAAAACGTCGACGGCGCCGTGTTGCAAGCAAAAGAGCAGTTGGCTGGGTACCCCGAACCAGCCCTTGGCAAGTTAGCTTTCGTCACTTTCTTTATGTCGGCGACAAGCGGCATCCCTTCATTTCTATTCGTCGACGATCCGCCGGTACCTAATATCTTGATCTCTCGGGAGATGGCGCAGGCACTTCACGTCTTATTGGTCCTCGACTTTATCGGATTCGCTCGCTCGCTCGATTTGCTAAAGCGCATTAGAGCGCTGCAGCTTAAAGCAATTGAGCTTAAAGACGCGTCGGGTCTGAGCCGTGCCGACGATAACCGGTTAAAAGACGCAGGATTTGACCTACAAGCCGCGTTTGGGGAAGAACTGAGGGCTGCAGGGCGAGTCTCAATCAACAAGAGGACGTTTGTTGGCCGATGGCTTCTTGCCGACAATAGAGGTCGAGAGGTCAATGTGTTCCTCGGCGTCAGCGAGGAGCACTTGCAGGACGAATTGCGGGGCTGGCATGATGTGAATCGCGCGCGCACGTCGCTCCAACGCTTGAAGCCGCTTGAGAATTTCCAAGCGGACATAGAATCCGCGAGGCACAGCATTTTTTCCGACGGCACAATTTTCCTTATAACCTCTGACAAAGAGCACATTCAATCTATCGCGGTGGCGTGACGAATCCTCACGGCGGTAACTGGCGAACGCGCTACAAAACTCCAAATCGCCCCTGCAAAACCGCGCATTTTCGTGTCATTTTTGGCGAAATTCAGGTCAAAATCCATGTTCTGACAGGAGAAAGAGGGGTACAAATATGCGGAAAATAACGCAGCAAATTGACAAAACTGCGTTGCTGCAAAAATAATCTCTCAAAATTATAGTTCGTTTTCCACGTTTTAGGTTTTCCAGAAACAAGAGATCACAAAACTGCAATAAAAGTCGAGGTTTTGGTGGCCCCTTCTTTCCCCTCGGTCGCCGCGGCGACAGAGGGAAGGGGTGAGGGTGCATTTTCTGAAAGTTTGAACGGTTTCGTGATCGAAGACCCCTCACCCCGGCCCTCTCCCCGGGTACAGGGAGAGGGGATTCAAGCACGGGCCGTTAAGATCGGTTGCGGGTAATATCCATTCCGAGCGAATGAAGATCACCCACATCATCACGCGCCTGATCATTGGCGGGGCGCAGGAAAATACATTGCTCTCCTGCGAGGGGCAGCATCGCCTTGGGCATGATGTCACCCTCATCTCCGGGCCGGCGCTGGGGCCGGAGGGATCGCTCATGGAGCGGGCGGCGGCGGGGGGATATCGGTTCATTGTCCTGGATGAAATGCGGCGGGCCATCCGGCCATGGCGGGATCATCGCGTGCAGCGAAAACTCGTGGAGATCCTCCGCGAATCGGCTCCCCAGATTGTTCACACCCATTCCAGCAAGGCCGGAATTCTCGGTCGCGAGGCGGCTCAGATCGCCGGCGTGCCGGTCATCATTCATACCATCCACGGCCTGGCGTTCACGGCCTCTTCGCATGCACTGGTGAACTGGGGATACAAAATGCTGGAACGCCGGGCCGCCCCGATGAGCACGCGCATCGTCTGCGTCGCCGATGCCATGCGCGAGCAATCCCTCGCCGCCGGCATCGGCCGGGCCGAGCAATATGTGACCATCTATAGTGGCATGGAGACGGGGCCGTTTTTGAATCCGCCGGTTTCCCGCCAGGAAATTCGCCGGCAATTGGGAATCAGCGAGAGCCAGGTCGTCGTCGGCACCATCGCGCGGTTGTTTGATCTGAAGGGTCATGATGATCTACTCGATTTGGCTCCGGAGCTTTGCCGGCAATTTCCGGAATTGCGATTTCTCTGGGTGGGAGATGGACTCTTGCGGCAGCGATTGGAGGATCGCATGCAAGCAATGAATCTGCGGGATCGGTTTGTTTTGACCGGAATGGTGCCACCAGCGCGGGTTCCGGAATTGATCGGAGCGATGGATGTGCTGGCGCATCCCTCGCGGCGAGAGGGATTAGCCCGCGCGATTCCACAGGCCGCACTCGGCGGCAAGCCCGGAATCGCCTACGACATCGACGGCAATCGCGAAGCGATGCAGCCGGGCGTTACGGGATTGCTCATTCCGCCGTTCGATCGCCGCGCTCTGCACCGAGCGATTGTCGAACTGGCGGGGAATGCGGAACTTCGCCGGAAAATGGGTCTGGCCGCGCGGGATTTTGCGATGAAGCGATTTGATGGGCAGGTGATGGTGGATGCGCTGGAAAATCTCTACGCCTCGCTGATCAATCCTCGTCCTGCATAGCCGCGGCGTGCTCGACGTGCAGGCAATCCGAAATGCTCATGGCCGAGAGCGCTGCCACGATCACGCCGATGGCCGACACGCTCGCGCCTCCAATCCCCCGCTGAAACTCCCAAGTCGGCGTCACCCCGGCGATTTCACTCTGAAAACGAAGGTTATTGCTTCATTATTTACTTGCGGTTCTCGCGCTATTTTGCTAACTTTTGCGCGGAGCGAGAATCCAATTACCGGCTGGATTTACGCAGTGAGTTCGCGTCTTTTACCGGTGTCGAATTCGGATTGGCTGTATTGCATTTCTTGTTTGGGCGCGAAGGGAGAATGCCATGTCTTGTTATCGTGAATCATTGCGCGCAGCGAAGTTGTTGCGCGCCTGTTTTTTGACTTTGGTGGTTCTGATTTGCTGCTCTCAGACTGCTCACGCTCAAAACCTGCTTGTAAATGGCAGTTTTGAGCTGCCGAGTATGGGGGAGACCTGGGTTCCAGACACCGAGCCGACCTCCTGGACAGTCACTAACCCCAATGACGCCGAATTGCTTTTGCCATCGTCGTACTCCCTTTCGGGGACGACTCTCCCGGCCACAGACGGGACACAGGATATGTATATGGATAATAGTTCAATTCAGGAAAGCGCGTCGCTGACCGCGTCGACGTCGTATAGTCTGAGCTTCGATCTTTCCACCGAAATTGGCGCCTTTGCCGGTCAGAATGCCGTGGCCGACCTGACGATCAGCGATGGCGTCCAGACCCTCACCCCATCGGCATTTGTGGTGTCCGCGGGGTCCAACAGTTGGTCTCATGAGATGTTCAATTTCACCGCGCTGGACTCGGGTCCGTATACATTGAGCATGGCCGCGCCTTCGGGAGATACCACGATCGTGGATAACGTCGTGCTGGCCGCGAACACGCCGGAGCCGAATTCGCTTGGCCTCGTCGCGCTGATCGGGGCGGGGCTTATGCTTCGGAGACACCGGGCAAAAACAGGCGTTCACTGAGCGCCGCGCCCAATTCAAAGCCCGGAAAAAGGGGTAGGGGTCGGCAGTCTTTGATGATTTCGTTGCTCCCCACTGAATTAGCTGTGCGTATCAACATGCGATCGTTCGACTATTCCCCGCTCTGCATCGCGACGGCACGTTCCGTGTGGACATAATCCGCAATGCTCATTCCCGACAATACGCCGACGATCAATCCAACCGCCGCCAATCGCAAAATGAATTTGCTGCGACTGCCCAATTTCGAAATGCCGGGCATATCTCCGATGAATGCCGCCAATGGAGCCGCCAACAGAATCACCGCGCGGATTTGTTGCGAGGTGCTCAGTGTGTCATCCGAATAAAACCAGCCGAAGGCGAGCAGCGGAAGAACGAGCAGAATAACGGCCTGCGCGGTTCCACGAGCGATGGAAATCTTGCGATTCCACCACGCAGCGACACCGGCGGCGGCGGACATGATCCCCAACGAAATTCCGATCTCCCCTTCCTGTTGAATATGCAACGTCGTCGCCACCAGCACGCCGATGCCGAAGCAGAGAATCGCCAGCACAAACGCCGCTGTCGGCCCGCCGGCGCGCTCGGCGAGATCTTCGATGCTCAGCCACGACAGCAGCGCGGTCAGGCTGCCGGCGTCGATCCACATTTCCAACGCCTCGGATGATAGCGAGGCGGGCACCAATGGCGCCAAAATCGTCCGCAGCGAAATTCGCAGCAGAAGCAATAGAAAAATCGACCGCAGCCAGATCGGCGGTTTGAGAAACGCATCAAGCGCCGACACGATCGCCACCGGCGCCGCCAGCCAGAAGAGCCACTGCACCGCGTTGGTTGGCGGGAATTCGGCCGGCCCGCGCAAACTCCAGAATGCAATCGCAAATCCGATCGCAACCAGCACGCCGCCGATTGCGACGCGCCCCGCCAAGAGCAAACCCGCCGCGACCAACAGACCGGGGAAGACAAATCCCCAGAAGATGGCCGCGGCGGTGATCATTTGATTTGTTGTGAATCAGCCTGGAATTACTGCTTGATTCCTTCGACGGCCACGATGATACGCACCTCATCGCCGATCGCGGGGGCATCGTAGTTCATGCCGAAATCGCTGCGGTTGATGCTGAAGTGCGTTTCAAATCCGCTACGGGTTTCGCCCTGTGGCGATTTGCCGGTGCCGGTGAGATCCATGGTAACCGTGACGGATTTGGTTTGGCCGTGCAGCGTGAGATCGCCGGTGACTTCGAGCTGCGTGTCACTCGTCTTCTTCACCGAAGTACTTTTGAATGTCATCGTGGGAAACTGTTTGACGTCAAAAAAATCCGGACCCTTCAGATCGTTGTCGCGATTCTGCTGGCGCGTGTCGAGGCTGTCGACATTGACCGTCAAATCGAACGATGATTTGGTTGGATCATCCGCATCATATGTGATCGTTCCTGTCGGCCCGATGAACGAGCCGTACACATATCCTGCGTCGAAATGATGCACGCTGAAAATCACGGCCGAGTGGACCGGATCGGCCTTGTAATCATCCGCCTGCGCCAGTTGGGCCAAGCCGGCCATCATCAAAAATCCACACAGCCCCGAGAGAAAATTGCGATTCATAATCGACTCCTTCTGAAAAAGTTGTGAGATAAACGCCACCAATCGACGCCACTGTTTGTTGTCATTCCAAATCTTTTGTCATGGCCGGTGCGTTGCGCGCTTCCTCCAGCAATTCATTCAGTGTCGCCAGTCGCTCCGGGGCCATGTGTGCGAGCAAGTGTAAATGATGATTTCGCACCGGCTCGTCCATCGCCGCCAGAATCGCCAGGCCCGCATCTGTGATCGTCGTCCGCACCACACGCCGATCGGCAGTCTCGCGCCGTCGAACCACCAGTCCGCGCTTCTCCAAGCGATCCAGCAATCGAGTCAGGTCCGGCTCGCGCGTGATCATTCGCCGGCCGATCTCCTGACATCCCAATCCCATCGGCCCAACGCCGCGAAGGATTCGCAGCACGTTGTACTGCGTCGGCGAAAGCCGCGCTGATTTCAAAACATTCGCCGCGCCATGCGAGAGCCAGTCGGCCGTGCGAATGCAGTTGAGAAAAACCTCCTGCTCCAGCGACTCAAAGGGCCCGGTCTTGCCAATCTCTTTTCCCAGCCTGCCAGACATGTCAAAACTGTATTTGTTACAACAATCATTGTCAAAACAAATAATTTTCCCGCAGGTTCCAAGGGCATTTTATCCGTCAAGTCACGCATTTACATGTATTTATGTCGTCTCGACGATAGCCAGCCATCCGCCCTTTCAGTTCCCTATGCGCCGTTTACTCTGACCGAGACCGGCAAAAATCATTAGCCCCGATTACACAAAATACCCAAATTCACAAAAGTCGATGTTAACACGGTCCGATTTACGCTCATGGAAGGAAGACTAAGGAGCCAACCATGAGCAATCGCGTGTCGGTCATATCGAGGAAGAAACCCGCACCCAAGCCCACCGGCTCGGAGCGCCGTCAGCATCGCCGACACGATCTGGAGGGTCAGGAAATCCCCGTGGACCGCTGGGACAGCGGCCATAAGACGGACACGAAGTTCGGCAAGATCGTCGATCTCTCCTCCAGCGGCGTGCGAATCCGCACCACCAAGGGAGGCGTCAAGCCCGACAACCAAATCCGCGTCCGCCTGGAGCTGCCCAACTATGCCGGCATCTCCCCGTTCATTTCCTCCGGCTCCCAGAGCGGCCTGAGCCCGCGCAATGACTGGGTCGGCTGGATGACCGTCAGCCGAGTCGTCCCCGTCGGTGGCGAATACGACGTGGCCGGCCAACTCATGGACATGGACGAAGTCGACCGCGGCATGCTCGGCCTCTACCTCTCCACCCAACCGCTGGCGGCCTGATCCCGCCCGCGCTTGCAACACAAAACAACCCCACCGGCCTCTGGGTTCTTAACCTTTCCAACCCGGGGGCCGGATTTATTTTTGGCTTGCAGCCAATTTAAAATCCCGCGCGGGGCGCGGATCGATCGGACTTAAGGATCTGAATTACGTCATCCCGATTTTCGTCATTCAATCCTTTTTCATCGAGATATGCTGAAACCCTGTCTGCACAGTTCGGGCATAATCCATCCCATGTGTCTTCTACGCCCATGAGCGGCCGTGCATACGGGTAGCATTTCTCTTCAGGCCCGTAAGCACTGAACAGGCTTTCTTTATTCATGCGACTTCAGTTTGTCGATTTCGGAAACGACGGCGTCCCATTTTAGGAGTCTCGTCGGGGGCGTCGTACCGAGGTCCCGCTCGGGAACGAGAAAGCTACGGCCATCGTCGAGAAAATAGACGTATCCGCTTGAGTCTCCGCCCCCGACCGGATGTAGGAAAATCGCCCATCCATTTGGTCGGCGCTCGAGCTGAATGTCCGGGGCTTGAATGTCGAAATAATCATGGGTTCCCAAGACAATCCGAATACCATCGGCCGGGCGAACTAACACTGGTACATGCGGGTCGTCAAATTCATTCTTGCCGCTTCTCTCGGCCTCATCCGAACCTCGATAAAAAGTCGGAACATATGTTCTTAATTCTTGCATCCGAACTCCTTTGCAGTGTGTGTACCGATTTTGGAAGCAGCATACCTCGCTCCGAAGATCGGAGCAATGCGGAAATCGACATATTCTGGTGAATACGAAAGCCTGCGGAAAAGATTAACTTCGATCAGAGCCGACGCGCATCTATCACAGCGTCAGCTTGCCAAGTTGCTTGATGTCCCCCATAGCTGGGTCGCCAAGGTTGAATCGGGGGAGCGTCGGATCGATCTGGTCGAATTTGCGTGGTTTTGCAATGCCTGTGGCGATTCGCCTGCAACGGAGGCGGTTGGTCTGCTGCGGAAATGGGCTCGTCCTCATCGTGCTCTGGCAAAGGGGCGACGGCCATGAGCACTCCGCTCTCCAAGGAAGAAATCAAACGGCTTCGCAAGGCATTCCGCATGCCAGCCGTGCAGTCGATGACCTCTCGGAAGACAAGCATTACGAATGCGTTCGTGAGTGCCATTATTCCGGTCATCCGTCCGATGGCCGAGGAGATCGTCGAGGCGTTAACTGTTTTGGGTATGTCGGCAGATACTTTTTCATGCGTTTATTGCGGCGACAAATGCAACGCTTGGGATCACCTCCAGCCGATTGTCGTTAATCGACGTCCCACGGGATACATTTCGGAAATCGCCAATCTTGTCCCCGCGTGCCAGCCGTGCAATTCGTCCAAGGGCAATTCGCGCTGGCGTGATTGGATGACAGGTGAGGCACCACAATCGCCGACTTCGCGAGGCATATTGGACGTGGAGTCGCGCATCGCGCGGTTGGAGGCATTCGAACGATGGCGTCGGCCGACGCTGGTTGATTTCGAAGCAATTGTCGGCCACGACGCTTACGAAGCATATTGGCAGGAACTGGATCGAATCATCGGAGAGATGGAGCGAAGCCAAGTGATCGCCAATGAACTCCGAACGAAAATTGCCAACGCGTCGGACAAATGGCAGGTCAGGCCGCTGATTGCGGAAGAACCAAAGGAATGCCCTCCAGAGCCAACCTGACCAATCCAATCCCAGCAAAAAACTCGGCGGCGCGCAGGCGTCGGCCGCGCGGGGTCTTTCGGCGGGATGATGCGGGGATGAGGGCTGGACTAGACATTGCTCTCCTGGGCCACCGCATCATAGTACGGGCCGCGGGATGTTCGGCAACTTTGAATTCTGTGGGATCGGAAATCCGTGCCTCCCGATGGACGCTGGAAGCATTTATGAGGCAACCCGATTCCGCCGTCCAGGCGTCTTGCGGAGTGCGGCCCGCGCTCTTGAGAGCTGATAGCTCGCCTCCATCTTGAGCCACAACTCCGCCCGGATGCCCAGCGCTTTCTCGAAGGCGATGGCGGTGTCGGCGGTGATGCTTTTTTTGCCTTTGATGATTTCGTTGACCGCCTGAATAGGGCGGTTGATCTTCCGGGCGAAGGCCGTCTGCGTGATGCCGCGTTCGGCCAGTTCCTCGCGCAGCGTGATGCCGGGATGGATGGGCAATCCTGAAACGGCGTTTTTGAAAATCTTCATGGCGATATCCCTTCAATGATAATCGATCACTTCGATGATCCACGCGAGGCTGCCGTCGGCGGTCCTGTGAATCGTGAACACGAGGCGAAACTGTTTGTTGAGCCGGATCGACCGCTGGCCCTGGCGATCTCCCGACAATTTCTCAAAGTGCAGGGATTTGATCGCATAGAGATCGGCCTCCGATTCGGCATTCGCGAGGATTTGCACCTTTTGGACAAACGCCCGAAAGACGTTGATCCCCAGCCGGGCGTAGTCCTTGCCATCGACAAAACTCCTTTGCAACTTTGCATCCTTGTTGGGGGGGCCAGTTAATCCCCCAGCATGCTCACCGCGATCGGCTGGCGGCCGTGTTTGCGGTAGATTTTGAAATGCGATCCAGCGTCAGCACCATGGCGGAGGGATGCCGCTCGGACAGGCGGACGAGGCGGGTATTGGAAATGTTTTCGTCCTGGAGCAAAACCCCCACCCTGACCCTCCCCTCTTCGAGCCTGAGCCTCAGAGCCGAAGGCCGGAGTACCAGGGGAGGGAAAAAGAGGGCGAGGTGCGTCACGCGGCAAGCCGGCTTGCTTTCCATGCTCTCAACATCAGCCACAGAACCATCACGCACAAAATGCCTTGGATCATCGGGGCGAAGTCCGCGAAATTGTCGCCGACGAATTTCAGGGCGTAGAACTGCTTGATGAAAAAATTGAATTGCGCGGCTTGGCTGAGGCGAACTGGGGATGGGGGGATCGTTGGATTGCCGTTGGCGAGGTTTACGATCTGAAAGACGCGGTTTTCCAGGTGGACTTGGAGCAGGATTCCCATCAGGAAGTCGATCGCGCATCCAGATAAGATCGCGGCTTTGAAGGGGCGGCCGAGTCGGGAGCCGGCGCCGGCGAGCATGGCCAATCCCAGTTGCACCTGCGGCTGCAGCGAGAGATGCGCGGAGCCCCAGACCTGGACCTGGGGAACGGTGGCGATGGTCAGGAGGGCTGAGAGGGGGAGGAAGATCAGCCAAAATGGAGTGATCGGGATAATGCGTTTGAGGGTGGCGATGATCAGGCACGTCGCTCCGAGCGAGCCGAAAGCGAAGATGGCGTTGGTTTGATAGAGGGAGAATGCCAGGTCGCGGACGAAACCCAAGCGGTCGTCCTGCTGGAAGTCGTCGTAGGGAACTTTTCTAAGAAAAAATGGGACGACGGTGTCGGCGACATCTTCGGAAATTTTCACGGGCAATGGACCGGTGGCGCTGGCGAGGCGATTGGTCACGGTCAGGTTGGAGGCGAATGTGCCGTGCAGGCCGTAGTGGTCGATGGCCCACCCGAACCAGGTGGTCCAGAGGAGCGCGCATGCGAGGCAGATCGCGGCCAATTCTTTGAATCGTGCCGGGCGGAAGACGAAGAACAGATAATGCCCGAAAATCAGGGCGGCCCAGGGGACGATGTAGTAATGCACCAGACAGCCGGCGGCTAATGTGAGGAATGCGAAGACCAGACGGATGGGGTCACGTTTTTTCCAGCCGCGCAGGTAGAACCACAAACCCGATAGGGCGAAGAAGGCGGCGAAGGATTTGGTCCATACATAAGTAATGTTCTGCATGAACATCGGATTGCACGCCATCAGAAGGATGAGCCACGCGATGGCCGAGCGGCGATTGCGAGAGATGGAGCAGGCGAACAGGCAGCACGGCAGAATCGGCAGCGCGTTGAGCAGTGCCGCCGTCAGTTGACACACCTGATAATCTGCGGAGAAGAGCGCCAGATACTGCGAGCAAATGAGATTCATCATCGGCGGGCGTTCGGTGAGCATGTATTGGCCGAGGAAGCGGTAATTCAGATCAGGGGCGAGGAAGAAGGTGCTGCGCTGGAAATGCTCCAGCCAGTCGCCGCTCCATCCGCCGCCGGAATAGTGGCGGATCATGGCAAGCAAAAGGACGGTCCCGAGCCAGATAATCCCCGTCGCGCCGGCGATTCGGCGAGCGTGGCGATTTCGCAGCAGCTTTCGCAGATCGCGCCAGCTTAGCCAGGTGAGGATGCCGAAGAGGATCGCGATGACCCAGCAGAATTTTGTGGCATCGACCCAGAAGAACGAAAGCGTCAATAGATATAGAAACATCAGGGATGCGACCACGGAGGCGAGGAGTGTGTCGGCCGGATTCCACCGCAATCGCCGAACGAAAAATAATCCCGGCCCAAGCAGGCACGCCGCGAGGACCAGCGGCAGGAGCAGAAGTTCGGCGAGGATCATCAATCGGCAATGGTAGCGGAAGGAAAGAGGGAGAGGAAAATAGGGCACAAAGAAGAATATTTGTATCGGTTACGGTTTCCGCGCCGACGAAGAATCGCCGGCTCGAATATCCATGAAAGGCATCTCCGGTCAACAAAAAAACTCTCCTCGCGTAAATCGCGTGTCGCTTTTTCATTTTCAGGAACTCTTTTGGTCCGTTCGCCGGTCGTGACTGGCCTCTCGGCGGTCCATATATCCATTCGTGCTGGCCGGCCCGATCCACTTCCTTTGGCCTGGCGGCACATGATCTCATCCGG
>JBEKUH010000023.1:0-40075 GCA_049515255.1 Tepidisphaeraceae bacterium | reverse complement strand
CCGGCGGAATCGAATTTCACTTGTTCGAGCAATGCATCCATAATCGTTATTCTATGGATTATGCACGAGTTGGGCGCGGGTGTCGAATGGGGTGGTGAATAGGCCGGAACAAACGCAGTTTGGACCATTCACACATGATTGTTAGCAAATCTCCCCAATGGGCCAGAATTCGATCCGCGCGAACGCTGAATCAGAGGCCACAGATAATCCACGCACTCGGCACGTCATTTGCGAATTATGAATGAGAACCGTTTAATTTAACTGGAGTAAACTAACATGAAACGAATTGGATTTATCGGATTAGGCGTAATGGGCGGCGGAATTGCGGGAAGCCTCTTGAAGGCGGGGTATGACCTGACCATCTGGAGCCGCAATCCAGATCAGGGTAAATCGTTGGTCAAACGCGGAGCCAAAGCCGCGCCGAATGTTGCTGCCGCCGTGAAAAACGCCGAAGTGGTCATGTATAGTCTCAGCAACGACCGCGCGATCGAAGAAGTTGTGTTCGGGCCAGGCGGGGTTTTGTCATCGGTCAGTCCGGGGCAGATTGTGCTCGACTGCACAACGGTGCATCCAGCTACCAGCCGCCGGGAGGCAGAGGTCTACGCGAAGAAAGGCGTCGAATTCATGGATGTCCCGGTCTTCGGAAGCCGCAACGAAGCCGCCAGTGGCGGGCTGTGGGTCCTCGCCGGCGGAAAGCGCGAGGTGTTTGAGCGTGTTAGTCCGATCCTCCGCGACATTGGCGAAACGGTTCATTACATGGGTGATGTCGGCAAAGGCGCCTCCATGAAGCTCGTTGGCAATCTAATCGTCGCGTCGCAATTAGAGGCGCTGGGTGAAGCCATGGTGCTGGCTACCAAGGCCGGACTCAACCCGGAGGATGTACTGGGGGTGCTGAAAGTGGCTGATTTTCGCTCTCCTATCTTGTCCGGAGTCGGCGCTGCATTGATCAAACGCGATTTCAGCACGAACTTCGCGCTGAAGCACATGCTCAAGGACGCCAACCTGATCGACTGGTTTGCGGCGGATTTGAACTCGCCCATTCCCGCACTCGCGGCAATTCGTGAAACCATCAAATCAGCAGTGAATCAGGGCTGGGGTGAAGAGAATGCATCAGCGATGATCAAATTCCTCGAACTACAAGGAAATGTGCGGGTCGGACAGACTTAATTCAGGAGATTTAACATGTCGCAGAAACTCAACGGAAAAGTCGCGGTAATCACTGGAGCCAGCGCCGGAATCGGCATGGAATCCGCTCGTGCCCTCGCAAGGGAAGGCGCTCGCCTGGTGCTCACGGCCCGTCGTCAGGATCGGCTCGAAACCCTCTCGGCGGAGATCCGCTCGCTGGGGGCGGAAGCCGCCATCGTCGCCGGTGATGCGCGTCAGGAAACAACCGCCCGGCAAACGATCGACACTGCCGTCCGCAGCTTCGGCCGGATCGACATTCTGATCAACAACGCCGGCGCGGGCAATTACAAGAATCTGGTCGACACCTCTGCGGACGAATACGATGACTTGATGGACACGAATATGCGATCCACATTCCTGTTCAGCCGGCACGCAGTACCGGTGATGCTGAAACAGAGGGAAGGCCTCGTGCTCATGATCTCCTCCATCGCTGGACTTTATGGCTTCGGCGGGGAAGCGGTCTATTGCGCGACAAAGTTCGCTCAAGTGGGATTTGCCCAAGCGCTCGATAAGGAACTGCGCACCAGCGGGATCAAGGTTGGCGTCATCTGCCCCGGTGGCGTGAAAACGGAATTTGCACTCGGTCGTGGGCGAACGGAGCAAGGCGTGGCGGATTCTAAAATGCTCGAACCTTCAGATGTTGCATCCGCCGTGCTTTTGGCATGCACGCAGCCGCCGGGCTCACGCATCATCGAAATCCAGATGCGCACAATGGCGGAGCCGCTGGCGTAGAGGCGAGTGAAGTTATGAATGGAGTTTCTCAATAGATAGATTGCGCGTTTGTTCAATGAGTTCAGAGCAAATCGAATCTAGCCGCGCGATTGCGTGGAAAAAAGCCTGCTGCATTACGTCGAAAATACCGGCGATACGGACCTGATCTTCCTGGAGATGTTCAAGAGCGACTTTTATCAGGACCTTTCGCTCTCGGTGCGGCTTGCCCACACGCCGCCGGAATTGGTCATGGCGCACCTCAAGATCGATCATTCGACGCTTGACGCGTTCCCGAAAACTGAGCCGGTCGTGATGCCGCTATCCTAGATGCAGGCCATGAGTGTTATACTTCCGGTCGTGATTTCGCGACCGAAGGTTCACGACACTGAACCAATACATCGCGAAGACGCTGCCCATGTCGTAGCTTGAAAATCACCGCCAGGAGGTGCTTTCATGAAACTGAGAATCAAAGGCAATTCGATTCGTTTGCGGCTGGGCCAGTCCGAGGTGCGACGGCTGGCAATCGATGGAGTCGTTCAAGAATCCACGGCTTTCGGCCCTTCCAAACAGGAATGCTTTATCTATGCGATTTGTGCGTCTCCTGATGTCACGGTTGTGAGCGCAAACTTTGCAGATCGACGCCTGGTGATCCGTGTGCCCTCGGGCATGATTCATCAATGGGCCGCGACGGATCAGGTCGGAATCCATGCAATTAAACGCAACTCTGATGACGGCGAACTGCGGATCCTCATCGAAAAGGACTTCGGATGTATTGATGCCCCTTCGGATGAGTCGCAGGAGGATGCATTTCCAAATCCACAACTCGAAGCCGCCTGCCGACCCGCGGGAGGTATTGAGAGGTCTACATGAGCACGATCATTTTGAACGGATCGGCGCGAGAAATACAAAGCGGGCAGCGCCTGATCGACGCCATTAATCAGGCCGGCATCCCACTGCCCCAAGTATGCTACCACCCGCAGCTTGGCCCAGTCGAAACGTGTGACACATGCATGGTCGAAGTGGACGGAAAGCTAGTTCGAGCGTGCGGAACCAAGGTTTCGAATGCGATGAAGGTAACGACAAACTCCGCTGCCGCAGATGCCGCGCAACGGCAGGCTTTTGATCGCCTCCTCGAAAACCACATGCTCTATTGCACCGTCTGCGACAATAACAACGGCAACTGCACCGTCCACAACACCACGAAGATGCTGGCCGTCGAACATCAGAAGATTCCCTTTAAACCCAAGCCCTTCGAAGTCGACAATACCAATCCTTTCTACCGGTACGACCCGGACCAGTGCCTCCTGTGCGGACGCTGTGTAGAGGCGTGCCAGAACGTGGAGGTGAACGAAACGCTTTCCATCAACTGGGAAGACGAACACCCCCGAGTATTGTGGGACGGCGGCTCCTCCATCGGCGAATCGAGTTGCGTCTCCTGCGGGCATTGCGTGACCGTCTGCCCGTGCAACGCGCTCATGGAAAAATCGATGCTCGGTCACGCGGGATATTTCACCTCGATTCCTAAGAAATCGCTCAAGGGCATGATCGAAGTGGTGAAGGAGATCGAGCCCGAGGCCGGCTACGGCGCGATCCTGAAGTTGTCGGAGGCGGAGTCGGCCATGCGGCAGTCCCGCGTTCGGCGCACCAAGACCGTTTGCACTTACTGCGGGGTCGGTTGCAGTTTCGACGTTTGGACCAAGGACCGTCACATCCTGAAGATCGCGCCGGAACACGGCGCGACCAATGGAATTTCCACATGCATCAAGGGGAAATTCGGCTGGGATTTTGTCAACAGCCCCGATCGCCTGACTTCTCCGCTAATTCGTGAAGGAGACAAATTTCGCCAAGCGAGTTGGGACGAGGCTCTGGCGCTCATCGCCCGCCGGCTCACAGAGATCAAAGCCGCGCACGGCCCGGACGCGATTGGGCTCATCTCCTCTTCCAAGTGCACCAACGAGGAAAGCTACCTGATGCAGAAGTTGGCACGCGCCGTCGTCGGCACCAACAACATCGACAACTGTTCCCGATATTGCCAGGCGCCCGCCACGACGGGGCTTTTCCGCACGGTCGGTTACGGGGGCGACTCCGGTTCGATCCGCGATATCGAAAACGCGGACCTTGTCCTCATTGTCGGCAGCAACACGGCGGAGAGCCATCCTGTACTGGCGACGCGCGTCAAAAGCGCCCACAAACTCCGGGGTCAAAAACTGATTGTCGCGGACCTGCGCGAGCATGAAATGGCGCGCCGCGCCGATCTCTTCCTGCGACCACGACCGGGAACGGATCTGGTGTGGCTGTCCGCGATCAGCCGGTACATTCTCAATCAGGGTTTGGAGAATAAGGCATTTATCGATCAGTGGGTGAACGGTTTGGACGCATACCGCAAGAGTCTGGATCCTTTCACGTTGGAGGCCGCCGAGCAGGCAACGGGTTTGTCCGCGGAGACTTTAAAAAAGGTCGCGCACATGATAGTGGAATCCAAAGGCGTCTGCATCCTTTGGGCCATGGGCATCACCCAGCACACGATGGGTTCAGATTCGTCCACCGCGATCTCGAACCTTCTTCTCATCACCGGCAACTACATGCGCACCGGCACCGGCGCTTATCCCTTGCGCGGACACAACAACGTGCAAGGGGCTGGAGACCAGGGCGCAGCGCCGGCGACTTTTCCGGGATATCAATCCGTCGACGATCCTGAGATGCGCCAAAAATTCGAATCCGCATGGCGCGTCAAACTTCCGACCAGCAAGGGGCTTGATAATCACGAAATGGTCGATGCGATCCAAGAAGGCAAGCTCAAGGCGATGTATCTGTTCGGCGAAGAAATGAGCCTCGTGGATTCCAACGCGAACTATGTTCAGGATGCCTTCAGCAAGCTTGAGTTTTTTGTCGTACAGGACATCTTCTTCAGTCATACCTGCGGATTCGCGGATGTCGTTCTGCCCGCCGCGCCGAGTCTGGAAAAGGAAGGAACATTCACCAGCAGCGAGAGAAGAATCCAGCGCCTCTATCAGGTCTTTGAGCCGCTGCATGGAAGCCGGCCGGACTGGAAGATTGTCCTGGACGTGGCGAATCACCTCGGGGCCAACTGGAATTACCAGCACCCATCCGAAATCATGGCAGAAATGGCGTCGCTGACCCCGCTGTATGCCGGCGTTTCTTACGAACGACTGGAAGGATATAAAACTCTCCAATGGCCGGTCGCTGCCGACGGCACGGATCAGCCGCTTCTCTACACCAAGCGATTCAATTTCCCGGATGGAAAGGCGAAACTTTTCCCACTCGCCTGGACGCAACCGACGGAACAACCCGATGCCGAATTCGATCTGCATCTCAACAACGGCAGATTGCTCGAGCATTTCCATGAAGGAAACCTGACCTACCGAGTCGAGGGAATTCGCCAGAAAACCCCCGATACATGGGTCGAAGTATCCCCGGAACTGGCGAAGGAACGGGGACTTATTAGCGGGACGCGCGTGCAACTGATATCCCGACACGGCCAGGTGCGTGTGCGGGCGCTCGTGACCGATCGCGTGCATGATAAGCAACTGTACATGCCCATGAATTCCACTGAATCACCGGTGAATCGCCTGACCAGCAGCCACTCAGATCCGATCACGCACACACCCGCCTACAAGGAAACCGCGGTGCGACTTCAGGTGCTGCCGGAAGTGGCTGAAAGTCCATTGCCGCGCATCAACTCCCGCTTCGGTCATCCGACGCCGCAGCAGGGGGTGCAGGTCGAGAGAAAGTGGAGTCGATCGGATTATTCCGTTCCCGGGAACGGGCTCGTCCAGATTCAAGTTCGTCGAAAATAGGAGTCATGCAAATGGCCAATCCGATTTCATTGGAGCCGCCGCGTACCGATCCAAGGGTTGCACTTCAAGCTCGACTGGAGAATGCGCCCGCGGCACACGCAGAAGCGCTGTTGGCCGCTTACGAGGTTTTGCAAGGTCTGCATGATCGTGGAGTGTTGGATCTGATGCGCGGCGCGCTGGGCTCGGGCGACCAGGTCCTTGAGATCGCCGTCACCGCTGCCCGATCGCCCGGATCGATCCGCGGCATTCGCAATCTTCTCCTTCTGCTCAACATGCTCGGCTCGATCGACCCCGAAGTGCTCAAGGCGTTCACGCAAGGCGTTCCGGACGCATTTCGCAAGATGGTTCTGGAACCGCAGCAGCCCGGACTATGGAGTTTGATAAAAGATTTCCTCTGGAACGCCGACTTCCGACACGGCATGGCCGCGCTGAATACGATGCTGGAGGCGTTCGGTCGCAGCTTGTACAGTTGCCAGGATGCAAAGGAAGATTCTACTTCACCGCAATGAGCGCGGCATCGCGATTGAAAGGCCACCATGTTGATTCTGCGCTGGAATGGTGAATCGGCTCATGAGCAGGATGACGACCTCGCCGAGGAAGAACCCCTGGAGATCCGCGTTCGCGGCCAGGCCGTCAGCGTGACGATGCGCACACCCGACCAGGATGCGGAACTGGCCGCCGGTTTCCTTCTCACCGAGGGAATTATTCGCAGTCCGCGGGATGTGCTCCGCATCGAGCATTGCGATGGCAACGAAAATGGAAATGTTCTGAATGTGCTGCTCGCTCCGGAAGTGCCGGTCGACTTTCAGCGACTTACTCGCCACGTCTTCGCCAGCTCGAGCTGTGGATTATGCGGCAAAGCAACAATTGATTCCGTCCAGGGCCAATTTCCACCGGTTCAATCTGACATGCGGATGGACGCGGAACTTCTGGCAAGCCTGCCGCAGCAAATGCGAGCCGCGCAGGAGACGTTCAACCGCACCGGCGGCCTGCACGCGGCGGCATTGTTCAACGCCGACGGAAAACTGATCGTGCTCCGCGAGGACATCGGCCGGCACAACGCGGTCGACAAGGTCATCGGCCACTGTCTGCTCCACAGCCCATTCCCGCCGGATCGGCACGTACTTCTCGTCTCCGGCCGCAGCTCGTTCGAGATCATGCAAAAAGCGCTGGCCGCTCGAGTGCCGATCGTCGCCGCCGTATCAGCGCCATCCAGCCTCGCCGCAACCTTCGCGCTGGAAAGTGGCCAGACGCTGATCGGCTTTCTTCGTGACCGGCGAATGAATATCTATGCCAACTCCCAACGGATCAGCTTTCCCACGGTGGTGGGGGCGGTATGAACGATGGTTCGGCGATTTCGGATTGCGCGCATACAACCTTGGCAGTCCTCGCCGGCGGTGAAGGGCGACGGATGGGCGGGCCCAAGGGCGTCCTTGCACTCGACGGACGTCCGATTCTCGAGCGATTGCTCGACCGCCTTGACTGGCCGGGGCCAACACTCCTCGTGACGGCGCCGGGTCGCGAGCACCTCCCAGGCTGGCGACGCTTCATCAACGAGGTCACCGACCCCGTCGCAGGTGAGGGTCCGCTCCGCGGTATCCTCACCGCTCTTGAAAACGCCACGACGGACGAAGTCATCGTTCTCCCTGTCGACATGCCAAACATCATGCCGGCGCCGTTGGCGTGGCTTGCCGCGCGTTTGCGAGAAAATCCCGCCGCCGCCGCGGTAATGGTCGAGCAGCCTGAGCTACCTAACCGCGTTGAACCTTTGCCCGCTGCGTTTCGCAACCCCGTCGCGCAGACTCTCGTTCGCGCGCAACTCAGGGATCGCCAACTTGCGCTCCACCGGCTCACGAAGAATCCCCAAGTCGTCGTCGTTCCTCTGTCGTCCGATTGGCCATGTGATTTCTGGATCAACCTTAACACACCATCGGATCTTGCGAGGTATCGCCGCTTGGCGAGCGCAAGCATTTGACCACGCCTATCGTTATTCCTCGGCATCGAGAGGAAACTTTGACGGCATCTTGGAATACACGTATGCAAAGTAGCATGCCACCAGCAGCGCTGCGGGAATCCACCAGCAAAGCGCCAGTTCGAGGCTCTCGGACGGCGCCGCCGCCTTGAAAGCGGTGAGACCGTATTCGGGGTTGCGCGCGGGGAGAACATACGGGTAAAGCCCAAAGGCTGTGCAGATGACTACCGCATAGAGTGAAAGTCCGGAAGCAATATAGGCTTGCAGGGTGCGGCCCCGTCGTCGAAGTGATTTGCACCTGACCAGCGCTGCGCCCGCAACCAAGAGCAGAATCACTCCCCATGGGTGTGATGCCAGATTGATGCGGACCTGCGGCTGAAATATGGTGCTTAACAGCACGCAGACGCCCAGGGCAATAACGAGCACCAGCCATAATCGATCCGCCAACCGTGCGGATCGCTGCTGAACCGGGCCGTCGGTGAAATGGCTGAGCCAGAGCGCTCCGTGGTGCGTCAAAGCGATTACAGCGGTGATTCCTACCAGGATGGTGAACCAATCCAGAATGCCGGTGTCGGGCCCGAGTCTGAAATTGGTCCAAAACGCTTCAAAAAAAACGCCGCCCGTTTCGTCAAGCGGCACGCCGCGCACGAAATTTCCCAGCGCCGCTCCGAGGCAAACTGCAAGCAGTATGCTCGACAGCCAGAACACCACATCCCAGAACTGGCTCCACATGGGATCGACGATTCGGTCGCGCAGATCAATCCCCATGCCGCGGCCAATCAACAGCCACAGCACCAGCATAATCGCAAGGTAAAATCCGCTGAGCGACTCGGCCAACAGCGCGGGAAAGGCCAGGAACATCATTCCGCCGATCACGATCAGCCAAACTTCATTGGGCTTCCAAACCTGATCGATCGATCGGATGATTTGCCTGCGCTCTTGTTCGGTGCGGCCCACCAGGAAATGCAGAATGCCAACGCCGATGTCCGTGCCTCCCGATACGACAAACATTGCCAGCGTTCCCCAGAAGAGGCAGAACCAAAGGGTTACCATCGGTCACCTCATTTCCACCGGTTGGGCGATTGTCGGCGTCGCGGATTCGGGTCCCGCGCCGATGATGCCGACGATCAGGAAGAAATAGACGAACGCCAGAAAAAGATACAGGCCCAAGAAACCAAGCAGTGTGAACCAGATGTTGCCGGTCGAAACATTTTGCGAATAGGCGTCTGAGGTGCGCATGATTTGATAGATGATCCAGGGCTGGCGACCCAGTTCCGCCGTCACCCAGCCTGCCGTGTTGGCGATAAACGGCAGCGGAACCGCGAGCAAAAGAGCCCAAAGCAACCATCGCTGTTGGCGGAGCTTTCCAAGCAAAAGAAAGAGGATGCTCAGGCCCATGATCGTGATGAAAATCGTTCCCAGGCCGACCATGATGTGATAGGCGTAGTACAACGGCGGCACAAAATCCGGCCGCTCATCAGGCGGAAAATCGGTCAGACCGATGACCTGGGCGTTCCATCGCTGATGGGTCAGGAAAGAGAGGACGTGGGGAATGGTAATCGGATTATCCAGCGTCATCGTTTGCATGTTCGGCTGGCCGAGGATCACCATCCCGGCGCCGTCGTCCGTATGAAAATGGCCTTCCATCGCGGCGAAACCGGCCGGTTGATATTTGTACACCTGCTTGGACGAGAGATCGCCGGTTGGCATCGCCGCCGCGCAACAAGCGATAAATCCGACCACGACCGACAACGCAAGACATTTGCGCGCCACGTCCTCATGCCGGTCGCGCAGCAGGTAATAGCTCGCCAGGCACGCCATCAGAAAACTGCCGGTGATGACCGTTCCGTTCGCGACATGCAGAAATTGAACGATGGCCCAGGGATTGTTCAACAGGCCCGACAGAGAGGTGAGCGCAATCCTGTGATCGGGCATGATTTGATACGCAACCGGATGCTGCATCCACGCATTGGTGCAAACGATGAAATATCCGCTGAGCCAGGAGCCGACAAAGACCAGCAGCGATGCCATCCAATGACCGAACTGGCCGAGCCGCTTTTCACCGTACAAAAGCAGGTAGATAAAAGCGGATTCTAAAAAGAAGGCGAACATACCCTCCATCGCCAATGTCTGGCCAATAACTCCCCCGGCAATCGCGGAGAATCTCGACCAGTTCGTACCGAATTGAAATTCCATCGGGATGCCCGTCACCACGCCCATGGCAAACGTAACCCCCAGAATTTTCCCCCAAAACCGCACGGCCCAGTCGGCCGTTTCATCGCCGCTCACCAGCACCTTGGTTTTGAGCAGGAAGATCAGCAGAGTCAGCCCCATCGTGATCTGGGGAAAGATGTAATGATAAATAATGGTCACCGCGAATTGCAGGCGATTCATTACAGCGGCCGGATCCATGGTGATCCCATCCTTGTCTAAGACGGCCTTCGTCTTTGCTGAAACGACGGTCGGGTCGGTAGGATTGTACCGTCGCACCATTTACCAAAAAGCCGACCTGTCGTCATGTCCTGATGATACGCCGAAATGTGAATCCTACGATCAAAGCCGCCCCCGGTAGAAGCAGGTCCGCCGGGACGGTCGTTGCATTACAAAGCGCTAGATATACAGATATTGCTGAAACGACGTGAATGCCGCGCTGATCTGCGCCGGTGAACCGAGGTCTGCGATGGCATCGGCGATCGCATTGTTATATTTCAGCTTGAGTAGTGGCGAGAGCTTTTCCTGCGCCAGTTCATCCACGCCGACCTTCACATACTGGGAAAGCACAAAATCAAGAAACGCCTGCTGCTTGTCCGAATATTTCCCGGCAATCGCGGGCTTCGCCAAATCCGCCCGCGCTTCGCGCGTCATCGGCGCGCGAGTGTATGCGACGTATGCCAGCACATCGAACAAATCGCTTTTCTCGGCATTGATAATCCTTTGCATCTCCGCCAGCTGGTCATGCCCAAATCCCTTTTCCGCCAGGCCCGCCAGCAATTTTGATCTAGTATCCGGCACGCTCCAGAGCCGTCGCAATTCTTGCTCATTGTGGAACAGCGCCGGCAACTCCCCCAACAGCATTTCCATAAATTGCTTAGCCGACATCGGCGTTCCGTCCGGATGCCAGAACGTCGTCACCATCATGTGCTGGATGGCGCGCTCCTTTCCATCCGACAACCTCACCTTTACCTTCTGCCTCGGCAGCGGCGAATCCGAAGTGTCGGTTTCTTCTGGCGTCTCCTCTTCTTCCTCCAGCCCGCGCGGCTCGGTCGGCTCCGGCTCGATCGGCTCGCCGTCCCATTCCGGATCGCTGAAATGGTGGTGCGCTTTCACGAAATCGTAAATCGTAAAATAGTCCTTCCCTTCAAACAGTCGCGTGCCGCGCCCGATGATCTGTTTGAATTCGATGATCGAATTGATCGGCCGCATCAGCACGATGTTTCGCACATTCCGCGCATCCACGCCTGTCGACAGCTTTTGGCTCGTCGTCAGAATCGTCGGGATCGTCTTTTCATTGTCTTGAAATTCCCGCAGGTTCTTATTGCCCAGTTCCCCGTCGTCTGCCGTCACGCGCTCACAATAGCCCGCGTCCGAGCTCGTCTTCATCTGGTTGATCAAATCCCTGACCGCCAGCGCATGTTCCTGCGTCGCGCAAAACACCAGCGTCTTCTCCCGCTGGTCGATCGAATCCATAAACAACTTCACGCGCTTCGCCTCACGGGCCTTGATCTCAATGATCTTGTTGAAATCCTTCTCCTCATACCGCCTGCCGCTTTCTACCTGGCCTTCAATCACATCATCATCGGGTGTGTACACATACTCATCCAAGGTCGTCGAAATCTGCCGCACTCGGAATGGCGTCAAAAATCCGTCGTTGATTCCTTCCTTCAAGGAATAAACGTATACTGGATCGCCGAAATACTTGTACGTATCGACGTTGTCCTTGCGCTTGGGAGTCGCCGTCAGTCCAAGCTGCACCGCCGGTTTGAAATACTCCAGAATATCCCGCCAGGTGCTTTCATCATTTGCGCCTCCACGATGACATTCGTCGATCACGATAAAATCAAAAAAGTCCGGCTCATAGCTTCCGAAATATGGGCTCGGATGCATTTTCCCATCCGGCCCAATCTTGTCCGGCCCGCACATGAAGGTCTGAAATATCGTGAAAAACACGTTGCCATTCGTAGGCACCCGCCCCTTCTTGCGAATCGCATCCGGCGCAATCCGCACCAAATCCGCATCCTCAAACGTCGCAAACGATGTAAAATCGTTGTACGCCTGATCCGCCAGATTATTCCGATCCGCGAGAAACAAAATGCGCGGCCGATGCTTCGGCCCATCCGGATTCTTTCGATTCTGCAGATTCCACCGCCCCTCATACAACTTCCACGCAATCTGAAACGCAATCGACGTCTTGCCCGTCCCCGTCGCCAGCGTCAGCAGCGCCCGATCCTCGCCATTGGCGATCCTTTCCAACACCCGATTAACCGCGATCTCCTGATAAAACCGGATCGTCCACGTCCCGCTCTTATCGGGAAACGGTATCGCACTGAACCGATCCCGCCAGATGTTCTTCGCCGCAAAAGTCTTCTCCCACAATTCATCCGGCGTCGGCCAATCGCATGCGCCTTCCTTGCCCGTCTGCATGTCAATGCCATAAAGCCCCTGCCCATTGGTCGAATACGCAAATCGCACCGCCAATTTGCCCGCATAATCCTTCGCCTGCCCCACGCCCAGCGTCAGCGGCTCATCCCACGCCTTGGCTTCAATCACCGCCAGTTTGCGATTGCAATACACGAGCACATAATCCGCACACAGCCTCTTTCCCCTGCGCCCGCCCAGACCTTCTAATCGCCCCTTGGTAATCTCATGCTCCCGCAGAACCTTCGACCCCTCGACAACTCCCCATCCCGCCGCCTTCAAGGCAGGATCAACATGTTCAGCTCGTGTCTCCGCTTCGTTCATCGCAATCATTCCGCCTCGGGAATCTGAGATTTCGAATCCGATAGCTGAGATTTCAAATCTGAAATCTCAGATTTCAAATCCGAATTCTGCGATCCCTCCCGCACCCGCTGTAGCCGCTCCCGAAACGCCTCCGCCTTCCGCCCTTGCTCAAACTCCGACCGCGTCCCCTCGTTCAAATGCCTCTGCCCCCGTATCGGCGTATTCTGCAAATGGTCCGCCCACCCCCGCAACTGCCGCGAACACGATTCCGCCTTCAATTTCAAATCTGAAATTTGAGATTTCAAATGCCCAAACCGCTCCATCCGCTCCAGCAAACACAAAATCGATCTCGTTTCCCCCGCCGACCCGCGCGCATAATATAGAAAAGCAATCAACTCATTGGTCGACCCGCGCTCAAACCCCTCCGCCACATTATTCGACACCGACAACGCCGCCCGCTGCAACTGATTCGCCACATCCCCTTGCCCCCCAAACGCCCGATCCCCGGTCAGCTTAAAGACGCGCTCCGCCAACTCAATCCCCGCCTGCCACACCGGAATGTCTTCAAATCGTTCATACGTCATAATCCCATCTCCCGAGAGCCCCCAAATCTACCAGTTTTCAAATCTCAAATCTCAAATCCCAAGATTTCACAACCCACCCCCAAACGCCCGCTGCACCAGCGACTCCCCCAAAATCTCAAATCCTGAAATCTCAAATCCCGAGATTTCACAACCCACCCCCAAACGCCCCAACAGCGACTTCCCCCAAATCTCAAATCCTCAAATCTCAAATCCCGAAATTTTGTATCTCACCCCCAAACACCCGCCGCACTAGCGACTCCCCCAAATCTCAAATCCCGAAATCTCAAATCCTGAGATTTCACAACCCCCCCGAAAACGCCCGCCCCAACAGCGATTTCTTCAACGCATCCAGGGCCGCGAGCGCAGGCTTCTTCCAATTTCAAATTCTCAAATCCACCAGCTCTCAAATCTCAAATCCTGAAATCTCAAATCCGATCTCCTCCCCTCTTTCACAACCCCCCCGAAAACGCCCGCTGCAACAGCGACTTCTTCAACGCGTCCAGGGCTGCGAGTTTTCGATGGTAGACTGATTCCAGGCGTTGGGTTTCCTCAACCAACCGATCCAACGTGCGAGAAACCGCGTTCTGTGTCTTTAGTGGTGGCACAGCAAGGATGAGTGCTGACAGTTTGGTCTGGTTGATGTTGCTGATGTTTGCGCCGCCACCGTCCCGGGTTAGACGTTCTCGAGTTGCACCGGACTTCATAAAGTGCAGGAGAAATCTCGGCACGATAACGCTTCGATCGCATCGAATCCGAATGACGAAACCTGAATACGAAATGGTCTCGTCGATATACGGAACGAGCATGCAACGCCCAACTAAGTCTTTGCTGCCGTTCGATCTGACCGTGAGGAGATCGCCCTCGCGTATCTCATAGGTCGCGTCTAACGCATTGTCGATTGTAACGCTCTGCAAGTCAGCCGTTGGTACGTCATAGTTGTTATGAAAATCTCCCACCCCGACCACACGGACGGATTGACCCCTGCTGCCTTGGCTGAAGTTGAGCCCATTCTTGAACTCCGCAACATCTCCTAGCGGTCTCTCAACCCAACCTGCTCCGCCCCGATTGAACACCGCCTGAAGTTCGCTCTCGAACACCATCCGTGCATTCCGCAGATTCTTCTCCGCATTCGCCTTGGCGGTGGCGATCCCCGCGAACGCTTCGTCCAGAATCCCGACAATCCGCCGCTGTTCGGCGAGTGGGGGGACGGGAACCGAGAATCGCCTAAGATCATCAAATTTTAGATTGTTTATATTCGTGCCGTTAGAGAGCGCGTCAATGAAGTCCTTGTATTGGCCCGATGTCATCAGGTGGAAAAGATATCGCGGGTCAATTCCTTTCGCTGGCGTGATCATCCCCATGAAACCGCCAAACGCATAGCCGTAGTCATCGTCGATGAAGGCAACCTTACCGAGATGGCTCTTACTGCCACTTGCGGTGCAGACAAGTAGGGAGCCCTGCTTGATCTTCTTGCTTGCCGGAACCTCTAATTCGTCGCTGATATATCGGAGCTCGGTGAAATCAAGCAGGTTGGTTGCGAGGTCGATGTTGGTAGCCCGCAAGACGACGTTTTTTGATAACTCTGCCTCATCGCTCTTCGCGTACGTGAGTCCGCGTTGAAACTCGCAGACATCTCCGAGCGGCTTATTCTCCCACTTCACAGCAACCCCCGAATCGCCACCAACACTTCGGCACTCTCCGCATCCAGAGCCGCGATCTCGTCCAGAATTTCCTGCGGCGTGCGATGCTTCACTTCCTCGCCGCTGTTGGGATTTTTTACCGACAGATCGAACGTCGCCGGGTCGAGCGATTTCACATCGACCGACCACGATTTGGCCGAGTCCTGCTTCTTCGCCTGCAGCGAGACAAACTCGGCAAGGTCCGCATCATTCAGCGGATTCGTCTTGCCCATGTTGCGGCCGGGGTCGAGCTGGTAGTACCAGACTTTGCGTGTGCGTGACCCCTTATCGAAAAATAGCACGACCGTTTTCACGCCCGCCCCGATGAACGTGCCGCCGGGACAATCCAGAACCGTGTGCAGGTTGCACGATTCCAGCAGCATCTTCCGCAAACCAACCGATGCATTGTCGGTGTTGGAAAGAAACGTGTTTTTGATCACCACGCCCCCGCGCCCGCCGGCTTTGAGCATCTTGATGAAATGCTGCAGGAACAGATAAGCCGTCTCGCCGGTCTTGATGCTGAAATTCTGCTGCAGCTCGGCCCGTTCCTTTCCGCCGAAGGGGGGATTGGCCAGGACGATGTCGTAGCGGTCTTTTTCCTGAATGTCCGCCAGATTCTCCGTGAGCGTGTTGGTGTGGATGATATTGGGCGCTTCGATGCCGTGCAGGATCATGTTCATGATCGCAATCACATAGGCGAGGGATTTTTTCTCCTTGCCGTAGAAGGTTTTTTCCTGCAGCGCTCTATCCTGCGCGACAGTGCGCTTGGGATGTTCGGCTCGGAGATAGTCGTACGCCTCGCACAAGAATCCCGCAGAACCGACGGCCCCATCGTAAATCCGTTGGCCGAGTTCCGGCTTGACGACTTTGATAATGGCCCGGATCAGCGGCCGCGGGGTGTAATATTCCCCGCCGTTTCGGCCGGCGTTGCCCATGTTCTTGATCTTGGCTTCGTAAAGATGCGAAAGCTCGTGCTTTTCGGTCTGTGACCGGAAGCGAAGCTCGTCGATATGGTCGATGATCTCCCGGAGGTTGCTGCCGGTTTGAATCTTGTTTTTGATCTCGCCGAAAATCTGGCCGATTTTGTATTCGATCGTGTTTGGGCCAGTCGCATTCTGCGTGAATTTGCGGAGGTAGGGGAAGAGGCTATCGTCCACAAATTCAACGAGGTCCTTGCCGCCCATCGCCTTCTGGTGATCGGGCTTCCCATCCGCCTTCTTCGGCGCAGCCCACGCCTCCCAGCGATAGGGCTTATCCAGAATATAAATGTATTTCTTCCCTTCGAGCGCAGCCTCATCAGACTTGTCCTGTTCCAGCCCATCCAGATATTTGAGGAACAACAGCCAGGAAGTTTGCTCGGTGTAATCAAGCTCCGTGGTGCAGCCCGCCTCCTTGCGGAGCGCATCGTCGATATTGCGGAACGCTTGTTCGAACATTCTGCTATCCCATGACAACACCCGCGGCATATTGCTCGCCGCAGATTTCCGGCGAATTGCCCATCAACGTGCTAATTTTGTACAGGCAAGCAGCCCATATCGCCATAAATCCTCTGTCCGAAGATGCGGGAGTGCCTCAAACCATTGAAGATACGGCACTTACGCATGAAGTGAGCCAATAATCGTCATTTGCGACAAAACTCCAACGATTCCGCAGGCCTCGCCGAAATGTAGCAATATTCAGCAACGAAAATCTGCAAAAAGCGTGCATTTTTCTAGGCAATCCAAGGGGAAAATCCGAGCCGAAATGAGACAAGATTCAGATAAATCGCTGTTTCCAGCCGAATAATTTCAAGAATTTATAGTTCGTTTTCCACGTTTTTCCAATTTCGGAAAACATTTGCGAATCGGGCAATTTTATGCAAGAAATAATGGAAAAAGTACCCGTTAGAATTCCCCAAGTGGCAAAAAAAAAGATGAGCAATAGAACAGGCGAGCAGTAGACCGCAGTGGGGCCATCTGGGCTCCTGAATTTTCCTTACTCTACTGATCCACTGTTCTACATCTCCACTGCTCTATTAAAACAGCCACCAAAAAGGTGGCTTTTTTAATAGCGGGGGCCTGTTCTGACCCCATACACGATGCGATACGGAGGCAATTCCGTAAAAAGTTCGAGGAATGGGGACATCTCTGATTATGGATACGGAAATAATCGGTGATGCCCGCATTTCTCCCCATTTCACGCGGACGGGTTATTCGAGCTGAAATTTCATTTCAACCTGCGGACCTATGATTCGGATGGTTACATCCCGGCCAGCCATGTAGGGCGGCTCGGCGGTGGCGCTGCCCCAGGCGAGGGCGAATTGCTCGAGCTGAACCTCCGCGTGCATCTTCTCGCTGACGCCCAAAATAATTTCGTGGGCATTCAAATCGCGCGCAGTAGTGGCGATGGCATAAAGCGGATTATTGGTCGGTAGTACGACGGGATAGACCTGTTTGCCGACGTGCTCGGCTACGGAAACGATACCCGTGAGCAGTTCGCGGTCGCTGTCGTCGATAGAGGTTTCCTGATCGGTCACGCCAATGGTGCGCGCGGGCAATACCTTGCAGGTGACGACCACGATATCGCGGCGGTTGGTGTCAACTTCGTGAAGAATCTTTTCCAGCATCGGCAAACTTCGCGGCCCGCGCGCAGCAATCAGGACCGGATTGGAATGCTGCAGCCCAAGTGATTCCTTCGACACGCGATCGCTGCTCTTTTCGTTGAATTGTTCGCGGTGCTGATGCACGCCGCCATGTCGGCGATGGGAAATCCGTTCCACGATGAGAAACGCCAGCATGAACATGGCGGTGAAACTGATCCCCCAGATGGTCGCGGTTTCTTTGGTCAGCAGATTCATGCAGGCGGTGCTGATAAGAATGAGAAAGATCGCCAGGATTCCAATCGGAACATCGATCTGGCCGGATTTGGTTTGCACGCCGACGTTCAGCGGCACCTGATATTTTCGCGGCGTGGGGTCGCGGAATCGCAGCACGGCCATCGCCATGGTCATGAACACGAACGACCAGATGACGCCGAAAGCATAGGCCTCGCCGAGCGTGTTCACGTCGCCGAGGCTGGCGATGATAACAATCAATTGGGCGACGCCGACGAGATTGATCAGGCGATTGGTCGTGCCGAAACGATAGTGCGGATGCTGAAACCATGGGCTGAGCACGCCGTCTTCGGCGAGCCGATTCAGGACGCCGTTAGAGCCGACCATGCTGGTATTGACGGCGCCGGCGAGGATCAGGAAACCGACGATGACGACAAAAGCCTCCATAAGGATTTTGATCCATTCGGGTCCGACCAGATAGTGGACCAGGCCGTTGATGAGATTGTCTCGGTATCCGCCGTTGTCGCGCTCGATGTGTTGCCACTGACGGTTGACGACGATCTGCCAGGAAGTGTTGGTGAGAATCTCCCGTCCCTTGGCATCGGTTGCGCGGTCAATCAGATATCCCCAATCGGCATTATGCTTGGCATCCGGCGGGCGAAGGTAATCCACTTCCCACCAGCTCTTGTCGCGCTGGCTGTCGAGCGTCGGCGTGCCGTTGTTGACGATCTGGGTCATCACCCGTTTCCCATCGGGGATGATGAGAACGGCCAGGAAGCTGATGATTCCGGTCAGGCAGATGGAATAGATGAAAATCACTCGTCCGGCACGGAGGAGATTTTTGAGTTTGGGCGATTCGATTTCCCGATTGACCTGCGCCAACGATTCCTCACCGCTCATCGCCAGCAGCGAATGTCCGAATGCGATGAGGATTCCCAGCGCGCCCAGGATGCGGGGGAAATGTTCCAGCCAGCCGGAGGACGCTTGTTTATTTGGATCGAGACTGGTTTGGGTGAATACCGGATGGAGCGGCGGAGCATGGAGGCTGCCAGCGGGCATTGTCCAGATCGTCGCGGCGCTCCAGAGCACGATGAGCAATCCCATGACGGTCGTCAATTGCATGATCCGCAGCGCTTTATCGCTGGATTCGTGCATGCCGATGATGTTGGCCCGCCAGAAATATAGCGTGGTGCCGATGGCGATGAGCATCGTCAGAATGTTGATGAGTGCCGGATGCGTGGTGGCGTCGAAGACGATGGGGTGGGCGGTATGCCAGGTGGCGAGTTTCAGCATGTCCCCGCCGAGACCGACCAGATATTGCCCGGCGGCGACGGAACTGATCGGCCCGGTGAGGATGTAATCGAACATCAACGCGCTGACGGAGAGCTTGGCAAACGTGCTGCCGACCGCGCCTTTGACGACTTTGTAAACCCCGCCGCGGGTGAAAAGGGTACAGCTTTCCATGTACACCGATGTGACGGGATACACGAAGAGCATTACGCCCAGAATGAACCAAGGGGCCGCCTTGCCCACGGCCTGTTCGCTGATGCCCCCGATGTAATAGGCGGTGCTGGCCAGATCGCAGAGCACGATGGCGGCGGCGCGCCAGAAACTCATGAACGCCAGAGCAACACTGCTGACGACCAACACATTGATGCGATGGGGGCTGGCGTCCGGAAGCCGGGCGAGATCAAAATCCGTCGATGGAAGCAAATCGCTTTGCAACGGCGCACTTCCACGTGAGTGAATTAAGCCGCGTTAAAACGCATTTGAGAATCACAACGGCGGCGCGGGAACGGACGGTCACGGTCCAATCGCCTTGCCGCCCGTCTCGCCGGTACGGATTCGAATGCATTCCTCCAGGGGCAGAATAAAAATTTTCCCGTCGCCGATCTTGCCGGGCGCGGAACGCGCGGCTTTTAGAATGGCATCAACGGTCGGCTTCACATACGCCTCATTGACGGCGATCTCCAATTTCACTTTCGTGAGCAGGCGAATGACGCCCTTGTTTCCGCGGAAGGATTCCGTGTAGCCGCGTGTTGTGCCGCAGCCGCGCACGTCGGAGGCGGTCATCAGGTGCACCTGTTGGGCGTCGAGCGCGTCCTGAACTTCTTCGAGTTTTTCGGGACGGATGATGGCGACGATCATTTTCATTGGGGTTTACTCCACTATTTGGGGATTGACCGGATGGGCCGCCTCTGGGAATTGGCGACCCATCCGATCCGATCCCATGTCTCAAGAATTCACGGCACATTTGGCAGCATCGATGACTGCTAATACTTACTGCCTCCAAGCACTGATGCCGCCACTTCTTCGTCGTCACGAGTGGCGCCCGGCGGCATGTGGCCAACGGTTTCGGGCGGCATGCCGCGCGGAGCGGTCAGCGCCGAGATGACGTATTCGGGATAAGCCGAGGCTCCATGCTCGTGCAGGTCCAAGCCTTCCAACTCGCCTTCTTTGGAGATTCGCAGCCGATTGAAAAGGTTGAGCACCGCGAACATGGTCAGTGCAACCGAGAATGTGGCGCCGTGCATAATGAGAACCCCGATGCCTTGCGCCTCCAGGACCTTAAACCCGCCGCCATAGAAGAGACCCGTAAGAGCCCAACCGGGTGTGCCATCCGTCACGGGGATGCCATTTGGACTGCTGCCGGCGGCGCAATATTGGCCGCAGGCGAACAAGCCCAAAGACAGCGTGCCCCACATGCCGCAGAGGGCATGCACCGGCCACGCTCCGATCGGATCGTCGATACGCATGTATTCGAGCAGATCGATACCCAGGACCACAAGAACCCCGGCGACTGCGCCCAAGGCGCAGGCACCGGTCGGGCTCACCCAGTAACAGGGGCAGGTGATCGCGACCAGGCCGGCAAGGAAACCGTTGGTGATGATCGCACAGTCCCACTTCTTGGTGCGCATATACAGGAAGAATTCGGCGGCCAATCCGCCGGTACACGCGGCGAGAGTGGTGTTGCAGGAAATACGACCGATGCCGCCGTAATCCATCGCCGACAGCGACGATCCGGGGTTGAAGCCGTACCAGCCGAACCACAGGAGGAATCCACCGATGACGCCGACCGTAAGATCGTGCGGCAACATGGGGGCACCGCCGTCTCGTTTGAATTTGCGCCCGATTCTCGGCCCAAGCATGATGCCACCGGCCAGGGCGATCCAGCCGCCGATGGAGTGGACGACCGTTGAACCGGCAAAGTCGTGGAAGTTCATCCCGAAATTCGGGAGGAAGTGAGTGAATGCGTTGGGCGTCGCGCTCTGGCCCATGTTGGCCAGGAATCCGTCCGGTCCCCAGGCCCAGTGGCCGATGATCGGATAGATGAATCCCGAAACGCCGACGGAGTAAATGATGTCGCCAATGAAATCGGTGCGGCCGATCATCGTGCCGGAGCAGATGGTCGAGGCGCAGTCGGCGAATGCATACTGGAACACCCAGTGCGCCAGCACGGGCACACCGGTTCCCGCATACAAGGTTGTAGCCGTGATCCCCTGTAGGAAGAACCAGCTATGAACCGGTCCGCCGGGGACGTCGTTGGGATCGTGCCAGCCGATCAGGCCGTTCCCCTGCCCGAACATGAAGGCGTAACCCCAAGTGTAATAGAGGAAGCCGCAAAGACAGGTGTCGAACACGCACTCGACCAGCACGTTGACGGTCTCTCGTGATCGGCAGAACCCGGCTTCCAGCATGGTAAATCCGGCCTGCATACAGAACACCAGGAATGCCGCGACCAGCGTCCACGCCGTGTTGATCGGGTTGATGGTGGGATTCTTGGTGATGTCCGACAAGTCACCGGGCATGACCGGCGTTGGCGCCGCGGCCGTTTGAGTAGACGGCAATGTCTGTGCGTGTGCCGATCCAACGAGCATAGCCGGCACGACCGTGAGCGCGACGATCACCAGCAGAAGCACTGCAAGTCCAAGCGCTTTGCCGGCCATGATCGTCTTGAAATAGCGACGCCATTCCGGGTCGCGCCAGCGATCTTGCAGTCGGGCGAATTTTCCCGCCCACGATAATTTTTCTCTACTATCCACGATTGCAGTCATAACACGCACCTCACTCGGATCGAGAAAGTGATTCCTGCAGGGCCGAACACTCGGCCATCCGCGATTCAACATGTCCAATAGACTGAGATTCGAGGAGCGCTCATTGGTGAGCGCGCCTACTCATCACCGCAAGCACCTTGGCAAAGCGAGTGCCATTTTGAGGAATAGGCGCGAGCATTTTTCGCGCGGTATTTTGCAATCATGAATGGTCCCCGCCGATCTCCAGTTGTTAGGCAAACGCATTTTCGCTGCGCACGGCACGCGCAGATTTGCGCTGTTTACGCCGCGCGCGTCTGCGATAAGTTAATTTCGATTGTCAGAATTCCGCGGCATCTGTCCGTTTTGCTTGGCTGGTCGGGAGTTCTGGATGAGATGATAAGATTTGCCGATTGGATTGCGCAGCCCAATGCTACGTCCTTCGGCCTGCATCTGGCCATAGCAAAAATCGTCGCTTGCGCGCTCTGTAATCAGGCGCGCCTATTTATTAACTGCCCCGAAAGACAAGATTGACTTTGCGCACACGCCGTGTCACGCAAAAGTCGTTCGCGCGGGCAATTCGCGCGCTGCACAATTCAGGGCAATAAATACCCGATGAAGTTCCATTTGCCTCTTTGTCGCGCATCTGGCGCGAACAGCAGGAACCATTGAGGTTTTCTCGTTTTCGTTTTGAGTGCAAATAGCAGCGAGCTTGGCCGCACCGGCATAGAATTGCATCGCGAGGCCGGAATATTCGACATCCAGGATGCTTCCAGCGGTGAGCTTGGAAAGCATGGTATTCTCTTTGCGGTTCGCTGATGCCCGCCAGCGAAATTTCTGTGAAGCGTGTCCTTGCTGCGGCAACTCATTATGACCAACACATTCAATGATCCGAGGACACTTCAGATCCTTGTGATCGATGATGAAGAAAATATCCGATTCGCCCTGACGATGTGCTTGGAGACCGACGGGCACAAGGTCGTAGCGGTCGGCACGATCGAAGCCGCGCTCGAAGAGGCCTCACGCCGGGCATTCGATCTGATCTTTCTCGATGTGCGCCTCGGGACACAGAATGGGCTGGATCACATCGAGAATCTTCTGCAGGAAAGTCCTTGGGCGCGAATCGTGGTCATCACAGCATACGCATCGGTCGACACTGCCGTCGAGGCGATGAAGCGGGGGGCGACGGATTATCTCTCCAAACCATTCGAGCCGACACAATTACGTTTGTTGACACAGAAAGTCGCCGAGCGCCGATTGCTGGAGCGAAAAATCGATGCGTTGCAGACAACGCTGGGAGCAATGGACCCAGAATCGGATTTCCCAACCAGCAGCCCGGTTTGGCGGTATGCGATCGAATTTGCCCGGCGCGTCGCCAGCGCCACTGCTCCCGTGCTGATTTGCGGCGAAGCGGGCACCGGACGGGGTCGGTTGGCTCGGGCCATCCATCAATGGAGCCCACGCGAACGGGGCCCGTTTGCTTCGGTTTCCTTTCAGGGCCGATCCGTCGATGCGCTGGAAGCGGAACTTTTTGGCTCCGGGCCCGAAGGCAGCGGACAGGTCGGCGCAATCGCCTTTTGCCATGGCGGAACTTTATTTCTCGATGAGATCAGCCATTTGCCGCTCCGGCTGCAACCGCGCCTGCTGGCGCTGATTCGAGATAAGGAATTCGAGAGGCAGGATCAATTTCACCGAAGATCGGTGGATGTGCGTGTGATCGCCGCCACCAGCGTCGATTTGCAGAAAGCCGCCGAAGCGGGGCAGTTTCGCCAGGATTTGTTCATGGCCCTGGGTGTGGCGCAGATCGACGTGCCGGCATTGCGCGAGAGAAGCGAGGATATTCTCATGCTGGCCGAGCGCTATCTGGCGCATTTCAGCCGCGAGCATCACCGCCAGATCACAGGCTTCACCAAGGATGCCAGCTTCGTTCTAAAAACGCATCTATGGCTGGGCAACATCCGGGAATTGCGCAATGTCATCGAGCGAGCGGTCTTGATGTGCGAATCGGATATGATTGGCTTGGAGCATCTGCCGGCCGACCTGTTGAGTGCCGAGATGAAAAACACCGGCGAGGGTGGATATCAGGTGGGGGACCTGGTGCCGCTGGAGACCATAGAGATGGCGCATATCCGGCGCGTGCTGGCGTCGGCCAAGAGCATTCGTCGCGCCGCCGCCATCCTTGGATGCAACGCCAGCGCACTGTGCCGCCGACTCAAGCGCGTGGAGCGAATGGAAAGCGACAACGATGACAAGTCTGCGGAATAGGCTCTGGCTGGGATTCGGCAGCCTGCTGCTGATTTTGCTCTTCGTCAGCGCGCTGAGCGTGATCGTTTTCACACGATACAGCCATGCGCTGGAACGGGTGTTCCGCGAGAATTACGACAGTGCGATTTACAGCGATGCGATGAAGGCATCCCTCGATCAATTGAATACGCAGGCCCAACAGACTATATGGGAACAGCCTACCGCCCCGTCCGTGGATTTCGCTGCTCCGGCGGCGCGATTTCAAGCCAGCCTCGATGCCCAGTTAAACAACTGCACGCTTCCCGGCGAATTGGATGCCAGCCAACATCTGGATGCTCTCTGGAGGCAATACCGTGCCAATTACCAACGATTCAGCGACTCGCCGGGCCAGCGAGCGGCGCTTTTCGAGCAGGACCTCTTGCCGAAATATCAGGAACTCAAGCAGGTCGCCCAACACATCGCCGACATGAACATGTCCAACATGGTCTCAGTGGACGGACAGGCGAAGCAAACCCTTCTCGATGTGCGCCGGGCGCTTTTGATTTTGGTTATCGTCGGGACGGTGCTGGCGGCGCTGGTCGTCTGGACCGCCAGCGTCACCATTCTTCGTCCGCTGGAGGATTTGACTCGCTCCGCCCGGCAGATCGAGGCGGGAAATCTCGAAACCAATCTTGCCACACGATCGCGCGACGAAATCGGCAAACTCGCCGAAGCGTTCAATTCCATGGCCTCACGCCTGCGGGAATTCAAGCAAATCGATCATGATCGCCTTCTGCGGAGCCGACAGACCACACAGCTCGCCATTGACAGTTTGCCCGATGCCGTGTTTGTCATCGGTCCGGAGGGAACAATTGAAATCTCTAATGACGCCGCTCGAAATTATTTCGGCATCGAGCCGGGCCGCCGCGTCTCGGACCTGGGCTTGAACTGGCTGCCCGCCTTGTATGAAGAGGTGATGTCCCAACATCAGCCCGTCGAGCCGCAGGGATACAAATCCGCCATCCAACTTTTTGTCAACGGACAAGAGCGCTTTCTTCTCCCCCGCGCGGTACCGATGCTCAGTCCCGACCGCCGGCAATTGGGCGTGACGGCGATTCTGGTCGATGTCACGAAACTTCGTCAGGTGGATGAGGCCAAGAGCAGCCTGGTCTCAACCGTCTCGCACGAGTTGCGAACACCGCTGACATCGCAGCAACTTCTCCTCGGATTGCTCATCACGACCATCAGCCCGCTTCTCTCACCGAACCAGCGGCGGATGCTGGAAGTCGCCAAGGCCGACAGTGATCGTCTGTACCGAACCATCGACGATTTGCTCAGCATCAGTCGCATCGAGTCGGGCCGGATGCAATATCAGTTTCGACCTATGCCGCCTGGAGAAATCGTCCGTACGGCGGTCGATCCGCTTCGGCAGCTCTTCGACGAAAAACATCTCCGGCTCCACGTCACCATTCCTGAAGATTTGCCGCTGATCAAGGCCGATGCGGTCGCCGTCAATTCGGCACTCACCAATTTGCTTTCCAACGCCCTAAAATTCACGCCCGGCGGGGGGGAAGTGAATGTCTCGGTTGGCGAGGACGAGAATGGCGTTGCATTCAGCGTCGCCGACACCGGCCCGGGAATCCCCCCGGAATTTCGCGGCAGGATTTTCGAGAAATTCTTCCGCGTCCCCGTCGCTGGCGGCCCTACCGGCGCCGGGCTGGGCCTGTCGGTTGCCAAGAACATCATCGAAGCACATAGCGGTCACCTGGAGTTTACCTGCCCCAGCGACGGCGGCGTTATCTTTCGTTTCCGCCTCCCCTCATTCCAGCCGGCTGTCGTCCCGCCGAATTAGGCGAATGAAACCCATCGTGGAAATGCTTGCCACGGCCGAGTATTTCTTATCCGTGTAGAAACTGCGTAAATATCGAATCGTTTCATCGGGGGCACGTATCGCTTGATGCTCTGTCGACGGACGATCATTTCCAAAATCTCTTGCGGAGTTTTCTTGCGGATAAGCGAAAGCATTCCACGAGCGGCACGGCCCGTAGCGCCGATCTGATTCGCACCTTCACCGGTCATTTATTTTGTGAATCCTGCGGGTCGGCTTTCTATGCCCGAAAGTCCAAGAACGCAAAGGGTGAATACGTGTACTATCAATGTGGCTGCCGCCAGCGTCGAGGGCCGGAGTCGTGCGCCAATTCAATTACGCTTCGCGAGGACAAGCTGCTGGCAGGCCTTCAAGACGTGTGTGCGCAAGTGTTCAATGACATAGATGCCATGGTCGAGGCCGCGCTCGTGGAGGCTCGCCAATCGGTACAAGCCAATCGCTCTGAGGCGGATCGAATCAAGGCGGAACTTGCCCAAGTGAGCCAGGAGGCGATGACAGTGTCGGGCCTGCTCATCGATCCTGATGTTCTGGCTGACCCGCAGGCAAAGAAAGCAGTGATTCGGAAAGCGGGCGAAATTGAATCGCGTCGAGATGCACTCCAAGCTTCGCTCGGCAAGCTCGCGGAAAGGGCGAATGATGACGGCGACCGCCTCGCCGAAATTTTGCGTCAGCGCCTATTGGAAGCGAAAAGCCGATGGGAAGCTGTGGCCAGTCCTGCACAACTCAATCAGATTATCGGCGAGTTCGTGGGGCCGTCTATTGTAACTGCTGACGGGAAGCTGCTTTCCGTGCCAAAAGAAAAACCCGCACACGATGACGTGCACGGGGTAATAGCGGGGGGAGGATTCGAACCTCCGACCTCCGGGTTATGAGTCAGAAACAACCCAAAATCAGCAAATCTAGCTGAACCCGGATTTTACGTTTAATTCCCGTGCAGGCAAAGCCTTAACACTGGTCGAATTGTACTCTGCATGAGCGGCAAAACAAGCACATTCTGCACAAAATAGGGGAAGTTTAGGGGAAGAATTCGTAAGTTGTTTCGCGCCACGTCCGAATCACTTGATTGCTGAGAAGTTGCTAGTGATGCACAGTAACGAGAGACGCCGCTTATACAAGTTAATGAGCGCCCGAATAATGCAAAATCGAGCAAACAATGCGGGCAATCACAATCTCTTCGTCCGTCGCAATGATCCGAACTTCGACACGGCTTGGGTCGTCGGAAATGACATCACATCCGCGCACGTTTTTTGATGAATCGAGTTGCAATCCTAGAAAATCCAACCCTTCGCAGATCCCGGCGCGCACGTTTGGAGCACGTTCTCCAATTCCGCCGGCGAAAACAACCGTGTCTACGCCGCCGAGAGCCGAAGTCATTGTGCAGAGATGTTTCTTGGCCTGGTAACAGAATAACTCGACCGCATCGGCAGCGCGGGAGTCGGTGGCGCGCGTGTTAAGCAGGTCGCGCATGTCGGAGCTTGTTTCGGATACGCCGATGAGCCCACATTTTTGGGAGATGAACTTGTCCATGTCGTCAGTCGAAAGCTTTTGATCTTTCATCAGGTAAACCATAAGCCCTGGGTCCAGATCGCCGGGACGGGTCCCCATCACCAGGCCGGATGTTGGCGTGAAGGCCATTGTCGTATCGATTGGCTTGCCATTATGTACCGCAGCCATACTGGCGCCTGATCCGAGATGGGCAAGAATCAAGCGGCCGTTTGCAACTTCGGCGCCGGCCACGACGGCAAGTTGGCTCATAAGGTAATTGTAAGACAAGCCGTGGAAGCCAAACCTTCGGACGCCGGCATTCAGATAACGGCGTGGGATGGGAAGAAGTTGGGCGATGTGAGGAAGATCTTTGTGGAACGTAGTGTCGAAACAGGCAATTTGGGGTATCCCTTGAAATCCCTCGCTAAACCCGTCGATGAGGGCAATTTCGCGCGGCAGATGATCGAGATCGAGCGGCTGCATTCGCCGAAGTTTGGCGATTACGTCTGCCGTGATAAGTTGATGATCAACCAGATGCACACCTCCTTTGACGATGCGATGCCCGATCGCGCTGACCGTGGATTTACCTATGCGCTGGCGCAGATAGGTGAGGGCGGCTTGAATGCCGTCATGGAACGTCTTCGCGGGAATGGGGTGCTTATCAAGTTCAGACGAGTTTTCACGTGTGGCCGTCAATAATGTGCCCGGCACTCCGATGCGCTCGACCTGCCCGCCGAACACTCGCCGGAGAGGTGAAGCCGCGGAAAACAAAGCGAATTTGATGCTGGATGATCCCCCATTAATTGTAAGGATCAACGGCGCTTCGCTCGCCACGTTTCTTGTCAATGTTTTTTTAATCGGCTTAGCGGCCTGCATAATCTCAATTCTTCAAATGTTTTTGTCGAGGGCGCCAAGATCGTCCCAGAGATGCACAACGGGTTGGATTTGGTCGTGTTCGTAGCCGAGAATGCCGACGCTAGCGGTTGCGGTATAGAAATATTTTGCTGCCAACGGCGGAAGTCCCAACCAGCGGGCTGCGACCATCCGGATGATTTGTGCGCTGGAGAATGCGGCGACGTCGCCGTCGATTGGTCGCACGAGGTTGATAAATCGATCAGCACGAGCGGCGACCTGGTCGGGTGATTCGCCGTTCGGGGCGCCATCGCGGTAGAGATACCAATCGGACCGCGTGCGATGCACATCGGCGGTCAGAAGTCCCTCGAAGTCGCCATAGTCCCATTCCGTCAGGTTTGGACATATCTCTGCCTGATCAGCGAATCCGGCAAGTTGGCAGGTGCGGCGCACCCGCAAAAGCGGGCTGACAAATACCCGGGCGAACCTCTCACCTTTAAGCCTTGCCCCAAGGAGCAGAGCATGCTGCTCCCCGCTTGCGTTTAACGGAATATCGGTGCGACCGGTATGTTTGCGCGAATCAGACCAATCGGTGTCGCCGTGGCGAAGTAGAAAGAGCCTTGAAGGGCGATCTGCGTCTTTCGTGGCCATCGTCTTATCCCTTCTTGCTCTCGCTGGTCAGTAGCTTGCGGATCGATTTCAATTCCTTCTCGCGTTTCGGGGTGGTCTTCGGATATGCCATCTTCAGTTCGTCGAGCGCGTCGAGAACAATCCGAGAAACGATCAACCGGGCATTGTCCTTGTCATCGGCGGGAACGACATACCAAGGCGCGTGATGGGTGCTTGTGGCGCTCAGGCACTCCTCATAAGCCACCACATATTGCTTCCAGTATTTCCGTTCATGAATGTCGGCGAGGCTGAATTTCCAGTTCTTATCCGGCTCATCGATTCGCTCCAAGAATCGCTTTCGCTGCTCTTGCTTTGAAAGATGAAGGAATATTTTGATCGTGCGGGTGCTGTTATGAAACAGGTGGCGCTCCAAATCCACGATCGAGCGATACCGACCTTTCCACAGTGTCTTCTCTTCGCGCAATTCTTCTGAAAGGCGCTGGCGGGCGAGAATCTCCGGATGCACGCGAACGACGAGCACTTCCTCGTAATAGGAGCGGTTGAAGATGCCGATTCGTCCGCGTTCGGGAAGCCGGCACGTCGTGCGCCAGAGAAAATCGTGTTCCAATTCCTCGGCGCTGGGTTGCTTGAAACTGAAGACTTCACACCCCTGCGGATTGACTCCGGACATGACGTGGCGGACCGCGCCATCCTTGCCGGCGGCATCCAGGCCCTGAAAGATGAGCAGCAACGCGTAGCGATCGGAAGCGTAATGAAGCCGTTGCAGCTCGTACATCTGCTCAACATGCTTAGCGAGGAGTTTTTGATATCTCTTCTTCGACTTGCAATAAGGCTTCACCATCGTGGGCCAATTCCGAAGCTCAACTTTGTCTCCGGGGTCAACACGGAAATCCCTTGAATCGATTTTCATCATTATCCCTTCGGGCGTGCGCCGCTGCGTAATCTGCGTCGTCTCATTTTTGAGGTTCGGCCTTTGGCGTTTCTCGCTCTGCCTTCTCCCACTCCTGAACTGCTTGAACGTCTTTGCGCCCCAACTCCTCGTAGAGTTCGTGGACCCGCTCGACGAGTTGAGGCGTCAAGTCAGACGGGGTCTTGTTTTTCGCTTGGGAATTAGCTCCAGCTCTGGCTTGAAACTCCGGCTTGGTTTTGGTTTCTTCCTTTCCGATCTCCTGCTTCGCCTGCTCCCAGTCCTGAACTGCATGATCGCTCCGGCGTCCTCCCTTCTCGTAGAGTTCATAAGCGCGCTTGGAGATCTGCGGTATCAAATCGGAGGATATTTTGGCCTTGGCGGCAGGCTTAGCCTCAGCCTCGACTTCTGGTTTGACTGTGGAATCAGGCTTTGACTCCGCTATGGCTTGGGGCGTTGGTTCGGCCTTCTCCTCAGGTTTCGACGTCGCTTTGGCATCGGGCTTATCGTCACCTTTGACTTGAGCTATCGGGTCGGTTGTTGCTTGAGGCTTATCCTCTATTTTTGCATCAGACTTGGCTGCGGGTTCCGGGTCAGTCTTGATGTGAATCCGCCGCTGGGCTCTTTCTTCCGGCGTGCCACCCGCCTTGGTGTGATCAAAAATTCGATACGCCAGGAGTTTCACGCGATCATTAATCAGGAACCACACCAGAGCATAGCCCCAGACGAATGCCGCCCAGCCCCAACCGAGCGGCGTCATAAACAGGCCGTAGACCGCGATCAGCGTCGCGATGATTTGTGTGCCCAGCACGGCCAGCCACAGAATTTTCGCGGGTTTTATGGACCAGAATGGACCACGCGTGCGCGTCAGGAAAATCGTCAAATGTCCGGCCACGGACAACTTCAAATACATCATCGTCTGAGCGTGCGCACGGTCGAGGTGAAAGACCCGCTCGGCAAGATAAAACAGGCCAAAAGCGGCGACGACCCCGATAACGCCCAGCACCGTGGAGACGCCCAGCACCATGCGCATGTTCCAGGCCTCTGGCTTATCCCGGTAATGAACATTGTCATACGCGATGGACAGAATGGCGCCGTCGTTAAGCAACGCGATCATTACGATCATCACCGCCGTCACTGGATAAAAATTAAAGACCAGGATTGACAACGTCATGAACAACAGCACGCGCAGCGTTTCGGCGATGCGGTAGATCGCATAGCTGTTCATCCGTTGAAAGATACGTCGGCTTTCTTTGATGGCGTCGATGATCACCGACAACCCCGGCGTTAGAAGCACGATGGATGCCGCGGCGCGCGCCGCGTCAGTCGCGCCCGAAACGGCGATTCCGCAGTCGGCTTTCTTCAGCGCGGGGGCGTCATTCACGCCATCGCCGGTCATGCCGACGATGTGGCCGCGCTTTTGCAGGACATCTACAATGTGGTACTTGTGTTCGGGGAAGACCTGTGCAAAACCATCGGCGTTTTCGATAGACTTGGCTACCTCGGCGGTCTCCTGTTTTTTGGAGTCGCCCAAGCTGCCGGCGTCAAGGATATTTGTACCCATATCCAGCTTTTTGGCGGTTTCCTTGGCGATCGCCAGCGCATCACCCGTCACCATCTTGACCTTCACGCCCATCTTGCCGGCGGTCGCGATGGTTGCCTTGGCATCTTCGCGCGGCGGATCGAACAACGGTAATACACCAAGAAACTTCCACGGGCTGTCTCCCTCCGCCCGCGCCACGCCCAGTGAGCGAAAGCCGCGCGCCGCGAATTCATTGACCGCCTTGTCGACTGCATCCTTCACCTGATCGGCATCGGCCGACAACTTCACGATGACTTGAGGCGCTCCCTTGGTCACCTTGAACGTCTTTCCATCCTTGCCTTTGACGGTAGCCTCGGTCCGCTTATGCACCGGGTCGAAGGGCTGAAAATGCACGATGTCATAGTCCTTCAAAGCATCCTTGTTTTTCAGGCCGCCCAGGACTGCCAGATCAATGGTGTCGTTGTCGTCGGCGCGCGACGCCAGCGCACCGGCAAAAACGACCTGGTCGCCGGAGACATTATTGACGTTAAACGGATCACCCAGCGTCAGTTTGTTCTGGGTCAGGGTTCCGGTCTTGTCAGCGCACAGTACATCCACGCCGGCTAGTTCCTCGATGGCCACAAGCTTGCTCACGATCGCCTGCTTCCTGGCGAGCAGGCGCGCACCGACCGCCATCGTCACAGACAACACCGTGGGCATGGCAACTGGGATGGCGGCAACTGTGAGGATGAGGGCAAATAAGAGGATGGGGTCGGCGGGGGGTTTAGCGTGGAGCAGCGGATCGCCACGGTAGATTGCCACTGCAACAATAATTGCCACCAGACCCACCGCCAGGATGATCAGGTAATTGCCGATCTTCAGGACGGCCTTCTGGAAATGGCTGACGGTATGCGCCTCTTCCACAAGTTGTGCCGTCCTGCCGAAGTAAGTATTCGTGCCGGTGGCATAAACCAGTGCGCCGATTTCACCCCGCCGCACGATCGAACCGGAAAAGATTGCCTCGCCGGGCCTGCGCGTGGCGGGCAGTGACTCTCCGGTTAGCGCGGACTGATCCACCGAGATTTCGTCGCCATCCAGCAATCGCGCATCCGCCGGCACGATGTCCCCCAGCCGCAATCGGATGGCATCGCCCGGCACAAGTTCGCGCGCCGGTGGGTTGATCCATTTACCATCTCGTTTCACCCGGGCGTTGATCGCCAGCTTGGCCTTAAGAGCATCGATGGCGTTCCCCGCCTGGCGTTCTTCCCAGAAGCCGACCATGGCGTTGGCGAAAAGCAAAAGTAGAATGATGAAAAAGTCCGGCCAGTGCCGGACGATGCCCGATAGAATCACCGCGATCTCGATCATCCACGGGATTGGCCCCCAAAAGTAGGAGAGAAATTTCAGTAACGGATTGGGTTTTTTTTCCTCGATCTCGTTGGGACCATATTGGGTTAGCCGCTTCTTTGCCTCGACATCCGTGAGGCCCTCCGGCGACGAATTCAACTTTTTCTCAACTTCCGCCATGGGCAGCGTTTTCAGGTCGTCCTTCGGCACAGGCTTAGGCGCGGACTTCGTATCGTTTTTATTCTTGGTTGTTGGGTCAGATTTAGTCATGGCGGATTTCCTCGCATATTTTCCATGGTTCTATTGTCAAACCTTTACGACCAAACTTCGCGGCGCGGAGTGTCCCTTGGTTTGCGCCTCGTTGATCCCAGATCGAATGATGGCCAGAAACTGGGCGGCATTCAGGCTGGCCCCGCCGATGAGGGCGCCATCTACGCCGGGCTGACTGAAGAAGGAAGCGGCATTGTCCCGCTCGACGCTGCCGCCGTACTGAATCGAAAGTGCCTGGGCCGATTTGTCTTCGAATATCTGACCGAAGCAGTGGCGAATAAATTCGTGCGCTTCGTGAGCCTGCTCGGGAGTGGCATGATGGCCTGGGTTGCCAATCGCCCAGACCGGTTCGTACGCGATGCTCAGGCGAGGCAAAGTATTCGTCGAGATTCCGGCCAATCCCTGAGTGAGTTGCCAGTCGAGCAATGCTTCGGTCTGATTGGCCTTGCGTTGATCCAGAGTCTCGCCGACGCAGAAAATCACATCGAGGCCGGCGTCCAAGGCAATCCGTACTTTTTGGTTGATGAAGGCATCCGATTCCCCCAGCTTGTGTCGTCGCTCGCTGTGTCCGAGGATCACATATTTGCAGCCGACATCGACGAGCATCCCAGGGCTGACTTCACCGGTAAACGCGCCTTCTTTCTCTGGATAGAGGTTTTGCGCCCCCAGCGCGACACGGCTGCCTTTGACGATCTCCCCGACATGGATCAGATGGGGGAAAGGCGGACAGATGACGACCGCTATGCGGTCCTCAACGCCCACGCCGTCCACGACCGCCCTGGCCAACTGTCCTGCCTCCGCGGCGGTGGTATGCATCTTCCAGTTACCGACGACGAATTTCTTTCGCATATCCGGTTTCCATTTCGTGTTCATGTCTTTTCCATCACCGCGCTGTATTCGCCGCGGCGTGCAGCCCGACTGCACTTTGCCCGGTGAAGCAGAGACTTTTGTGCCGCTTTCACTGATGCATCGCGGCCAGACCAGATATCAAGCGCCGGGTGCTGGATTGCCCGGGCAAATGAGAAGGTGAGCGGCCAGGGCATTTTGGAGGCGAAGCGAACGTTCATCGCATTCAGGCGAGCGCATGCGAGTTCGCCTGACTGGCCACCGGAGAGGAACGCAACACCCGCAAGAGCGGCGGGAACCGATCTGAGAAGGCACCGTACAGTGGCATCAGCTACTTGTTCCGCGCGGTCCTGATGCGGACATTCCTTGCCCGGCAGCACCATATTCGGCTTGAGAATCATGCCTTCGAGCAGAATACGCTGGATGTGGAGCTGGTTGAATATGGCATGAAGAACTCGTCCGGTGATTTCTAAACAATGCTGAAGATCGTGCGAGCCATTCATCAGCACTTCCGGCTCGACAATCGGAACGAGACCCGCCTGTTGGCAGATGGCGGCATAGCGAGCGAGCGCGTGGGCATTGCCTTCGATGCATCCCTCAGTAGGAATGCCAGGGCCGATCGCGATCACCGCCCGCCACTTGGCGAATCGGGCCCCCATCCCGACATACTCCTGCACGCGACCCGGCAATCCATCTAATCCCTCGGTGACCTTTTCACCGGGAAAACCGGCCATATCTTTCGCGCCCGTGTCCACCTTGATGCCGGGAATAATTCCCGTTTCGATGAGCACGTCAACGAAGGATGTTCCTTTACTGGTCTTTTGGCGGATTGCCTCGTCAAAAAGGATGGCGCCACTGATTGATTCGCCCAAATCGGGGGTCGTTACGATCAACTCCCGATAGGCTCGGCGCGCCGCCTCGGTCTGGGGAATGCCCAGCCGCGCAAATCGCTTGTTGCACGTTGGATTACTCTCGTCCATGGCTAGAAGACCTTTGCCATCGCCAACCATCGCCCTGGCGGTGTCGATCAAGTTTTGTGCTCCCATCTCATCTCTCCTTTGCGATCAAGGCTCCCAAACCGGAACTGACGCCTTTTCGCTCAATTCTCTACCTCGGCGAAGGTCTCATCGGAATAAAGCTCGTAGCGCTTGCCATTGACCTCGACTATCAATGGAAAATCGCCTTCCTTCTGCTCCTCCAAAGATTCCCATCGCAGGTCTTCCCAATCGAGCCTGAACGGAATGTTCCGCCCTTCGAATTCAATCTCGATAGTCATGTTCGATCTCCTTCACTTAGTTGCATGTTAATTTATCTTTCGTGCTCGCTGCCGATTGTTCACTGTCAGCGTGGCTTGTCGCTGCCGTCATTTTCACCGAGGGAGTTTCGATCTGTGTTTCCCTTTGCTTGCTGTCTCCCATGAAAGCGGATAGGCCGAACATACGCGCTCTGATGCGGTCGAGCAGGCGATCCGGGAGCAAGCGCGGCAGGATTGTGAGTAGTTTGGCTCCCTTTCCTACGGTGTAGCGAATTCGCGGTCGCCTGGCAGTCAGCGCGTGGTGTACGGCCCGCGCAACAACCTCGGGTGCGCTGCCGTTCGTTTCCGTCGCGTAGGCACGTTTCGTAAAGGCTCTTAGCATGTCCCCGTAGCGACGTGCCCCCTCGGGCGGCAGGCGCCGGATGACCCCATCCACATCGCCGAGCGTTTTCTCGACCGCCGGGGTTTTGATCGAGGCCGGCTCAATCACACAGACGCGTATGCCAAAAGGATGAAGCTCCATCCGCAGTGCATCGCTTAGTAAGCCCAACGCGGCTTTGGACGCTGTGAGGACGCCGCCAAACGGAAGGGCAATGTGCGCGCCAACCGAACTTATGTTGACGATTCGACCGCGCGCGTTGCGGATCAATGGCAGAAATGCTTGAGTGACCGCGAGCTGACCAAACACATTCACCTGGAAGATTCTGCAAAGATCGGCGGCCGTCACATATTCTAGCGGCCCAGTAATTCCGATTCCGGCGACATTGACCAGACCGTTCAGTTTTCGCCCCTGCAGCGTGGCCGCAACATCTTTCACCGCTGCCGCGATCGATTCGATGTCAGTAACATCAATGATGAGCGGAATGAGAAGATTCCCAGCCTCAGACACGAGCTTATCGCCGTCTACTGGCCTCCGGACACCGGCGAACACTTGGAATCCCTCTCGGACCAAAAACAAAGCACATGCGCGCCCAATGCCGCTTGACGTTCCTGTAATGACCGCGACTTTGCCGTTGGCGGGAATGGTGTTGACGGTAGTAATGAGCGATCGCGAACTCATCGTGTTGCCTTTGTTGTCAGCGATTCAAGATTGTCACTGGGCGTCATATGGACAATCGCATCGGGTGCGTCGGCCTTGGGCGGATTTGACGACGGCAGGCGCTCTGGAACATTCAGACTAGCCACGCCGATTCGGCTGTCCGCCATGCCGTAATAGACGTCGAATCGATCCGGCTTGTCGATGTCATTGCGGCAGTCGATCCCGGTGGGAAAGACCACGTTCTCCACAAGTCCGTCGCGTTCGTGCGGCACACTGGGCGTCAGCACGGGTTCGGGCGAGCGATAGAGGATGGTGCGCGGATGCTCTTTCGAAAGGATCATCACGCCGGCTGAGTAGCAAAGCTGTTTACCTTCGTGCGCCGGGCTCTCCTGCGCATGCACGCCATGGTAGAGGATCATCCACCCGTGCCGCGTCATCACCGGTGGTGTGCCGCCGCCGATCTTGAGCGCTTCCCACGGCGCGATGGGCGTGGCCAGCCGATGGTGCGAGTTGAACAGGCCAAGACGATCTGGCTCAAGCCCGTCGAGCTTCATCGGACAATACGAAATCCAGATGCTTTCATGATCGAGATCGATGACCCGCGAGGCTGAATCGCAATCCATCTCTTCCGGCCGCGTGCCTTTGAAGAGCGGCCGATGAATCATCGCCAGCTGCATCTTTCCCGCATGATTCGGGATGGCCACGGGAAACAGGCTGGCATCCTTGTCATCCACATTCACAAAATCGATTTCACGATACGGCTCAAATGTCGCCAGCCCCAGCCGCGTCCAATGGAACAGATCCTTCGACACTGCAAAAGCGATCCTCGGGCCGCGCGAGGAGTACGCGGCATACGTCATCATGTACCGCTGAAAGCGATCGATGAAACTCACGCGGGGGTCTTCACACCCGCCGCCGTTGGCATGAAGTTCGTAATCCGCCTCCGGCTGCAGCGCGATGCCCAGCCGCTCGACGCCGCAGGGATCGCCGTCGCTGTTGAACCGAACGCGCGCGATCCCGATGCGCGAAAAATTGCCTTTGCCTACCAGCCGTGGAAACAAATACAGCTTCCCATCGGGCCCGCGCACGGCGGCGGGGTTCAGCACGCCCTCCACCTCGTTCGGATTGCCGGGCTCCGGTTCCATCAACAGGCCCAGACGTTTTAGTTGAAAATCAGGCATGATTTCCTTTTTCAGTGGTCGCCGTTTTCCCGTCGCCCAGGCAAGCGATGATCGCTTCGATGACGCGCTTGGTTTCCTCCGGGTCGCGCACGCGGATCGACAGCGCGCCGGCTTGCTTGGCCGGATAATCATTGCCGCCAGGAAAGATGGCATCGCCGATAAAGATCATGTCGCCAATAGCGATGTGGAGCGTGTCGCGCAGCTTTCTGATTCCGTATGCCTTATCGATACCCGGTTTGGTGATATCGATCGATGTCTCGCCGCCCAGGTTGACGGCAAATTCCGGGATCAACCCGTCGAGCTTCGATTTGACTTTCTTGCGCTTGCTAAAATTCGGGTCCCACTTTTTCTTCTCGTCACCCGGCGCCTGCTGGCCGAGCGCCGAGAAAGTGATCTGGCTGCCGCGGTCTTCAATCTGCTCGCCCCAGGTCTGCCCGACTTTTATGTCGGAAGAATCGATCGATTGTTTTAGCGAGCTGATGATTTTGGTCTTCTGCGCCGCCGTGAAATTTTCCGCATAAAGCTGCTTCCAATTGCCGTTATCGCCTGGACCACCCGCATATTGGTAGAATTGCGTCCCGCACGTCGGCAGCAGCGACAGGCGTTTCAGTTGAACATTCGCGGGCAATTTCGCCAGCACCTGCTTCTCAAACTGCGGCCACCCACCGCCGGAGATCACCGCCACATTCACGACCTTCAGCAATTCGCCAAGCCGTGCCGCCATCTCCGCATCGAGCGATGCCTTGCTCTGGGCGAGCGTTCCGTCTAGATCAAAAACGATGAGACGTTTCATGGGTTAGCCGCTTTTCGGCAGTGAAATTTCTAACAGCGTAGAGGCGCTTTGCGGGCGGAAGGTGCACATTCCAACGACGGCGGGCAGGAGTATGGTGTCGCCCTTGTTGAGGGTATATTCAATGCCGTCATGCTCCACCTGGCCAGTGCCTTCGATACCGACCAGAACGGTCGGCGATTCTGTCGTGCCAACCATAAACGGCGAATTGGCGCGGAGTCGGGATAATTGGAAATGAGTGCAATCGAAGAGCCGCTCGCGCCGCACGGGCTCGGATTCATCGAACACGGGAACGACGGGTCCGATCTTGACTTGCGTGAAATCGATGCAGGCCATCGCTTGCTTCACTTGAAGCGGGCGCAGCTTGCCGGTTGTGGGATCGACGCGATCCCAATCGTCCAGACGAAACGTGACATCGCTGTTCTGCTGAATCTCAAAGACGACCAGATCGCTCAGCGAATGCACTGTGCCGGCCTGGATGAAGACGGCATCGCCGGCGGCGGCTTTGAAACTGGTCAACATGTCGGCGACGGCGTGGTGATCGATCGCCTCTTGCAGCGATTGCGGTGTGGTTCCGGGTTTTAATCCGGCGTAGACTCGACTGTTCGCGCCGGCTTCGAGCACGACCCAGGCTTCAGTCTTTCCGCTTTCGCCAGGCGGAATGTAGTGCGTCTGCTGATCTGACGGATGCACCTGCACGGAAAGCACCTTCTGCGCATCCAGGAATTTCAGCAGCAGCGGGAAGCGGCTGAATCGACCGGCGAATTTCCCCAGCAACTGCTTCGGCCATCGCCGTATCAATTGCTGGATCGTCTGCCCTTTGAGCGCGCCGTCGGCTACAACGCTGGGATGATCATCCCGATCGCTGAGCAGCCACGCTTCGCCGATGGGGCCATCGCTCGGCAATTTTGCTGAGAGTACATGTTCCAAGCGGCGGCCGCCCCAGAGGCGATACTGAAAGATCGGCTCGAATCGCAGGGGATACAGCGCACTAACGTCCATGCTCGCGGGTGTCCGCTCCACTAGGGTGGTCGTACTCATTTGGAGCTGCTCCACTTCCAATTGCGAATCTCCGGCAGATCCTCGCCGTGTTGATCGATGTAATGCTTGTGCTCGATGAGCTTGTCTTGCATTAGCTGCTTCAGATAAGCCCCCTTGGCGCCAAGATTCGGCGAGCGATCCACCACATCTTGCACGAGATGGAAGCGGTCCAGGTCGTTTTGCACTCTCATGTCGAAGGCTGTCGTGATCGTGCCTTCTTCCTTGTAGCCTCGAACGTGCAGATTTCGGTTGGTCCGACGATAGGTCAGTCGGTGAATGAGCCACGGGTATCCGTGGAAACCGAAGACGATGTGCTTGTCTTTGGTGAACAGCGAATCGTAATCCGTCTCGTCCAGGCCATGCGGGTGTTCGCTGGCAGACTGCAGCTTCATCAGATCGACGACATTGATCACCCGGATTTTCAGGTCCGGCAGATGCTGGCGCAGAATGGAAACGGCAGCCAGAATTTCCAGTGTCGGCGTGTCGCCGCAGCAGGCCATCACCACGTCGGGCTCGGAGTTCTGATCGTTGCTGGCCCATTGCCAAATGCCGATTCCTTCCGTGCAATGCACTACGGCGGCATCCATCGTCAGCCATTGCGGCAGCGCATGTTTGCCCGCGACCACCACGTTGACGTAATTGCGGCTGCGCAGACAGTGATCGAAAACTGACAGCAAGCAATTCGCATCCGGCGGGAGATAAACCCTCACGATGCTCGCCTTCTTGTTGATGACGTGGTCGATAAACCCGGGATCCTGATGGGTAAAGCCGTTGTGGTCCTGCTGCCAGACGTGGGAAGCGAGCAGATAGTTCAACGACGAGATCGGACGTCGCCAAGGCAATTCCTTGGTGACCTTCAGCCACTTCGCGTGCTGGCTGAACATCGAATCGACGATGCGAATGAAGGCTTCGTAGCTGTTGAACAGTCCGTGCCGGCCGGTCAACAAATATCCTTCCAGCCAACCCTCGCACTGATGCTCGCTGAGCATCGAGTCCAGCACACCTCCTTCGGGCGAGAGGAATTCATCGTTCTTCACTTCCCGCGCGTCCCATTGACGGTTGGTGACTT
>JBEKUH010000022.1:0-96052 GCA_049515255.1 Tepidisphaeraceae bacterium | reverse complement strand
ACACTCCTGCCTGAATGCGGAGTTGATCAAATCCGTCTGCGCCGTTCCTTGGCTTCAGGAGCGCATGTGAAAAATGGAAGCGGTATTAGAGTTGGAATTCGTTCCTAAAGAATAGATTTCCCCTTGGCGTATTTTCCTCCTTGGCGATCTTGGCGTCTTGGCGGTTCATCCGCATTTTTGCATTTTAGAAATCACGGATTCATTATGGTGGTGGGTGCCGTGGATGATTGCGTCGAGGATCGCGTGGTCGGCGGGGGTGGCGGAAGCAGACGCAAAATTTTGCCGGTGCCATCCGCGACTTTCTCCTCGCCGTTCTTCATGCGAATCCGGCCGAAGTCCACGATGTAGAGATAATGATCGTACGGGGAAAACTTCACATCCACCGGCCGCTCGAGCGCCTGGCTGCCGCCATCGACGAGTTGACTGGCAGGGCCGCCTTCGGTGTTGAACACAAAATCGGAAACATCCCCGACATCTTTGTCCACCAGCACCACTTTGTATCCCGGCGGCGGCGATTTGAGCGGTTGATTTGACGTCGCAAACGGCGCCCGATCGCCCCACAGCGCCACCACCATCTTTCCAAAATATTTCTGGAACGGCCCAACCTGCGGAACAAAATCCATCTTCGACGCTCCCGATAACGGCTTAAACGCCGCCTGCACCCAGCGCGGATCGGGATCGTGTAAATCGCTCGCCTTGTGGTCGACCACAAATCCCACATCCGGATATTTCGTGGGCAAGACCATCCATTGAGGCGGCTGATATTGGCTGTCGCTGACCGGATCGAGCGTCCGGCTGAAATCGGGAAATCCGTACCACTCGCCGCTGACCAGATGGAACAGAACATCCGGATCATCGTGGATCGGCCGGGTCCCGCGTTCTTCCATTCCCTGATCGGTGAAATAGACGCGGCCAAATTCGTCAACGATCAGCCCCGCCGGATTTCGCACACCCCAGCCGACCACCCGGCAATCTCCGCCCTCGGTGGAAACGGTGTAAATCGCTCCGGTCGCCCGGCCCAGCGGGGCGGCGTCGATGTGCGTCACGTCGCTGATCCCCAGCGGCTCAAACGGAACCGTGTCGGTGGTATCGGGTGAAAAAATGCTCGCCTGGGGGTTCGGGGTTTGGAAGCGATATCCGAGCAGTTTCAGCGGCTTGTAGGGAAGATCGCAGAAATTTGGATAGTCGCGCACCCAACCTTCTTCGTAATTGTCCATCCCCACCACGCCGCTGTTGGTGGCTGAACCGAGTCCGAAATAAATTTCGTCCTGATAGATGGTCAGATCGGTGACGCTGTAATCTCCCTGCGTCGGAAGATCGCCGACGATGGTTGTGTGGCTGCCGTCATATCCCAGCGCGGTGATCGCCCCCAGACCGTGCTTGTCTCGATGGCTGACATAAATTTTTCCGTTGGCGTGATTGAACACCATGCCCCCGATCGGGCCGTAAAGATGGTATCCGGGGCTGATCACCGGCAGCCGGCTGTGCAGTGGATAAATGTTGAATTTTTTCCCATCCGGGCGAATGCCAAAGATGTGCGGGTCGGCATTATCCGTGCCGGATTCGGCGATGATGAGATTTCCCTGGTCGTCCCAGCAAATCGCCGAGGGGGCATCCAGATTCACCACATACGGCTGGAGGACAAATCCGGCGGGATATTCGGTAATGGTGCGGTCGATGGTCTTCTGCTGATCGACCGGCAACATGTGCGGCCCCAGCGCGCAACCGCCGAGCAGGGAGAGCAATCCCATCCAGAACAATTTCAATTGGGACAGCGCCAGCCGTCCCTTGCCGCGCGAGGATTGCCTGGAAGGATCCGGGGCCATGGCGAATTACATCTTGACCGTTTTGACCAGTTCTTTCACGTGATCGACGCTGGTTTGGAACATCTTTTTTTCCGCCTCGTCCATTTCGATTTCGATGATGCGTTCCACGCCGGCGCTGCCCAGCACGCATGGCACGCCGACAAAATATCCGCCGATGCCGTATTCTTTCTGGCAATAAGCGGCACAGGCGAGGATGCGTTTTTTGTCTTTGATGATGGATTCAGCCATGGCGATGGTGGCCGAGGCCGGAGCGTAATAGGCGCTGCCGGTTTTGAGCAGACTGACGATCTCGGCGCCGCCGCCGCGCGTTCGCTTGACGATTTCATCAAGGCGATCTTTTTTGATCAGTTGAGTAATCGGAATTCCACCGGCGAAAGTGTAGCGGAGCAATGGCACCATGTCGTCGCCATGCCCGCCGAGCAGGAGGGCCTGCACATCCTCCACGCTGCACCCAATCTCGGCCGCGAGGAAAGCCCGATACCGCGCCGAATCCAGCACGCCCGCCTGGCCAATCACCCGCTGTGTCGGAAATCCGCTGGCTTTCCACGCAACATAAACCATCGCATCCAGCGGATTGCTGACGACGATCATCACCGCTTCAGGAGAGAAATTTGCCACATTCTTGGCCACTTGGCTCACGATGGCGGTGTTGGTGTTGATCAGATCATCCCGGCTCATTCCCGGCTTTCGCGCGATTCCCGCAGTGACGATCACGACATCGCTGCCGGCCGTCGGTTCGTAATTGGTCGCGCCAGTGATTTTCACATCGAACGCCTCGACGGGCGAAGCCTGATACAAATCCAGCGCCTTCCCCTGCGGCATTCCGTCCACCTGCGGAATATCCACGAGGACGATATCGCCCAGTTCCTTGCCGGCCGCCCAGTGAGCCGCGGTGGCGCCGACATTCCCGGCGCCGATGATGCTGATCTTGGCACGTCGCATGTAAGTTCCTTTCGTCGAGGCAATGATTATTGAAATATTGGACCGCGATGCAAACGGGGCGTGTTTTCAGCGGTTTTTGTTCAGTTTATAAGCTATCGCGGTGGCGAGTCGGCGGGGGCTGAGTTGTGAGCCGAGGGCGAGAACGCGATTCGTGAAGCCGGTGACGACCGCGCGCCGGCCGCGCATGAAAGCGGCGTATCCAATTCGGGCGACTTGCATGGAGGTCATCGCGTTGTTTTGGAATAAAGGCGAGCTTTCGATTCCGGCCCGCTTTTGAAATTCCGTGATTGTCGCGCCGGGGCATACGGTGGTAACGGAAACCCCTTTGTCGTGCACCTCGGCATCCAGCGCTTCGGAGAACGAGAGCACGAATGCCTTGGATGCGAAATACACACTCATCAGCGGCCCCGGCTGGAAGGCGGCCGTCGAGGCGAGGTTCATGATACGGCCGCTTTTTCGCTCCAGCATCGGCGGAAGAAACAGACGCGTCAGATGTACCAAGGCAACAATGTTCACCTGCAACATGGCGAGTTGGCTGAGCACTGTTGACTCGGCGAATGGGCCGTGCGTTCCAAAGCCGGCGTTGTTGACGAGATAGTCGATGGTCAGCCCGGCGGCGGCGACTTGATCGAAAATCTCCTGGGCGACGCCGGCGACGGAAAGATCCTTGGAGATGACAAGGACATTGACGCCGTGGGCAGCACGGAGTTTGTCGGCCAACTCTTCGAGCTTGGCGCGATCGCGCGCGGTCACGACCAGATGATGCCCATCGGCCGCGAACAATTCGGCCAGATCGCGCCCGATGCCGACGGATGCGCCGGTGATTAACGCAGTTTTTCCAGAGAGTTTTGACATTACGGTTCCAATCGGGAAATAATCCACGAGCCATCGGCCTGCCGGGTATACAGAAGCCGATCGTGCATTCGATTGGACCGGCCCTGCCAAAATTCGATCATGGACGGCGCCAAGCGATATCCGCCCCAGAAATCCGGCAAAGGAATCGTTCGATCGCCGAAACGGGCGGTCAAGTCCGTTTCGCGATCCTCCAATTCACTACGAGTCGCAACTTCTCGGCTCTGATGCGATGCCCATGCCGCGATCTGGGCCGCGCGCGGGCGGGAGTGGAAATATTCTTCGCTCTCCGCTCGGCTGGTGCGCTCGACAGTTCCTTCGATCCGAACTTGCCGCTCCAACTCATGCCAGAAAAACACCAGAGCCGCCCGCGGATTGGCATCGAGCGCCTTCCCCTTTCGGCTGGCGTAGTTGGTGAAGAAAACAAATCCTTGCTCGTCAAACCCCTTCAAAAGCAACACCCGCGCCGCCGGCGCGCCGCTGGCGTCGGCTGTGGCGACGGTCATCGCATTGACCTCGGGCACTCCCGCTTTGACAGCTTCGTCAAACCAAATCGCAAATTGCGCGATGGGATCGGGCAGGGCATTGGATTCGTCCAAGGCGTGTTTGCCGTAGTCCGTGCGGATGTTTTGCGGATTGGGCATAAATCGTCTCACCAGTAACCATAAGTGTTACGGCGTGCGCGACGGAAGGGGAACCGGCTCAAAACCGCGAGGCGGCGGCGACACTTTCTGCGGCGTGTGGACAATGCGATTGCCAAGGGTGAAAAGCAGCACAGCACCGATGATTCCGAACGGGGCCATGAAATAAAAATAGCTTCGCCATCCGGTCAGGTCGATCAGCCCGCCGAGTGCCCAGTCCATTGCCGCCGCGGTTCCCAGCAGCGAATGGGTGGAATTGGCTGTGAAGGAAATCAGGACGAAAAAGAGGATCGCCATATTGACCGTATGGAATTGCGCGCCGATCAGAATGATGATCGTTTCCATCACATACAGAATCGCGGCGACCGGGGCGCGCTTGCTCTTGAAAAACACATCGGAAATCACGCCCGACATCAGCGAGCCACAGGATGCCACCAGCGGAATCAAAAACCCAAGCCATTCAAACTTGGAGGATTGCAGGTCCATCTTGAAGACTTCCTGCATGTAGCGTGGGAACCACTGGTCGATGGATTGCCGCACGACTCCGGTGCAGGCGTACGCGCCGGCCGTGACCCAAATTGCGGGGTGGAAGACGATGGCGTTCCAGACGTCCGCGATACGGGCGGTTGACCCGGCGTCCTCGGTGGATTCGCGGCTGCCGACATAATCGTATCCCGCATTCTCCGGAGTCTCGGCAACCACCAACCACATGACGATTGCGACGAAGAAGCAGATGATCGATGGCGCCCAGAACAGCCAGCGCCAGTGGAGCGGGCCGATATGCACCATGCCAAGAAATGTGAATCCAGCCAGCAGCGCCGGCCCGAGCTGGAATATGAAGAACCGGCCGAGATTAATCATGAAGCCAAAAATACCGGCAAAGGTTCCGCGCTCGCGGCGGGCGAACCAAGCCGCGTTCATCTTCACCATGCCCGGCGCGCCGTAGGCCTGGACGTATCCGTTGATTCCCCAGATCGCCAGAAACAATCCAAAATGCCCGGCATAGGATTCGGCTCCGAACAGAAAGTTCATCAGGACCGTTCCCATCGCCCCGATCATCATGGCGCGTTTGCCGCCGATTTTGTCGGTGAGCAGGCCGTTGATGATCTGCCCCAGGGCGTAGAGCATCAGGTTGGCGCTGATGATCCAGCCCATCTCGCCTTTGCTGAAACCAAACTCGTCGCTGATGGATTTGTTGGCAATCGAGAGGTTGTACCGGCACATGTAAAACGAGGTGTACAACAGCCCGATCGACATCCAGTTCAGCCCGCGGCGGGCGCGGAAACCGGGAGGGAAGGGGGTGTGCGAAAGCGAATCGTGATCCACCGGTGGGGCATCGGGCGGCAGAGCCGTAGGGTGCGGGGCGTCGGATTCGGGGATCGGATCGGGCTTCATCGTTTTACGGGCATGGCGAACTAAGTCGCTATGCCGATTGTGTAGCGTTTGTAGGGGACTTCTCGGAGAAATGCTTCATGTGCCTTCGTTTGCACCAAGCCTCGTTCTATTCCGCCAGAATTTCTCTCAGCCATGCCGGTTTTACGCCACCGTCACGCCTTTATCCAGGTATACATCCTGAATCAAATTCAGCAGCTTCACGCCTTCGGTCATCGGGCGTTGGAACGCCTTGCGTCCGCTGATCAGGCCCATGCCGCCGGCGCGTTTGTTGATGACCGCAGTCTTCACCGCCTCGGCGAAGTCGTTCTCGCCGCTGGCGCCGCCGCTGTTGATCAGAGGCGCGCGGCCCATGTAGCAGTTGGCGACCTGATACCGGCACATCTCAATCGGATGGTCGCCGGGGATCAGATCGGAATAGACCTTCTTGCTCGTCTTGCCGAATTTCAGCGCGTTGTATCCGCCGTTGTTCTCCGCCATTTTCTGTTTGATGATGTCGGCTTCGATTGTCACGCCCAGGTGATTGCCCTGTCCGGTCAGATCGGCGGCGACGCTGTAATCCTTGTCTCCAACCTTGAACGCGGGATTGCGGAGGTAGCACCAGAGAATGGTCACCAAGCCATATTCATGCGCTTGGGCAAACATGCGAGAGACTTCCTGAATCTGCCGGGTGGAATGATCGGAGCCGAAATAAATCGTCGCTCCAACCGCCACCGCGCCCATGTCGAATGCCTGCTTCACGCTGCCGAAGGGAATTTGATCGAATTGGTTGGGATAGGTCAGCAGTTCGTTGTGATTGAGCTTGACAATGAATGGAATCTTGTGGGCATACTTGCGCGAGCACATGCCCAGCACGCCCAGCGTGGACGCCACCGCATTGCATCCGCCTTCGACCGCCAGCTTCACGATCGATTCCGGATCGAAATAAATCGGATTGGGCGAAAAGCTCGCGCCAGCAGAATGCTCGATCCCCTGATCCACCGGCAGAATGGAAACATAGCCCGTCCCCGCCAATCGGCCGGTATTGAGAATCTGATTGAAATTCCGCAAAACGTTGGGCGTTCGATCCGTCTGGGAGACAATGCGATCGACAAAATCCGCGCCGGGGAGATGGAGGGTTTCCTTCTTAAATCCCTTGGCGACGTAGCTCAACAGACCGTCGGCCTCCGGGCCGAGCAGATCGACGATTTCACTATGAGTGGCTGGGGTGGCCATTTTCGGACTCCTTCGAGGATAAACAGACCGAGCGAATCAGTTCCGCAAGCACCTGGACAAAGCGACTTCGAGGCAACACCTGATCGAATCCGGCCAACTGGGCCGAACGGATGGTGTCGGTGTCCACATGGGAGGCAAAGCCGATGACTCGGCCGCCGGTGGCAGACTTCCAGGCAATTGCGGGGACGATGGTATCCGCCAATGTCAAATCAACCAACAAAATTCTCGCCGGATCGGAATTTGTCGAAAGTTGGGCCGGGTCCCGCACGATCCGGCAACCAACCCCGGCCGCCCGGGCTTCAGCGGCAATCTGGCTGGAAAACATGAGATCGTGGACTAATGCAAGGACTTTGATTTCATCGGGCATTCGGGGAGTTTACACGCGCACCCGGACATTTTCCCCCCTCCTCCGGTACTCCGGGGGAGGGCAGGGGTGGGGGCCGAATTTCCAAAGTGCCCTCGATAAACCCCCACCCTATCCCTCCCCCGGAGTACCAGGGGAGGGGACAAGACTAGGAACGGATCAAGTCTTTGGATTTCCCGGCGGCTTTTTCATGGGGATAATTGTCGGTTTCACAGTGATTTTTGGCGGCGGCTTCGGGGCTGGAGGCGGCGGGGCATCCGCATGCGTTTCCTCCGGCTTCGCGGCCTCTTTCACCACCGGATAGAACTCCCCGCGATACGCCCTCTGCTCTTCCTCCGTCCTGGCAGCTTCCTGCGGCGTATCCGGCCCGCCGACCAATTTCTTGATCTCCGGCGCTGCCGCCGGCGCGCCCGAAGCGGTGGCGGCAGCGGTCGAAGTCGTGGCCGCATCCGCCATCGAGCCGAGCGATGCCTTGAAGCTCGCCTCCATCTCGCCGATCCGCGCCAGATCGTCCGTCGTCAGCGCCGCCGATTGCTTTTGCGCCATCGCCGGGTCTCGCCCGCCCTTGAATCGGCTCAGGTCATACGCATCCGGCTCCTCGCGCCCCAATCCGCCCAGCAGCATCATCCGCAGCAAGATCGGCCAGATCACCCCGACCAGAATGAACGTCCCTGTCATCCAGATCCGCATCGCATATTTGGGCGATTGCCACCAAATGTATCGGTAGCCCGCGTCCTTGTATCCGTACTTGGTGGCGGCGGCGAGAAAATCGTTGACCGTGTGATGATCCGCCGGATTCCATGGGATGAAATAAATGTTGCCACGCTTAATTTCTCGATCGCTGGCGCTTTCGGCATCGCGCATGATTCGGTTGGCTGAAACGAGCGCGACAAACCCTTCGCGGGTGTATTTGCCATACTCTTTGGTGAGGACCGATTTAATCGTGTCGCCTCGCTTGGCCGAGTAAACCGTGGCGCCCGGATATCTCTGGCCAGGGACCGCCGGGTTGACCGGTTTGGGCTCATATGGACAAGGCGCCAGCATGTCGCAATCCTGGGCTGTGACCACTCCGGTAGTGTTGTCCGCCATGATCGCCACGAGCGTGACCAACTGCACTTCGCCAGTATCGTTTCCCGACGGATGCGGTGGATAGACCACGATGTTGCTCACCCACGGAATGTCCCCCTGAGGCCCCCGGATCGGCGGCATCAGCAATAACTGCTCAAACTTCATCATGTCGATCGACCGATGCGAAGGCGGCGGATCCCCCATGCTGCCGTTCAGATATCCCAACGCGGCCCCGAGCACGAGGCTCAGGATCGTCCAATGCCACCACCGCATGTGCTCGACAAAGCCCATAGCGCCACCCGCCCTTTTTCAAATGCAAGGAAAGCCCGCCGCCAAGGCCGAACAATCCCCCCTCATTAGACCCATTGAGCAGGAAAGTTGCAAAAGAAAATGCAGGTGCAAAGAGACTAAATCACGCAGCCGCCGCTGGTGGCATGGAATGAGGTGGAAGAATATTTTTATTGGTTACGAAAACCCTCGCCGACGAGCATGCGTTGGCTCGCATATGAACACGCATTGCCGCTTAGAATCCCGCCGGCTTGCCCGGCGACGGTCGAGCGCTCCTTCTCGATGGGACAGAATGGAGTTCTCGCCTGCGGCGACTGATGCAGCGGATTTTCGGCCACGGGCCGACCCTCAACCGTCCGTCACGCCCCAAGTCCGACCTCCCGCTGGAAGAGCAAGAGCAGCGTCCCCTGCAAATCCCCCGGGCAGGTCGGACAAGCGGGGCTGCATTGGACGGTTGAGGGCGCGCTTGGGCGTGAAACTCCTTCGCATCCCACCGCCGCGGGCGGAAAACTCTTTCTTTTTCGGCGGCAAGATGCTCAATCGAACGTCGCCGGGCCAGCCAACGGTCTTCGCAGCGCCAAATCGGTTCCCCATTCGAGCCGGTCCCCGCTCATCGGCACGGGCACCGTAACCGAAAATCATCTCCCTTCTGGTCCATCGCCCCAAAACGCCAGTCGGGCCGATTCCTCTTCCGTTCCTACGTGCCTCCCCCCTCCCAACTTTCAATAATTTCGAAACTTCCCCACGCTCATTCCCCAATCCGTGCCGATTCATATAATCCTCCGCGAAATGACCCGGACGCTGGATTCCATGATCGAATGCGTTCGCCCGCAGCTTGACGCTGTCGAGACGCTCTTCGAATCGGAACTCAAAAGCGATCTCGCCTGCGTCAACACCCTCATCCGCCATGTCAGCCGATTCCGCGGCAAAATGCTCCGCCCGCTGCTGGTCCTGCTCGGCGGCAAAGCCTGCGGAGAAATCAACCCGGCCCACACGGTTTTGGCCACCGTCGTTGAGATGGTCCACATGGCCACGCTTGTCCACGATGATGTGCTGGATGAAGCCGAACTCCGCCGCAAGGGAGCGACCATCAACCACCTCCGCGGCAACGAAGCCGCCGTCCTGCTGGGCGATTATCTCATCAGCCACAGCTTCCACCTTTGCTCCAGTCTCGAATCCCAGTTCGCCTCGCGCACCATCGGCCAGACCACCAATCAGGTCTGTGAAGGTGAACTCCTGCAAATTCACAACCGCAACAACCTCGAACTCGACGAGCAGACGTATCTACAAATCATCACCCGCAAAACCGCGATTTTATGCGCCGCCTGTTGCCTGCTAGGCGCCAAGTTCGCCGGCGCCGATGATGCCACGGTGGAAAACATGCGCCAGTACGGCCTGGCCCTGGGCACCGCCTTCCAAATCCAGGACGACATCCTCGACATCGTCGGCGATCAAACCACGGTCGGAAAAACCCTGGGAATTGATGTCAACAAAGGCAAGCTGACTCTCCCCATGATCCACTTCATGCGCACCGCCCCGCGCGAGCACCGCACGTTGCTCAGGTCTTTGTTGCAAGGCAGAGACGCCGACAAAGTCGAGCGAATCCGCAATCTGATATTGCCCAGCAAATCCGTCCAGTATGCGAATGATCGCGCCCGCCAATGGGTCGACACCGCCAGAGCCGCTCTAGCCACGCTCCCCAAAACCGAAGCCCGCCAAACGCTGGACGCGATGGCCGAGTTCGTCATCGAACGCCCGATGTGAACAACCGGAATGGCGACTTCAGTCGCAATGTACCCGCTCACCTACCCAGCTTCTTCCCCACCAAAATAATCCGCCCTCTGAAACAAAAGCGTGGCCACTTTCCACATGAAATAAGCCGTGCGGTCATCGCCGTTGACCATGAAGCAGGCCATCGCCATACACTTGCCCTTCACCGGGACGGGAACGATCACACAATGCTGGGGCGGCGAAGGGGACAACTCGAAGATGCCGCCGGTGGGTTTGGCCTGCTGGCCCAACTGGGCGAAGATCATTTTGCCACGAAAGCCGGTCTTTTCGATCGCATCCGGTCGGATCACATCGATAGGATCGGCCCAATCAAATCCATCCGCCGTCGCAAGAACGGCATAGGATTCAGTCGCCTCCAATTCCCCGGCGACCTCCTTCGTACGGTCAAGCACGATGATCCGCGTGGACATGCCGCAATCCGCCAAATTTACGTTCGGGAAGATTCTCCGAATTCAAGCCCGCGCTTTTCGCGGCTTTTTCTTCATCCCCAATCGACGTTTCAGTTCTTCAAGCGAAATCCCAGGGCTTCCGTCATCCTCCCTCCGAGCTTTTTCTAGAATTCGGATGTCCAGAGCGTCTTCTATTAATTCTTCAATGGCCGAAAAATCGCGTGCCGTCAGGATGACAAATTGGGTCTTTCCGTTTTTCCGCACAAATTGAGGTTTCAGCTTCAACATACGCACCTCGACCGATCAATAAGCCTCGGAACGGTGACGCACCGCGCGCACGATAATCAATGTTCCCTCCACATCGAACAGCACGCGCCAGTCGCCGACTCGGAGGCGGTATCCGATGGGGTAGCTTACCAGCCGCTTCACATTGCCGCCAAGATCGTTTCGCAACGATTCCAGTTTCCGAGCGATGCGTCTGGCGACATCAGGAGAAAGACGGCCGATATCGCGCTGCGCCGACGGCCGGATGTCAAGATCGTAATACATCGCCGGTCCGCCCTCGTTTCATTTTCGATTTGTCCGCGGGCAATTCCTTGATAAAAGCCTCGGCCGTTTTGTACCGCGAATCTCACCCCGTAGCCAGAAGCCGGGAAAGTGGCGGCCTTCACTCCCCTGGCCGAATTCCCGGCGGGATAGAGGCAAATCACAACTCGCTGTCTCAAAACAACTTGCGCCAAGTTGCGCTACAAAAGTACAAATCACCATGTCATTTTCGCGCGTTTTCGATCACTTTTTGAGCAAAAATCATGCGAATTTCCGGGTTGGCTTGGGAAATGGAAGGGAAAAGCGGTCACCAAAAACGCCGCAGCAACCCGATAAATCGCTAGTTTTTGGCGAATTTTTCAAAAATATTATAGTTCGTTACCCACGTTCGACGTTTTTGGAAATCATGAAGTCACGAAAGTGCAACGAAAATCGGGAATTTAACCACATGGAGACATGAGCGAGACCCACTCCGTGCTCTCCGTGTCTCCGTGGTGGAAATTCTTTTATTCATCCCCCATTCACATGCCGCAACTCGCCATGCAGTGACGCGCCGATCTTGCCATACAAAACGCTCGTACCCATCAGCAGTCCACCCAGGCCCAGGAACGAGAGGAATCGGTAGCCGGCGCTGACTTGCTCCATGTCCACCAGCACCACTTTCAAAAGCGTGACCGCAAACAGCGCCAGGCCGAAATATCTCAGGGCCGGGGCACGGAAGCGGAAGCCGCCGGCCACCGCCGCGACGGCGAAGATGGACCAGAAGATCGACAGCGCCACTTGCCGAGCCAAATCCGGGTCGGCGAAGGTGCCGGGGGTGAGCCAGGTGGCGAAGAATCGGTCCACTTCCAGCGAGCCGCCGACCAGCAGGGTGAGCATCATGAAAAATCCGGCGGTCATCGGGAGGTTGCTGGGCCGGACGTGTTGCAGGCAGACGATGCCCAGCGCGATGGCCAGGATCAGGCCGGCGATGAACTGCGGATTGAACACTGGCATTACCGCCGGAACGCTGGCGAATGCGAAGCGGAAAACAAGCGTGTCCAGCAGGAGATATTTCATCGACAGGAGAATCAATCCAGCGGCGGCCGCGGCGCGATAGAAGCGGATGGTCGGCCCGTTGCCGCGCGAGCGCGGGGCAAGCAGGTACATCGTGATTCCACCGGCGGTCCAGAGCGTGGTCAGGCAAATGAGAATGAGTTGCGCCTGCGGCCAAACGGCCGAGCCGGGCAGGATGTGTAATTGGATCAGTCTCGTGAGTTCAAACGATCCGCCCCAGCCGAGCACGAAAATCGCCCGCGCGACGGCTCCCGGCGTCGGAGGCTGGAGATGCCAATCCTTGGCCGAGAAAATTGAGGTGCCGATCATCAGCGCGGCCAGCACGGCGGCGGTGAGAGTCATGAGATTCAACATCGGCGTCGCCGTCGCTCCGATGTTCAGCGACTGCAAAAATGTGTCGGCCAGCACGAACTTGGCGGGAAGAAACATCGCCATGACCGCGATGCCGTGGGTGCGGGAAGAAGATTGCGCTCGCCGATCCGCCCAAGCCGCCGCCAGCCACAGAGCCGCCGCCGTGGCGCAGAGAATCAGCGTGATGGAGAGTTGTTCCAACTGTTCGGCCGGCCAGGGAAGAGTCGCGCCGTTGTGGGCGGCGAGTTGGATCAGATCATCGATCTGAAAGCAGAAGTTGAATGCCAGCAATCCGATCACCACGCAGGCTAGGGCAAACGCAAAATCCACCTGCCGGCCCGCGCCGAGGCTTTTGGCGATCCAGAAATGGATGGACGATCGCCGAAGGAAATAGATCGCAAGGAATGAAACCGCCAGCAGCAGCCCGATGCCGGCGATGGGATTGAAAAGCGGATGCACATCGGGAACCCAATGCTGCGAGAGCCGCTCGGCCAGCGCATCCACCGCGGCCCATTTCACCATGGCGATCATCAGCAGGGCGGCCGATTGCAGAACATATCGCATGCGCGTGCTGAGCGCATCGGCGATGGCGGCGAGATACGCCAGGGCGATGATCGCCAGCGTCGCGCCGGTGGGCGGAAGCTGGGCGATGGCATCAGCGATCCAAAGTCCCGCGGCCAGAACCGTGGTAAGCCACGCAAGCCGCGACCATTTCGCAGAATCCGGCGCGGAATTGTTCGGCATCGTCAACCAAGCGACGACTTGCCCGCAGATGGAGACGATGAATCCAACAAAAAGGCCGTGCGTGAGCGGAGTTTGCAGAATCGTGAAAATCGCCGCGTGAAACGGGGCATCATCCGGCAAAGTTTGCAGACGAAACGCCCAGAATCCCATGGCCAGCATGAACACCACAGATGCCCAGGCACGGGAGATCGTTTGTTTCGGCCAGCGTCCGACAATTGCCATGCCCACCGCCAGCGCCGCCCAGCCGAGGATGATGGAATCGCCGGAGAGTGCTATGGGGATGACCACGGTGATCAGGCCGAGGGTTTGCAGAACATAGCTGCTGGAGAGCGCGCGGTGTTTCGACACGAGCAATCCCATCAGCGCGGTGACGACGGCCTCGAGGGCTATGAATGTGATTCGCTCGGCAACCTGATCCTGCGGAATGATCCACAGCGCCAGCGCCGCCAGTGCAGCCGAGACACACAAGCTGAATCCCGCGCCCGCCTGCCACGGCGCGGCCGCCCCATCCCGCGCCGTGGTGGCGAGCAGTTCCAGGTGATACACCAGCGCGAACCAGATTCCCGCGATGAGCATGACGCTCAGCGTCGGCTCGCCCATGTTTCCCATCGCCGCCAGCACCACCCAAGCGGCCGTGGTTGCCAGGGATAATCCTCGCAGCGCCCACCACTTGGGATGTCCGCCGAAATACGCCAGCAGCATGGCGATCATTTGCAGTGTGGCCAGATATCCGAGAAATCCGGGAAGATTGGGATGATCCGCGCGGATAACCAGCGGCGTGATGTTGCCGCCCACGATCGCCAGCACGGCGATGGAGAGCAAATTCCCGCGCTTGGCGACGGCAGCGCCGAGCAGCGTTGCCGCCGCCATCAACGCATACGCCACGCTCTGATCGTAGAGTCGGTAATACGCATGTCCGGCATACCCCGCGAGAAACAACGTCGCCACGCCCGCGCCAAAAATGCTGGCAGCAGAGATGCGATTGACTTTACGATACACCCACTCGCCCAAACCGATCAGCGCAAAACCAACGGCGAAGATGAAGGTGAGCCACGCGGTGTAGGAAACCCGGCCGAACCAACCCTGTTCGTATGCGAATCGAACGCCCAGGCCGGCGCCAACCAGCAACACCACCGCGCCGATCCAGCCGGTCCATTTCAATCCGATGGTCTGCTCGAGCGAGCCGTGCGAAATCTTTTTCGCCGGCGCGGGCTTCGGCGGCGCGACCATCGCCGGCTGTTGATAATTCAGTTTCGGCGATGCGATCACCGGCACCGGCTGGACCGGCAATGGCTCTGAATGAATATGCGGCGGCACTACCCAGGTCGCTGGCGGCGGTGCCACCACCGGCAACGGCGGCGGTGTTTCGGGAACATGCGCGATCCCCAGTCGCCGCTCGATTTCCGCCAGACGTTTTTCCAGCTCACCCAATCGCCGATTCGCATCTTGCTCTTGCATGAGCGCCTTCCGGTTAAAGCACGGCTATTATGTTAGTGATTGCAAACTAAAAAACAAGTCCTCCAAAAGAGAATTTTACCGATGGCGGCTTCCGGCGGGGGTCGGTATGCTCAAGATGATCCGGCCAATTTGTCGGATCAAATGTAAGTCCTTTGCATGGAAAAGATTAGCATGAAGGTTTTGCGGGGCGTTGCGATCGCGTTGACGGGCTCTTTGCTGCTGCGCTGGTGCGGAGGATGTGCCAGTATTCGGGTGACTGATCCTTATCGCACCGCCACGGAGCAGTTTCTGCAATCCGAAGCCACTCGCTCGGCGGTTCAGCAAATTGCGGTCGATCAGCTCCGCGATCGTACCGTGTTTGTCGACACCGATTACCTTTCCAGTGCCAAGGAATACAGGCCAGAAAATGTGCCGGAGCTTCTTTTCCTGGTTGCTGAACTCCGCGCCAAACTGCTCAACAACGGCGTGCGGCTGGTGGACAAGCGCGAGGATTGCCAAATCGTGCTGGAAGTCCGCACCGGCGGCGTTGGGGTGGATCGACAGGATTTTCTCTTCGGCCTGCCGGGAACAACGGTGGAAACCTCGACCGTCGCCGCCATTCCCATCTCCACGCCCGAAGTCGCGCTGCTCAAGAGCACCAAGCAATACGGATTTGCCTCGATTGCGTACGTGGCCTACTGGCGCGACACCGGCGAAGTGGTCGCCAGTTCCGGGCCGTTCGTGGGTCGGCGGCAGCGGCTGGATTATTGGTTCCTCGGCTTTGGCCCGCGCACCGTTGGCGATATCCCACCCGCCCAGCCCCCCGGTCCGGGCGAGGAAGCCAAATAGGCAATCCCGTGACCGACGGCGGCGAACAACCTCCGCATTCCGGCCCGGCGGCCGCCACGCGCCCAGTTCCGCGCAGCAGCGCCTTGCGCCGCTGGGCATTGCGATTGACGCTTTTCATCCTGGGTCTTTTCGTTCTGATCTTCCTTGTCGGGGAAATCATTTTTCAAACCAACCTGCCGCGCAATCTCGTGTTCAACACCCTGGAGCGCCAACTGGGATTGGGCGTGTCGGCCCGCGCGATGTCCACCGGCTGGTTTGGCCACACGACGCTTTACGATGTGACGCTCTCTCTACCGCTGGCCGAGCACGGATTCATTTCCGTCCCGGTGCTGAAGGTGTCGCATTCCAATTTGCCGTGGCTGATTCTCAGTGGATCGCTGACGATCAAGGAGATCGACATCGCGCGGCCAGACGTGATGATTCAACAGGATTCAGCCGGGCGTTGGAATTTGTTGCAGGTGTTGGATTTGCTCGGCCGCGCCGGAGGAAGCCAGAGCGCCCAGTCGGCGGCGACGCCGCGCAACAGCGGCATCCCCGTGTTGCCGGAACTGCACGTGACCGAGGCGACCATCCATCTGCGCGATGCCAGTGGAAGATCGACGCAGATCGCGGATGTGACCGTGAACGGCGTCCCGCAAGGTCTGCTCGCATGGAATTTTGATGCCCAATCGCCGGGGCATTTGCAAATCACCGGAAAAATCGCCCCCGGCGAAGCATGGGCGCAGCAGATGACCATATCGCTGGGCGATCTGGGTCCGTGGCTTTCGCCGTGGATCGATTCCTGGGATGCCAGCGCCCGGCTGGATGCGGATTGGTCCGGCCGAATCGACAACAATCAAATCGTCGGCCGACTGGATATCACTCATTTAAATTATGAAAGCACTTCCGCCAGCGGCGCGCTGGAAATCGGCAATGACAACGGTCAGACAGCGCTAAAGCCGAGGGGAATTGAACTGGATGATCTCGGCGGATCGGGCATCGGCGCCCGGCTGGATGGCGGGCAGATCGTGTTGGGGGGATCGGAGGCGGAGATTCAAAATATCGCCATGCTGTTGGCCGGCGGGGATGCGTCAATGACGGGAAAAATCTCCTACGCCGGCGGCGCGGGATCGATCACCGCGGCCTGGCAAAACGTGATGCTGCCGCGAACCATCAGTCAGAACGGCCAATTGACCGTGCAATACACGCCGTCGCTGGCGCAATCGCGCCTGACGGCGGCGCTGGTGAGCGATGGATCGGGGCCATCCGGCTCGTGGGAATCGCACGTCTCGTTCGACGCCACGGGGAAGGATTCTCACGATCTGTCATGTGATCTGACATTCGACCAACTGCTGCTGCGTTCGTCCGGGGCCGGGCAAGTCGATTTAAGCGGGGCGGAATTCAAACTGGGCGCGGACGATCAGGGATTTGCGCTGACGCAATTTCAATTCGGCAAGTCCAATCCCGTCACAGGCGAGGGGGGATATTCGTTCGCCAAACATCTGGCGTGGCTGTCGGTGGATGGCCGGGGATTTGCCATGCCCGGCCCGGCGAATCGAACGCTGGATATCGACTTGCAGACGTGGGTGGATTCGCGGGAGACGCAGCTGGATCAGTTCTACGTTCGCTCGGGCCGGCTGCGGGGATTTGCCCAGGGGCAATATGTTTTTCACAAACCCAAGCCGTTGAGTGCGAGGGTGCAATTTGATCAGGTTCCGCCGGAATTTTCCGCAGACGCCGCGCCGTCGGCGTTCGAGGGTGCGCTGCATTCGGAGTTCGATGTCACCGGGACGATGTATCCGATGCGGCTGGACGTTTCCGGCAGCGCCAAGGGGAAAGCGGTGCGCGTGGCGGGCAGAGCGCTGGGAGACATGAACATCCTGATCGACGGCAGCATTCAAAACAATCGCGTCTCCATCCATTCCGATCACATCCAACTTCTCGGCGGCAACTGGAGCGTCAGCGGACATTGGCCGGTGCGGGACAGCCTCTTCCGCCTCGACGACTTACAGGTGCATGATCTGGATTTGGCCAAGGCGACCCAGCGAAACGACATCGCCGGCAAGGTCAGCGGCCGATGCACCGTGGATGTGCGGCGTATGTCCATGGGCGACCTGAGCATCAGCGGCGCGATGACGGTCAGCGGATTGCGAATTGGCGATCCATCCCAGGGGTCGGCGGAAATTTTCGCCGCCGACAAAATGGATTTCCCCAGCATCCGCGTGGATGGCGACGAGGTCACGCTCAATGACATCGTGCTGGCCCACTCCGATTCGGGGACTTCGGGGTTTGGGACGGCGCGGGTGATCACCACGCTCAGCCATCCCGATTGGGTTTGGGCCAAGATCGATTTATCCAACTGGCCGATTCATCCGGCCACGGGATTGCTGGCGATCGTGAATGCCGACGGCTACGCCGATCTGGATTTGGGCCAGCGCTCGGCGGTCGGGCAATTGGATCTCGGCGTTGCCTGCATGGCGGCGGCGGGGCAATTGGTCGATTGGCAGACGGGAATTGATCTCAACGGCCGCGTCATCCATGCCGGCGAAATCACTGGCCATGTGCTCGGCGGGTTTGCCGTCGGCGCGGCGGACATCGACATGGATCATCCCTCGCACTCGCTGGTCTGGATGAGCATGAGCGGCCTCGATCTGGCGCAGCTCACCCGACTCGATCCGGGATTGAGCAACACCGGCGGCATAGTGGATGGATCGTTTCGCCTGGAGCCGGCCGAATCGCCGCGACCGCTGGAGGCGACCTCATGGTCGCTGGTCTTGCATCCGGAACAGATGCGGCTGGCCAACATTTCCGTCGGCGATCTGGTCCTGCACGGATTTGTCGGGCGCGACCGGGGCGTGCTGGACAGCGCGCCGGACCGCGCCAGTTATCTGAATATCGCAGGTGGGAGAATTTATATGTGGGGGCGAGTCAGCAAACATGCGGGGGATATTTATCAATCGCTGCTGAACTTGAATCTGCAAAATCTGGATTTGAATCAGATCATGCATGCCAATCCAAAGGCGAAGAAAACGCCCGGCGTGCTGGGCGGGCAGATCGCCATCGTCGGCTGGCCGCGGAATGCCAACGAGGTTTTCGGCACCGGGCATCTGACCCTCGACAAATCCGATCTGGCCGGATTCGGTCCGATTGACGATCTGTACGATCTGATGCATCTGGGCCACAACGCCAACAAACCAACCGGATCGGGAACGGTCGATTTCACCGTTCAGAACAACACGCTGACGATTACCGGATTGCGCTATTTCGACAAGGGAAAAGAAATCCTCGGCGAATTTGCGATCCGCAATCTGACCAATATCCCCGACAGCCCCCTCTCCGGAACGGCGGTCGGCTCGCTTCGGCCGCTGAGCGCGGTCGACCTGCCGGTGATCGGCGACATCGACGCAGCGCTCAACGCGCTGCAACAGGGCAGTTTATCCATCCGAATCTACGGCACCGTTCGCCAGCCGAAGGATCACCCAATTGCGTTTGCAGATATCGGAAACGACATGACGAATTTCCTGCTGGGGGACACGAAGGCGGCGCATGGGGAGTAGAAAGGACGCGCAATCGCGCCTAACTGAGCCTAAGGAACTTTTTCACCGAGAGCGAACTTAACGACTTTATCCTCGTTGCCATCTAGCCCGAAAGTGAATTCGTTAACGGTTAACTGAAGCCTGTTCAAATCCTTCTCGCCAAGATCAGCATCTTTATCGACGACGGCGAGGGTTGGAGTACTCATCCGATGTGAGCGGAGAAAATTGACGACCGCGACCACCATAATGCTCTTACTCGGAGAGGTAACGGCAAAAATATTCCGCGGCTGGCCTACTCCGTTGAGATGAAAATCTACCGGGAAAGCGCCTTTGGGATCATGACGTAGATTGACCCACCCCTTTTCAATGCCGCGTTTCGGAGCTACTCGCTTTTTGAGCAGCTTATCCACCGCGATTGGCAAGGAAGATCGAATAGGAGAAATGACCTGATAGTGGATAGACGCTACTCGCGTAATGGCTTCGCAAAGCGACAAGCATGCGTTTCCGATGTCAGGCATCTGGAATTGCTTCCGCAAAGCTGGGGCAGCAAATTCTACGTCGTATGGCTGGCACATCGTCTTGATCGTCGCTCGCCGTTCTGCGTGAATCTCGACCCCTTGCCGCTGTAGAAATGCAAGGGTCGCGCCCTCATCAGACGCACAAATCGCGTCTTTGAATTCACTGAAATAAAGATTTACAGAATCGCCATCTGGATAGGTGAACGATGTAATCGCGACGGAGCCGAAGTCGGTTATGTCGGCTTCCACAAGAAAATCACGGCAGAGTTTTCTTTTGAGCCCGTCTATTTTCATATTATCTGCCACCAAATAAGGCACCTATGGTATCAGGATCGTATATTTCTATCCGCAAATCATTAAGAAAAATAGGCGCAAGCAAATTGATCGCCTATTCAAGCGAATACGTTCTCTTTTTCTGATGAATGGGTTCGGCGCATTTGTCCCAGGTCCATCCTTCTCGAATCGCCTTCTCGTTATAGACGTGCCGATGCGGCACGCGCGGGCCGATAACATACGGAGAAAACCACTTTGGGTTGGTGTGCTTTGAAATTTGGAAATCATAGCGACACAAAGGATGCTCTGGGTACTCAAGTAGCTTCCCAATTAACGTGAATGATGCCTCGCATCTACCCGGGCAGCGACACGACTCAATCCAGAACTCAGTGAGATTCGTGTCGTCCTTTGGAGCGGCCTTGATTCGGTCACGCTGTTCTATGGTCGATTGCCGACCGTCCGACCTATTCTGCCATGCGTCTTGTTCCACGAATTTCGGAGTCCGGATCATTCGATCCACTTGTGCCTGACTGTAGATTGGCGCGGCCATTGCTTCCCCAAGATTATCGGACGAGTGGCCAACTCGTCTACATGCCTAGCCAGATTATCGTTTTCGGTCGTACAATTCGCGCGCCCTGTGGCGATAGGAAAAGGTACCTCTGGGTAATGTCTAGCACACGCATCGGAGCCGATTCCCGATCCCGTGGCGGGAACGTGGCAACTAAAGGTGGTAGGCACAATGCCATTAAGTTAATCCCATTTGCATCCCAGGGGAAATCAAATTCACATCATCTCCAGCACCAGCAGATTCCAATCCATAAAACCGTTGTGGCTGAGCGCCGCGCCAGTGTCGGGATGGTAATATTCATTCAGCGAGCCATTTTTGCCCAGATCGGCGGACAGCAGGCGCAGCGTTTTGTCTGCCAAATCGCTCGCCTCATCATGGAAGCCGTAATCTTTAAGCCCCTTCCAAACAAAATAATTCACGATGATCCAGACGGGGCCCAGCCAATTGCTGGGATTCCCGCTGCGAGCCATGGAATACATGGACTCCTTTGATGAAAGCGATCGGACACCCCAATCTCCGCGAAAGCGATCATCCGCCAGATAATTGGTCTGCACCAGCGCCTTCGCCTGATCGGGTGTAGCCAACCCGCACCAGAGCGGCAGGAAGCCGGTGAAGGTTTGGATACGCAGGGGCAAACAGTGCCAGGACATGGCCATGCCGGGCTTAACATCGGGAATCAATTCTTTTCGCCGATCGACGCATTGCACATCGACGGTGTAATAAAATTCATCGCGCGGGTCCCAACAATATTTCTGAATCTGCTCTCCCAGCGTGCTCGCCTGGGCGCTGAGGCGCTGCTGATCGTCGGGACGTTTAAGCCGGCTGGCCAGTTCGGCCGCCGCTTTCAAATCCGCATAGAAGAGGCAGTTGAGAAGTACGTTTGCGGAAGAAAAGAATGGCCGGCCGAATGTGGTCGGATCATTGTCGTTTCCGATGGCGACATCATTTCCCCAGACCAGAAGGCCAATCGAACTTTGATAACCGGCAACCCACGATGCATAAAAACGCAGAAGTTTGTCGAAATAAGGAGCCAGCCAATCCACGGAGCCAAGTTCATCGCTGATCAGCAGCGCCAGTTGCCCAAAAACCGGCTTGCCCTGATTTGTCGATTTAGGTCTATCCGGCTTTAAGGCCCCGAATCCATCGGCGCCTTTCACATCCAACACAATAGAGATGCGACCTTCGTCCGACTGGCGATCGAAAAATTCCATGAAGCTGCCGATGGCGTGCTCGCCCACCTTCGCCCGGAGTGCGGAATCATTTGAAATTGTGGCAAAGCGAAATAGGCCGCGCGTAGTCCAATAGGTGTCCCAGTCCCAAAGGCTGGTACCGTATGCCTTGCCCGGAAGACTGGAGGCAATGTTCGGATGCACGAAGATGCCCTGGGGGGGACGCAATAGCTGCGGTGCGGTCTTGCCGAAGTAATTCAGAAGCTGATCGCTCGCCTGCTTGCGCGCGTCAGCAGGCCACGACGAATCCGAGGTCGGCTGACTAGCCGGCGTGGCACCCAAGTCCGTGCCTGCACGAACGAGTGATGAAGCACCCAGCAAAGCCAATCCAGCGACAAATTCTCGCCGCGATGTTTTGAGTATGGGAGTCAAGGCAACACCTCCGTTCGTAAGACCTGAATTGTGGTTTCGGCGGCGGGAAGCCTGTCGGCCGATGCGGTCAGTGTCACGGAACCGCTCGCATCATCCCGCGACTTCAGCACCGCCAGCGCCAGACCGTGGAAAGCCTTGTGCCGGACGCCCTGAAACGATTCGTGATTGGTCGAATCGCCGTTATCCAATCCGGCCAGCACGGCCGCCGTGCCGTTAACGCTGAACGTAATTTCGTTGTCGGCGTTGGGACAAATGTGACCGTCCTTGTCGACCAGGGTGAGTTTGACGAATGCGAGATCTTGTCCAGTTCCCTCGATCTGGCCGCGGTCCGCCTCAAGCAGAATTTTCGCAGGATCGCCGGCGGTGGTAATTTCGTCGCTGCCGACGACCGCGCCGTTCTTCGTCGCCACGGCCTTGAGAACTCCGGGCGCATACGGCACGCTCCAGGCGAGGTGCAGGCTTGGACTCTTGTGAGCCGGCGTGAATGGCGAGCCCGCCGTTCCCCTCTTGGCGGGAAGATCGACGATCTCTACATCCTCCGGAAACTTTTTCGTGCCGAGGGATCGGCCGTTAAGAAAAAGCTCGACCGAATCGGCGTTGGTATAAATCCATACCGGAATCTCCTTCCCGTCAAAACCAGCCCAATTCCAGGACGCTGGCAGAATGTGGACGACGGGCTGGCTGCTCCAGAGACTTTTGTAGAGATAATACCGGTCCTTGGGAAAACCGCAGGTATCAAAAATCCCAAAATAAGAACTGCGTGACGGCCATTTGTAGGGCTTGGGCTCGCCCAGGTAATCGAAACCGGTCCAGACAAATTCGCCCGAAATCCAAGGCGCCTTCTGCAAAGCAATCTCCTCCTGCTGGCAGTTGGTGGCCCAGACGGGTTCCGACTGGTCGTAGCAGGAGACCTGATGGGGCGCGGGCTGCGGATCGATCTTCACTTGTCCGTCGGCGTCGATGCTGAGGCCGTATTCCCCGCGGGTATCGACCGACGAAGCCGTCTCGCTGCCGATCATAATCTCGCGCGCTTGCACGTCCTGATCCTGGTACATCATCGGCGTATAGTTGACGCCAAAAATGTCCAGCGCTTTATCAAAACCATATTTGACCGCATTGTAAGGCTGCTGGCACGGGGATATGACCAGCCGCGTCGGGTCCTGGCGATGGACAATGTCCTCTAGCATCGTGGCAACCTTATCTCCGCCGGGGGTGAATCCCTCGGTGACTTCGTTGCCGATGCTCCACAGGATGATGCTGGGGTGATTGTGATCGCGCTGGATCATGCTGGTGAGATCGCTCTGGACCCATTGGTCGAAGAAGCGTCCGTAGCCGAACTTGGTCTTGTCCAGCTTCCACTCGTCAAAGCACTCGTCCATGACGAGAATTCCCATTTTGTCGCATAAATCGAGCAGCTGGGGCGAGGGCGGATTATGGCTGGTGCGAAGCGCGTTGCATCCCATGGCTTTGAGGAGTTGCAGTTGGCGCTCAAAGCCGCGCTGGTAGGCGGCAGAGCCGAGGCAGCCGAGATCGTGGTGATCGCACACGCCCTTGATCTGGACGTGCTCGCCATTGAGGAAAAATCCCTCGTCCTTTTTGAATTCGATACTGCGGATGCCAAACGGAGTCGTGTAAGAATCGGCCAGCGCGCCGCTGATGCGGACTTCGCTCACCGCGCGATAGAGAGCGGGAGTTTGCGTCGACCAAAGTTGTGCCGTCGGCAGCGAAAATGATTGGTTGAACGGGGTGGTCCGGCCGGGACTTACTTTTTGCGTCTCGTCCTGGCGCGCCACTTCCTTGCCGGAGGGATCAAGCAGGATCGTAGTCAAAGTGGCATCGGAAGGAACCGCGTCCGACTCGGCGACGACCTGTGTCGCCACGTCGACCTGCGCATTGGTCGCCTGTGCCTTGGGCGTGGTAATTGAGGTTCCCCACTGCGCGATGTGGACGGGCTTGGTGACGATCAGCCAGACGTGGCGATAGAGTCCCGCACCCGAGTACCAGCGGCAGCAGGGCTGCACAACGTTGAGCCTCACCGCCAAAACATTTTTTTCGTCGCCGTATTTGAGCACCGGCGTGAGATCGTAAAAAAAACTGGTGAAGCCGTAAGGATGATTCCCGAGTTTCTGGCCATTGCAACTGACATCGGCATCCATGTAAGCGCCGTCAAAAAGAATTGAGACTCGCCGGCCGCGCGCGGTCTGGGGCAGGGTGAAAGTTTTTCGGTACCAGCCGATGCCGCCGTTCAGATACCCGCCGTCAGCGCCGGCGGGCGATTTGCTGTCGAAAGGGCCATCCATCGCCGAGGGATCCGAGCCCGGCACGCCTTCGATCATCCAGTCGTGGGGCAGGTCAAGCGTCCGCCAGGAGGAATCATCGAAAAGCGGCTGGTCGGCGGCCGGCGCATCGCCCAGATGAAATTGCCAATCACGATCAAAGAGGATGGTCTGGCGCGGGGCGTCGGCGGAAAGAGGCACTGCAATGGGCGACTCGGCCAAGGCCGAAAGACAGACGGCGAGGCCGGGAAAAAGAATGAAAAGAAGAAATCGTTTTCTAATCATGGCGTGAACTTTTCAAGTTTCACATCCTTTGTCTCCCGGCGATCGCATCCGAGAGGATATTTTTGTTGGCGAATTCAATGCTGCTGCCGGCGGGGAGGCCGCGGGCGAGACGGGTGATTTGGATATTGGGGAATCGCTGAGAGATCAGGTTTTGGATGTAGAGCGCGGTGCCGTCGCCGTCGACGGTGGGGTTGGTGCCCATGATGAGTTCGCGGATGGTGCCGCTTTCCAGACGTTTAGATAGGGCATCGATGGTCAGGTCCTGTGGATGCGATTCCTCCAGCGGCGCGATTCGGCCCAGCAGCACGTGATACACGCCGTTAAATAATCCCGTCGATTCCAGCGCCAGCAAATCCTTGGGTTGCTCGACCACGCAAACCACACCCTGATCCCGCGCGGGATTGGAGCAGATGGCGCAAGGGTCCTGTTCGCGCTCGGTGAGGTTAAAGCAAACGCTGCAATGGCGAATGCGGGTCTTCACGTCCCGGATGGCCTCGGCCAATTTCAGGGCCTCTTCGGGCTTTTGTTTGAGGAGATGGAAAGCGATCCGCTCGGCCGAGCGCAGGCCAATGCCGGGAAGATTGGACAGCTCATTGATGAGATTCTGGATGCTCTGCGTGTAAGATGACATAGTCCCAATTGTACGCCGCCCCATCTCCAGCTTAAAATCGACCATCCCATGCGGAGGTCCGGATTGTTCGTCGCGTCACAGGTGGAGTTGTCTCGATATCGCTTATGGCATGCGCCCAGGGTCGTAACATCCGGAACGCCAAATACCGATAAACCAAGTTTGGGATCAGATGAATCATAGTTCGGAAAGCGTCTCCGTGTCCCAGCCACCCTCGGAATCGATATCTTCGCAACCCCAGCCGCCCCAGCCCCGTAAAACGGGCAGTTTCGCATGGATACTTTGGGTGTTGCTCGCGGCGGCCGTCGGTGTCGGGGGATTTTTTTTGTTTAAGCGTTTGGAATCCGGCATGCAGGCCCAGGCGACCACCCGGCCGGATACTTCGGCGCGCGGCGCGCCGGTAATGGCCGCCAGAGCACGAATCGGCGATGTCCCGATCTATCTCGAAGGTCTCGGCCAAGTCACGCCGTTTTACACCATCACGATCCACACCCAAATCGACGGAATATTGGATAAAGTCGCATTCCAGGAAGGCCAGTTGATGCATCAGGGGGATTTGGTGGCGGAGATCGATCCCCGCCCCTATGCCGCCGCCCTTGAACAAGCCCAGGGCGCCTTGGCGCGCGATCAGGCCCTTTTGGACAACGCCAAGCTGGACCTGAATCGCTACACCAGCGCCGTCGCCGGCACGTACACACAGCAGCAGATCGACACGCAAAAAGCATTGGTGGACCAATACACCGGCACCGTGACCGCCGATCAGGGCAACGTCGATGCCGCCAAAGTGCAATTGAGTTACTGCACGATCACCGCGCCGGTGACCGGCCGCATCGGCCTGCGGGCCGTCGATCCCGGCAACATCGTTCACACCACCGACACCAACGGGATCGCCGTCATCACCCAGCTTCAGCCGATCGCGGTCGTCTTCACGCTCCCCGAAGCCGACATCCCGCAGGTGCTTTACAAAAACAATCTGAAAGTCGAAGCCTGGGATGCCCCGAATACAACCCAACTCGCCACCGGAACTCTCGCAGCGGTGGACAGCGTGGTCGATCAGACATCCGCTTCGATCCATCTCAAGGCCAAGTTCGACAATCTCGATAACGCGCTTTTCCCCAGCCTGTTTGTCAATGCCCGGATTCTGGTGGACACGCAACACAACAAGGTGATCGTGCCCGTCGCGGCGGTGCAGCAGGGACCGGATGGGGCATTTGTTTATGTCGTGGGAAGCGATCAAACGGTGAGCGTGCGCGATGTGACGACCGGCGCGCAGATGGGCGACGTTCAGGCCATCGAGAGCGGATTACAAGCCGGCGAAATTGTCGTCACCGACGGCGTGGATCGCTTGCAGGATGGAATGAAGGTGACGCCCCGAATGATGGCCACCACGCTGCCGAGCGGCATGAATCCCTCGACCCGGCCCTACGGTCGCGGCGGGCGCGGCCGGCGCGGAAGTTCCACCCAACCCAGCGCCACCCAAAGCAGTCCGAGGACCGACCAATGAGTCCATCACGGCCGTTCATTCTGCGGCCGGTCGCCACGTCGCTGCTGATGACCGGCATTCTCCTCGTGGGGACCGTCGCGCTGCTGCAACTGCCCATCTCCGCCTTGCCGGAGGTGGATTATCCGACGATTCAGGTCGTGACGTTTTATCCGGGCGCGGGCCCGGATGTGATGGCGTCATCGGTGACCGCGCCGCTGGAAAAACAATTCGGTGAGGTGCCAGGGCTCAATCAGATGACCTCGACGAGTTCGCAGGGCAGCTCGATCATCACGCTGCAATTCTCGCTGGATTTGGATATCGATGTCGCCGAGCAGGAAGTTCAGGCTGCGATCAACGCGGCGGGGACGTATTTGCCGGCTGATCTGCCCAACCCGCCCATCTACAGCAAGATTAATCCCGCCGACACGCCCATCCTGACCTTGGCACTCACCAGCCAATCGCTGCCGCTGCCCAAGGTGGAGGATTTGGCGGACACGCGGCTGGCGGAAAAAATCTCGCAGCTCCCCGGTGTCGGGCTCGTGAGCATCAGCGGCGGGCAAAAACCGGCGGTGCGCGTCCAGGTCAATCCCACGGCTCTTTCGGGCATGGGCATGACGCTGGAAGACCTGCACACCACCCTCGACACCGCCAGCATCGATCAGGCCAAGGGAAGTTTTGACGGCCCAACCCAGGCGAGCACCATCGGCGCCAACGATCAGCTCCTCACCAGCGCGGATTACAAATCCGTCGTCATTTTCTACAACGCCGCCACCGGCGGAGCGGTGAAATTGTCCGATGTCGCCAATGTCGTCGATTCCGCCGAGGACGTGCAGCAAGCGGCGTGGATGAACACGGATCCGGCCGTGATCGTAAATATCCAGCGGCAGCCCGGCGCGAACATCATCGCCGTGGTGAACAGCATCAAAAAGCTTTTGCCGCAATTGCAAACGTCGCTACCGTCGGCGGTGAATGTGAAAATTCTGACCGATCGTACCGTCACGATCCGCGCTTCGGTGGCGGATACCTGGTGGGAATTGGGATTAACGATCACGTTGGTGGTGGCGGCGATTTTCATCTTTCTCCGCAATCTTCCCGGGACCGTCATCCCATCCGTCGCCGTGCCGCTGTCGATCGTCGGCACATTCGGCGTGATGTATCTGCTCGGCTACAGCATCAACAACCTGACGCTGATGGCACTCACGATCTCAACGGGATTCGTGGTGGATGACGCCATCGTGATGATCGAAAACATCACGCGCTTCGTGGAAGAAGGCGACCGGCCGCTGGCGGCGGCGCTGAAGGGGTCGGAACAAATCGGATTCACCATCATTTCGCTGAGCGTGTCGCTGATCGCGGCGATGATTCCGCTGCTGTTCATGGGAGATATCGTCGGCCGATTGTTCCGGGAATTTGCCGTCACCCTGAGCGTGACGATCGTGGTTTCCGCATTCGTGTCGCTAACGCTGACGCCGATGATGTGCTCGCTTTTGCTGCGTCACAAGCCCGAGTCGGAGCGGAATGTTTTTTATCATGCCAGCGAGCGCGCGTTCAACTGGATCATCGAGATGTACGGCAAAACGCTGCGAGTCGTCCTGCGGCATCAGCCGGAAACCCTGATTGTTGCTTTGGCGACGCTGGCGGTGACGATCTGGCTCTACATCATCATCCCCAAGGGATTTTTCCCCGTGCAGGATACCGGCGTGATCCAGGGCATTTCGCAGGGGCCGCAGAATGTGTCCTTCGATTCCATGATGCTGCACCAGCAGGAATTGGCGAAGGTGATTCTCAAAGACCCGGCGGTGGAAAGCCTCTCGTCTTTCATCGGCATCGACGGCACGAACACGACGCTCAACAGTGGGCGAATTCAGATCAATCTCAAGCCGCTGGAAGAACGCAAGGTCAGCGCCAGCGATGTCATCCGCCGGTTGCAGCCGCAATTGGATCAGGTGGTGGGCATATCGCTCTTCATGCAGCCGGTGCAGGATTTGACGGTGGAAGACCGCGTGAGCCGCACGCAATATCAATACACGCTGGAAGATCCCGATGCTTCGGAGCTGGCGATCTGGGTGCCGAAATTGGTGGATGCTTTGAAGGACAATCCGAAAATCCGCGATGTCGCCACTGACGAGCAGAACCTTGGCCAATACGCCCAGCTCGTGATCGACCGCGACACCGCCGGGCGATTGGGAATCACCCCGCAGATGATCGACAACGAATTGTACGATGCGTTCGGCCAGCGGCAGATTTCCACGATGTTCACGCAACTCAACCAATATCACGTGGTGCTGGAAGTCGATCCGCGGTTTCAGCAGCGCGTGGTGGATTTGAATCACATCTATATTCAATCGGCGACCAACGGCCAGGTGCCGCTGAGCGCGTTTACCCAACTGCAATTGGGAACGGCTCCGATTGCGATCAATCATCAGGGGCAATTTCCCGCGGTGACGCTGTCGTTCAATCTCGCCGCCGATGCGTCGCTGGGAGATGCGGTGAAGGCGATCCATCAGGCCCAGCAGCAACTGCAAATGCCCGCCAGCATCGAGACCGGATTCCAAGGCACCGCAGCGGCGTTCGAGGCATCGCTGAGCAACGAGCCGATCCTGATTCTCGCGGCGCTGATCACCGTTTACATCGTGCTGGGCGTGCTCTACGAAAGTTACGTTCATCCGATCACTATTCTCTCGACGCTCCCCTCGGCCGGCGTCGGCGCGCTGCTAGCGCTGATTCTTTGCAAGCAGGATTTCAGCGTGATCGCGCTCATCGGCGTGATCCTCCTGATCGGCATCGTCAAGAAAAACGCCATCATGATGATCGACTTCGCCCTCGAAGCGCAGCGGAAGGAGGGAAAGACGCCGGTGGATGCGATCTTCCAGGCGTGCCTGCTGCGATTCCGCCCGATCATGATGACAACCTTCGCCGCCCTCTTCGGCGGTTTGCCGCTGGCGCTGGGAACCGGCGTTGGATCGGAACTTCGCCGGCCGCTGGGCATCGCCATCGTCGGCGGATTGATCTTCAGCCAGGTGCTCACGCTGTATACCACGCCGGTGATTTATCTCTGGTTTGATCGCATCTCCCAGCGTCTGACGCGCCATCGGCATGTCGAGGATATGTCGCCCGAAGAAGTGCAGACGCAAACCGATCTGACGGAATCGGAGGGCATGTGAGTCTCTCCACGCCGTTCATCCGCCGGCCGGTGGGGACGACGCTCATGAGCATCGCCGTGGCATTGGCGGGGGCGGTGGCTTACAGGTTTTTGGCGGTCTCGCCGCTGCCGCAGGTGGATTTTCCAACCATTCAGGTGAGCGCGGGATTGCCGGGGGCGAGTCCCGAGACGATGGCATCATCCGTGGCCACGCCGCTGGAGCGGCAGTTCGGCCGGATCGCGGGCATCACGGAGATGACCTCCAGCAGCACGCTGGGATCGACCAGCATCACGCTGCAATTCGATCTCAGCCGCGACATCAACGCCGCCGCGCGCGATGTCCAGGCCGCCATCAACGCCGCGCGCGGAAATCTTCCGGCCGATCTGCCATCCAATCCGAGTTACAACAAGGTCAATCCCGCCGACGCGCCCGTGCTGATTTTGGCGATCACCTCCGACACCTACACGCGCGCAAAAATGTATGACATCGCCTCCAGCGTCCTGGCGCAAAAGCTGGCGCAACTGAAAGGCGTCGGGCAGGTGAACGTCGGCGGCGGGGCGCTGCCGGCGGTGCGCGTCGATGTGAATCCCACATTACTCAACAGCATGGGCCTCGGTCTGGAAGATGTGCGCACCGTGCTGGCCGCCTCCAACGCCAACGCGCCCAAGGGATCGACTAGCGACGCGCACCAAAGCTGGATGCTGGGGACAACCGATCAATTGCTGACCGCCGACAAATATCGACCCCTGGTCGTCGCCTATCGCAATGGCGCTGCGGTGCGGCTTTCCGATATCGCCGATGTCACCGATTCCGTGCAGGACATCCGCACACTCGGCCTGGCCAACGGCAAACCCGCGGTGCTCCTCATCATCAGCCGACAACCGGGCGCCAACATCATCGACACCGTGGACAGCGTCCTGGCGCTGATGCCGGAGATGCAGGCAGAGATTCCCGCGGGGATGAAATTGGCGGTGGTGATGGACCGAACGCCGACGGTGCGACAGTCCGTCCGCGATACCGAGTTCACGCTCGTGCTGGCGACGCTGCTGGTGGTGATGGTCGTCTTTATTTTCCTGCGCGACATCCGCAGCACGCTGATTCCATCCGTGGCGGTGCCGATTTCCCTGATCGGAACTTTCTCGGTGATGTATCTGTGCAATTACAGCATCGACAATCTATCGCTGATGGCGCTGACCATCGCCACGGGATTCGTGGTGGATGATGCGATCGTCGTGATTGAAAACATCACAAGACATCTGGAAGAGGGCAAAGCCCCGCTGGAGGCGGCGCTGATCGGCGCGCGGGAAATTGGATTTACCGTGCTGTCGATGAGCACATCGCTGGTGGCGGTGTTCATTCCCATTTTGCTCATGGGCGGATTGATCGGCCGGCTGTTTCGGGAATTCGCGGTGGTCTTGTCGGTGGCAATTGGCGTGTCGCTGCTGGTGTCGCTGACGACCACGCCGATGATGTGCGCCCTTCTCCTTCGCCACAAAAGCGATCAGCGGCACGGCCGGATTTACGCCGCCAGCGAGTGGGGATTTCAGAAATTGCTCAATGCTTATGAGCGATCGCTCAGCGTGGTGCTGCGGCATTCGTTCGTGATGATCCTCGTCACCATCGCCACCGTCTTCGTCACCGCGTATCTCTACACGCACATTCCCACCGGATTTTTTCCGCAGCAGGACACGGGAAGAATGTCCGGCTCGATCCAGGCCGATCAGGCGACCTCGTTCCAGGCCATGTCCGGATTGCTCACGCAGTTTTGCCAGGCCGTGTCCAAGGATGCGTCCGTGGATAGCGTGATCGGATTCACCGGCGGGCAGGGCGGCACATCCAACACGGCCCGCATGTTCGTCACGCTCAAGGCCATCAATATCCGCAAGATTGGCGTGGATCAGGTGATCGCCAATCTTCGCCGCGAGACCGGCCGAATCCCCGGCGCAAGCCTTTTCTTCCGCCCGGCCCAGGACATCAACGTCGGCGGCCGCATGTCACAGGCGCAGTATCAATACACGTTGCAGGGCGACAACCTCGATGATCTTATTACCTGGGCTCCCAAATTGCAGACCGTTATGCACACACTTCCGGGACTTGAGGATGTGAACACCGACCAGCAGAATCGCGGGCTGGAAGCCTACGTGGACGGCGACCGCAACACCGCCGAGCGGCTGGGCGTTAATTTCGCCACGCTCGACGCCACACTCTCCGATGCGTTCGGCCAGCGCGAAGTCTCCACCATGTACACACCGCTGAACCAATATCATGTCATCCTCGAAGTCGCACCGCAGTATTTTCAAAATCCCACCGGCCTGAATTACATCTACGTCCCCGGCACCAACGACACGCAAGTGCCGCTCGCCGCTGTCACCAAATATGAGCCGTCCACGACTTCACTGGCGGTGAACCATCAGGGGCAATTCCCGGCGATCACGCTCTCGTTCAATCTCGCCCCCGGCGTGCCGCTGGGGCAGGCGGTTGTGGAAATCAACAAAGCCGAGCAGGACATGGGAATGCCCGCGTCGATCCAGGGAAGTTTCCAGGGCAACGCCAAGGCGTATCAGGATGCCGAGGCCGGCCAACTATGGCTGATCATCGCGGCCATTCTCACCGTATACATCGTGCTGGGAATGTTGTACGAGAGCTTCATCCATCCGATCACGATTCTCTCGACGCTTCCCTCCGCCGGCGTCGGAGCGCTGCTGGCGCTGATTCTCTTTCACACCCAACTCGACGTGATGGGATTGATCGGCATCATCCTGCTGATCGGCATCGTCAAGAAAAACGCCATCATGATGATCGACTTCGCCCTGTCGGAAGAACGCAACAACGGCAAGAGCCCCAAAGACGCGATTTTCCAGGCCTGCCTGCTGCGCTTCCGCCCCATATCCATGACCACCATGGCCGCCATGCTCGGCGGTTTGCCGCTGGCATTAGGCAACGGCGCCGGCTCAGAACTGCGCCATCCGCTGGGCATCGCCATCGTCGGCGGATTAATTTTCAGCCAGATGCTGACACTCTACACGACGCCGGTGGTGTATTTGTATCTGGATCGGTTTCGGCTATGGACCAAGCGGGTGTTGGTGGGGGATTGAGTGAATCGCGAACGGCCACGGCCGGTCCTCATTCGGGGACATTCGCTTCAACCCGCGCGACACCCTCTTTGCTAAAGAATGCACGAACAAACAGACTACCCTCATTGAGTGACAGGACAACCACCGTCATCCTCTGACGGTTCGGGTCCGAAGAGGACACGATCGTCGCCCTCGCGCCGAGCGAAAAATCGGACATCACGGCGCGAGCGTCCAGCAATGAAGCGCGCAGCGCAAACCGCTCTCCCGCGATCGAGCATGCAGCCGTAAATCGACCCTCCATATACCCCATGTCAATGCGTGCCTCCGACAAGGTGCCAACTAATTCGTCTTTCCAGATGACTTCAAAAGTTTCAGCAGGAGTTGGCACATCCGTGATTCCCTCGCCGAGTCTGGCAGCCTCGTCAGCACTGCGGCTGATGTCGTAACCGCTTCTTTTATCTGGAGATTTTCGACGACTCTGCTTAAGCGCCCCAAGTACCATCATCGCGACCATTAGCGTTGTCAGGACAAGTACGGCAGCCATGTAAAGATTCTATCCGTAAGCGAGGGATGGCCGGGAATCGGGAGACTTCGCCTACAAACGAAGCGAGTCGCCTGCCGCCAATCTCTCCGGCAAATATGTGTCAGCGAGAAAGGATGTCGACCGCGAGCAAAACGCTTCCATCTCGACCTTGGTTCCGCGCAACAGCAATTGCTCGATCTCTTGCCGCCACTTGGGATCATTCCGCACCCAAGGGGATCTCTTCAATTGAAGGAGGAGTCGAAACTCGCTGTCGCTGAGCCTGATCTGAACCGAATTATCTAGGCCAAACTGCGAAGCATCCCCGGTGCGCACGCCCAGAAATGAGGCTTGGGGGACCGTGTTCTCTTTTATCGGTTTGGTGGAGCGACCCGTTGCGCCGTGCGCCATCAGAAAGAAAAGCGCAAATCCCGCGGGATCGTTGTCGGCCAGAATATATAACGGGAGATCAAGTCGATCATGAAGGTGTCGTAGAAATCGGCGAAAGCCACGGCTGGGGTATCCATTTCCGCAGGCAAGTAGGCCACGGTTTTTTACATGAAAGTGATCTTCGACGAGCCTCTTGAAGATACTGAGCTTTTCCACGAGCAATACGAACCTTGCTTCATTCTTGACGACGACGGGCAGCGCGCTTTCCCGATGCACGTGCCAGATGCGGTCACGAAGATCGCATTGTACGTCTTCATCGGCGATGACGATTGGTCCAGTAAGAAAGCCGTAGCGGAATTCCTGGGACATATCGTCATATTACCGCGAGACGAAGCCCCGGATGTACATCCGGGGCTCTGGAAGTCGAAGTCGTTTCGTGTAGGCGGAACATTATCTTCGCCTTCCACCTCCACCACCTCCACCCGACTGCGGAGGCGGGGCCTGTTGCTGTGCTCTTTGCTCGCCGCCTTCGCGGGCTTGGGAGTCGCGCACGGTGCGGTCGTCCGGCGGAGGTGGGGGAGAATTTCTCGGCTCCTCGGCGGGACGCTGCTCTTGCGGTTGCTCCGGTTGCCGCATCGGCTCAACACGTCCCGGCGGCGCTTCTGGGGCTTGCTCGTGTGGCGGGGTTACTCTTGAAGGTTCATTCGGCGGAGTCGGCGCCGGCCTCCAATCGTTGTCCTGGCGGGATTCCCAGCCTTGATCGGTCTTGCGATAAACGTGTCCTTGCTGATCCGCATAGACATCGTTGCGGATTTCCGGCTGCGGCGCGACATGCGCTTCGGGCGGTGGTGTCGCACTCTTCGGAACGCCCGGCACATCCGGACGCAAATCGTTCCGCCGCTGATACACATTGCGTCCAAACACATCGCGCGGCGGCAGTTTGGATGGGGACTTGAGCTGCTCATCGGTTAATTCCTGGCGTGTGTAGGTTGGCCGATATCCGCCGAATCCGAACCATTGCCCGCCGTGTTCGGAGAATTGCGGATCATGCCGCACCCACGCCGCTCCACCGCGGCCTTCCGTGCCCAGTCCGAAATTGAATCCCCATTGGCTCGTGTACGGATCGTAGCGCGCATGAAAACCGAACGTCCGCGGCCGCTCGTAAAAATGATGGCCCAGCCACGGGTGATAGTAATATCCCGTTCCGTAAACCACGCAGCCGTCGTAGGGATAGCATCCGGTGTATCCGGGCAGATAGCCGCAATACAACTCATCGGGGGTGTAGCCGTAGTCGTAGACATAGGTGCACGGATAATCCGGACAAGATGGTGGAATCGTGTAAATGTCGGAGGGAACCTGCAAACAAAGTTGCCACGGACCCAGCGGAGAATTGGACTGATACCAGACCGCGTTGTCGCAGCAATAATATTCGCCATTGAGCAGCAGCACGCAGTTGGGCGTGTTCACCGCATAGCTGAGCGCCGATCCGGGAATCTGCTCGAATTGCGGATCGCCGTCATATTCCACATCGGGCTGCTGGAAATTATTTCGATCGATCGCCGCCGTTTGTGGGATGGCGGTGTTGGCGACGGCATCCTGCGCCTGCGGGGTTCCGGCTACGAACGCCAACACATCGCCCTTGGGACTGTCGGGGGGGATTTTCGCAAAATCAGGCGGGAGTTTGTCGGGTGGGACGAAGGTCCAGGGTCCGTTCACATTCGGTCCGACAAACCAGCGCCCCGAGAGTAGCACATACATCTGCTGTGAAGCGATGTCGATGAAAACATCGGAGGTCGTGTTGGTGACATACAACAATCCCGTGCCGGGAATCGTCGCCATTTGCTGCGGGCCGTCGGACCAGATCAACTCGGTCGGCATAGTTGCGGTGACGATCTGCATGCCGGCATATTGCGCATCGGTGATTGGCGTCTGGGGGTCCTTGTATCCCATTTCATCGGCCAGCGTGGAGATTGCCGGAGGCGTTTGCGATGTTGCCGCGAACGGGCCCATTGGATCGGGGGCGCTGAACCATCTTCCGCCGCCTTTGAGAAAATATGCTTTGCTGCCGGGATCGAGCGCGACGAAGAACGGCGTGTTGACGACCGTCATCAGATCGGAATTCACCACCTGCATGAGTTGCGGTGTGCCGTCGTATAGCACGAGCATGGCCGGATGTTGCAGGAAGATGATCGCCGGAGGAACAGATTGGATTTGCGCGGAGGCGGACTGCTGCTGCTGGATCACTTCCAGGCTTGTGAGCAGATGATCCAGCGAGAGTGAGATTCGATTAGCGAGCAGCACCTGTCGAACCGCCGCGTCCAAGGATGGGGCTGCGACCGGCGTGGCGTCGGGGAATTTCGTGTTCGTCACCTGCACGTCGAGAATCTGCACCGTGCGATTCACCCGATCGACATCCACTCGCGCGGCAAGCCAGATGGCGCCGAAGATCGGCGTCGTCGAGCCGGGCATCGTCACCGACACGGCCGCATGGCTGGTCAACTGATTGGTCTGAAAGGTGTCGATTTGCGGCTGGAAGATGACGACCTGCTCGCCGTCGGAGGTGGTCACCTGCATCGGCCAGCGCGACGGTGCCGGAGTGGGTTGGTCCTGAGCGATCGCCAGATTCGTCGCCCATCCGCCAACAAGAAAGAGGCAAAGAAGGATCAGAATTGGCGTGCGTTTGTTTGGATGTCGTCGCATGGTTGATCTCCTCGTTGAATACATTCAAGCAAAAATTGCCGATGACCGATAACTAGGAAAATCGGAAATTGGAGTTTTCGAAAGGAATCGGTATGTCGCTTATCAGCAGCCTGGCGGGGTCGCAAGACATTATGTCGCTGGAAAAGAAGCTCTTTTCCGGCAACACGACCAAGAACGGTTCTAAAAAGCACGGCGACAAGGACGCCTCCGGATTTTTCTCCGCCGTTCAGTCGGCCGTCACCGGCGCGCTGCAATCCGCCAAGGCCTCCGGTACTGCCGAGGACCCCAATGAGGTCGTCGAGCAGGCGATCGAGGGAGTTCTGGCCAGCGCCAAAAACGGGACCGATTTTTCTTCCACCAATTCCACCTCGCAATCGGGAAATCCTCTGGCGGGAAATCCCACCGCCGGCGCCGGAATGCCCGATGCCAACGGCACACCGGCGCAAGCCACTTTTTATCAGACACTCAAAGCCGACGGCATCGATCCCCAGCAGTACAACCAGGATTTTCTCAACGCCATGCGGGACGTCATGAGCGGTGGATCGAACCCCACCACCTCTCCCGCGATTTCCACAGGCTCGGCGTTCGACGCTTTCGCATAAGAAGACGCCATCGCCTAAGATTCTGACAATCAAGAACGCGACAAAATTAGGATCGGGCCGCGAGGAATTCGCCTTTCCATAATTCACAAATAGGCCGAATTGCGCGCCAGCACGCGCTGCATCGTTGTGGACTGCACTAGAATTGAGAAGGCCACCACGCCGTAGGTGATTGCGACGATTCGTTCGCGGTTGTGGTGGGGATCGTCGGGAATGGAGAGCGCCATGGCAATCGCCAATCCGCCGCGCAATCCGCCCCATGTGAGAATCCTCACCATCACCGAGCGCGCAGGGCCGCGCGGTTGCAATGGCATCATGATCAAACTGACACTGATCCAGCGGGCATAGAGCACCGCGGGAATTCCAATCGCCGCGGCCATGAGGTGCTTGACAGACATCGGCGTTACCAGCACTTCCAGACCCATGAGCATGAACAGCACGGTGTTGAGGATTTCGTCCACCATGGCCCAGAACTGATCGAGATTCTGGACCACGTCGGCGGGCATTTTCAGGACGCCGCCGCGATTGCCGACGAGCAATCCAGCGGCCACCTCGGCGATGGGGCCGGACACACCCAACCGCTGCGCGATGGAAAAAATTCCCATGACCAGGCTCAATGTCAGCAGCACTTCCAATCCGAAATCGTGAACGCGCTTCATGATCCAGTAAACGATGATTCCACCGACGAGGCCGAGGATAATTCCGCCGCCGCATTCCCTGAGGAATAAAAGCACAATCGTCGGCGTCGAAACGGGGTGGCCGATGCGAACGACATCGAGCAGTGTGAGAAACAGCACAACGCCGACGCCGTCGTTGAAGAGCGATTCGCCGCCGATGATGGTTTGCATTCGCCGCAGTCCGCCCATGCGTTTGATGAGTTGCAGGACGGCGATGGGATCGGTCGGAGAAATCAGCGCGCCCAGGAGCAGGCAATACATCCAGTCCATCGTGGTGCCAAGAGCATGCAGGGCCGCCCAGATCACGACGGCCACGGTGAACATCGAGATGATCGTGCCGATCACGGACAAAGCCGCGATGATGCCGCGCTGGCGGTTGAGTTCTTCGAGATCGAGCGTGAGTGCCCCGGCGAAAAGCAGGAATCCCAGCATCCAGTTCAAGAGCGCCGGGCCGAACTGAATTCCGCTGAGAAATTCGAAAATTCGCTGATGGATTTCCACGCCGGCGGCCTGCAGGACTAGCAGTCCCAGCGAAAGCGCCAGCGAGACGATCATCACGCCTGCTCCGCCATGCAGGCGAAGAATGCGGTGGTTGAGGTAACTGCACAGTGCCGCCAGCCCAAGCAGCACCGCGATGGTGTCGAAGAGGTTCATGTTCTGGAGGCGTCATTGTGCATATCGAGAGGGAAATACGAAGAGGATTGACCGCCAAGACGCTAAGGCGCCAAGGTAGGAAAATACGCCAAGGAATTAAATTCGGTTTTGAGGATGGGATTAATGAGTTTTTCAAATTTTTAATTTCGAATTTTCTTCTCAGCGTATTTTCCTACCTTGGCGTTCTTGGCGTCTTGGCGGTTCAACCCGCATTTTGTTCTCTGTTGCCGCCTTGCGCGCGGGCCGCTAGGATGTGGCTGTGGCGAAAAGCGAGCCGATCGAGGTGGAGGCGATTGTGACCCAGGCATTGCCCAACGCGCAATTCAAACTGCGTGTCGAGCAGGGCGGTGTCACGCACGAAATTCTTGGTCATGTGTCGGGGAAAATGCGAAAACATTTCATCCGCATCCTGCCGGGCGACAAGGTAAAAGTGGAAATCTCGCCCTACGACACGACACGCGGAAGAATCGTCTTCCGACAGAAGTAAGCATCCTTGCTTTTCTGGCATACTTTCCAAATCCAAATCAATGCAACCGCCGAGGCGCAGAGAGCGCCGAGGCAGACGCCGAGAAATTCAAAATTCATTTTTACCACGGATTACACGGATGAACACGGATAAGAATTTGATTCTCTTTGGGTTTTATCCGTGCTCATCCGTGTAATCCGTGGTTCCATCTTATTCTTTAATCCTTAAGCCCTGACCAGCGGCAAAATCGGGAACTGATCGCCGAGAATCGGTTTGCTCGGGGTGTCCAGCCATTTTTGTAAGACACTCGCATACACCGAGCGGAAGTCGACGAGATATTTCAGGTCGCCCTGATCCAGATCGGTCATGCTCGGATGATTGCCGATGATGCCTTGCTGGATTTGTCCGCCGAGGACGAACATGGGGGCGGCAGCGCCATGGTCGGTACCGTTGCTGGCGTTTTGCACGACGCGGCGGCCGAATTCACTGAAGGTCATCAGCATCACCCGATCGTCGTTCTTTTGTGCCTGTAAATCCGACCAGAATGCGGAAAGCCCGGCGGCCAGTTGGGTCATCAGCGTGTCGTGCCGCTGCAATTGCTGAGCATGCGTGTCGAATCCGCTGAGGGCGACGTAATAGACGCGCGTCGGCAATCCACCGGCGATCATGGCAGCGATCGTCTTCAATCCCGCGCCGAATTCGCCGGCCGGATAGGCCTTGGGCGAATTGTGGTTCGTGGTGATCCGGATGATTTCCTCGCTGCTGAGTTGTGCATCCATCGCGGTGCGGTGGAGGAAATCCAGTTGCGAGGCCGGTGTGGTGATCGGATGCGCGCCGGCGATTTGCGGGATATCCACCGTCTCCACATCCGGCAATGTTGTCGGCTGATCCAACTGATTGAGCTTGAGATAATGCGACTGATCGCGGCCGTTGTAGCGGTAGGCGCGCGGGTTTTCCATGCTGAGCGGCATCACTTTTTCGCCCTGCATCGCCAGCGGGAGCGTTTCGCCAATCGAGACGCCGACGTGCGGGTCGCAGCCAGGGCAGGTGTTGTCGAAATATCGGCCGAGCCAGCCGGTGTCGGCCACATCGCGCTCGGGCTGGGCGCTCTGCCAGATGTCCATGGCGCGGAAGTGCGAGCGGTTGGGATTGGGATATCCAACGCCCTGCACGATCGCCAGATCGCCGGCGTCATACAACTCTTTCATCGGCCCCAGATTCGGATGCAGGGCGATGTAGTCGTTGAGGCGCAACACTTTGTCGGCCGGCTGGGCGATGGCGGTGCGCGCGCGGTAATAGACATCGTCGCCGTAGGGGACGACGGTGCTCAGTCCGTCATTGCCGCCGGAGAGTTGGACGACGACGAGGATTTTCCCATCGGTGCCGGAATCCTGTTGGGTGCGCTTCGTGTCGGACGGATCTGTCAGAGCGAGCACCGTCTGATCGAGAAAGGTCGGAATCGTGGGCGCGACCGCCAGAAGAGTCAGACCCTTTTGCAGGAAAATACGGCGAGTGGTGACATTGTCGAACATAGGAAACTCCGAATCAGCAAAGTTGATACTCGGGCATGGAAACAATCAATTGCACGACGCGCCGGGCCGGCGGATTGCCGAGCGGACCATCGCCGGCGGCGTCGATCAGGACGTCCATTTTGTCTTTGTCAATCGGCCGCTGAATCAAGCGATCCACCCAGGCCTGGGCGATCTCCTCCGGCGTGGCGTCAGCGATGTCGATTGATCCCGGATCGAAATTCGAGGGCCGGAGATCCCTGGCGGCGAGCGGCCTGCCGCTGTCCTGACCTTTTGGCGTGATGCGATCGAGCACGGGCAGCGGTCCGCCGGCCAATGCCAGGCCGGTGTTGTAGCGAACGAACAGTGTGTTGGTGTTGATCCACATATGCCCGCCCGGCCAGCCGCGCACATTCGGCGGCGAGAATGGCATCTGCCCCATCTGCGTGAGATATCCGCGCGTCTGCTGCAATGGCGGCATTTGCACGTTCAGCAAGCGCACGGTTCCCACCACCAGTTGCACCGGGCATTTGATCTGCGAGCCGATGACTTGTGGACTGTAAAATCCCTGGCTGGTGAGGATCGTGCGGATCAGCGGACGCATTTCGTATTGATTGTCGTACAGCACATCGCCGAGCGATTGGGCGAGGGCCGGTTCGATGTCGTCGGTGGCAAACCATTTGTAAAGTTCGCCGGCGATGAATTTCGGACAGGCGGGATTTCGGAGAATTAATGTGATGATGTCGTCGCCGTCGAAGTTGCCGGTTCGGCCGAAGAAAGTTTTTTCGCCGTAATCGTGATCTCCCCGCCGGAACACAAAATCCTCGCCATCATGTCCCCAACCGGTGAACGCGCGGGCGGCCTGCTTGATGTCGTCCTCGGTGTAGTTGCCGATGCCGAGGGTGAAAAGTTCCATCAGCTCGCGGGCATAATTTTCGTTGGGGTGTTCCTTGCGGTTCTGGTTGTTGTTGAGGTAATCGAGCATGGCCGGGTCGCGCGAGATGGCGCGGACGAAGGGCTCGAAATTTCCCGCGGCGTATCGGCGCTGCAGTTCGTTCTGCCGCCACATCAGCATCGCCTGGCGCTCGTCGTTGGCGCTGGTGGTGAAATGACCGTGCCAGAAGAATGTGAGTTTTTCCTGAAGCGGATAGGCGCCGGCGGCCATGCGGTTCAACCACCACTGGATGGTGGCGTTGGTGGTGTCGCGGTTGGCGGCCATGATCTGTTGCTGGAGCGCTTTGCGTTCGTCCGGGGTCTTGCCGGCGAGTTGCATCTGGATTTCGCGGAAGCTGGTGGGCACACCCTGGATGCCGGAGAGATCGGGGGCATCGCTCTGGGATTGTTCCTCGGCTGGGGCATCGGGGAAATCCATCAGCCAATCCACCGAGCGCTCGGGGCCGAGGCTCAGGACCCGGTCCACCTCCTGCGGCGTTCCCCCAAAGCCGGCGCGGTTCAGCAAATGCGCGGCCTTCATCCGATCAAACGGATCGGAATCCGAAGGTTGATAAGGCGCTAAAAGTGGATGAATCCCTGCCATGGTTGATCCAAAAGGCTGTTATCCATTGTACAACGAATTCAGCATCGGCTTATTCCCATTCATACCCCAGAATGATGGTGCCGTTGCCGAAACGGACCTATACTCGCCGGAGTTATGCAAGAAATACTGCTGCGATTGGGGCATTCGCCAGACCCCGACGATGCGTTTATGTTTTACGGGCTGGCCAGAAATCTTCTGGATACCGGGCCTTATCGCTTTGAGCATGTTTTGCAGGATATCCAAACCCTGAACCAGCGGGCGCGCAACGGGGAATTGGAGATCACTGCCATATCCATCCATGCGTATCCGTATGTGGCTGATAAATATGCCCTGACGAGTTGCGGGAGCAGCATGGGGGATAAATATGGGCCAATGGTGGTCGCCAACTCGCCGATGAGTCTGGCGGATTTGCTGGGGAAGACGGTTGCCATTCCCGGCGAATTGACGACGGCGTTTCTCGCATTGCAACTTTGTATCGGGAAAGCAGGCGAGGCGTTCCGCGCGATCACCGTGCCGTTCGATCAGATTCCCAAATTCGTCAGCGATGGTAAAGCGGATGCGGGGCTGATTATCCATGAGGGCCAGCTCACGTTTCGCACGCTGGGGCTCAGTTTGATCGTCGATTTGGGAAAGTGGTGGCACGAACAGACCGGATTGCCATTGCCGCTGGGGGGCAACTGCATTCGCAAGGATTTGGGGGCGAAGGTTTGCCAGGAAGCGACGGATATTTTGAAACGCTCGATTCAGTTTAGTTTGGATCATCGCCCCGAAGCGGTGGAGTATTCCCTGCAATTCGGCCGCGATCTGAACCGCAAACTGGCGGATGAATTTGTGGGAATGTACGTGAATCATTGGACACTCGATTACGGCCCGCGCGGGCGCGAGGCGATTACGACATTGCTCAATCGCGGGGCGGATGCGGGGCTGGTGCCGCGGATCGGGAAGATTGAGTTTGTCACGGCGCATTAGTCGACACCTGCCTCTCTGACGTCGTCGCGCAATGCCAATGCATCAGGGGGTGGGGGGGGGTAATCGTAACATTGTGTAACATTCCGTAACATTGCACACTCGGAGCGACTCATTTGACAATCCAAACATTATACGAACATAGGTCGGTTTGCAAGGTAAATTTCGGAATTTTTTATTGCCGCGTTTTGTTTGGGGGATCGATCTTTGCCATCGGCGGGATCAGAGGTAGCATACGGCTATCGGATTTGGGGGTTGGACCGATTCACTGGAGAGAAACGATGATTCGCAAATTTGCCGCAAGATCGTTGATTGCTTGTCTGCTGGTTTGGCTGAGCGCTACCGGATTGGGATGCGGGGATAAGACCGTCAGCGGCAAATATAATGCCCCGGGCGGGGCATCGCTGGAGTTTGTCAGTGATCAACTGGTGAATGTCACGGATCCGACCGGGGCGATGGTGCCGGATCATTACGTCATGGTCGGAAACACGATTACCATCCACGACAGAACCGGCGATATAGATTTCACTTTGATGTCGGATGGCACGATTCAGGGAATGAATATGACGTTTACCAAGGCACAGTGAACTGGCCAGTGATTAAATTTTCGTCTTCACGCCCATGGCCCGCAGGGCGCACCAACCGATGGCGCCTTCGAAGATCATGAATGCGCCGGCGAAGAGCAGAATGATCGTGATACTCCAGAGGAGAACGCCGCCGCGGGGAATCGCCAGGACAAAGAGGGCGATAATGCCCAAAATGACGGTGACGATGCCGTTGATCATGCGAATTTGCCTGCCTCTGCGGTCGATATTGCAGGTGAACGCCATTGCGGAGATTGTATCAGGACTTATCGGACGGCGATTGGGCGGCTATAATTGCTTGCTGGACCCGACCGGCCACGTTGCCGATGTGTGCAATGGCTGGTAATTAAAACTCATGCGTTATGCAGTGATCATGGCAGGGGGATCAGGAACGCGGCTCTGGCCGCTGTCGCGCGGCAACCTGCCCAAGCAACTCCTCCCGGTCATCAACGGAAAAAGTTTGTTGCAACTCAGCTATGAACGACTGCGCGGTCCGTTGCCGGTGGATCGGATTTTTGTCTGCACGGCGATGGCGCATGCCGAGGGTGTGATGAAGGCATTGCCGGAACTTCCGCGCGAGAACTTGCTGGGTGAGCCGATGGGGCGGGACACGGCCAATGCCATTGGATTCTCCGCGGCGATCTTGCAGAAGCGCGATCCCGAAGCGGTCGTCGCCGTCACCACGGCCGATCATGTCATCGAGCCTGTGGCGCGATTTCAGCAGAGTCTGGAGACCGCGTTTGATGTCTGCGCCAAGCGGCCCAACGCATTGGTCACATTCGGCATCATCCCCACGCACGGCCACACGGGATTGGGATACATCCATCGCGGCGAATCGCTGGGTCTCGATGGCGCTTATCGAGTCCTGGGATTCTTCGAAAAACCGGACAAGGCGATGGCGGACCGATATGTTGAATCCGGCCGGTACTACTGGAACAGCGGCATGTTCGTCTGGCGTTGCGACACGGTGCTGAAGGAAATCGCCACGCATCTGCCGGGATCGCACCGCGGGCTGACGCAGATCGCCGAGGCCTGGGGCACCCCCCGTCAGGAAGCTGTGCTCAAGGATGTGTATCCGCGGCTGCCCAAGATCAGCATCGACTACGCCATCATGGAACCGGTCAGCCGGCAGCAGGGGAATGCGGAAGTGGTCGTCGTCGAGATGCCGGTGAACTGGCTGGACATCGGCTCCTGGCCGGCGTTGGCGGAGACATTGCCGGTGGATGAGCATAACAATGCCGTCAGCGCCAAGTGCGTGGTGTTTCTCGATTCGGATGACAACGTCGTGGTGAATCAGGACCCGGAACATCTGATCTCCACCATCGGCGTCAGCGACATGATCATCGTCCATGCCCGGGACGCCACCCTGATATGTCCGAAGGATCAGGCCCAGCGGGTGAAGGAATTGGTTGGAAAAGTGAAAGAGAAGTACGGGGATAAATTTCAATAGACATGCGAACCCTCGCCGTCGATCCTGGCACTCGCCGAGTGGGATTGGCCATTTCAGATTCGTCAGGAAAATTTGCAAATCCGCTGGAAGTTTTGAGCGTTCGAGATCTCGAGCAGGCGATCGATCCCATTTTGAAAATTGTGCAGCGTGAAGATGTCGAGCGGTTGGTGGTTGGCTTGCCGCTGAATATGGATGGCTCGCTCTCGACGTTCGAGGCCGAACAATTGCTGGTCGACCGCAAACGCGGCGGGGAAAAAATCACTCGAAAAGGAAAGAAATCCCAACTCGACGCGCTGGCGGCCAGTTTGATTTTGCAGGCGTTCCTCGATGGTCGACTGCAGGCGATTGATTGATTCCGTTCGGGGAAAAAGAATTTCCACCACGGAGGCACGGAGAGCACGGAGAAATTCAATTCAATTTAACCACGGATAAGAAGCAGATGGGCACGGATAAATGCTGGGGAATTTGATTTCATCCGTGTCAATCCTTTTCTTATCCGTGGTTAAAAATGTATTTGATTTTGCATCTCTCAGTGGCCTCCGTGTCTCCGTGGTGGAAATTGATTTTTCTTCAGCGTAGCCAGAGTTATCCGTGGACGCGATGCTCCCAGCCGCGCGATTGCAGGGGGATGCTTTTGTTGTCGGGGGTGTGCAGCCAGATTCCCGGTTCCTGTTGAATTGTTCCGATGCGAATACCCACGGGCGGGGTTTGGGAACTCGTGAAGAGCAATTCGTAATCTTCGCCATCATTTAGTGCGTGCTCCAGCGGTGAAATGCTGTCGCGGTGCGAGAGTTCGATTGCATCGGGGTGAATCGGAATTGCGGCGGCTTCGAGGACAGCGCCGTTACAGATATGCCGCAGGTCGCGTGAGAGGCCGTCGCTGATGTCGATCATGGCCGTGGCGACCGGAGCGAGTTTTCGGCCGAGATCGATGCGGGGGATGAAATCGAGATGTCGGCCGAGGATGCTGCCGCCCAATGGGCCGGTGACGTAGATGCCGTCGCGGGGTTTGGCGCCGGTGCGGCGGACGGGCGTGATGCCGGCGGAGCGGGCGAGGATGGTGACGGTGGCGATGAGTTTGCCGTCCCAACTTGCGGTGTCGCCGCCGACGATGGGGCAGTCCCACACATCGGCGGCGGTTTTCATGCCCAGATATAACTCTTGTACTGCTTGCGTCGAAATGTTTCTCGGCAGCGCGACGGTGGCCACGGCGGCGGCGGGGAGGCAGCCCATGGCGGCGCAATCGGAGAGATTGCGATTCATTACTTTCCGGCCGATTCTTGTGGGGGAGTGAATTGCCGAGTCGAAATGGACGCCGTCGATGACTTGATCTACGCCGACCAGAAGCAAATCGTCCTTGGGCCATTGCAGGATGGCGAGATCGTCGCCGCTGCCGAGTTGGACAAGAGGCGATGGTGTTTGTTGGCTGCGGAACCACTCGATTAATTCAAATTCACCGGGCACAGCTGTATTCTAACCGCGATGGGGTGTTCAGTGGCCAGCTCGGTATGGCTGGTCACTGAAGTGAACCAGCCCGGTGGGGGCGGTTTGTGGAACGGTTCGCACCTTCCATTCCTGATCTCTTCGCCTAAAATCAGATGAATGACCCAATCCGCGCCTGATGATGGATTTCTTAATGCGCCGGCACTGATCGATGCCAGCGCTCCGCGCGCGCGGCCGGGGTGGCTGCAGATGGGGGTGGCGGGATTTCTGCTGGCGATTCTGGTGGGTTGGCTTTTGGGACGGCAGCAGGATGATTTGAAGCAGTGGATTCCCCTTCTGGTGAGTTTTGGGTTCACTATTGTTCTGGTGTTTGTTACCAGCAATGGATTTCTGGTGATTCGCCGGGCGCGGCGGGAACAGGCCCAACTGGAGACAGTCGAGGAATTAATCCAGCTTCGCCGCTGGCCGCAGGCGGCGATGGCGTTGCAGGCGTATCTCTCCCGACCGATCCGTTCGATCGTGATGCGGGCGCAGGGGTTGCTCTGTCTGGCGTTGGTTTTGGCGCGGTATCACCGATATGAAGATGCGGTGAGAGTGTACGACCAGGTATTGGAGGAAGTGCCGCTGGATGATTCATCCGCGCATGCGGTGCGGCTGGGACGGGCGATGGCGTTGCTCTGCGAGGAGCGATTGCTGGATGCCGACCGGGCGATTGCCGATTTGCGGCGGGGAAGCCGGGGCACGGAATCGCCGGGGTTGGCGCTGCTGGAAATTTATCGGGATGTGAAAACCGGGCATCCGCGCGAGGCGATCCAGATGTTTCAGGAGCGGCTTGAATTGATGCGAAAGAGTTTGGGGCATCGCGTGGCCGATGCGTGGGGGTTGGTGGCGCGGGCTTACGATTTGCTGGGCCAGACGGATGAGGCTCGCGTGGCGTATGAGAATGCCACGGTTTTGTCGCCGGTGGTGGAGTTGCTCCGGCGATATCCGGAGATCAAGCCCGTTGCCGAGAAGTTCCCCGCGACTCCAACGCCGGCTGGAGTGGTTTAATAATTTCCTTAAGGTGATACCAAGCGATGCTTTCCGTGGACCTGACGATATCCCGTTTTCGCCGTGACATAGTCATCGCGTTTCTGCTGCGCGCGGCGATGTTGATTGCGGCGATGGCATGCCTGATCGGGGCGCCGGTTTTTGGGATGCACCAAAACGGCGCGCTGCTGCTGGCGCTGATCGGGGGGGCGTGGATCCTATTGAGTTACCGGAGCATGCAGGGGACGCGCATTGCGGCGCAATCGCCGTCGCTGATCGCGGCCGGGCAGTACGAGCAGGCCGAACACCACATCGACACGGCTTTGCGGAGTTTTTCGCTTTTCAGCCGGGCCAAGTTGCTTAGTATGCACCATCTGGCCCTTTTGCGGCATGCCCAGCGCCGCTGGCGGGAGGCGGCGTTGCTCTGCCGGGCGCTTTTATCGCAAAGATTGGGCGGATTTCGCGGATTATCTAAAAATACCCTCCTGCTCTTGGCCGATTCTGAATTACAGATGGGCGAATTGACCGGCGCCTATGAAGCCATGAACGGGCTATTTGGATATCGTTTGAATCTAAATGAATCGCTCACACTGCAATTATTGCAACTGGACTATGGTTCGCGCATAGGAGCATGGGATGCGATGCTGCAGGGGCTGTCGCTGAAGGTTCAGTTATCGGAACTGATGCCGACACTCAATGCCGCCCGATCTCAGGCATTGCTGGCGCTGGCGGCGCTCAAGAGCAACCAGGCGGAGCTGGCGCAATGGCTGCGTCGGCGGGCGGAGTTGCTGGTCGATCCGCAGCAGATCGCGGCCGATCGGCCGATCGTCGCCGAGTTGTTTGCGCAGAACCCCGATCAACGAGGAAACCGATGAGGATTCGACCGACGCTGATTTTGTCCATCGCGCTGGGAATGTTTTGCGTAAATCAGGCGATGGCCGATGATTCCGCTCCCCCGGATGGATCGCTTGCGCTGGCCGAGCAGTTCTATGTCTTTGCCCATCAACGGACGCACGGCAATATCGCGGATGATGTTGCGCGAGTGGAATCCGCGGCGCTGATGCGCGCGGCATACGATCTGGCCCCCAAAGAGCCACGCTTCGCCCGCGAGTTGTACCAGGACCTTTTGCAACTGGGTGACACCAAGGATGCGCTGGATATCCTCAACGCCTACCGAAAACTCGAGCCCGCCGATGAAGTTGCCCAGGTCCAGGCATTGGACATTTATCTCTCCGAAAAACAAAGCGCCGACGAACAGTTGAAAATGCTCCATCAGATCATTCGCACGGAGCAGATTCCCCCGGCGGTGCGCAGCGAGGCGGCGGTTCGGGCGGCGCGGCTGCTACTGAACAAAGCGGAAAACGCCGCGGCAATAAAGATGCTCGATACGGCGCTGGTGGATAATCCGGCGAATGTCGCGGCGCTGGACATTAAATACTCGCTTCTGCCTCCCAACGCGCTGCCGGCGGAACGCGTGCAATTGCTTTTGCGGATGGTCAAGGCGAACCCCGGCAACTCCTGGGCCATGTCGCGCATCGGTCAGGAATTGGCCGATCAAGGCATGATTCCCAACGCCGGTGGTTGGTACGAGATGGCTTCCAAGATTTCGGTGGCGGTGCAACAGCTTCCAGACGCCATGTTTAATCGAAGCATTGGAACGGAGCTTTTCATAGGGGATCAGACCGATCTGGCGGCAACGGCGCTAGGCGAATATTGCACAACCGCGCCGGATGATGCGGATGGCTGGTTCAGTTATCTGTCTGTGCTGCGATACAACGCCGGGCAGGATAAGGACAACAAAGACCTGCAGACGAAACAGGATGCCGTAATGCTCCAGGCATCCAATGCGATTGGAAACCATCTTGCCGTGATTCGTCAGCAAATGGGGGATGCCACTGCCACGACCCGTCCGATTGACAGCGCTGACCTGTCGCCGCTGCCCGATTTTTCCGGCGATCTTCAGTTGCTCAAGACCGCCGGCAATGTGCAGCTTGGCCAGAGTTACACGGATGCCATGGCGTCGCTGGCATGGTTCGAATTGTATTACAAACACGACACCGATTCGGCCGACAAAATTCTGGATGTGCTGGGGAAACTATTGCAGGATTCGGATGCGCAATTAGTTCGGCTTCAGGGCTGGCGGCAATACATCGGCGGCGACTCGTCGACGGCACTGACAAAATTTAAATCGGTTTCCGATCAGGATCCGCTGGCTGCGCTGGGGGCGATTCTGATTGAGGTTGCCGACACCACCTCGCATGACCAGGCCATTGCCGACGCCAAGCGCCTGGCGAGCAAATATCCCTCCGGCCCGATCGGGGTGACATTGATGGAGCAATTCAAGCCGATGGGGATCAAGATTGAGTCGTCGCCCCAATCCGACTCGCTGGCCGCGGTCCTCAACGATTTCCCGATTGACTCACTGCAGATTCTTCAATCGCCGGAGAGTTTTTACAGTTTGCAGTTGCAACCCACCAAATCCAATTACGATTTCGCTGAACCGATATTTGTGATTCTTTCGATTCGCAACCTCAGCTCTTTTCCGCTGAGCATCGGCGATCGGGGGTGTCTGCATCCGATGGTGAATATTGACGGATTCCTGCGCGTGGATGGCCAGCCGCTGCCGAACATCACGACGGTGCCGATCGACGAGCGACTGGTTCTCCAGCCGGGGCAAGTGTTCACGACCACGGTTCGGCTGGATTCGGATTTGCTTTACAGTTTGCTGGCGCAGTATCCGCAGCGGGATTTTATTCTCAACCTGACAGCGACAACCAATCCGCAGACGGTCGGCGCTCCGCCCGGTCAGCAGGCGGCGCCACAACCTGGGCCCATGGGTCAAACTCAGGCGGCGAGCGAAATGCTGGAGCGCAATGCGGCGTTAATCAATACAAACGATGGACGAACGCAATTGACGAACGAGTTGGGCAGCCCTGATGGGGACTTGCGATTCCGCGCGTTGCAGGCGATGTCGCTGGTGGCGCTGGAGGTCAATGTTCCCAACATGGATGCCAACACCGTTGCTGTCGCAAAGGACTTCATTAACCAAATTAACAAGGAAACCAAGGACGACTCGGTCGCCATCCGATCCTGGTCCAAATACCTTATCGCCATGTGCACACCGCCGGATCAGCAGGCGGCGGTGCTGATTAAAATGTCGCAGGATGCGGATTGGGAGACTCGTCTTCTGGCGCTGCTGGCGTCGCGCGTCATGCCGCAGACGATGGTCACTCAGATGCAAAATCTGGCCGTGGGGCTTGAGAGCGACAAAGAGCCGCTGGTGGCGACACTTGCCCGGGGCGTGGTGGAGGAATTCCATCGGGCCGCGACGCAGCCATCGGCCGCTCCGCCGATGACGCCATCCTCGCCGGAACAGTCTCCCGCTACGGAGCCGTCCGCCGAGGCGCCGCTCCTGCCGGACCTTTCAACCACACAGCCGTAAGAGACCGGAAATGGGGGCGACATTGCAGCGTGATCAGCAATACAGAGACAAAGAAATTCCCGGCAGCACGCCGCAAAGGTTGCCAGTGCGTCCAATCCCCGCTTTAATCAGTCCACAACCGTCAACCTTGTGAGCCGGTCCGGACAACCACCTTTCCCGCCAAAGCCTCATCGCGATGGATTCGTCGCCGATTTCAGGCGATTTTTCATGCGCGGCATCGCCACCATTCTGCCCACGCTGATCACCATCTGGCTCCTGCTGTGGCTGTGGAATTTTCTGTGGGACAGCATCGGGAAAAATGTGATCGAATTCATCTGCTGGGCGTGGTTTGCCATTGGGAATCGGTATCCGGCCTGGTTTCAGACCTGGCATGCGATCCGGTTTTATTATCTCAGCGAGGATGATTTCACGACGCGCCTGCTGGGGGTGCTGTTGTCGATCATCCTGGTGTATTTCCTGGGTGTGTTCGTCGGCAATTTGCTGGGCCGAACGGCCTGGCGCGTGGCGGAGCGGGCGCTGCTGCGGATTCCGCTGGTGCGGGCGATCTATCCGGCGGTGAAGCAGGTGACGGATTTCATATTGGCGGAGCGGACCCAGCAATTCGCCGGCAGCCGCGTCGTGGCTGTGCAGCCGCACGAGCAGAATATCTGGTCGGTCGGTCTGGTCACCAGCAGCGGGGAGTGGACGCTGGACAAAGGTCCGGAGGAAATGGTGACGGTGTTCATTCCTTCGACCCCGACCAGTTTCAGCGGATACGTGCTTGTCGTGCCGCGTCGCAAGGTAGTGGAATTGCCGATGTCCGTCGAAGAGGCAATGCGATTGCTGGTCACCGGTGGCGTCATCATGCCGACCCCGAAAATATTGGGCGAAAGCCCCTCGCCAGCGCCGCCAAAAATTCAGTCTCCCACTGTGGATTCCATGGAACAGCCGGAAAACGCGCTGGAAAAGGCGGGATAAAGCGGATGCGAAAGATGGATTACCAACGCTTCGCCGATTCGCATCGGAGCGGGGAGATTTCCGTTCATACGCCCGTACCGCCCGATGCCCCTGATGCTGTACAATGGCCATTGGCCCGCGCGATCGGGGCTTTTTTAAGGAGGTCGTCGTGGTCGTGACCATTTCATCCCGGCACATGGAGGTCAGCCCTCCACTGAAGGCGTATGGTGAGCAAAAGGCGGCGAAATTGACCAAATACTACGACCGTATTCAGGAAATTGAGGTCATCTTCGACAATGCCAAAAAACAATCCATGCGGGTGGAAATGATCGTCTATGCCGAGCACCACAATACCTTTATCGCCCACCACGATGTAGGCGACGCCTATGCCTGCGTGGACGGCTGCCTGGACAAGCTGGAGCGGAAGTTGAGCGAACACAAAAAGAAATTCCGAAACCGAAAACATTCCGGCGGCGAGGACAAGCGCCAAATGCGCCGCGCCAAAACATGAAAAACAATCGCATGGAAAGGGCACAGCAGCAATGAAACTGAGAGAATTTATCATCCCCGACGCGGTGGTTGCGCAAGTGACGGCCAGCGACCGCGATGGGGTGTTGCGCGAACTGGTCGGCGCGCTGGCCAACGCCGGGGCATTGCCGAAAACCGCCGTGGATGAGGTCGTCGCCGCGCTGGTCAAGCGCGAGGCGAACGGCTCGACGGGATTTGGCAAGGGCGTGGCGGTGCCGCATGTGAAGCATCCTCTGGTGAAGAAGATCGCCGGTACGATCGGCCGCAGCGCTGCGGGGCTGGATTTCGCGGCCTTGGATCATCAGCCGGTCTATTCGGTCTTTTTGCTTCTGTCGCCCGATAACCAGCCGCAGCAGCACCTGGAGGCGATGCATATCATCTTCAGCAATCTCCAGAAGGACACGTTCCGGCGCTTCCTGCGGCAAAGCGCCACCAAGGAGGCGATATTGGATCTGCTGGACGAAGCGGATCAGGGTAAATGACGATGGAAACTTCGGGGTTCTAAAGTTTTTCCGCCCATGCCCAGCGCTACCAAGGACATTATCGTAAGCAACGCGATGGGATTGCACGCGCGACCGGCGATGCAGTTCGTGGATATCGCCAATCAGTATCGCGCCCGCATCACGGTCGTCCGCGGCGGCGAGGATCCGTATGAAGCGGATGGCAAGAGCGTGATGCAGATGATTATTCTCGAAGCGGTCAAGGGGACGCCGCTGACAATCAAGGCCGACGGCGAAGACGCCCAGAACGCGGTCATCGCGCTGGCAAAACTGTTTGAGGACAAATTCGGGGAAGAGTGATTGAACGATGGAGATCAAGAAGGGAATCGGCGTTTCACCGGGAGTGGCCATCAGCACGGCGGTCGTGCTGGATGCCGAGGATTTGGTCGTACCCAAGCGCCAGGTACCCGCCGCGGAAGTCGAGCACGAAGTCGAGCGCTTCAACGTGGCCATGGATGCGGCGATCGCAAAGCTGCAGGGGCTGCGGAACGACGCGGTAAGTCATCAGGGGAAAGAAATCGTCGGCATCTTCGATTTCCACATTGGCATCCTGCACGACAAATCGCTGGTTGACCAGATTTTGAAGGAAATCCGTGAGCATCGCAGCACGGCTGAATATGCCGTCAGCTCGGTCATGCACCGCTACGCCGCCGTCTTTTCCAAGATGAGCGACCGATACCTTTCGGAACGCGTGAAGGATGTGTACGACGTGGAGCGGCAACTGCTGCATCGGCTGGTGGGGCAGCGGCGGCAGGATCTGGCGCAACTCGGCAGCGACGTGATTCTGATCGCCCACGACATGCTCCCCAGCCAGACCGCCACGCTGGACCGCTCGCATGTGCTGGGCTTCGCCACCGATGCCGGCGGCCGCACCAGCCACACAGCCATCGTCGCACGGGCGATGGGAATCCCCGCCGTCGTCGGACTTGGAGATATCACCTCCGAGGTCAACGCCGGTGATGTCGTCATCATCGACGGCAATCACGGCGTTGTCATCATCAACCCCGATGAGCAGACCATCGAAGAGCAGCGCGAATCCGAACGACGCCGGTTGCGAATTGAAGTTGATCTCGCCCTGCTGCAGGACCTGGCGGCCCAGACCAAAGACGGTCACATGGTCTGCCTGCAGGCCAACATCGAATTTCCCGCTGAGGTGGATGATGCCATCCGCCGCGGCGCGGAGGGGATCGGACTGTATCGCACGGAATATCTCTATTTGGCCTCCGGCCATGAACCCAGCGAAGAAGAGCATTACGGCGCTTACGCCGACGCGCTACTGCGGCTTCGCAAACGCCCCCTGGTCATTCGCACGCTGGATCTTGGCGCCGACAAATACACGCAGGCCCAATCCAAAAATCCCGAGCGCAATCCCTTCCTCGGCGAGCGCTCCATCCGCATGTGCCTGCACGACATCCCCATGTTCAAGCGCCAGCTCCGCGCCATCATGCGCGCCAGCATTCTGGGCGATGTCCGCATCATGTTTCCCATGATCAGCACCCTCATCGAATTGCGGCAATCCAAGATGGTCCTCAGCGATGTGATGGAAGAGTTGGAGGATGAAGGCGTATCATTCAATAAGGACATCCCCATCGGAATGATGATTGAGGTGCCCTCCGCCGCCATCATGGCCGAGGAATTTGCCAAGGAAGTGAATTTCTTTTCCATCGGAACCAACGATCTTGTGCAATACACCCTGGCGGTGGACCGGACCAATGAACGGGTGGCGGGGCTGTTTTGCCCGGTGCATCCGGCGGTATTAAGGCTCATCCGAGATGTCATCCGCAAGGGCTCCCGATCCAGTATTTCCGTCAGCATGTGTGGTGAAATGGCAGGCGAACCGCTGTACACTCTCTTGCTGCTGGGGCTGGGCCTGACTTGTTTCAGTATGAACAGCCCGGATATCCCGGAGGTAAAGAAAATTATTCGATCAACGACTATGGAGAACGCCCGCCAGGTGGCGCGGCGAGTCATGACATTCGATTCTGAACGCCAGGTGACGCATTACCTGCGCGATGAAACCAGGAAAATCGATCCAGATATAACTTGAGCTCGCGAAGATTAGCGAGCCATAGCGGAGGAAGAACCTCCCAACGGAGAAGTAATGGCAAAGGAAATGCTGATTAACGTCTCCCAGGGCGAAGAATGCCGAATCGCCCTGGTGGAAGACGGAAAGCTCGAAGAGCTTTACATGGAGCGAACCAGCTCCACCAGCCATGTTGGAAATATTTACAAGGGCCGCGTCTCGAATGTCGAGCCGTCGATCCAGGCGGCGTTCATTGATTTCGGGATGGCCCGCAATGGGTTTCTGCACATCTCGGACCTGATGCCGACTTATTTCGGGCGGAATGGGGCGGATGTGCAGGAGACGGTCGGCCGCAAAATGGCCCGTCGCGATCGGCCGCCGATCCAGCGCTGCCTGCGCCGCGGGGATGAGATCATTGTCCAGATCATCAAGGAAGGCATTGGCACCAAGGGTCCGACGCTATCCACTTATCTCTCCATCCCCGGGCGAATCCTCGTGATGATGCCGGGCATGGGAAAGATGGGCGTCTCGCGGAAAATTGAAGATGATCTGGAACGGCGTCGGCTGCGGCAGATCCTCGATGCCCTCAAGCCGCCGAAAGATGTTGGATTCATCATCCGCACCGCCGGCATCGGCAAGAGCAAAACTGAAATCCAGCGCGATCTGACTTATCTCACTCGCCTCTGGACGATCCTGGTCAAAAAGCGCGACAGCGGCCCCGGTCCGACCGAGCTTTACACCGAGGGCGATCTGGTCACCCGCACCGTGCGCGATGTGTTCACCACTGATGTCGATCGCGTCGTTGTCGATGACAAGGAAGTTGCCAAGCGCGTCAAGGAAGTCATCAAGCTCGCCAACCCGCGGGCAAAAAATAAAGTCGAGCTATTCGAGGAACCGGTCCCGCTGTTCCACAAGTATGGAATCGAGAAGGAAATCGAGCAGATGTACAGCCGGCATGTGCCGCTGCCATCGGGTGGGTCGCTGGTAATCGACAGCACCGAGGCGGTCGTGGCGATTGACGTGAACAGCGGCAAATTCCGCGATCATGCCGATGCCGAGACCACCGCCTTCAAAACCGACATGGAAGCCGCCGATGAGATTCCGCGCCAGTTGCGATTGCGCGATCTGGGCGGCGTGATCATTTGCGACTTCATTGATCTGCGTTACGAACGCCACCGCCGCGAGCTGGGCGCCAAACTGCACGCCAATTTCCAAAAGGACCGCGCCAAGACCAAGGTGCTGCCGATGAGCCAGTTCGGCATCATCGAAATTACCCGCCAGCGCATGCGGCCGAGTTTGAAGCGATCGATCTACTGCGACTGCCCATATTGCAAAGGTGCGGGTCTGGTCAAAACGCCGGAGAGCATGAGCCTGGATGTGATGCGCCGGCTGGCGATCGCGGCCCACAACGCGCAGGTGGCCCGGGTGGAATTGACCATCGCTCCGGATGTGAACTTTTTCCTCCAGAACCGCAAACGCGCTCAGATTGCCGAATTGGAGGCGGAATCCGGAAAGAAAATCATCATCCGCGCCGATGCGGCCGTTGGACTCGACGAGGTCCGGATGGCGTTGTTCGACCTGCGGGACAGCGCGATTTATTTGGCGGAACTGGGGATGTCCCCGCCGCTGCCGCCGTCGGTCGGCGGGCGCGAGCCGCGCCAGCGGGGTCCGCAGCGTGGCCGGCGTGATGGCCGCCAGCGCAACGATGGCCGCCGACCGCCGCTGCCTCCGCGCCATCAGGAACCTGAAGACGATGCGTTTGATCTCGACGCCGTTGAGGACGAGGTTGATCAGCGAGAAGAAGAACAGGATCAGGATATGGAGACGCCCCCGTCGGAAGTTTCGATGCCGGCGGTGCTGGAATCCAATTCTCCCGAAGCGGAATTGGACGAATCGGTGGCGGAGCCGGGCGAATTGGCGATGGATACCAGCGGATCAACCGTCGGGCCGCCTGCCGAGCAGGGCGATCGCGGCGATTTTGACAATGGCCAGCCTGGTGGACCCCGCCGGCGGCGACGACGTGGTCGCCGGGGACGTGGGCGCGGTCGGGGCCGAGATCAGGGCGGCGATCAGCAGCAGCCACCGCCGCCGATGCAACCCGTCAACGCGCCATTTGAAGGATACGATCAGGAAATCGAGGAATTCGATCGGTCGGATGAAGGCGAACCCGCTGTGGAACCACCGGAACCGGGCAACGAAGCCCTGCCTACCGAAGCGCCGCCGCCGCGCGAAGGCGGACGGCGCCGGAGACGGCGCGGCGGACGTGGCCGCGCGCGAGGCCGCAACCAAAACGGCGCCCCGATCTCACCGGCCGAGCAGGGGCAGCAATCCGCCCCGGTTCCTCCTCCGCCGCCCCTGGCCCCGCGCGCGGCCGAGGCAACCCGGCATACTCCGACCGGCTCGACCGATAAACATCTGGTCAGCGACGAACCGATTGCGCCCCAGCCTATCCACCGGCCCCGGTCCTACCGCGATCTGGATTCGATCCCGGATGATTTCGATTGAAATCAAAAATTCTCACCACGGAGACACGGAGAACACGGAGAGGAATAGGAAATCTTTATTTCGACTTTTTCCTCCTCCGTGAACTCCGTGTCTCCGTGGTGGAATTGAATTTTCCCGTCGGAACGCCGCCGCCTGTACAATAAAGCCAGATGCACGACACCCGCCACGAGTTTGATCCCGACGCATTCCAGATGTCCATCGGCGATCACCTGGAAGAACTGCGCAAGCGGATCTTTCGGGGATTGGCGGGGCTGATCGTCGCGATCCTCATCTGTTTTTGCTTCGGCAATCGGCTGGTGGCGATCTTTTGCGCGCCGCTGTTCAACGCCCTGCGAAAAGCGGATGTCAGCACCCAGCTTTACGTCGATGAGTTGTCCGACGGATTCATGACCGTCATCAAAATCAGCTTTATCGTTGCTCTGTCCCTGACCAGCCCGTGGATTTTGTACCAGCTCTGGCAATTCGTTCGATCGGGGCTGTATCCGAAGGAGCGAAAATATGTCACCAAATATATTCCGCTGAGCATCACGCTTTTGATTAGTGGAATGCTGTTTGTTTATTTTCTCGTGCTGCCGTGGTCGATTCAATTTTTCATCAGCCGCGCCAACGCCATTCCGCTGCCGAATCAGGATGTCTCGGCTCGCGTGGTATCGACGAATCCCTCGGTGATCGAATCGCTGCCCGGCGATCCGGCCAGCCCGAAGGATTATCAGATGTGGTTCGACACGACCGAACACCGGCTTAAGATGTTCGTCGGGGGAAATATCCGCGTGATCCCTTTCGGCCCGGACAACCTCATCAACACGCAATTCCAACTGACCGATTATCTGAGCCTCGTGCTGCAATTGCTGCTGATCTTTGGGCTGGCGTTTCAATTGCCGCTGGTGGTTAATGCATTAGCTCGGCTTGGGATCGTGGAAGTTTCCACCCTCAAACATTGGCGCCGCCACGTCTATTTCGGCCTGTGCGTCCTGGCCGCGGCGATCTCCCCCGGCGATCTCGTCACCGCAACGGTCGCCCTGCTGGTTCCGCTGATTTTTCTGTATGAATTGGGCATCTTCCTGGCCCAAATGGGGGAGAGACAGGCGGCGAGAGCGGAAAATAGGACGACATAACCGTATTCGTTTGACTGGGTCATCCAATCAGTATAACATTCTAAAAGCTGCTTAAAAGATGTTGAGGTCTCCCATGCTCGATCTGAACGACATCCACCCTGTCACGGACTTTAACCGCAACACCAAAGAACATATCCAGAGACTCAAACAGACAGGCAAGCCTGAGGTGCTCACCGTCAACGGTCAGGCCGAGATCGTGGTGCAAAGCGCCGAGGCGTATCAAAAACTTCTTGAGGCAGCGGAACTTTCTGAAACTCTTGCCGGGATTCGACGCGGGTTGGAACAGGCGAAGCGCGGGGAAGGCCGCCCAATGCGGGAATTCATCCAGAAGCTTGCCGAAAAACATGGCCTATCGCTGCCATGAAATACCTCGTCATCGTCACGCCTGAAGCCGAGACAAACATTGGGGCTGCGTACGAGTACATTGCTGAGCGATCCCCCGCCAACGCCGCGACTTGGCTGCGCGATTTGTACGAGCAAATCTCCCGACTGGAAAAATTCCCCCGCCGATTCAGCCGGGCCCGCGAGCAGGATCATGTTGCCGAGGAAATCCGGCAGGTCATCTTCAAATCTCACCGGATTATCTTCACTATCGACGATAAATCTGCCACTGTTCAAGTTGTTTATGTCCGCCACGGAAAGATGCGCGCGGTTGGTGAAACAGAGGCTGAAAGCCCGCAGTGATTTAAATTCGGCACGGCCGAAGGATTACACCCCATATAACTCCGCCGCCCGCGCTCCCAGATGATCCAATAACGGCTCGGCCGACAGAGGCCGGCCGGTGATGTGGCGGACCAACTCAGGAGCCGAAAATTTCATCCCTTGGCTGTGAATATGCTTTCGCAGCCACGCCAGCAGCGGGGCGAACTCACCCCGGGCGAAATGGCCATCGAGATCGTTGATGTCCTTCGACGCTTGTTGGAAGAATTGAGCCGCGTACAGATTCCCCAGCGTGTACGTCGGAAAATATCCGATCGCCCCACCCGACCAGTGCACATCCTGCAGGCATCCGCGCGTGTCATCCGGCGGAATTACGCCGAGGTATTCCTTCATCTTCGCATTCCACGCGGCCGGCAAATCCGCGGCGGCCAACTGGCCGTCCAGCAGCGCCTGCTCCAGCTCAAATCGCAGCAGCACGTGCAGGTTGTATGTCGTCTCATCCGATTCGGTGCGAATCAGCGATGGCCGCACGTCGTTGATCGCAAAATAAAAATCCTGCATCGGTACATCCCGCAGCGTCTCGGTGAAAGTCGCTTGTGCCTTCGGATAGAAAAATTCCCAGAACGATCTTCGTCGCCCGACCAGATTCTCCCACATTCGGCTCTGGCTCTCGTGAATGCCCAGCGAAACATCCTCGCCGCGCGGGGCGCCGAAGTGCTCGGGCGGCAGGCCTTGGCTGTACATGGCGTGGCCGGATTCGTGCAACACGCCAAAAAATGCATCTGCGAAATAATGATCGTCGTAGCGCGTGGTGATCCGCGTGTCGCCGGGGCCGATCCCGCTGCTGAAGGGGTGTACGCTTACGTCCAATCGGCCGGAATTAAAGTCCAGTCCAACGGCCGCCGCCGCCGAGCGGGCGAATTTCTCCTGCAGCGCGACCGGATAAGAATGCTCCAGAATCTCCACCGGCGCCTTGCGGGATGAGGCGACGATTTTCCCCACCAGTTCCACCAGCGGTTTGCGCAATGACTCAAAAACCCGCCGGAGATTCGCGGATGTTTCCCCCGGCTCAAAATCCTCCAGCAGCGCATCGTAGAGTGAGTTGCCACCATAGCATTGCGCCTGCTTGCGCTTGAGCCCGACGATTTTCTCCAGCCACGGCCGGAATGCGGGGAAATCATTCTTCTTCCGTGCCTCCGCCCAGGCATGTTGGGAGAGAACTTCGGTGTGCGACAATTCCTCAACCAGCTCCGGCGGAAGTTTGGTCGCTCGGTCGTATCGCCGCCGTGTGTGGCGGACATTGACGGCCGGATCGCCCAGCGGATCCTTCACCAAATCGGATGACTCCACGCTCGCCAGCAATTCGCCGATGCGCGGCGAAGTGAAGCGTTCATGAATCATCCGCGCCAGCATGGAGGATTGATTCGCCCGAAGTTCCGCTCCGTTTTGTGGCATGTAAGTCCGCTCGTCCCATCCCAAGAGGGCGGCGACCGATCCGAGCAGAGCGTGTTGTTTCAATTCCGAGATCAGCGATTCGTAATTTGATTGCGCGTTGGCCATGGTGGGATGATATGCGCCGATTCGGCGGACGCCACAGGTCAAAATCCACGGCAAATTGGATCGCCCCCATGCTCGGCGTTATCCTTCCAAATGCGGAGCAATTTTCACGACTGGAACTGCAATGAATTTACTGACGCGATGGCGAACTCGATCGGGGGAACTAGAGATAGTCATGCTCTGATTCGACCCAGGTTTTCTGGTTTTCGGGGTCCCTGTTTTCCGTCCCTAGTTTTCAAATTTCTTCCCCCGATGCGGCAAGAGAGTAGTTGCCCAGGCCGACAGGGTTTCGCGCGCGCACCCAATAGTAATAGAGCACGCCAGGGGCAGCGGTGGTGTCGTTGTAGTTTGTGTCGGTGAGGGCGGCGGCGATTTTGGCGGCGGTCGCGACATCGTCGGTTGTGCTGCGGAAGATTTGATAGCTGGTTGCTCCCGTTACCGCTTCCCAGGACAGGGCAACATCATTCGGGTTTGTGGTGCTGGCCGTGAGATCAACGGGACCGGCAAGTGGCGTGAAGCTGGTGTCTGGACCGGCAGCGACGCCGACGGCGGATGGGCCCTTGGCGCGAACCCAGTAGTAATAGAGCACGCCGGGCGTGCCGGTGAGATCGTTGTAATTGGTTGTCGTCAAGCCGGCGGCGATTCTGGTGGCGGAGCTGAAATCGCTGGTTGCGCCGCGGAAAATCTGATAACTGACGGCGCCGCCGACGGCGGCCCAGGTCAGGGTAACGTGATGCGACATCGAGGTTGCCTGGAAGTTGGCCGGAGCGGGCAATCCGGCGAATCCGAGCGCGGGTCCGCCGGCATCGCCGACGATCGATGCATTGCGTCCCACCACCCAATAGTAATAGTCGGTGCCGGCGACGGCGGTGGTGTCAATGTAAGAATCCGTGGTGATGCCCCCGGCGAGTTTGGTTGCATCGGCGAAATTGGTATCGAGGCTGCGGAATACCTGATAGGAAGTCGCGCCGGTGGCGGCGTCCCATGTCAGGCTCACTTGACCCGTGTATGTCCCGTTGCTTGCGGCAATGTTCGCGGGAGCGGCGATGGTTTGAATGGCCATGCCGACGAGCGTGTCGGGCGTTTGGATGAGGGATGCGTTGACGGTTGCGCCGGAGGTGGTGTATTCGCCGATTCGGCCGCGGCTGCTTTCCTCGACGTACAGGTCCGATCCTAAAACTGCAATTCCGCTGGGATGTTCCAATCCGGAAATCAGCGAGAGGTTCACCGTTGCGCCGGAGGTGGTGTATTCGCTGACGGAGCCGTAGGGGCCGGTGGTGAGAAACAGATCGGTTGCATCAGCCGCGAGCCCCCAGGGGCCGAGTGTGTTCTCCGCGCCGGTAACCAGCGTCGCGTTGACCGTTGCGCCGGAGGTCGTGTATTCGGCAATGGTGGGCGTGGTGTCGCCGATGGTGGGTGAGGTCGAGATATAAAGATCGGATCCGTAAATGGCCATCGCGACTGGATTGTCCAAATTGGAGATCAGCGCGGAATGCACAAGCTCGCCGCCCAAGGTGTATTCGGCCAGCACGCTTTGGGTTCCTTCAATACCGAGGGTTTCGGTGATGAAGATATCCGATCCGGAAATGGCGATCGCCGACGGTTCGGTGATGCCGCGGATAAATCCCGCCTGGACGAGGGTGCCGGAGGTGGTGTATTCGTCGATGGTGGCGTTATCGTAAGCGGAGTTGTTAACGTCCCATGTACCCCAGTTGGTGATAAACAGATCGTTGCCCGAGATGGCGATTCCGGGATTTTCCGAAAAGCCGGTTATCAGGGCGGCATTAACGATCTGGCCGGCGGTGGTGGCTTCGCCAACGGCGCAGGGATTGCTGCTGTCGCTGCCGTCGTTGTAAGTCGCGAAGATATCCGCGCTGAGCAACCTGCGCGCTTCGAGTGGCTCTACCATACCGAGGGTTTTCGTTCGGCGGGCGCGCACACAGCGTCTGCATTTCTCCAACATCGATTGCTCCTTTTTCCGTTGTTATTTTTGCCGGCTGCGCGGGCTGAGATCGCATTTCTGCGTCGCTACGACCGCTGCATCAATGATAACGGGGACAACACGCGCCGCAAGCGACGCGGCTAAAAAGGGGCTTTTCCTTCCCGTGGGTTGACGGCTTGATGAATTGGATCGTCCAGTGATTCCCGGTATTCTGTTGGATGCGGAGAGGTTTCGGGAATGAAAAAGACCATGAAATCCTTGCGGCGGGAGCGAGCTGGGTTGTGGGCGGGGTTTTGGGGTTTTGTCTTTTGCATTGTCGCGCTGGGGCGGTTGGTGGCTGCGGATACGCGGGGGAATTTTTTGAAGTTGATTGATCGGCCGCGGGTGGCGGCGGATGCGGTCGTGACGACGCGACCGTCGGCCGATGGCCTGACGGAATATCATTTCACTTTCGCTTCCGACGCTCAGCAGCGCGTGCCCGGATTCCTCATCGAAAAATCAGATGGGCCGGCCGTTCGTCGGCCCGTCGTCATCGCCTTGCACGGCACCGGGGGCACCAAATCAGATGAGCTGCCGCTTTTGCGAATCCTGGCCAATCGTGGTTTCATCGCTGTCGCCATCGACGGCCGGTATCACGGCGAGCGCATGAAGTCCGGCAATGGGGCCGGCAGGGGGTCGGCCGAGTATCAAGACGCCATCCTCCGGACCTTCCGAGGCGGCGGCGAGCATCCGTTTTATTTCGACACCGTCTGGGACGTCATGCGATTGATCGACTACCTCCAAACCCGCGATGATGTCGATCCCACCCGCATCGGCCTCTACGGCGTCAGCAAAGGTGGAATCGAAACCTATCTCTCCGCCGCTGTCGATCCGCGCATCAGCGTCGCGGTGCCGTGCATCGGATTGGAAAGTTTCAAATGGGCACTGGACAACAATGATTGGCAAGGGCGGATTGGAACAATCCCCATCGCCTTCGCCGCCGCCGCCAAGGATCGCGGCATTACCACGCCGACTTCCGATTTCGTCCACGAGTTTTACAACCATCGACGGCGAATTCGATGGCCCGCAAATGGTGAAATTGATCGCTCCGCGTCCGCTGATGGCCATCAACAGCGACACCGATCCCCATACGCCGCTGCCCGGCGTGCAACTTTGCGTCGATGCCGCCCACGCCGCATACACAGATGCCGGCGCGTCAGACCATTTCGTCATCCGCATTCAGCCCAAGACCGGCCACAAGGTCAATCCCGATTCACAGGCGGCGGCGGTCGATTGGTTCGTGCAATGGCTCAAGCCGTAGGCGCAAATTCCACCCCCATCAGCGATTGAATTGCCTGCCGATCTCATGGATCATGCGTTTGGCAGGAAAGGATTCCCGAATTGATCGAATCAAAACTCAATGAAGTTCGCCGGCGGCTGCTGGATTTGACGCGGAATAACCGGCTGATTAACCATCGGCGCGGCGGGCAGCGGACGCTGGAAATCGTCGATGAATTGCCGGGGGAAATCTGTCGCATCCTCGTCGAAGAGGGGCGGGTGATGCAGTTTCTCTCGCGGGAGGAGGCCCCGCCGGAGATTCGGGAGAAACTTCCCAGAGACGATCAGCCGCCGGCGGCCGGGGCGGAACTTCCACTGGCACAGGTCGCGGCTGATGGGACCATCGCACAGCGGCACAAGGATTCCAATCTTCAGACGGCTCTCTCCGGCGAAAAATTGCAAACCAGACTGGTGAACCTGGCGCGCGAGGCCAATAGCGCACTGCAGGAACAAGGCTGCAATATTCTTTATCTCACACTGGGAATGGTCGAGTGGTGCGAGGCGGATGAATCTTCGGAAATTTCGCGCGCGCCGTTGGTTTTCGTTCCGGTGGAATTGAAACGCAAAAATGTCAACACGCGGTATTCGATCCAGGCGTTTGATGATGATATTCTTGCAAATGCCAACCTTATCGAGCTTTGTCAGAATCAATTCAAGCTGACGCTGCCCGGATTCGATGCGGAGAAGGATGAACTGGATGGATATTTTGCGGCCGTTCGGCAGGCGATTGCGGGAATGAGCGGTTGGCGATTCTTGCCGGAATTGCATGTTGGCCTTTTCAGTTTTTCCAAGCTGCTGATGTATCGCGATCTGGACCCGCGCAATTGGCCGGAGTCGGTCAGCCTCACCGGAAATCCGCTGATCCAATGCCTGACCGGAATTGAGAACGCGGATTTGCGGAATGGCGACGGGATTCCCGATCCGATCACGCTGGATCAAATCACCAAGCCGGCGGATTCGTTTCAGATTGTGGATGCCGATTCGAGCCAGCAGGCGGCGATCCTGGCGGCCAAGCGCGGGGTGAGCATGGTCATCGACGGGCCGCCGGGCACGGGGAAATCGCAAACCATCACCAACATCATTGCCGAGTGCCTGGCCGCTAACAAAACCGTGCTGTTCGTCTCGGAAAAAGCGGCGGCTTTGGAGGTTGTCAAGCGTCGATTGAAGGAGGCGGGGCTGGATGATTTCGTGCTGGAACTGCATAGCCGGCAGGCGAGCAAACGGGCGGTGCTGGAGGAGATCAACCGCGTGCTGCAGCGGGATGCGGGCGGCCGGCGAGTGGAAAACCGGACGGCCGAGGATTTGCAGCGGGCGCGGGATCAGCTCAACACGTATCACCGGGAACTGCATGAAAATTTGCAGCCGCTGGATGTGTCGCCGTTCATTGCGATGTCGCGCGCGATTGGATTGGCCAGCCATATCGAGCCGGAGTGTGATATTCCGGACGTGCTCGCATGGTCCGCCGATCAATTGGCCGAAGCGCGGCAACGACTCGAGCAAATGGACCGCCGGCTGGAGCGCGTCGGAAATCCGGCAGAGCATCCCTGGCGCGGCGTGGAATTGCCGGCGGCGGGGATTAAGGAAAAACAGACGATCGTCAAAACCTGCGGGGAATTGATCTCAGCCATCGCGCAGGCTCAGGAAAAAACATCGGCGCTGGCGAGCGTATTGGCCCGGCCCGTTGGGAATTGCTGGCGCGATTTTCAGGAACATCTCGATATTTCGCGCGTTCTGCTCGATGCCCCGGCCATGACCGCGGCGGTGGTGCAGGATGCGCGATTCGATGAGATCAGCGCGGAATTGCGGGATTGGCTGAAGATCGGCAAACGGCGAGCGGAATTGATTTCGATTTGGCAATCGCATTTCAAAGCGGAAGCGGAGACGCAGGACTGGAAGGATTTACTGGATCGCCGCAAATCGCAGGAGCATTCGATCTGGCGGTGGATCATGCCGTCATGGTATTCGGATGGAAAACGGCTGCGATCGGTTGCCATCAAAGATGAAATCCCTTCGACTAAGATCCTGACGGCATTAGCGGAATCCGGCGAGTTACGCCGCCAGATCGAACGAAAAATGCCGCAATTCACGGAACAATTCGGGCCCGCGTGGCGTGGATTCGATGGGGATTGGGCGGCGTTGGAGAAATTCGCGCTGGCGGCGGTGGCGATTCGCAAATTGATTTTGGCGGGAAAAATCAGTGTCGATAGCGCAATCAAATTCGCCGATCCTACCAACCGCGCGCCGCTGACGTCCGCCAGCAACGAAGCGCAGAATGCGATGCAGAAATTGCAGGAATCATGGCATGCGTGGCTTGCCACGATTACCAGCGATGAACAGGCCTGGCTGCTCGCTCCGTTTTCGACCGCGGATTTGGCAGGAATATCCGCTCGGCTCGCGCCGTTGCCGGGACAGTTGGAGAAATTGGATGATTGGATCGATCTTCGTCAGTCGATGCGCGAATGTTCCAACAGCACGCTAAAATCTTATGTCGATTGGATTTTCAAATCTGACCTGGTCATCGTTGGCGGCAATCTTCCGGGGATTTTCTTGCGACATTTCTATCGATTATGGGTGGAACAGGCGATGGGCCAGCGGCCGAGCTTGCGCGGGTTTCGGGGGCAGGATCATGAATCGCTGATCGCCAAATTCCGGGAATTGGATCGTCAATGGCTGCTGATGACGCGGGATCGTTTGATTTCCGAACTTGAGGCGCGCCGGCCGGATGGGCACCTGGCGGCGCATCGACAATCCAAGCTCGGATTAGTGCAGGCGGAAATTCGCAAGAAGACCCGGCACATGCCGCTGCGGAAATTGTTTGCCGAGGCGGGCGAGGTGATGCAGTCGATCAAGCCGTGTTTCATGATGAGCCCGTTGTCGGTGGCACAATATCTGGCGCCGGGGGGATTGCAATTTGATGTGGTGATTTTCGACGAGGCGAGTCAAGTGGAGCCGGCCGATGCATACGGGGCGGTGGCGCGGGGGCGGCAATTGCTGCTGGTGGGGGATGAGAATCAGTTGCCGCCGACGAATTTTTTTGCGCGGGCGGATGTGGAGGATGAGGATGGGGATGAATCCACGGAAGTTCGTGCGGCCGATTTGCAGAGCGTGCTGTCACTGGGAATCGTGCGGATGAAACATCGCTGCGGATTGCGCTGGCATTATCGCAGCCGGCACAGTTCGCTGATCGAATTTTCCAACGAGAAATTTTACGACGGTCGGCTGCGCGTGTTCCCCAGCCCGCACACGGATTGCTCGGAACTCGGCTTGGCATTTCGATTTGTTCCCAACGCGGTTTATCAGCGCGGGGCGGGGCGATTTAATCCCATCGAGGCGGCGGCGGTGGCGGCGGAGGTGATTCGGCATGCGGTGGAGAATCCACAATTTTCGCTGGGCATCGGAACACTGAATCTTCCGCAGCAGCGGGCGATCGAAGATGAAATCGAGCGGCTGCGGCGAAGGAACGGCGACGCGCGCATCGAGAAATTTTTCAACGAGCACGCCGAACACGAGCCGTTTTTTGTGAAGAATCTGGAGAACATTCAGGGTGACGAGCGGGATGTGATTTTTCTGTCGGTGGGATTTGGCAAGGATGCCGAGGGGCGATTGCATGTGAATTTTGGGGCGCTGAATCCCGAAGGTGGATGGAAACGGCTGAATGTGCTGATCACGCGGGCGCGGCAGCGGTGCATTGTTTTTAGTTCGATTCATGCCGATGACATCGATCTGGGGGCGACTCAGTCGCGCGGGGTGGTGACGCTCAAGGAATACCTCGACGCCGCCGAGAAGGGGATCATCAAATCCGCCTCGGTGCCGGTGGGCGATCATGATTCGGATTTCGAGGCATCGGTGTGTCGAATTCTGCGCGACAAGGGTTGGGAAGTGCATGCGCAGGTGGGGTGCGCGGGATTTGCGATTGATCTGGCGGTGGTCGATCCGCGGCATCCGGGGCGATATCTGCTGGGAATCGAGTGCGATGGGGCAACGTATCACAGCTCGCCAACAGCGCGGGATCGGGACCGCTTGCGGCAAGCAGTGCTGGAGAATTTGGGATGGAAAATTTTCCGCATCTGGTCCACGGATTTCTTTCATCGCCCGCAGGCGACGATGGATGGATTGTTATTGCGGCTGGAGGAATTGAAAATTGCGCCGGTGGATGCACCAAGGCCCATCGCCACGACAATTCCACCGCCAGCCCCACCGCCGCAAGAGCCTGAATCGCCCAAGCTCAAGGATGATTCAACGGATGTCGTTCCCTATAAACATTCGCGCGGCCGAAAACCGATCGGTAAACCGGACGCCATGCTGGCACTTCCGGCGATGCGATTGGCGGGAACGATTCGGCAGATCGTTGGGATCGAGGGGCCGATTCATGTGGATGAAGCGATCCGCGCCTGTGTCGAGATGTATGATGCCAAGGCCACTGCCCGGCCAAAGGAGGCGTTCGAGCGGGCGTTGCAATCTGCCTTGGAAACACCACTCTTCACCCGGCGGGAAAATTTTCTCTGGCCTAATGGGATGAAGGAAACGCCGGTTCGATTTCGCGGCGGGGATTGCCCGGTGACGGATGCGGAAATGATTTGCCCCGAGGAATACGCCGCCGCCGTGAAGATCGTTTTGCAGCGCCAATTCGGCCTGAAATTCGATGCGCTGATCGAATCGGTGGCCCATCTCTTTGGCTTCGCCCGGACGGGGCCGAAACTGAAAGCCGCGGTGGAGCAGGCGTTGATCCAGTTGGATGAACATGGGGAAATCCACAAGGACAACGCGGGGTTTGTGACATTGCGGAATGCTGTGCGGGCATGATTGTGTATGGTATGATCCATGTGTTATGGCGACACAACTTGAGATTAAAGACCTTGGCACCTCGATGAACGACGCACTTGAAAAAGTGCGTCGAGGCGAGGAAGTCACGATTGCTGACCATGGCCAAGCGGTCGCCAAACTTGTGCCAATTGAACCGGATGAACGAGTATTTGGGGCGTTCAAGGGACGAGTTGAGATCGCCGACGACTTTGACAAGCCGTTGCCGCCGGATGTGCTGGCGGAGTTCGAGAAATGAAGCTGCTTCTGGATACGAGCATTTTTCTCCGAATGATGACGGATGAAACTTTGCTGTCGCCGCCCGCGAAGGCGGCGATCGCCGATCGTAACAATGAGGTTTGGGTCAGCGCGGTTTGCGCCTGGGAAATCGCAATTAAGATCGCGATCGGAAGGATACGTCTTTCTGATCCGGTCGAGGTTTTCATGTCGGAGGGAATGCGGAAGGCAAAGGCCATGGAACTGCCGATTCGCACCATCCATGCAGTTCGCGTCGCCTCTTTGCCACTGCATCATCGCGATCCGTTTGATCGGCTTCTGCTCGCGCAAGCTGAGGTTGAGTCACTGACGATTGTGACATCGGATCTTCAGTTTGGCCCATACGGGCTACCGATTGTCTGGTAGGCGCGAGACTCAAACGATGTCTGCGAGGAACCTACATGAACCTGCCGCGGCGAATTTCAATTGGGACATTGGCTCTCTGCCTGCTGCTTGTTTCGCGCTCATTTGGGCAAAACGCCACCCGGCCTTCCACGCGGCCGGCCGCGCCGGATTACAACATGGGACCGGCGGATGTGGCGGCGGTGAAATTGCGCGGGCCGAATGTTCCGGATACGGGATTTCTGCGGATGCATCAGAAATTTCTCGATCGCGCCAAGCAGGGTCCGATCGGAATTCTTTTCCTGGGCGATTCCATCACGCAGTTCTGGGCGCGCAATAGTGCCAATCAGGGAATTTTCGATGCCCATTACGCCAAATACGAGCCGGCGAATTTCGGCATCAGCGGCGACCGCACGCAGCACGTTCTCTGGCGAATCGACAATGGCGAACTTGATAACATCCATCCGAAACTCGTCGTCCTGCTCATCGGCACCAACAATTTCAAGGACAGTGAAGAAATGATCTGGCGCGGTGACAAAAAAATCATCGACGAGATTCACCAGAAATTGCCCGATGCCAAATTGCTGATCGTCGGCATCTTCCCGCGCGGGCACGATCCAAATGATCCCGACGAATTGCTGGACTCACGATACCCCGATGGCCCGCATGTCGCGGATGGGCGGGCGAAATTGTTTGCTGTCAACGCCCAGCTCGCGCAACTGGATGATGGGAAGAACACGCGATACATCGATGTCGGTCCGAAATTTCTGGATGCCAACGGCGTTTTGCAGCGCGACATGATGGCGGACTATTTGCATCCCACGGCCAAGGGATATGAAATCTGGGCGGATGCGATGCAGCCGCTGGTGGATGAGATGATGCAGCCTTGGGTGGCGACGCAGCCGGACGCCGCCACGCAGCCGAGTAATTGAGGATTTTCCGTGAGGATTCTGGAAATTCGCGAGAGCACCCGGCCGATCGGATCGAGCATCCGCAACGCCTACATCGATTTTTCCAAAATGACGCTGAGCCTCGTCGCGGTGGTGACGGATGTGGTGCGCGATGGCCGGCGAGTTGTGGGGTATGGCTTCAATTCCAACGGCCGATATGGGCAGGGCGCGCTGATCCGCGAGCGGTTTGCTCCGCGGATTTTAGAGGCCAAACCGGAAAGTTTGCTCGGTCAATCCGAGAGGAATTTCGATCCGCACAAAATCTGGTCGTGCATGATGACCAACGAAAAGCCCGGCGGCCATGGCGAACGATCCGTCGCGGTGGGCACGATTGACATGGCCGTGTGGGATGCGGTTGCGAAGATCGCGGGTATGCCGCTGTTTGAATTTCTTTCGCAAAAGTTCGGCGATGGTAGACCGAATCGCCGCGTCTTCGTTTATGCCGCTGGTGGATATTATTACCCCGGCAAAAACATCGATGCCCTGAAAACGGAGATGAAAAGCTATCTCGATCGCGGCTACAGGGTCGTGAAAATGAAAATCGGCGGAGCCGAGATTGACAAGGACATGCGCCGGATCGAAACGGTCTTAAGCATGCTCGGACCGGGCCAGCATTTGGCTGTCGATGCCAATGGGAAACTGGATTGGGAGAACGCGCTGGCTTACGCGGAGCGGATGAAAAATTACAATCTCTTCTGGTTCGAAGAAGCCGGCGATCCGCTGGATTACAAATTGCAAGCTGCATTAGCCAAACGTTATCCCGGCCCAATGGCGACGGGTGAAAATTTGTTCTCGCTACAGGATGCAACAAATCTCATCCGCTACGGCGGCCTCCGTCCGGACCGCGATTGGCTGCAATTCGATTGCGCCCTCAGCTACGGATTGGTCGAATACCTGCGAATCCTCGACATGCTGCGCGAGCACGGCTGGTCGCCCACGCGCTGCATTCCCCACGGCGGACACCAGATGTCCCTCAACATCGCCGCCGGCCTGGGCCTGGGAGGAAATGAATCCTACCCCGATCTCTTCCAACCCTACGGCGGATTCCCGGATGGAGTGAAAGTGGAAGACGGTCACGTCACGCTTCCGGAATTGCCGGGAATCGGTTTCGAAGGCAAAACGGATTTGTATCGGGAGATGAAGGCGCTGGCGGAATGAGCAAAGGGGACGCAAAAAAATCATGGCGATAACGGCGCCGTCGTTTGCTCGGGCTCCGTCGTCGGTGTGTATGGAGCAGAGGTGACAATCAGCCGGTCGCCGGGCATCAGAACGATATCCGATGCGCCGCCCTTCTCGATGGAATCGACGCGATCGCCGTGAATCACGACCTTGTCGGAATCGTTTTCCCGGCGGATGAGATAGATCCATGCATGCGAGTCATCAACGCCCAGCAAGCCCTGCGCATCGGCGAGCTGTTCCAACACGGTGACCCGACGATTCTCGATGGCGTACGCACCCGGATGTCGCACAAGTCCCAAAATGTGAATGGTGGCCATGGGTTCTGGCGCCACGATGGGCGGCGTAATGGAAACTTCCAGCGTGTCGTTGGGTTCAAGATAAATATCCGATGCCTCCCCGTGTTGAATGGAATCGAGCCGCTTATCCTGCACGACAATTCTCTTTTCGCCACCGAGACGCCGAATAATAGTAAGCCATGCATGTGAATTATCGGCTCCATCCACCCCTCCTGCGGCGATTAGCGCTTCGGTGACCGTGACTCTCTGGTCCCCAAGGGCATATACGCCCGAGCGGCGCGCGGCGCCTCCTATGTAATAGACCCCATCGGGTCTTGTTGTGGCTCCCGGTTGCTGATATTCGACACCGGCTTCGCTGACGTACGCCAACCCAAAATCCTTAACAAGCTTTGCTGCCGCGGCTTCCGCATTCAGGTAATCTCCTACTGGCACGTCAGGCGTCTCAGCGGACAAAGCAATGACAAGGTCGGCTCGCACAGCGGGCTGTTCGACTGCTAGGCTGTCACGTAACGTGTCCCAGTTGCCGACGCCGCCATCGACCGAAATAAAGCCATCTTTACCAATGGTCACCCTTACGACCAGATGTTTGTGCGCTGCAGCGTCCTCGTCTCCTTCTCGCAGGGATTCCTGTTGTTGTGGCGACAGAATGCCGGCGCTTGGTTGCGTTGCTGGAGAAACGGCCTGGGCACGAGCGCGGGACGTTTTCTCAAAAACGACCGGCGAAATCGAGCAAATAATCCCAATGAGTGCGACTGTGATGAAGCCAGCGCGATTACCTCGCGGCGACGGCGCGCTAAGCAATCGGCGAATGCGCTGAATTAGCAGACCATCGGTTGCGGCCAATGCCAATCTCGGCGCTGGGCCGCGGCGTTCTTCGAGCTCCACCAACGCGTCGGCATAACGGCGGACATCGCCGCAGATGTGGGCGGCGATATCGTCACAACAATTCTCCCGCTCACGGCGAATCTGGCGGGAAATCCACCAGACGGCCGGGTGATGGAAATAGAGCGTTTCTACGGCGGTTTGAATGAGATTCACCGCGTAATCCCATCGGCGAACGTGGGCCAATTCGTGGGCCAGAACCGCCTCCGCCTGCTGGGGTGAAAGTTCGTTCAGTAAAGCCAGAGGGACGATGATCACCGGTCGAAATGCGCCGATGACGGCTGGCACGTCGATGGCGCCGATGACGATTCGGACCGCGCGATGAATCTGCAATCGCGCGGAAGTCTGCCGGAGGATCGCTATCCACGTCGGATCAACCACCATCGCCCCACGTCGAAGACGGGCGACGCGCAGCCATCCGGCACATTGCCAGAGAGATTGCATCGCCACGCCGACCGCCCAGAGGCAGACCGCGACGGGAATTAGTGAGCGTGGATTGAATTTGTGCGAGACGATTGTCGGCGTCGCCACGGCATTTGTGAAAGCGGGCGCGGATTGGATCAAATCCGGCATCACGACTGCGGGTGCATTGCTGATGTTCGGAGCGGATCGCAGCAACCACCCCATCGTCGCCGCCGACGCCAATACGACGGCGAGCATGGCCGCACACGCCGCGTTGTAGCGGATGGCGGACCATCTGCTCCCGCGCAAATCGCGCGTCATTGAAAGAAAAATCCACAGCCCCAGTGCACAGGCCGCCCCTTGCCAGATGCCGTGCAGAAGCATCCATCCCAGCTTCTGCACGAGATCTGATTGGCCCAGCGCACTGGAGAGAGATTCCCAAAATCGGAGGATATTCATGAAGATCCCCTTTCTTTCTTTTCCGCAGCATCGAGCAGCCGTCGCATTTCCTTGAGTTCCCCCGGCGTGGCGCGTTTTGCGGACAGCGCGGCGACGAGAAGTTTTTGCGCGCTGCCGCCAAAGGCGCGATCCAGCAGATCGCCGGCCAGTCTCCGCAAAGTCTGGCTTTCGGGTACGGCAGCGCGATAGACATGCGATCGCTCCTGCTCATCGCGCAAAAGGAGCTTTTTGTCGGTCATGATCTGCATGAGTTTGAGGATGGTCGTGTAACCGGTGCCGGCCGGCATATCGCCGAGCACCTGCCGGACCGTGCTGGGCCCGCGACGCCAGAGCACGCCCAGGATCGCGATTTCCGCCTCGGTTGGCCGTGGGAGTTTGGGCATCTCTTCAATGTACGATTTATTTCGTAGATGTCAATATATTTTTTTAAGACGGAGGAAAAAGGCCGGAAATCAGCCCGTGAACCGCCCCTCAAACAATTCCAGTTCCCCCTTTCGTCCTCCGCGTTTGACGCGGGCGCGGCCGAAGGCATCGGTTTTGGTCATCACCCGCGAGGCGCGATCAGGGTCGAAGACTTCGCCATTGCCATTTGTGCTTTGAGCGAGCGCGTGTTTGAGGCGTTTTTTGGCGTAGGCGACGTATTCCTCGCTCTGGTCGATGCCGAGATATTTTCTTTTGAGCAGCGCGGCCGAGACGCAGGTTGTCCCGCTGCCGTTGAAGGGGTCGAGCACCAGATCGCCCTCGTTGCTGCTGGCGCGAATCACACGATCGAGCACGCCCATCGGCATTTGACAGCCGTGCCAACCCTCACGCTCTTTGAACGTTCCGCAGACCCGGCTGACGTTCCATGTATCGCTATCGGCAGCAAAAAATTCCGGGCCGGTTTCTTGCGGACGAAGATACCAGACATCATCGGGCAACTTTCCCTTGGGATTGGCCCTGGCATCCCCATAGGTCGTCTGACGCGCGCTGGCGACGCGAACCGCATCAGCGTTGAACGTGAATCCCTCTTCCTGTTTCGTGAAATACAAAAGATGCGTGTGGCTCTTTGCGAACATTTTTTTTGTCTGCTGGCCAAACGTGTAATGCCAGATGATCCAGTTGCGGAGATTGAATCCGATTTGCCGGCGGGCGATTACGCAGAGATCGGCCGCGTATTCATCGCCGATGGCCAGGTAAAAAGACCCCGTTGGCTTGAGTGCTCGATGCACTGCCGACATCCAATCAGCGCTGAATTTGAGATAATCCTCGGTTTTTTTCTTGTCCTGATAGTTGTGATATTTGTATCCAATATTGAACGGCGGATCGGCGAAGACCAGGTCCACCCACTCGGCTTCGTGTTTGTTCAGCAGGGAGACGCAATCGCCCTTAACGATCTGATTCGGTTCCAGCATGGCGCGGATATTACAGCGCAACGCGGCGGAGACGAAATGGGCAGGCATGAATCAACAAAGCAATCCGCCTGTATAATCCTTCCCATGGCCTCCGACGCCACCGTTCTCCGCATCATTGACGCCAACGCCAACCGGGCGCGGGAGGCGTTGCGCGTGGTGGAGGACTATGCGCGATTTGTGCTGAATGCGGCGGATTTGTCGGCCGATTTGAAAAATAATCGGCATGAACTGGCGGAAATCCTGCGGCCAATCTTGGACGAGGCGATTCTGTATCGCGACACGCCGGCCGATGTGGGGACGAACATCAAGGAGCCATCGGAGACCGCGCGGGAGGATTTGCGAGGAGTGGTCGTGGCTGCCGGCAAGCGGCTTGGCGAAGCGCTGCGGACGCTGGAGGAATATTTGAAAATCTCGGACCCCGCTGACGCGGCGAGGATCGAGGCGCTGCGGTATCGGTTTTACGAAATTGAGAGGAGAATCGCGCTAACCCTTCGCCCTGGCAATCGATTTGCCTCGGTGCGGTTGTATGTGCTCATCAGTGAGTCGGCCTGCAAAATACCGTGGCTGGCGGCGGCGGAGTCGGCCATCGACGGCGGCGCGGATTGTATTCAGCTTCGGGAAAAATCGCTCGAATCGGGAGAATTCTTGCGGCGTGCGCGGCAGTTGGTGGCGCTGTGTCGATCGCGCGGGGTTTTGTGCATCATCAACGACCGGCCGGATATCGCGGCCTTAGCCGATGCCGATGGCGTGCATCTGGGCCAGCAGGATTTGCCGGCGGCGGAGGCGCGGAGGATTTTGGGCAGCAGCGCGATCATCGGTGTCAGCACGCACAATTTATCGCAGGCGCGGGCGGCGGTTTTGGATGGGGCGGATTATTTGGGAGTCGGGCCAATTTTCAAAAGTCCGACCAAACCGCGGGATTTTGTGGCGGGGTTGGAGTATGCTGCGGCGGCCGCGAAGGAAATTCGAATTCCCCTGGTCGCCATTGCGGGGATCGGGGTGGAAAATGTCGATGAAGTTCTGGCGACGGGCATCCGCTGCGTTGCCGTTACCGCGGCGGTGCTAGGACAACCGGACGTCCGTGCCGCCGCCGCCCGGATGCGGGAAAAGCTGGGCGGGTGAGAGTCAGAGAAAAGTCAGGGATGACGATGTCTCAGATTGCGGTTTCGATTTCCGATTCATCTCGTGAGCCCAAGCCCGTCGCGCGCAAAAGCGGGTTCATCGGGCATGTCAAAATCATCTCGATTCTGACGCTTTTTAGCCGGATTCTGGCGATGGGACGCGAAAGCGTGGTCGCCACGTTTTTCGGGGCAGGCGTCGTTTCGTCGGCGTTCACGGCGGCGTTTAAGGTTCCGAATTTATTCCGCAAATTGCTGGGGGAGGGGGCGCTCTCCGCAGCATTTATTCCACTGTACGCCCAGGCATTGAAGCAGGATGAAGCGGAGGCCAACAGTTTTGCAGCGGCCAGCGTGAATCTGCTGGCGATGATTTTGATTGGGCTGACGATTTTCGGGGAATTGTGTCTTTGGGCGGCGGTGAAATTTGTGGGGCTTCGGCCGGATGAGCTGCTGATCGCGCGCTTCACGGCCATCATGCTCCCGTATGTGTTTCTGATTTGCGGGACGGCGTTTCTTGGGGCGATCCTTCAGGTGCATCATCGCTTTGCTCTTCCGGCGGCGGCGCCGGTGTTGCTGAATGTGATGCACATCGCCGTCATCGTGATCGGGGCAAAGATGCTGCTGCTCACGCATGCCACCGGCGAGCGGCAAATTCTGCTGCAAACTCGGCTGGCATATTGGCTGTCGGGATTTGTGCTGGTGGCGGGTGTCATGCAGATCGGCATGCTGCTTCCTTCGCTGCGAGCGGTGGGATTTCGATTTGGGAAGATCACTGATTTCTGGTCGCCGATGGTGGCGCGGATGCTGCGGCTTTCGATTCCGGTGGCACTGAGCGCGGGGGTGCTCCAGCTATCAGTGGTGGTGGACACGTTGATTACGGTCGTTCTCACGCGCGGGGAAAACCCGGCGGATCGGCTGCATCTCTTTGGACATGTATTGAATTATCCGCTGCAACTGGGGGCAGTGGCGCGATTGAATTGGGCGCAATTGCTGTATCAATTCCCTCTGGGCGTTTTCGCGATCTCGCTGGCGACGGCGATCTTTCCATCGCTCAGCAGCGACGCGGTGGATCGCGATCGGCAAAAATTCCGTCGTGTTCTGCGACAGGGAATTTTGTTCGCTCTTCTCGAAGGATTGCCCGCCAGCATTGGGCTGGTTTTGGTGCGATATCCGACGGTGCGGCTGCTATTTGAGAGGGGAAATTTCACATCCTTCGACACCTGGTGGGTGACGCGCTCGCTGATTTTTTATGCCGCGGGAATATGGGCGTTCAGCGTGCAGCAGATTCTCAACCGGGCCTACTACGCCATGCACGACATGACGACCCCGTTGGTGTTGTCGGTGGTGACGATGGCGGTGAACACAGCCGTCGAGATTCCACTGGCATTCACACATTTGGGCGAGGCGGGGCTGGCGGCGGGGACGCTGGCGAGCTTTGCCATTCAGGCGGTGGTGATGCTCATCATGCTCGATCGCAAAGTCGGCGGGCTGGGACTCGCGCGGATGGCCGGGAGCATTGCGAAAATGCTGCTGGCTTGTGGCGTGATGACGGCGGCGTGCCTGGGCTTGCAAAATTCCGGATTTCTCCCAAAGGGCAGCGGACATCTGGCAAGCCTTGAACAACTGGCGGCGCTTCTGACGGTCGGCGGTATCAGTTATGCCGCGGTTTGCTGGTGGCTCGGACTAATGCATGAATTTCGCCACCCCGGCCAGAGCGCCAGCGGCGAGGACCATTCCGACGATGATGGTGATGGCCAATCCAATCGACTCACGGAAGGCCGTGGGCATGTCCCGGCATCGGATTGATTTGTAAACCAGCGCCACCCCGGCCGAGAGCGGAATAATCAGCAGCGGCCAATACCACGACTCGCGCCAGATCGGCAACGGATCGATGAACAGGTTGTAGGCGAGCAGCGAAAATCCGGCGATCATTGGGATTTCCTCTCCGAGGCGCGAAACCCGGCATCGATGATCGTCAACAAATTGAGCATCCCCGCGACGGCGGTGTAAAGCGTGCCGATCTCCCACGAGCGGGAGTGGGAGGATTCCACGCCTTCCTGCACGGGCTGGCCGCCGATGGCGGAGGCGGAGGAATCCGGCGTCGCCGGAGGGCGAGCGGCATGGATGGAAATATCCGAGGCGATCAGCGTGATGGGTCCGCAGAGGACTTGCCCAGCGAACCATGGCCGTTCGGCAAGTTCCGCCAGCGGTTGTTCGATCACGGCCGGCCCTTGGACGCGGTCGTCGTTGTCGGCGGCGGGATTGGCTTGTTCATCGGCTGAGGTAGGATCGACCCGGCGTTCGACCAATCGCTGGCCGTCGTCATATTCGTGCGTCACCAACTGCACCATGTAGCCGTATTCGCCCCAGCCCGGTGGGTCCATCACGCGAATGCCGCCGATGGCGATGCCCATGAGGAAGAGAACGACGATCGTGACGCAGACGGTGATTGCCCGAACGCGCTGGCCGAGCAGCCAATATCCCCACCCCGGGATGAGCCACGCACAAATGCCGACGAGAAACGGCGAAACCGCGCGGCCGGACTTTTGATCGGGCATAGGTGACGATACTGTATCGGCGGGGGTGGGCACGTCAAAACCGATTAATTAGCGATCTTCACGACGCTGAACTCGTCTAAGTTCAGCGTGGTGATTTCCCCATCGTCCTTGCGCAACGTCAGGCGGTCCAGCCAGAGTTTGTCGTTTTTGCTGTGGGCGTACCAGCTTCCGGTTTGTTGCTGCTGATAATCGACAACGGTACCGGCGACCTCGGCAGCCCAGGAATAATTCCGGGCGGCGATCTGCTGGACCACTTTCACCTTCGCGCCCGGCACCAATTGCTTTCGGATCGATTCGTCCATACGCGATTGAAAGTAAGGGGGCAGGGACGAAAGGGCAAGTTTAGTACGCAGCGGTTTTAGGAAACGTTCATTTCGGCTCGGACGCGCAGCAGTTCATCGTAGAGTTTGCTCAGCGCCTCGGGAACGATGCGGATATCCGCGACGACGGTCATGAAATTCACGTCGCCGCCCCATCGAGGAACAAGATGTTGATGCAAATGGCCCGGCAACCCCGCGCCGGCGACGCGGCCAAGGTTGATGCCGATGTTGAAACCCTGGGCGGATTGGGCTTGTTTGAGCAATTGCACGGAGACGGCGGTTTGTTTGGTGAGATCGAGCGATTCGGCATCGCTGAGGTCTTCGAGTTCGCCACGGTGGGCGCGGGGGGCGATGAGCAGGTGGCCGTTGGCGTAGGGGAAACGATTCATCATCACGATGGAGAATTCGGTTTTCCAGAGGACCAGCCGGTCGCGCATTTGTTTGGGATCAGCGGCCGCGGCGGCGTCGCAGAGGAAGCATTTGTCGGATTCGATCTTGCCGAGCGAGCGGAGGTACTCCATCCGCCAGGGCGCGAAAAGGGGCGGGGTTTCCATGGCGTTATCCGGCCAGGGCCGTCGGAGCCGGGGATTTCATCGCGGGATTGATGCTCACCGTCACGCTGGGCTCGGCGGAGCGCATCTCCAATACCTCTTTGGCCAGCGAGCGGTAATCGGAGGCGCCGTGCGAGGCGGCATCATATTTGAGAATCGTCTGCCCGAAACTGGGGCTTTCGGCGAGTTTTATATTGCGGCGAATGCGAGTCGTGAAAATCCGCGCATGGGACCACGGCAGATTCTGCCCACTTGCGGCGGCGATGAATTGGGTTAGATCATTCACGACCTCGCCGCAGAGCTTGGTTTGGGAATCAAAGAGCGTCAGGACGATTCCGCTCACCTTCAGGCGCGGGTTCATCCGACGGCTCACCAGTGCCACCGTCTCCAATAATTTGCCCACGCCCTGCAATGCCAGAAAGTGCGGCTGCATGGGGACGATCACCTCATCCGCTACCGCAAGGGCGTTGATGGTCAGTAATCCCAAACTCGGTGGGCAATCCATCAGGACGAAATCAAAACCGGTGACCGCAGGCAACATGCGAGCCTTTAGCAATGTCTCGCGGCCTTCGACATTGGCCAATTCCACTTCCGCGGCGGCCAGATCGATGCTGCCGGGCATGACGGAGATTCGCTCGTCGATTTTCGCCATCGCCTCGGAGAACGTCTTTTGATCGGAAAGCACGTGATAGAGCGACGGAAGTTGGGGCGAAGGGTCCAGGCCGTGATTGATGGTCAGATGCGATTGCGGATCGAGATCGATAAGGCAAACGCTCTTGCCCTGTTCGGCGAGGGCGGCCCCGAGATTGGCGGTGGTGGTCGTCTTTCCGACGCCGCCTTTCTGATTCATCAGCGCGATGATCCGCATATCGGGATTATCGGACGTTGAGGCGGCAAAACAATAGGAAAGGATCAAAGACAGATAAACCGCAAAGACGCCAAGACACCGAGGGAAGAAAATACACTGAGAATTCAAATTCAATTTTTAATTCAATTCTTGGCGTGTTTTTCGACCTTGGCGTTCTTGGCGTCTTTGCGGTTCATCATCCCCCCGGATTTTCTTCATGCCGAAAAAAAGAAAGCTTCCGCCGTGGCAGGGAAGCTTTCTAAATTCCGTGGCCTCAAGATTTGGAGCCGAGACCGCAGAGGTAAAGTTTTGACGAACCACACTCACACGAAGTTGGCCGGGCGTTCGTTGTTGGAGCCACGAGCCCGGCCGCGACACCATCGCACGGGGCGGGTGTCGCCGATCGCGACCAGCGCGACTACTTCTTCTTGGTCGTCTTTTTCTTCGACGTCTTTTTAGCGGCTTTCTTCTTTGCCATAGCTATGTAACCTCCTTTCTACCTAAACAAATGTAAGTCTGCGGAAAAACTCCGTCAATCATTTTTTGAAAAAAACACGGCGCAATTTTTTCGATTGCGCCTTTTCGCCGCGCCGAGTTTTTCCCTCGGGGAGTGTTTGCAAGTAGAATTGCCGCGCTGATTTTTCAAAAGAGGAATTCATGACATCCGTTTCTAAACGACCCTGTGTGATCATCGTGCGCGACGGCTGGGGAAAAAATCCATATCCGGAGTGGAATCGCGCCAATGCGATCTTCCTGGCAAAACATCCAGTGGCCGATCGACTGATGGCGGAGTATCCCAGCACGCTCATCCACACCAGCGGATTTGATGTGGGTCTGCCCGAAGGCACGATGGGCAACAGCGAGGTGGGACACCAGAACATCGGCGCGGGGCGCATCGTCGATCAGGAGTCGGTCGCCATCACCAAGCAGGTTCGTTCCGGCGAGTTTTTCCAGAACCCCACGCTCAACGCCGCCGTCGATCGCGCCATCGCCAACTCGGCGAGCGTGCATCTATTTGGCATCGTCAGCGACGCCGGCGTGCATGGGTTGCTGGAACATCTGTTTGGCTGCCTGGAACTCTGCCGGCGCAAGGGGGCCAAACGCGTCTTTTTGCACGCTTTTACCGATGGACGCGATACCCCGCCGAATAGCGGATTGGGCTACATAAAACAGATCGAACAGAAGATGGCGGAGATCGGCGTCGGGAAAGTCGCGACGGTCAGCGGGCGCTATTGGGCGATGGATCGGGACAAGCGTTGGAACCGAGTGGAGAAGGCGTATCGCGCCATCACCGCTGGCGAGGGGCCGATCTTTTCCTCGGCGACGGCGGCCGTGCAGAACTACTACGATCATCCCATCGAACCCAACATGAGCGGCGATGAGTTTGTCACGCCATCGGTCATTTCTGACGATGGCAAAACTCCGCGCGCGATCGTCGCCGATGGCGACTCGGTGATCTTCTACAACTACCGCGGCGATCGCCCGCGCGAAATCACCAAAGCATTTGTCGAACCCAACTTCGACGGCTTTCCGCGCGCCAAAAAACTCGATCTGTTTTATTGCACGATGACCGCCTACGAGCAGGATTTGCCCGTCCACGTCGCCTACCCCAAGCCGCCGAAGATGAGCAACATCCTTGGCCAATACATCAGCGATTTGGGTCTGAAACAATTTCGTTGCGCGGAGACAGAAAAATATCCGCATGTGACATTTTTCTTCAATGACTACCGCGATGAGCCGTTTCCCGGCGAGGATCGGCAGATCGTTCCTTCTCCCAAAGATGTGTCGACTTACGACCAAAAACCGGAGATGAGCGCGGCCGGCGTGTGCGATGAAGTGGTCGCGCGAATCGACAGCGGCGTGTACGATTTGATCGTCGTCAACTTCGCCAACTGCGACATGGTCGGTCACACGGGCGTGCTGGCGGCGGCGATCAAGGCAGTGGAGATCGTCGATGGATGCGTCGGCCGAATCCTTGATGCCCTGAAAAAACAAGACGGCACCGCGCTGATCCTGGCCGATCACGGCAACTGCGAGCAGATGATCGACCCCGGCACCGGCTGTCCGCACACATCCCACACCACTTATGATGTCGAGATCATCCTGGTCGATGACCGACTCAAAGGCCGCAAGCTCCGGCAGGGTGGTCGGTTAGCGGATGTGGCCCCGACGGCGCTGGAAATGATGGGATTGCCCAAACCCAAGGAAATGAGCGGCAAATCCTTGGTTGAATAGCACTTATCACCTTGTCACCCCATCACCTTGTCACCTTGTCGCTTTTTATGTAACGTGGCGGAACCAAGGAGTTTGTAAAAATGGCTCACATAATTGCCGAGCCGTGTATCGGCGTGAAGGACGCTTCCTGTGTCGTTGTCTGCCCGGTGGATTGCATTCATCCCACCAAGGACGAAGCGGAATTCGCAACGGCGACGCAGCTTTTCATCGATCCCGACACCTGCATCGACTGCGGCCTCTGCGTCGATGAATGCCCCGTCACGGCCATCTTCCCCCAGGAAGACCTGCCCTCGGAATGGTCCGCCTACATCCAGAAGAACGCGGAATATTACAAGAAGTGATGTGCTGCCCGATGCGGCACACCTCTGGTTGGCACTTCGTTGATGTCTTCAGGTTCTTGTTTTCTCAGCAACATTTTTAGATCGCGACTTAATTCCCGACAGACAATAGGAAAGACGAATTGTATCGGTCACGATTCCCGCGCCGATGAGCGTGCGCCGGCTCGAATGCGTGAGCCGGCTGCCGCCGCGAAACCCGTTGGCTGGCCCGGCGACGTTCGCGGCGGCATTTTCGATGGGACAGAGGGGGACTGAGTTTCTCGCCTGCGACGGCGAGGTGCGAAGGAGTGTCGCGCTCAAGCGCGAACTCCACTCTGTCGCATCGAGAAGGATCGCTCGACCGTCGCCGGGCAAGCCAGCGGGTTTCGAAGCGGTGACGCATATCCATATACGAGCCAACGGATGCTGGTCGGCACGGTCATCGTAACCGATAAAAATATTCCTCCGCCCCGTTCTGCGATCGCTTATTCCCCATCATCTTGCGATTCGCGCAGGCGGTATCCGACACCGCGAACGGTATGCACTAGCCAGTTGGCTGAGCCGAGTTTTTTGCGGATGGCGGTAATGTGCACGTCGATGGCGCGATCGGTCACGAAGACATCGGTGCCCATCGCCTTGTCCATGAGTTGGTCGCGGGTGAGCACCCGGCCGCGCGCGTTGAGCAGGGCGGAGAGAAGTTTGAATTCGGTCAGAGTGAGGCGCACCGTTTCGCCATCGACCTGAACTTCATGTTTAAGTGTATCGACGCTGAGCGGGCCGGCTTTAAGAATGCCGCCTTCACCGGCGGCCCCGGTGCCTTCCGTGCGGCGAAGCACCGTGGCAACCCGCGCCAGCAAAACTTTCATACTGAATGGCTTGGTGACATAGTCGTCTGCTCCGAGCGTCAGGCCGACCACGACATCGGTCTCTTCACCCTTGGCAGTGAGCATCACGATGGGGATGCGCGCGGTCTGAGAATCTGATTTAAGCCGGCGCGCCACTTCCGTGCCATCGATGCCGGGGATCATGAGATCGAGAACAATCAGATCGGGAAGATCCTTGGCGGCGACTTCTAGCGCTTCGTTGCCATCATAGGCGACGATGGCCTCATACCCGTTTCGGCCCAGGTTGTAGGCGACCAACTCGACAATATCTTTCTCGTCGTCAACGACCAGGACCTTCTTGCGTTGCCCCGCCGTTGGGTTTGCTCCGGCGCGCGGGGCGGAATTTGGCCGGGATGCATCATTTGCTCGGCTCATCATGCCCGCCTCCATCCTCATAGTGGAATCCTTTACTGTTGGACTGGCTTTGCGCGATCATATAAGTGGGCAGGTCGCGCCCCGTCAAGGCATTAACACGGACTTAACATTGGCTATGCCTCATCTGAACCAACCAAAGGGATCCAGGAGACTTTTGCACCCATTGGCAGAATTGCTAAGATTGCCGGGGAAGCAAAAGGAGATAACACCACAAGGAGCAAACACATGGAGTCTTTGAATCGGAGGGAAATTCTGGCGGTTGCGGCGGCGGCGTGCTTGTGTTCCGTTGCCGGTCCGGCCGCCCTCTTGGCCGATGATACCACCCAGCCCTCCAGCCAGCCCAGCACCCTCGATGTCGGCGCCAAATCGGATTATGCCACTGACGGAATCACCTCGACTTGGATGTCCACGAACAAGGTCGCCATTATCCGCAACGACAATAAGCTTTATGCAACGACGGCCGTTTGCACCCATCGCGGTTGTACGGTTCGCGCTCCCGGCGCAACTACCGAGCCAGATCGTCCTTACGCATTTAAATGCCCTTGCCACGGAGCACAGTTTGACATGGATGGCAAAGTTCTAAGGGGTCCGGCCAGAAAATCGCTGGCGCGGTTTGCCATTTCCGTGGACAGCAACGGCCACGTCATCGTCGACATGAGCCAGTCATTCCCCGACACCGACTGGGACAATCCTGCAAGCTTCGTGGCAGTGAGTTGATCCTCACCGCCATTGGCCAATTTGTTATCGGACCTGCAAATGACTCCGCGAAAAATCCGATAATGATTTCCAAGTGACTCGTCATTTGGAAAGGCGGACCATCGTGAAAACGATTCGCGTGAAAAAGATTCTTGCTGCGGCGGCGCTAATGGCCCTGTGCGGATGCGCCAGCTATTTCCGCGTCACCGATACCACCAATGGCAAAGTTTACATCACGGATAGCAGCAGCATGGACCGCCATCTCGGCGGATCGCTGGAATTCAAGGACCTCAAGACCGGCGACGAGGTGACGGTGCAAAATACCGAGGTGAGACAAATCTCCTCCTCCGATGCCAAGACGGAATTGCAGCAATAGTTGGAGGCTGATGTGAAGCGACTGTTCTTTCTATCAATTATTTTTCTGACAGGATGTTCGACGGTGATCGCGGTGCCGCGCTATCAGGTGCGGGACATCGACACGGGCAAAACTTACATCGCTGAAGGCCCCGATCTGCACCAGATCGCCGGCGGGATTCGCTTTCAGGATGAAATGACCGGCGCTAGCTACACCCTGAGCCACGCCGAGACGCAGCGGATCGACGACGCGAAATACAAAGCCCATCAACCGCTGTTCAGCGACAACATGGTGACGGATCAACGCATCTACCCGCCTCCGGCAAATTCGGCATCTCACTAATTATTATCTCGACAGAACGATGCTGGGCCACCGATCGGAACTGAGCTCCGGATGTACATCCGGAGCTTTGACGGAAGCGTCGATATTGGTTTGTCCGACCACTGCAAAATCGGGATAGATCGTCGGCGTCGCCAATAGGCGCAAGGGGGAATTCACCGGTGTTATGCTCGGTGGAATTTCGGCGGGTTGGCGGGTCACCAGCGCCAATGATTGGTCGGGCTCGAGCGACGCATCCAGTGTCACTGGCTGACCGACGCCATCGCATTCGATTCGCAATTCCATCTTGCTCCAATCGGACTCGTCTTCGACCACTGGCTGAACGATTCCGGAAATTGGGACGCTCGCCGTCGTTTGGCGATGGGAACGCTCGAAAAGCCAGTCATCGCGCAACGAGATCGGCGGACCCGAAAGAAAAATCTGCCCGCCAGCAATCGCGATCGGCGATTGTCCGCGATTGAATTGCCAGAAGACAAATATCGCGGCCGCGCAAAAGGCGATGATCGCGATGGCGGTCCAGCGCGATTTCCAGAGGGAAATTCCGGTGGCGACGAGGCAGAAGATTGCGCCAAACAGGGTGATTTGAGTGCGGAATGTCGGGCTTCGTCCGCCGGTCCAGCCGAGAGTGGGGGCGAATGCGTCGGGGTTGACGATTGCGGGCATTGCTAAATCGTTGGTGATGATCCAGAGCCGGCCATGGCGGATCCAGGGAAGTGTGGAATCCGGTGGTGAATCGCCCGCGACGGCGAGCATGACGCCGGCGGCGATCAAATCTCTAGCCATCGACGGCGACAAATCAGAATACCGTTGCTCGCTGAGGACCAGCACATCCAGTGTTTCCCACGTCATCGCCGGGCCGGTGATGTTGGGGATATCCAGCGGGATCGTGATCGAATGGCGGCTGCTGTCCAGATCGTCCACGACGCTTGGATCGTCCGTGGCAATGCCGATGAGCAGCGTGGCATCATTCAGCGGATGCCACGGGGAGAAAAGATCATTGCCGGATGCCGCGGGTGTTTGCCAATGGAGATTTTGTGGCGCATCCGCGATGACCAGAAATGGAAATGTTCCGGTTAATGCGGCGGGAGTCGGCACAGTGACCCCCATCGCATCGTCAGCCGTCAGATCAATTTCGCCAACGCGAGATAAATCCCATCGCACCGGCATCGCTCGGCCGGGATGAAAATATCCTTGCAGCGGGAGGGACAAAGAATCAGCCATCGCCAAAGTGGGGATTAGCAGAATCAAAATTGAAGCGAAGATTCGAGTGCGCATCCGAATCGACCCCCGCCCTCACCCCTGCCCTCTCCCGGAGTACCGGGCGAGGGGGAAAGAGGATCGTGGCTACATATTCAGCTCAACCGCCAATCGCAGGACTTCCGCCACGCTCCACGCTTGGGCGAAACAACCGACGGGGCGGTGCGGTTCGTCGCCCTCGAAGATTTCTGGAATCTGGCCGATGCAGCCGTGTTGCATCTGGTCGATGAGCGGCATCAGCCATCGGCGGGCTTGCGCGACGGCGGCATCGGAGCGGTTGTGAACTTTCAAATATGCTTCAAGGAATCCGCCGATCAGCCACGGCCAGACAGTGCCGTTGTGGTAGGCCTCATCGCGTTGGCGTTGGCCGCCACGGTAACTGCCGCGATAGCGCGGATCGTTTTTATCCAGCGTGCGAAGTCCGAATGGCGTGAGCAATTCGCGGCGAACGGTTTCCACCACGGCCCATTGCTGCTCGTGCGTGAGGGGGCTATTCGGCAGTGAGACAGCGAAAATCTGGTTGGGCCGAAGCGATGAATCGCGTCGCTGGTTGTCGACCACATCCGCCAATCCACGGTATGGGCTCAGCCAAAAGGCTTTGCGGAAACTTTCGGCCACTCGATCCGCGCGGGCATTTTCGCCCATCAGGCGCAGGGCATGGTGCCAGAGGGCGTTGATCTCCACCGCTTTTCCCTGGCGCGGCGTGAAGGCGATGCCATCGCACTTGGCGTCCATCCAGGTCAGTTGCGTGTTGGCGTCGCCCTGCGTGACCAATCCATCGGCCGGATCGACCTTGATGTTGTAGCGCGTGCCGAGCGTGTATCCCTCGATGATCTGTTTGCAGGCCGGGCGAAGCACATCACGGAATGTTTTCACATCCTCCGAGAGCCGGGCGTATTCGTGAACAGCGTGGATGAACCAGAGGCTCGCATCGACGGTGTTGTAGCTCGGTTCGTTCGTGTAATCGTCGAAGCGATTGGGGATCATTCCCTGACTGACGTACTGGGCGAATACCGACAACACTTGCCGCGCCTGATCGAGCCGGCCGCTAGTGAGAAATAATCCGGGAAGAGAGATCATCGTGTCGCGTCCCCAATCACAGAACCAGGGATAGCCGGCGATGACGGTCGATCCGTCTTTCCCATCCGGTGATTTGCGATGGACGATGAAATCGGCGGCCGCGCGCGACAGATTGGCAAGGACCGCGGAACTGGTTTTCATCTTCGCCGGTTTTCGTCGGGCGATTTCGGCATCCCAATCGAATGTTGCAGGCTCGCCGAAGCTGGCCCAGAGCGTGAGAGTGGTGGGCTTGGCGATTTGGATCACGAATCGCCCCGGCGTGTAAAGGTCTTCGGTGTCATCGAGACCGCGCTCGGTTTCGATGGCGTAAGTGTGGCCAAACCACCAGTCGGGTTGCACAACATACGACCCGCCATCGGCAACGATGCTCAGGCGGTTGGCGCCATCGGCCAGAGTGCATCCGCGCGGGGAGTGCTCTTCCTGAAATTCTCGCTTGCCTCGCCTCAGTGAATGGAAATCCAATAGTCTCGCAAACGGCAGCAGCGACAGCTCCAGCCGTTGCTCGCCTGGCTCAACCCGATAGCGAATTCCCACCGCGTTTTTCTGCCAGAGCAACTGCACTTCCTTGCAGATGCGGATGCCCTCGACGTCGTAATTCCATCGCGCGATGCCGTCGTCGAGATCAAATCTTCGCAGATAGCGATCGCCGCGCGGATGAAAATCGCTGCCGAACTGACAGATGGATAATTCCAGAAGACGATCGGCCTGCCCCTCGACATTGAGAATTTCGCCGATGCGATTGAGGAGCATCACTCGCCCAACGGGAGGCAGTGTGGCGGCACAAAGCAGCCCGTGATATCGGCGGGTGGCACATCCGACGACCGTGCCGGCGGCGTAGGAGGCCAATCCATTGGTTAGCAGCCATTCCTCCTGCAGATGCGGCCGCAATTCGCCGTAGGTTTCGACGGAATAGATTGCCATGCATACGGAGTGTACCAGACTTGCAACGCGAGACTAGAAATCAGAGACTAGGAGCGTCGGCACCTTTAGCTCAACTGGATAGAGCGTCGGTCTACGGAACCGAAGGTTGCAGGTTCGAGCCCTGCAAGGTGCACTTAGTGGGGGGGATCATCCGGAAATAATTTTCTGACGTTCCATAGCGCAAATTGGTAGGATTGGTCAACCCCTTACGGCTTGGCGCCATGAGCGAGTCTGATCCCAATCCCGTCCTGTTTACGTCCGCGGATCATGCGGAGGGCGCACTTCCGCCGCGATCGGCGACAAATGATGCGGTTCACGGCAATGACGGGGGCGATCCTGGTGTTCTGGGAGAATATAAAATCATCGGCAAGCTCGGCGTCGGCGGGATGGGGACAGTTTGGCGCGCTCAACTGATTTCCGGTGGCCGGCAGGTGGCGCTGAAGTTGCTCAATGCCGGCCATCTGACTTCCGATATCGCCAAACGCAGATTTGAGCGCGAGGTCGAAGTCGCCAGCCTGCTGGAGCATCCCAACATCGCCCGTGTTTACGAAAGCGGCGTCCATCACGGCGCCTACTTTTACGCCATGGAATTGATCGAGGGGATTTCGCTGGATGATTACGTCCAGCAGCATCACTTCGATCGCCGAGCGACACTGGCGCTCATGGCCGTCATTTGCCGTGCCATGCAATATGCCCATCAAAAGGGCGTGATCCATCGCGATCTCAAGCCCTCTAATATTTTGGTCGACGTCACCGGCTGCCCGCACATCGTGGATTTTGGTTTGGGAAAATTGCTCGATGAGCAGACGCCATTTTCAACGATCAGCGTGGAAGGAGGTTGGGTTGGCACTCCTGCCTACATGAGCCCAGAGCAGGCAGCGGGAACCAGTCGACAGGTGGATACGCGAAGCGATATCTACTCGCTGGGCGTCATCCTTTATCAGCTCCTCACCAAGCGTCTGCCGCATGACACTTCAGGCGGAAATTTGGCAGTTTTGCAATGTGTCGCCCATGCAGAAATCATTCGGCCCAGAGTCGCATTGCCGGGCATGGATCGAGACCTTGAGTCGGTGCTTTTGAAATCGCTGGCCAGGCGACCGGAGGATCGCTACGCCTCCATTGGCCAATTTGCCCAGGACATCGACAACTATCTCAATGGTGATCCGGTGAACGCCCGAAGACTGACCGCCCTCTATTATCTTCGAAAAAAAATCGCCAAGCATCTTGCGCCGATCGCGGCGGCGGCGACGGCCATCGCAGTGATAGTCACAATCCTGATCAATGCATCGCATCGTGTGGCGCTGGAACGGAACCGCGCCCTGGCCGCCGCCGCCAACGCCGAGCATCTTTGGCATGTCTCGCAAGTGAATCTCGCGGATGTGATGCTATTGATTGCGGACGACCAAAAGCAGGAGGGCCGCTGGCCCGAAGCCATCAATCGCTATTGGGATGCTTACAAGATCCAAAGCGATGAGGGCACTTCCACATTCAGCACAAAACTCGGCTTGTTGGATGCCATCCGGCATGCGCCTGCGGAATTGAGTGAAATCAAGCAATCGGCCTCGACGCCGGAGTTGCCGGTTGGGATGGTGTTCGATACCAACGGGACCTCCGCCTGGATGGAAGGCACCAGCGGCATTGCTCAGTCATATGACCTCTTGACCGCCCTCCCGAAAATGACCACCGGCAAGTGGGTGTCCGAGGGCCAAATCATGTCAATGTTTGACTGTCCCGACAGGAATTACATCTACCGGGTCCACTGGATCAACAGCCCTACCGAAAAGAACCCCGCCACGGACATCGAAAAGGTCGATCTCCTTACCGGAGGCGTGCAAACGATTCTCCACTTTGCCGGGTTCATGGGTCCCACGGATATCTCCCCGGACGCAGCCAGCGTTGCGACATACGGCTGGCTAACGCCTCCGCCCAAGGTTCGATACGTTGCATATGTATGGGGTATGAATGCCGATACCTGCGCAGATCCACAAAAGGTGCCGATTCAGTCGGATATGGTTGCAGATGTCTCGCTGTCTCCCGATCTGCAAACCATTGCGTTCGGGGATCAAGCGGGCCACATCTATTTTTGGGACCGGGTCAACGGAATCGAGACTCATCCCTTCGATACCGAACACGGATTGCCCGGTGGCCTGGGGTCGCAGCCAATCATCTGCGTGAAATATGCCCCCGATGGCAGCGGAATTCTCGTTGGCGATCAAAGCGGGAATCTCGGTTTCCTCGCGCTGTCACCGTCACGGCAAACGCGCAGCTTCGAGCCATCCGATTCTTGCATCACATTGGTTGGCTTCTCGCATGATTCTCGATGGGCGCTCTCCGCGGACGCCAATGGCTTGCTGTGCGTTTGGGATATCAACACCGGCGAGTTGCATCGGGTCTTCTCCGTGGGAACGCAAATTGCTTCTGCAAAATTCTCGTCTGACGACCGCATGATCCTGGCGTGTACCAGGGACGGATCTGTTCACGTCTGGCCCGTGGATAACGACGATCAAAATGTCATTTGGCATGCCCCCAAACCGATCCTGAGCATGGCGATTTCGCCGGATGATTTGGTCGCAGCCGTTGGAGCTGGAAACGATTTGGATGTTATTGACATAGCAACCGGCCGCCGCCTTTGGGGCCAGGATTTTGCCGGCAACGTGATGTCCGTGAAGTTTTCTTCCACCGGCGCGGCTCTGAATGTCGCCACCGAAGATGGTGCCCTCAGCCAGTTCGAGGTATTTGGAAATTGGGAGCGAATCGCATCTCTTCCGGCAGGAACAACGACGAAAGTCACGGGTGGATTAAAATTCCAAACTCCAACGGGCCGAACGCAGGGCGTCTTCTTTTCCCCAGCTTCTGACCTGGCAATTGCACTATCCACACAGGGGACAATGTTTATCGACGGCCCCAACATGGAACACGTTCGCTTTCAGACTGGCCATAATCTCCCCATGGGATGTTTTTCGTCGGACGGAAATGCGTTTGCCACCCTGAGCAACGCCACCCATCCGATGATCAGCGTCATTGATACGCATAACGGGGTCTCGTCCGATATGGTTTTTGGGCCTAGTTTTCAGAATCGTTTTGCGGCCGTCGCGCTATCCCCGAATGCCGACACAGGCATCATTTCGTTCATCGACAGCACGGTTCGAGCGACCGATCTACGTTCGGGGAAGGAGATATGGTCCATGGCCGCCGGCGGGAAGGTTGTGAATAGCCTGGAAGTTTCTCCAGACGGGGCCAGCCTGCTGCTGGGCGCCGAAGATGGAACGCTGCAATTATGGAAAGAGAGCGACGGGACTCCGCTCAGATCGCTTGCCAAGGGCTTGGGCACCGGGCTTGTCGCAACATTTTCTCCGCGGGGAGACATGATTTTGTGCAGTCGTGCATCGGACAACGCCCTTTGCCTCTGGGATACATCCCTCCCCGCGCGCCTCCGGGATGAGGAAAGCAAAGCGGGCGCGGCCCGCCAGCAGTTGGCGATAAATTCCTCAAGCATCCCGGCTCGCGCGGCGTTGGTTGAATGGTATCGAATGCAGGGGGCGTCCGAGTGGGCCAACGATTTGCTGGACGGCGGGCCCATAGAGGCCGACGCGGGAATCGCCGCGGCGCGCAGTCGATGGCAAGGCGGCAATTTCACGACGGCGGTCGACGACTTTGACGCATTGCTGCAACACAACGATTCGAGTTTTCCGATTGCGTATCTGCAGGCCTGTCGGGATGCGGCAGCGCGGCACGAATAATTCTTATTGGCTTAAAAGCGCCAGAGCATCCAGCGCCATTTGACGCAGCGGAGGGTCGATCCAGGATTGTTCGACCATCCATCCGAAGCCTTCGCGCAATTGCTCATCATTCATTTTGGTGATTCGCTGGCCGCATCTGGTCATAGCCACGGCGATGGTGGATAAATAAAGTGCCGACGCGACGGCGGGAGGCAGCGGCGCGCGCGGCCGCGCATCGGATACTTTGGCGACGTTCTTGGCCTCTCGAAGGAAGGGGAGTGGCGGTTTCGGATGATTGAGCAAATCACCGAGCGCCACGAGTCGCGAGATTTCGAAAGTCGAAGCATCCGCCGCCGGTGGAAATGCGTGCGAGTCGGGCTTGAGCCACTTGCTCAGAGGAGCGGCAAGCTGCTGGAGCAGAATGTTTCTCAGCTCGCGGTCTTCCCAGCCGAGAAAATCACCCCGGCCGATACCAAATAAACGGGCCAGCCTGAGCGAAGGATTATCATGCGAACTCGGACGCAACTGGCCTCCAATCGTGTCTTCCATAGGTTGATACCCGGAATTCAGGGATTTTTTCGAACGCCTCGTGACAGAATTTTGCGTAAGTCGTTTATTTCGTCTTCAACGTCGGCGTTGCCGTGATCGTAAGCGCCGATCACACTTCGGAGTGAGCGAGCGAACATTCGATTGGCGGTTATAAGCAGGCTCCACGCCACAGCGGCCGAGCGCAGTCGGTAATCTTCAACCAATTCCTCGAATGGCACGGGGGCGGCGCGGCCCAATGATGGCAAAAGAATCCTGCCGCGAAAGACGCCCCAAATATCCTGTCGCTCACTTTGGGTGCATTTACGGCGCATCTGCCGGATCGCCCGGCCAAGCACCTGCCGTGCCCATGCGACATCAAAAACATCCGGAAGAGGTTCTTCTTCAATCGCATCGGCGTCGTCTTCCTCGATACTTCTACGCCTGTTTGCCCCACGTTTTGCCGCATTTTGATCGCGAAGGTAATTGATGGCGAATCGATCCAGCGCCGTTGCCAAAAATGTGCGAAATCGGCCGCGTCCTCCTTCGGCTAATTGCAAGATGCTTTTCTCAAGCACCTTGGAGAGAAGGAATTCCTGCAGCACATCATCGACGTGATTGCGATGGATGCCCCGCCTAAACAGCAGATGTCGCCGCAAAACCGGGGAATAGGTCTGCACCAACGAAGTCAGCGCATTCCGCCGCTCTTCCACTCCATCACTTCCCAGCCGGCCGACCATGCTCCAATGGGTGCTTGGCCACATCTGAGGTTTGCCGGGATTGGGCCGCATGGATTGGGAGCCTCCATGTAGTTATTCGCACCAGAAGCGGCTGTCAAATCGCGCAAAAATGCGCGCAGCTTCCCGACATGAACCGGGTATCCACCCATAGAGCAGATTTCGGGAGTACTTATGCGAAAGATCGTCGATTCCTGGGATGCGGTGCCGTGGGTGGATATCTACTCGGAGCGATGTTTTGGCGGCCAACTGATCCGCCTTCGCGCATCCTCCGAAATCGAAGGGGGCATTTACGAAGTAAAAAAATTGCCACGGTTTGGCAGCATCATCGTGGGGCCCAGCACAATTGCCGAATTCGTCCGTCGCGGCAACTCCAAGCCAATCCGCCTCTCGCCGCGCACGGTGATTCCCGATGTCTCACATCTGACCGAAAAAAAGCGCTTTCACGGCATTTGCGTTGTATCGGCTCGCAGGTAGTCGTCGATCCGGCGCGGAATGAACATGCAAAGAGGCATTGGTCCCCAAAAGTACCGGAGCTTCTTTTTTCGGGAGGGTGCATGTTCATCTCGCTATGGATCGGCTGGGGCATATCGAACTCCAAGTGCTGGAAAAACGTAAGGATACGATAATCACGCGGTTCTTAGCGCTGCCTGAAAAAATTCGAGTGACAGGGCTTGACGCGTCGAAGTAGGGGCGTATACTTTGCCTCCCTTCGCAGGATAGGCGAAGGAAACGGTTTACTGGACACTCTGAAGGAAAGAAGGTTTTGATCACACTGCAAGTCGAAACTTCTCGTCGATCGTAAGGCTTCCACGTGTAAAACCTGGTCGCCGCGAACCGGCGATGGATGCGAAAGAAATCAGCCCGATGCTGAGGCTGGTGAGTTGCCGAATTTGGATCAGCCTGTTTCGAGAGATCGGAATAATCTGACCCGCGTTCGGCGGGAATTTCGTCACGATGGTCCGGAACATTCTGTTTCGGGCCGGAAGAGGCGAAGAGCTCTTTGAAAAGTGAATATGAGGTTCAAGGTTTATAGCAAATAAACCTCCGCGACTTCTGCCCTTTGATTTGTTGGTTTTTCCGTCTGATGGGATGGTTGGTTGTCTCTCGAAAGAGAGAGGATTGATTGATCCCGGGCAGGAGTCGTCGAGCACCTTTTTGGCGAATGAGATCCGTTATCGGTCGTTTGTACCGTTTTCCGTCCGCCCGATGGAAGACCCGGGGATAGTGGTCAAGCTACTAAGGGTGTATGGTGGATGCCTTGGCATCGAGAGGCGACGAAAGACGTGGTAGCCTGCGATATGCTCCGGGAAGCTGGCAAACAAGCGTCGATCCGGAGATTTCTGAATGCGGAAACGCGATTCCGATCAATCGGGATCATCCAGCGCTGAATGTATAGGCGTTTGGAAGCAAACCCAGGGAATTGAAACATCTTAGTACCTGGAGGAAAAGAAAGAGACATCGATTCCGTCAGTAGCGGCGAGCGAAAGCGGACATAGCCCAAACCGGGATTCGTCCCGGGGTTGCGGAAACACCGAGGGGTTACAAAACCATTCCTAGCCGAAGTCTTCAGGAAAGTTGTCCCAAAGAGGGTGACAGGCCCGTAGGCGACAGGAACAGGTCCCCGTTGAAGTGTTCTCCAGAGTAGCACCAGACTCGTGGAATCTGGTGCGAAGCTGCCCGGCCCACCGGGCAAGGCTAAATACTCCTCGATGACCGATAGTGAACAAGTAGGGCGATTGAACGGTGAAAAGCACAGCTATTAGCTGAGTGAAAAGTACCTGAAACCATACACTTACAAGCGGTCGGAGCACTATGGCTCGCAAGAGCAATGTGTGACGGCGTACCTTTTGCATAATGGACCGGCGAGTGCATTTCTGCGGCAAGGCTAAGGTGTCAAGCACCGGAGCCGAAGCGAAAGCGAGTCTTAAGATGGCGTAATAGTCGCGGGATTGCGGCCCGAAACCTAGTGATCTACCCGTGGTCAGTGTGAATGCCCCGTAAAAGGGGCAGGAGGCACGAAGCCGTGAACGTTGAAAAGTTCTGGCATGAACTGCGGGGAGGAGTGAAAGTCT
>JBEKUH010000021.1:0-41292 GCA_049515255.1 Tepidisphaeraceae bacterium | reverse complement strand
AGTGAAATTGTGTTACGAAAAAACCGGCGCGCATTTCCAGGCCTTCCACGACCTGGCCGCGGGCATAGTGTGCGCCGGCAGGCTCGACCCGTCGGGATAAGGTTTTCGGACAGCTTCTAAACATTCGGCGTCATCGGCGGTGCGTGACGGCCCGGCGCATTTCGCGGTCCTGTTCTTTTTTGCGGATGCTGGCGCGCTTGTCGTGTTGTTGTTTGCCTTTGGCGACGCCGAGTTCGAGTTTCGCGCGGCCGTCTTTGAAATAAATCGACAGGGGAATCAGCGTCACGCCGCGCTCGGCGGTTTCATCTGATAGCTGTTTGATCTGCCGGCGATGCACGAGCAATTTGCGATCGCGCAGCGGCTCGTGGCCTATGGCAGCTTTCTCGTATGGATCGATATGGCAGCCGTGCAGGATCAATTCGCCGTTCTCCACCCGCGCGAAGGATTCGCTCAACTGGCATTTTCCGTAGCGCAGCGATTTCACTTCGCTTCCCAGCAGCGCCATCCCGCATTCGAGTTTGGCGGAGATGAAATATTCGTGCAGCGCCCGCCGATTTGTGATGCGCGGGCTGAGATTTTCGGATCGGGATCTCACGATGGTGGCGATTATACCGCGCAAAGAGGCGAGAGTTGCGCAACACTCTGTGGCCGGAAATTATCGGATTTCAAAGTAAAAGGATCGGATGACAAAACTGGCATATGTGATCAGGAAAGCTAGCGCTGTGAAAAATGCGAACCAGGCATTTAATTCGTGTCGCCGGTTCCAAATGTAGGCGATGAGACTCGAAATGCGGTCCCGCAACCTCCGACGCTTCCTGGGTAAATAATCGAGGACGAGCATCGTGATTAATTATAGGGTGCGGAAAGGCGCGTGAGCTGCACGACATTCGCAGCATCTTCGCGCCCATCACAATGGGATTCGACACGGCTAAAATGAAGATTATCAGTCCAATCGCATTGACTGGCCAATGACCCATTGGCATTATGCAACTGCATTCCCCCGGACACGGATGCCCGGCGGCCGTGGAGGTTAGCGGCCGATTTCAGGGAACTTTTTCGCTCCTTCCGCATCCAAAGAAATGTGGAGCATCAGCGGCGCGCATGATCCGACCCAGAACGACCCGGTCTCGCATGGCCCGGTCTCGGATGATCCCGCCCAGATTCCGCCGTCGGCGAATCAGGCGGCCCTTCTGGCCAAGGCGCGCAAGGGCGATCGCACCGCGTTTGGACAGATTGTCGTTCTTTACCAGGACCGGCTTTTCAACGCCCTGTTGCGGCTGGTGGGAGACCCCGAAGAGGCCCGCGAATTGACGCAGGAAACATTCACGCGCGGCCTGGACAAAATCGACACGTTCCGTGGCGATGCGTCGCCCTACACTTGGCTCTTTCGCATCGCCATGAATCTGGGCATCAGCCAGCTCCGCAGCGTGCAGCGGCATCGGATTTATTCGCTGGATGGATCGCGGGCATCGTCCAATGGCGAAGCGCCTCCGATGCGGATGCGTCTGGCGCGCGATTCGGCCGAGGGGCCATCGGAAGCCGTCGAGCGCAAGGAGCGGCAGCAGATGGTGCTGGTTGCGCTGGGCAGGATCGATCCGGAATATCGCGCGCTGCTGATCATGCGGGATATTGAAGGATTCGATTATCAGCAGATGGCGGATGTGCTGGGACTGCCGATCGGGACGCTCAAGAGCCGGTTGTTTCGCGCGCGGCTGGCGTTTCGGGACGAACTCGGGCCGTATTTGAATTCGGGAAAGTCGCTTTGAAGCGCGGTTGATATGCAAGACGTTGAAGCCATGCTCTGTGCTTACATCGAAGGCGACTTGGACGAAGCCGGGCGCGCCGAGATCGAAAAGCATCTCGCCGAACATCCGCAGCATCGCAAGCTGCTGGAAGAGCTGATGATCACGCGGAAATTGCTGCGGGAATTGCCGCATGTGAAGGCGACGATGGATGTGGATGATTCGCTGCGCGGTCAGGTGGAGCGGTCGATTCTACTGGATGAATCACGCATCGTGGCGGATTCCGCCGCGCGGCCGTCGCGCTTGCCGCGCATGCTGGCGATGGCGGCGATGATTTTACTGTGCGCGGCGCTGGGGATGATTGTTTACAGCACGCTGGGACCGACGAGTAAGCCGGTGACATATACTCAAGTCAGTCCGCCGCAGCCGCAGCAGCAATTGGCATATAGTTACGCTAATCCGACGACGGATGAAGCGAGAGAAAAGGCCGTCGAATCTGTCCCTGCAGGCGCGGCGGCGAATTCACCCGCTGTCGCGCGGCAGAACGATCAATTATCCCAAAGGGCAATGCAGATTAACCCGCAAGCACCGATGGTGATTCAAGTTCCGTCGTCCAACGAAATTCCGGCGACGGTGTTGGTGGTGCACAGTGACAATGCATCTGCCGCACTCGATCAGATCGGGCAATATCTACGCGGACAGCCGGGATGGAAATGGCAATTCGAACCGCCGCCTCCGGACCATGATAAGGCGGGCCAAAACGTCCTTTTCGCAAATAATAATGATGCGAATTCCGCTGCCAATATTGCCGGGCATTTTGAACTTGCGCCGGCGACAACCATGCCGAGCGTCGAGTCGGCCAGCACATTGCCGACGGAGATAACCCAAGCTCCGCCGGTGCCGCCGTCGGTGTTGGTGGACAAGCCGGAGTATTGGGTGCATCAGATGTCGGCGGAGGAGCTCGCGGCCTTGCGCGAATCGTTGCGGGATCAGTTCAATGCGCCAGTGGATGAGTATTCAGCATCGGTATCGGCGCCGGCATTGGGACTGCCATCAAATATCGGCTCGAGGTTGGCGCTGGATGGCGCGGCGGCAACACAGCAAACGTTGGCCGACAATGTGGTCGCAGAGGAGCGGGAGAGCGCCGCTCCCACTGGCGGACTTGGCGGCGGTGGGGGATTTGGAGGCGGCGGTGGGGGATTCGGTGGCGGGGGTGGGAGAGCGACAGACTCGGCGATTAGCGGCGCGGTCGCCAAGGATGTCCCGGCGGCGGCGATGCCTTCGACTCAGCCGGCGGTTGCCGAGGTTGAAAAGTTTGCGCCGGTTGCCCCGGAAAACCTTCTGGATGCGATTATCGTTGTGGAGCCTATGACTCCGGCGGCCGCTGCGGTAGAATCTCCGGCGACGATGCCGGCAACGCTGCCATCCGACACCGCCGTGCCCGCGACGCAGCCGGGAAATTAGACGATGCACCCGGTCAGGATCGAAAACGATCAGCTCTCCATCGAAGTCTGGCCGCATATCGGCGGCAAGATTTCCAGCATTTTCGACAAGGCAGATCAACACGAACTGCTGTTCACATATCCCGCTGAGATTCCTGAAGAGCCAAATTACGATACTTCATATGCCGACCACTGGTGTTCCGGCTGGGACGAGTGTTTTCCCGCCATTGCACCCAGCGTTTATCCCCGCCATCCGTATCAGGGCATATCTGTTCCGGATCATGGCGAACTCTGGGGTATCCCCACCAACACAGCCGTGCCGACAAAGAACGGAATTACCTGCGTGTGGAACGGACTACGATTTGGCTATCGGCTGGCGCGCAAGTTGTATCTCGATGGGCCGAGCGTGATTGCTGAATACACGCTGAATAATTTGGCGCCGTTTCAGTTTCGATATGTCTGGTCGGCGCATGCGCTGTTGTCGCTGGTGACGCCGGTGGAGTTGGTGTACGAGCCGGCAGGTGAATTTCGGCTCAGCCATGATGCCGAGGACACGGACATCAACGCGCCCTTCCGGTGGCCAACCGGCCCATCATCGGAGAATTTCGCGCATCCGGATATGTTGCCGGCGCGCAAGGGATGGAAGATGTTTTCCGAGTCGCCGATTTCCGCCCCGATGACGGTTCATTATCCCAAGCGCAATCGCAGTCTTCGGATCGAATATTCCTCCGAGGACGGGATGAGCGCCTACTGGGGGATCTGGATCAATACTGGCGGTTGGGCGGGCAACCGGCATTTTGCACTTGAGCCAACGACCGGCCGGTACGATCAGATCGACCGTTCCATCAAGGACAATTCCGCCGGCAGCATTGATCCGTTTGGGCAGCGGCATTGGACCGTGAAGATGACAGTTTGAAGTCGCTGAGGGTTCTCTCAACCGTTACGCGTTTTGTGCCGTGCTCCATTTGAAAGCAAGCTTGTGCACCATGCGAAGCGGAATCGTTCGTATTTTTCGGCATTTTTGATATGCCGCGAGATTGATTTGAAAGAGAATTTGAGGCGAGAAATTATCATCCAAAATGCCATCATACTTCTCGCGATCACAACGTCACGATAGACATTCCGCAAATTCCCGATGCACACAAATCTGCAAGCGTTGACCAAAAAAGAAAAACGAAATTATTTTTCTTGATTTTTTATTGGCACCTGCGTTAGAGTGTTTCTGTCAGCGGAGGCACTTCAAAGAGAAGTGTGAAACACGTCAGTAGGAAGCTTTTAGACATTTGCCTGTAATTTCCAAGGGTGACTACGTTCCCCTCAGGCAAGGTTTGCGTTGCACGTACGTTTCGGCACATCTGCAACGTAAATTAGGAAAGGGAGAAAAATATGAACCGCAATGTTGTTTCGCGGCTTCTTCTATTCGTCTCTGGTATCTTGGCCGCCGCGCCTTTGGCGTTTGGCCAGTACACGAGTGCGATTCCATATCAGCTCGTATTACCCAGCGGGTTTTCCGCCACGCTCACAACCACATCCGGACCCGGCCAGACCGTTGGATTCGGTTATGGCAGCGCGACCGGGTTCCAGTTTAACGCGGTGCTCTGGAACTCCTCGGGGGCCGTGAACCTCACTCCGACCGGATACACCAGTTCGTATGCCTATGGCGCCAGCGGCACGCAGCAAGTGGGCAATGGTGCGGGCAGTGCGACGAGCGGCGCCACCAATGCTCTGCTCTGGAACGGCTCCTCTTCCAGCTTTGTGAATTTGAATCCCACTGGCTACACCGCGTCCTATGCCTATGGCATTAGCGGAACCCAGCAAGTCGGCTACGGCGTGACCGGCGGAAATAACCACGCGCTGGCCTGGGCTGGTTCTTCATCCGTCTTCACCGACCTGAATCCGACCGGATATTCCAGCTCAATCGCTTACGGTACCAACGGCTCCCAGCAAGTCGGCGACGGCGTGATAAGCGGCAACGTCCACGCTCTTCTCTGGAATGGCTCAGCTTCCAGCTTCGTGGATCTCAATCCTTCCGGATTTTCCATGTCTGTGGCCGAGGGCACCAGTGGCAGCCAACAGGTTGGCTACGGCTCGGGCAGCGGGACCGGCGGCAACAACAACGCGTTGCTCTGGAGCAGCTTGGCCTCCATTTACACCGACTTAAACCCCGCTGGATTCACTTCCTCAATGGCCTACGGTACTAACGGAACAAACCAGGCTGGCTACGGCATGATCGGCGGAGTCAACAACGCACTGGCCTGGGCCGGCACCGCCGCCTCTGCCACCAATCTGCAATCGCTTCTCCCAGCCAGCGGCTCATGGACCAGTTCCGAAGCCTTCAGCATCGACGGCTCCGGCAACATCTATGGCTTCGCCAACGGCACATACGATGATCAAACCGGTACCTTCGCCGTGGTTTGGTCACCGGTGGGATCGAATATTCCCGAACCCGTCTCGGCATCATTGCTGATGGTCGGAGGCGCGGGGTTGATGATGCGTCGCCGACGTCGGGCTTGAATCATTCAGTTCGGTGGCGCGAGTTCTAGAGCGATAACTGACAAGGCGCGGCATGGATCAGAATTATCGCGGGCAGATCAGGTGATTCTTGCGGTTTTCAAGGCACGAGGCTCACGCCAGCCGATTTTTAGCCTTTACACCAGCGCCTAAACCAAGCAATCCCAACATGCTCAACGCGGACCAGTCCGCCGATGGCAGCGGGACGCCGGTTGCTGGAGGACCGGAGGAACTTGCCGTGCTGACCGACACGCTATTGTCGTCGATGAACGCGTCCACATCGGTGCCGGCATTCAGGAAGAAGTTCATCTGATATGTCATGTACCGCGCATCCGCGGGAATGTCGGCGGTGCCGGTGACTTCTTTCCATCCGCCGGCGACATAGCTGATTTCGCCGCTGTTGTATCCGCCGGTGAGTGGATCGTGCGAGGCGTCTTGAAAACTGATGACGACTTCGCCGGCGTCGTTGAGCGTCAGGCCCTGATCGAGTGATTGTTCAAAAAACTCCACGGCGTACGAATCCGTGCCGGAGTCGATCGAGCTGGCGCTGAATCCAGCGGTGAGAAGATTGACAACCTGGGAGAACGAGCCGGCCGGGGTGGTGCTGCCATCGGAGACTCCGCCGCTGCCGCCGTAGAAATCGTAGGAGCCGCCGTGGGGGGTGAAGCCATCGAAGGTACCATCATCGCGGCCGGGGTTGCTGGTACCACCGACGGTCCAGTCGGCGACGGTGCTGCCGGAATCGTTTCCGGTCCCGATTTCGGCGCCGGGATTTAACAGGAGATTCGTTGCCGCGTTGGCGGCGCCTGCAGAGCAAAGCCCGAGCACGGCGAACGCAGCAGCCGCGCGAAGCGAAGGTAAGCGCATCTGTCCTCCAACCTGGTTTTTGAACACCGGGTCAGCCAAGCAAATGTTGGCCGCCCGCAAAGGACACCCACGAACAAGTTACGCTCCGATAATCTACTCGATTCTGGTCTTACAGGCAATGTTTTTTCACAGCATGTTGCCATCGCAATAATTCGGGCTAATCCCCTCTTCCGTCCGATAACTGTTTGGATGTCCACGGCTAAAGCGCGCAAACCGACCGAATCCACCGATCTACCCCGAGCGGTCGTCCACCTGCTTTTGGGCATCATTTTCTGCTCATTGGTGGTGATCGCATTTCGAGTTTCGCGGATTTATGTGGATCGGGAACTGGCCGCCCAGACCCGTGCGCCGCGGTTGGTGTTAGTGAACCGTCCGGCCTGGATGACGGATTTGCTGGCCGAGCAGATCATCCGCTGGGCGCAGCCGAGCGGGGCACATTCGACGTTTAATCGCCAACTGCTGGCGGACACGGCCGCGCGATTGCAGCAGAATCCTTGGATTCGGCAGGTGAAACAGGTCCGTCGCGTCTATGGGGAGAGTCCGGGCGATACGATCGAGATCGACTGCGAATATCGCGCGCCGGCGGCACTAGTGCGATGGGGCCAGACCTTTTGGCTCGTCGATGGCAAAGGCGTCAAACTTCCCGAACAATACTCAGCGGCCCAGCTATCCAAGATCATGTTCACCGATGATGGCGGGATGAATGTCCGGCTGATCCAGGGAGTGACGCACGGCCCATCTGATGCCGGAAAAACCTGGCCCGGCGCGGATTTGGCCGGGGGTTTGGAATTGGCAAATCTTTTGGCCAGCCAACCCTGGGCGGATGAAATCCGGACGATTGATGTGAGCAATTTCGCGGGCCGGAAAGATCCCCGAGAAGCGCAGATAGTGCTGATCACCGAATACAAGACAGAGATCCGTTGGGGCCGGCCGCCGAGCGCGCCGGATGGATTTGTGGAGGTTTCCGCTGCTGCCAAAGTGGCCGCGCTGGAAGCGATTTATCAGCAGAAAAAGCGGATCGACGCAAATCAGCCGTGGATTGATGTGCGATTTGATCGAGTCACGTGCCCCGCGCCGGTTACTGCGAACGTACAGGAGCCGTGAGCGTTTTCACGCCGTCATCCTCGGCTATGATGGCCATCTCCGCCAAACCCATGAACAGCCCCGATTCGACAATCCCCGATCGAGCGGCCAGCACGGCGTTCAACTCGGCCGGCTTATCAATGCCCCTGAACCTGCAGTCGTAAATGTAATTTCCGTTGTCCGTGATGAAGGGCGATCCATCGGGTTTATGGCGAAGTGCCGGCGAGCTGCCGAGAGATTCCAAAAATCTCTTGCTGGCCTCGTGGCCAAATTGCACAACTTCCACGGGCAGGGGGACGCGCGTGCCGAGCTTGAACACTTCCTTGCTGGAATCGGCGATGATGACCAGCCGTTTGGAATTTTGCGCCACCAGTTTTTCCCGCAGCAGAGCTCCGCCAAGTCCTTTGACGAGCGACAAATCCGGGGCGATTTCATCGGCGCCGTCCACGGTGATATCGACCTTTGACACCTGGGTGAAGGAAGTGATGTCGATCCCCGCCTGTTTCGCCAACCATTCGGATTCCATGCTGGTGGGAATGCCACGAATCTTGCGGAGCTTGTGCTCGCGCACGGCTTTTCCAAGGGCGGCGATGAAGAAACGCGCGGTCGATCCGGTGCCGATGCCGACGACCATGTCATCCTTGATAAATTGCATCGCGGTCTCGCCAGCTCGTTGTTTCGGATCCATCGCAACAAAGGATACGCAAAGCGACGGCGGGGTCAAAATAATCGTGTTGGGACGAGGAAATTCTATTGGTTGTCAATCGGCTCGACGCGGTGGACATCGACATGATAGATGCTCTTAATGACATCGCCTTCCTTGCGGACGTAGATGTGAACTTTCCCCCACACCTTCACGGGGACATCGTAATAATACACCGTTGCCCCGGTCACGACATCGCCATCGACGAAGTGTTGCGCCAGCGGGGGGCCGTTGAAGCAGCATTTGGTCTTGGAATAAACGAGTTGGAAATAGGACAGCTTGCCGTCCCCCGCATCCTTGGGCGCCCACATCTCGCCGATCATTAGAACATCGTCGCCCTCCAGATCGCGGAACTTCTGGGGGATATCGTCCATGGTGGCGTTTTCCTGGTCCATGTCGAAGGAACTCATGGCCTTGAGATTCACTTCTTTGTAGGTGCCGTGATCGTGTACGCCGCCGGTGATGGTTTCGTCGAGGAACCAATAGATCGGCACGCCGACGATGGTCACGATCACCGCCGCAAAGACGATGACGCGGAAATTGATGCGCTTCCACCACGGCGCCTTGGGAGCGAAGAAGCCGCGGGAGTCGTAAGAAAGTCGGTTTGGAATATTCGCGCTGCTCATGGCTTTAGTTCTGGATCATTTCTCAAAACCCCGCACGCTGGTCGCATCCATCTGGAAGATGCTCACGATAAATCCGCCGTCTTTCTGTTCGGAAACATGCAGCGTGCCTTCGACAGTGATCTGATCCGGAAAATAACTGACGGCCTTCCCTTTGGGAACTTGTACAACAATCGTATGTTGGATTTGCGGCGGCTGTCCATAGCAGCAGGCGAACAGGCTCGGCACCAGTGCGAACTGTGTGATCGCCTCGGCCTGATCCAGCGGCACCATGTACCCGCTGGTCTGGAAATGGCAGCCGTCCAATCGCTTCACATCATCGGGAATGTCTCCCCCCTTGTCGGCATCGTAATCAAAATTTCCCAGTTCCTTGATCGGATATTCCACCGTCTCTCCGGGCTGGGGGGCATCGTGGATTTTGCGTGGGCCGCCATCGACGGCGAGGGGAACCGAGTAGACGGGAGCGGGGGGAGCAACTGGTGCTGTAGATTGCGGGGTGATTGTAGGTCCGAGGGGAGCAACCGTTGCTGTTGCAGTTGCATTTGCTTTGATCTGCCGGCGGCAGACTCGAATCTGCTCCAATACCGGCCCAAGCACGTCCGGTTGATCGGATAGTAATTGCGAAGCCTTCTCCAATAGCGGCAAAGCTCCTGCGTAATCCCCCCGCGCCATGTCCTGATTGGCCCGAAGCTGCAATTCATTGGCGGTGACGGCGGGGGAGGGTTGTGTGGCCGCGGTATCCGCCCGCACCGCACCAGCGGCACATAAAACCATACCCAGCAATAACATCCATGTAATTGGTTTGAGTCTCATGAGACCACCTTCCTTCCCTGATTCTACCGCGCTGCTTAATGGGATCACACTATTTTCCCCAAAAAGTTTCGCCGAATTGCAGACCGTGCCATCCATTCTAACCTGAATCCAGCCAGATTTAATCCCGCAAAGCCACAACTTGGTCTTGGGCGTGATAACTGCTCCGCACCAGCGGCCCGGATTCCACATGCCGCAGGCCGCGGGATTCGCCCCTGATCTTCCAATCGGCAAATTCATTGGGGTGAACCCACCGCTCGACTGGCAAATGATTGGCCGTCGGCTGTAAATATTGACCGAGGGTCAGAATATCCACCCCAATCGCCACCAGATCATCCAAAACCTGCTCGATCTCCCCGGCCTCCTCGCCCAGACCTAACATCATTCCGGTCTTGGTCACGAAGCCCTGATCCTTGGCGTTTTGCAGCAATTTCAGTGAGCGATGGTATTTCGCCTGCGGCCGGACGGTCCGATATAAGCGCGGCACAGTCTCGATATTGTGATTCAAAATATCCGGCCGTTGGTCCAGCACCAACTGCAATGCCGCCCAATCTCCGCAGAAATCGGGAATGAGCACCTCGATGCTGGTATTTGGGGCGGACAAGCGGATTTGGCGAATCGTCTCCGCCCAGACCCCTGCGCCGCCATCGGGAAGCTCGTCACGGTTCACGCTGGTGATCACCGCATATTTCAGCCCCATTTTCGCCACCGCCTCACCAACTCGCCGCGGCTCGTCTAAATCCAACGTCGGCGGCCGACCTGTGGCAATGTGGCAAAATCCGCAACTCCTCGTGCAGACATCCCCCAGGATCATCAATGTCGCCGTCCCCGCCGCCCAGCATTCCCCCATGTTCGGACACTTGGCAGATTGGCAAACCGTGTGCAGGCGATTCTCGTTCACGAGGTTCAAAAGCCGCGAATACCCCGCCCCCGCGGGCATTTTCATCTTCAGCCAGGGCGGCTTACGCCCTGGGGTAAGTTGTTCAAGTGCAATCGCCATTTCGAGTTATTCTACAACCAAATCGAGGAAATTTCTCAGTTTAGAGACCGGGGTCTTCGGCAGCTAAACAAAAGGCTCACATGAGGGTATCCTATTCCCATGCCCTTGCGTATCGTTTGTCTGGGGGACATCGTCGGCCGACCGGGGCGGATGATCGTGCATCAGAAACTGCCCGGACTTGTGCGAGAACGCAATGTCGATCTGGTCGTCGCCAATGCCGAAAACATCGCCGGCGGCAGCGGGATCACGGCCAATCTTTTCCACAAAATCCGCGGCTATGGCATCGATGTCGTGACCCTCGGCGATCACGTCTACAAAAAAGCGGACATCGTTCCCACGATGCAAAGCAGCGAGCGCATCGTCCGGCCGGCGAATCTTTCCATCAACGCCGCGGGGCGAACGCACACCATCGTGACCACCAATTCCGGCATTTCGGTCGGGGTGTTTTGCCTGCTCGGCCGGATATACATGAACATGCCGGCGGATGATCCATTCGCCGCCGCCGATCGAATTCTCAACGGGATTCCAGAGAACGTGAAGATATGCGTCTGCGACATGCACGCCGAGGCCACCAGCGAGAAAGTCGCCATGGGCCACTGGCTGGATGGCCGCTGCTCCGTGATCTTCGGCACCCACACGCACATTCCCACCGCCGACGCCCGAATCCTCCCCGGCGGTAGCGCCTACATCACCGATCTTGGCATGTGCGGGCCGTACGATTCGGTCTTGGGCCGGCGGAAAGATCGCGTCGTCAAACACATGACGACCAACATGCCCCAGCCCTTCGACGTTGCCACGGGAGACGTGCGAATGTGCGGCATCCTCGTTGAGCTCGACCCCGACACCGGCCGCGCCATCAGCATCGAACGAATCGAAATCCGCGGCGAGAATGCCGATCAGGCATACGATGCGGATGACAAGGCGACGTCGCCGGGGGATTGAGCACTTGGGTCTGGGTTCAGCACTTCAACGAAGCCGGTGGTATAATGTAATGTGAGATGGCAACGATAACTGTCAAAATTTCCGATCCGACAGAGATGAAACTTCGGCGCCAGGCAGAAGCCGCTGGGAAACCCGTTGAGCAATTCGTCTGCGATGTGTTGGAATCGCAGACCGATCCCGCCAAAGCACTTCGTGAAATCAGCGGAAAGGTGCACCAGCGCTTTTTGAAATCAGGAATGAGCGAGGAAGAATTGGCCGAGCGCCTGGAGCGCGATGATCACGCTGCTCGCGGGGTGCCCTACGATGAGTGATGCGGTCGAACGGGTTGTGTTTGATTGCAACATTTTCGCACAGACTTTGATCACACCCTCCGGAAACGCTGGCCAGTGCGTTGAGCGGGTCCTTGAAGGCGTGATTATTCTGTTTTGGAGCGAATATGTTCTGGATGAGATTCGAGGAATTCCCAATAAACAAACTCCTCTGCGATTGGGCGTGACGTCTGATCAGGTTGAGTCGCTAATCGCCCGCTTGAGCCCCATTGCTCATTTGGTCGAACATCCTCCTTCCGTTTACACCCATCCGATCGACCCTAAAGATTCCCACTACGTTGATTTGGCGGTTGCGAGCGAGGCGAAGCTCATCGTGAGTCGAGATAAACATCTGTTAAATCTGATGAATCCCTCGAAGCCCGGAGCGCAACAGTTCAAGGCAATGTTTCCAAGCCTCGCGGTATGGCAACCAGAACAATTGTTGGAAATGCTTCGTAGAACCAGGCGCGACGAATCAACCTAGCAGGCTGTCGAATCGAAATGCGTGCCTTAACTCGGCGGCAGCGCCGCCGCCGCGGGGGCATCGAGGCTGCGTTTGCGTTTGGCGCCTTCGGGGGCGACGGCCTCTTTTTCCTTGACCATCTGCTGGCCGCGGAGCATGGCGATGACGCCTGTGCGCGCGAGTTCGCGGATGCCGTAGGGTCGCATCAATTCGACGAAGGCTTCGATCTTTTTTTCCTTGCCGGCCAGTTCCACCATCACGCTTTCCTTGGCCACGTCCAGAATCCGCCCGCCGAAGAGGGTGACGACCTCGATGATCTGCCCGCGAACATCCGGACCGGCGGCCACCGTGACCAATGCCAGATCGCGCTCGATGTAATCGGTGTCCTTGTAATCTTTCACGCTGGTGACCGGCACCAATTTGGCAAGCTGTTTGCGCACCTGCTCCAGCGTGTTTTCATCCGCATCGACAACGATGGTCATGCGCGACAGGTTGGCATCATCCGTGCGTCCGACGACGAGGGAATCGATATTGAAACCCCGAGCCGCGAACATTCCCGCAACACTGGCAAGCACGCCTGGCTCGTTGACGACCAGGGCTGAAATCACATGACGCATGGTTGATACTCCTTCGACGGCTGGGATTTTAGCGGATTACGATCCGAAGGGGAAATGCCGTCCGAGACGCGTAATCAGCGCCGGATGTTCGTGGAGTTGTTCTGTTGATTGCCCAGGGCCAATTTGAGATTAGCCTGGGCGAGGTCGTAGGTGGGGAGAATGCTGAGTGCTTTTTCGTAGTCGGCGATGGCGGCTTGGGCATTGCCGCTGTTGTATTCACACGCGCCTCGGTCGTTCCAGGACTCGGCCAGGTCGGGGCCTAGGCGGACGGCTTCGTTGAGCTCGGCCCTGGCGGCGTCCCAATTTTTCTGGCTGCTGAGAATGTCGCCGTTGAACAGGTGGGCGTAGCCGTTTTTGGGGTCGAGGGTCTCGGCTTGTTTTTCATCAGCCAACCCCTTGTCGTTTTGGTGGAGCTTGCCATACGCCTGGCCGCGGTAGACGTAGGACCAGACGAACTTGGGACGGAGATTGATGGCTTGCGTGAGGGCGAAGATGGCGGCCTGCCACTGGTCGTTGTAGGAGAAGGCGTAACCGGCGGCGTACCAGGTGTCGCCGTTCTTGGGATCAACAGCGACCGCTTCGCTGTAATCGGCGGCGGCGGTGCTGTTATCTCCTTTGGCCAGATAGCAGTTGCCGCGGAACATCCAGGCATCTTCGCAGCGCATATCAATATCGAGGGCTTTGTTGCAATCGGCCATTGCGGAATCGACATCGTTGAGGTTGTAGGCGCAGCGCGCGTGACGCATGAAGGCCTGGGTGTCCGCGTTGCCCAGGTCGATGGCCTTCTGGTACTGGATGATGGCATCGGCGTAATCGTGGGAGACGCACAGCGCGTCGCCGCAGTGGGTAAAGGCGGCCTCGAGATGGGGATCGGCGGCGGCGGCGGAGGTGTAGTCGGCAACGGCGGTCTTGTAATCCTGTTTGGCGAAGGCGTCGTCGCCCTGCTTGAGGGCGGCCAGAGCTTGGGGATTAGCGCTGGTGGGCGTCAAAGCAGCGGGTGGGTCGGCAAGTGCACTGTTACAGCTTACGGCAATAAATGCCCCGACCGCGAGCGTGAGGCGAATGGATGCGAATTTCATGATTCAACTCCGATCATCCGATGCGTTGTGGAAGATTGTGCCATGGTTCTCGAAGGAGAAACCGCCATACCCGGCGATCAGTCTTCACCGCCGCCGCCGGCATCGCCCCCGCCCATATCGCCACCACCGTCGATGTCACCGCCACCGCCCGTATCACCGCCGCCATAGTTTTCTAAGTCGGCATCGGTATTTTCATTGTTGAGGGTTCGGTTGTAGGCGTCGGTGTCGTCGTTGTTGAATGCGTTTTGCAGTCGGACGTCGCGGTCCCAGGTATCTTCCTCGGTTGATTGCCCGTCGTTGGTGGGAGAAGGATTGGGATCGGGCTCCCAGACGTTGATGCCGGTTTCAATTTGCCAGGCAGTGCCGCTAACGCCCGGACGATGGAGAGCGGCAAGCTCGGTGTAATCGGCCTGTTTTTTGTCGAGCACTTCGAAGGGGCTGAGAATCGCACCGGTGGCGCCAGAGACAATGCGGGGATAGGGCTCGCCAGTCTGGATTTCCCAAACGAGCCGCATCGGTTTCATGCCTACAGCGGCGAAACTGAGCGTGGCCTGGGTGGCGTTACCGTTGAAGCCAAAGATTTTTTCGTTGGTGAAGGCCTGAGTGAGATCGATGGCCTGCGGCTTAATTGCGATGGTGGGCATTGGGTTGGGCATTGCCGGAGCGGCGACGATGAGGTTGCCGGTGGGCGCGGTACTGATGATGGAAATGCTGCTCGAAACGGACGGAGAGTAAAAGAGGAAATTGAACGCCTGCGGATGCGCGAGGATGTTTACGGTCCCGTCCTGGCTTGGGCTGGCGACCCGGACCCAGACGAGGACTGCATCCGCATGCCAGCCGGCGGCGAGGGCGCGGGCGGCCTGGATGGCATCGGCGGGTTTGACGCTTGCGAGGTTGGTGCCGTCGGGGAGCGCGACCGAGCCGGCAACGGCGGTGACGGAGGTACCAATGATGGGCGGCAAGGGCAGGTTGTCGCGCTGCCAGAGGCAACTTTGTCCCACGGCATTGGTGCAGAGGACACTGTTGTTATCGATGAAATTGTAGGTGCCGGTGTTGAAAGGAGCAGGGGTGTTGTCACTGGTCCAGGTACCGCCGGCGGCGGCAAACGAACCGGAACCCGCGGGCGCTGCGCCCTGCGGGAGTATGACGTAGTTTTTGTAACTTTTGGTGTCGTGAATGGAGACGACGGTGACGGGGATGTTGTTGTACATGAAGGTCGCTATCCAGTTGCCGGAGAAGCGGGAGTTGTCGTCAACTGTCTGGGGCGATGCGGCGAAGGCAGCGGAACTGAAAGCCATTGCGACGAGGGAAACGAGGAATTTTGGCTTTGACATGCTGGTGTACCTTACTGACCTTCCGGTAATTTGACACACCAGGACGCGGCTAGTTTGTTTGTGATCGGAGAAATATTGTGCCGAAGGGATTTCGCAAAACAAGCCGAAAAACCTGCACAACCCGCACTCACGCCGCGTTGGCACGGAGTTGCAGGACGGGTTGGCGGGCGGAGCGAATTCGATTCAATCCATCCAACGCCGCTACTTTGTAGCACTCGGCCAGCGTGGGATAGTTGAAAACCGTTTCCACGAAGTAGTCGATGGGCATGCCCGCGGCCATCACGGTTTGTCCGATATGGATGATCTCCGTCGCGCCGGTGCCGATGGCGTGCACGCCCAGCAGGCGATGGCTCTCCGGATGAAACAGCAGCTTCAGAATGCCGTTGGGATCGGCGATCAATTGCCCGCGCGCGATTTCTCGATATCGGGCCAATCCCACCTCGTACGGTGTGTTCTGAGCCGTCAGCGTCTGCTCGCTCTGGCCGACCATGCTGATCTCCGGAATTGTGTAGATTCCGTATGGGAACAGTTGCGAAGAACTCTCGGCAAACTGGTTAAACATGTGACACGATGCCAGCCGGCCCTGCTCCATCGCCGTGGCTGCCAAAGCGGGGAATCCGATGACATCGCCGGCAGCGTAAATGTGCGGAATGCTCGTCTGGCAGTGTTCGTTGACTTTCAATCGCCCACGATTGTCAGCCGTCAGCCCGGCGGCGCCGAGGTTGAGCATTTCCGTCGCGCCCTGCCGGCCGATGCAGTACATCAATGTTTGCGAATAAATCCGCTTATTGCTCGCCAGGGTGGCCTCGACATGGTCATCCACCAGTTCGATTCTGGAGACCGATTCGCCGAGGCGGAGACGAATGCCCATTTCCCGCAGACGGAATTGCAAATTCTCCGCGAGTTCGTCATCAACAAATTCCAAAAGCCGCGGACGACTTTCCACCAGTGTCACGCGCACGCCAACGGCGGCGAGCATCGAGGCATATTCCGATCCGATCACGCCGCCGCCGACGATGGTCATCGACTTGGGCAACTCGCGCAGCAACAGCAATTCGTTGCTGTCGATCACGCGATCAGGCGTGAACGGCACTTCCGTCGGCCGCGCGGGCACAGTCCCGACCGCGATCAAAATATTTTTTCCCCGAATTTCCGTGGCATCATCCACATGAACGATCCGCAAGGCATTGGCGTCGAGAAAAGATGCGGTGCCGGCGAAGACGGTCACGCCGTTGCGATGCATCTGGCTGGCGATCACGTCCATTTCCGATCGCACCACATACTGCGCTCGCTGCAGTAGGTCGGACATGCGAATGTCGTGCTTGACGGCATAGCTCGCGCCGTACACCGCGCGCTCACGCAACCCCGTGAGATGCAGCACCGCTTCGCGGATGGCTTTAGAGGGAATCGTGCCGGTATGGATGCACACCCCGCCGATCTGGTCGCGCTCGATCATGGCGACCGTTTTGCCTAGCTTGGCCGAACTCAGCGCCGCCTTCTGGCCGGCGGGGCCGGAACCGATCACCACCAGATCATATTGCATTGTGCACTCGTTTCTAAATTTCCAAGGCCATTCATTGTCCCGATATACCGAGGGTATCGACCAGTTCGGTCGCGCGGTTGACGAGGGCAAGGTCCGAAAAACGATTTAGTAAGAGGCATCACATTGCCCTTGAGACGCCGATGTCTGTTGCCGATGTAGGATTTACGCTCGGAATGGGGCGAACAGGGAGCACGGATTCCAGTCATGTTTTGGGTCGCTAATTTCTGCTTGGTCGCGTTGCTTGTTGCCGCGGCGTTTGTTCTGCTGCGGCGTAGGCGCTTGCAGGACAACGTCATTGCGGAATTGTCGGATTTGATCGGGCGCATCCGAGAAGGCGAGGCTCCGATCGAACAGCTCGATTCCGACGCCTCGCAGTGGGGCGGCGTGGTCGATCATATTCGGGAGCTTCTCCAGGAATTGCGCCGCAAGGACCGGCAGCTTGCCGAATTGAATGCCGAAACTTCTCAGCGCGTTGCCCACCGCACCGATGCTCTGCAACGCCGCATCGGAACATTGGAGCGGCAATCGGCGTCCGATCCCCTCACCGGCATGTACAACCGCCGGATGCTCGACGAAACCCTTCCACGCCTCATCGAGGCCAGCAAGCAGGGCAAATCTCCCTTGGCATTGCTGATGATTGACCTCAATAATTTCAAAACGCTCAATGATACCTTCGGCCATGCCGCCGGCGATCAGACGTTGCGGGACATCGGTGGAATCATCCGAAGCACCATCCGCGATGCCGACATGGCATTCCGCTATGGCGGGGATGAATTTGTGATTGTGCTTCCGGCTTGCCCTCGACAGGCGGCCGTGCGTGTCTCCCTGCGCCTGCAATCGCTGACGCAATCCCTCGCCGCGGGGTTAAAGCTTCCCTCCGATCGGCCACTGGGACTGTCCATCGGGATTTGCATGATGGACGAACTCTTGGACCCCACCGCGGAGATCATGCTTCGCTGCGCCGATGAACTGCTCTATGAAATGAAGAAGGAACGGAAGACCAAGGCCAGGCAACTCGAAAAAATTGCGCATTAATCGGTACCCCCAATTCTTTTTGTCCCCCTTTCGTCGATATCCGCAGTGCTATTCCCGGCGGACGCTTTAGAAAGACGAATTGTATCGGTCACGATTCCCGCGCCGACGAGCGTGCCCTGACTCGAATGGGTGAGATGGTTGCCGCCGCGAGGCCCGCTGGCTGGCCCGGCGACGTTCGCGGCGGCATTTTCGATGGGGCGGAGCACAGCGAGTATCCCGCCTGTGGCGGCGGGATGCGAAGGAGTTTCGCGCCCAAGCGCGACCTCAACCGTCCAATGCAGCCCCGCTTTTCCGACCTGCCCTGAGGATTTGCAGGGAACGCTGCCCGCGCTTTTCCGGGGGAGGTCGGACATTGGGGCGTGAAGGACGGTTGAGCGTCGCGCTTGGGCGCGAAACTCCGCTGCATCAGTCGCCGCAGGCGAGAGTTCCATTGCGTCACATCGAGAAGGAGCGCTCGATCGTCGCCGGGCAAGCCGACAGGTTTGGAAGCGGCAACGCGTGTCCCTATACGAGCAAACGCATCTTCGTCGGCGCGGAAACCGTAACCGATAAAAATATTCTGTCGCCCAATTCAGACTGTCGCCTGTTATTTGGGTTGTGGGCGAGGCGCGAGCATTACATATAAAAAAATAATGGCGATGAGCAACAGCATCCACGTGAACTGCGGTTCGGTCTCTTCCAGCATTCGTAGAGTATCCCGATTGCTCCAGGAATAATTCATGAGCATCCGCTCGGCCATCTGCGCCCAGGCGATGAGGCTGATGAGAATTCCCAGCAAGGTCACTCCCCAATCGACGCCGGGCAATAAGGCGGTCATCGCCGCGGCCCAGATCAGGTAACGGCAATTCATCTGCGGGAGCAGGAGGAACATGAAAAGCCACGGCGTGACGAAGGCCATCAGAAATCTCGTATCCCGCCGTCGGGCCTGGATCACCGCGCCAAATCCGCATAAAACCAGCGATGCAAGATAGGCCAGTTGCATAAATTGTCCAAATGGAAGAACGGTCTGCCCAAGCAGCGGGATCGGGACGGGATCATCCATGTCCAGGTCGGAACGAAATGTCATTTGCATCAGCCGCGGCACATTGTTGACCGCTTCCTGAACGATCATGGGGAATTTCTTGGTTCCGAATTCAAAGCCGATGGTGAACCATGCGGTGCTCACTCCGAAGAAGGGAATCGTGAGGAAGACGCAGATTCCGATCACCAGCGCCGCCCAGACGTATCGAAGCCGGCCCGGCAAAAGCCGGACTGCTGCCACCGCGGCAATCAGAGGGATGATCCACGCGCGGGTTGTCAAATCCGCAATGCCATGGGCTGGCCAGGCGATGATGCACGCCGCTACGGCAGCCGAGGGAATCCACTTCCAGGAGATTCGGCCGATGAATGCGATGGCGGTGAGAATCGCGATGGCTACAGAGGTGCGAACCAGCCAGAACCACACCGGCTCCATCAGGTGCATCCACGGCAGCGCGATAATCGCCGCCGCCAAAACGAATCCCGCCGCAAATCGCAATACCGATGCGAATTTCCCTTGAAAAAGCGGCCAAAAAATGAAAATCGGGGTGACCAGCAGAATTTGCCCCTTGAGAAATGCGCCCATCACCACGCAAATCCCCGCGGCAAACCACCATTCACAGGATGCCAGCAGGACCGCCGCCAGAAAGAACGGGACGAGCCACACATCCCACTGCGGCCAGCAGTGGTCGTCCCAGATCATGGCGGGGTTAAACCAAAAGAGCATCGCGCCGGCGATTCCTTGCGCAACTCCACGCATCGGAAGTCGACGCGCGTTGTCCATTCGCACTGTCCAAAGGCGGATGAGCAGGAAAATCAGCGCGCTGGATGCAATCTCCGCCGCAATGTTTAACCGCAGCATCGGGCGGGTTAATTCGTAATTGTCCTCCCAATCCCGGATACCGGGGAATGTCTTTTGCGCGGTTTCATACCACCATTCCACAACCGTCAGCCGCAACGGCGCATAATCCAATTCGTAAAATCCATCGGGTCCGATTTGGGATTCGAGATTGTCGTAAACCCAAAGAAGCCCCTGCTCATCCGCCTGACGACCCCAGTAATAGCCGTTGGAAATATCGCCGGTGAATCGGATGGATGAGGTTTGCTGATACGCCTGCCGCCGGATGGCCAGGCCTTCCCTCATCGCCGACGGCACAGCGGCGATCATGGCCAGAATCAGAACAATCCGCGCCCCCGGCCAGAATTTCGGCCCAACATCCGCGCGGGCCGCCGCCTTTTCCAACACGCCCCCTTTTTCGGTCATACGAAGGAATATAACCCCACGGCCGTATCGGTGAAACGCACAGGAGTGGGAAGCGGGAGGTTCAGTCGCGCCACCATCAGCGGGCTTCCCTTGGTCGAAATTTTCAGGTTTTACACGAAACCATCCGCGAGCCTCTCGCGGCATAAGTGCACATTTCATAGAGGTTTGTGACTGATTCGCTACACTTCTGGTCTCATACATCGACACATATTTGTTTGACGGACAAAATCGTTTCCGTTTATATTGTGTGACGTCAGCCCGTTCGCTCCGGGGTGTCTGGGAGTTTTCAAATGTTGAAGATGGGTGACACTATCGGGGAGCAAGATCTGGATCAAATTAGTGGCCTTCTCCGGCTTCTCGCCGACCGGACTCGCCTGAACATATTGCTGGCACTGGCCGATGGCGAGCGAAATGTGACAAGTCTTTGCGAGCAACTCGGGCTGCCACAGCCCACGGTCAGTCATCACCTGGGATTGTTGCGCATCAACAACGTGATCGCCAATCGCCGCAAGGGCAAACAGGTCTTCTACACGTTCAATGCGACCGAAGGTTCAAACGACGGCGCCGCGTTAGAGATCGGCGTGGAGAAATTCGCTGTCAGGATTTCCAAAAAACCAGACGCTGTGAATTAGGTCGTGTCATCTGCCTCTCAACATCCTCCAAATGCAAAATGCGGATGAACCGCCAAGACGCCAAGACGCCAAGTTTGGAAAATACGCCAAGAAGTTAATTGGTTTCGGTCGTCATCCCCAAGAATAAAGTTTTGAAACACAATCCGAATTAAAATCCATTTCCAAATTTAGCTCTTTTCTCCGCGTATTTTCCTACCTTGGCGTCTTGGCGGTTTATCCGTATTTGAATTTCACGGTTCACCATTTTTCGTCAATGATATTCTCCGGCTCGAATTTCCGTCCCGTCACGTGAATGAAAACATCCTCGATGGTCGGCTTGCCGACCGAGACGGAGTCGATCAGGCCCGGAAGTGATTCGATCAGTTGCGGAACGAACTCGTGCCCGCGCGCCCGCTCGAGCCGCAACGTGCCGTTGAGCGCCTCGGGAATAATTTGGAAGCGATCCTGAATCGTCTTGGCCGCCAGCGGGGGATTGGAACTGACCAGCGTGATGACATCCCCACCGATTCGGCTCTTCAGCGCCGCGGGTGTGTCGCAGGCCAGAAGCTTTCCGCGATCCATAATCGCCAGGCGCGAGCAGCGATCGGCTTCGTCCATCAGATGCGTGGTGAGCAGAATCGTGACGCCCTGTTGTTGCAGATCGACAAGATAATTCCACAAGTCGATGCGGGCGGTCGGATCCAGCCCCGTGCTCGGTTCGTCGAGCAGCAGAATGCGCGGTGTGTTGAGCATTCCCTTGGCCAATTCCACTCGCCGCCGCATCCCGCCCGAAAATCCTTCGACACGTTCCTTGCGGCGGTCCCAGAGGCCGACACGCCTCAGAAGTTCTTCGATGCGTTTGGCCAGATCGCGCCCGTGCAAGCCGAAAAGATGCCCATGATGCCGAAGGTTTTCCTCGGCGGTGAGTTGCTTGTCGAGGCTCGGCGATTGGAAGACGACGCCGATGTGCTCGCGGATGGCGTCAATCTCGGTGGCGATGTCCATTCCCATCATCCGCACATGATCTGGACCGATGGCGATGAGTGTGGAGAGAATGCGAAACAGCGTCGTCTTCCCGCTGCCGTTGGGTCCGAGGAATCCGAAGATTTCACCGGGCAACACGCTCAGCGAAACATCATCCAGCGCCAAACGCCGGCCGTAGCTGTGGCTGAGCGAGCGGATTTCCACGATCGACTGGGCGGGCGATGAATCGGAATTGTGGGGATTCTCCATTTACGGGGCCTGGAAAGTGAATTTGACATCCGTGGGATTCTGCTCGCTCACGACGATTTTCTGCTCCTGCTGCGGCAGCACTTCCTGCCACGCTGCCAGCGTGTATTGCCCCGGCGGAACGCCCTGGATCACGAAATTCCCATCCGCATCCGTGACCGCAAACCACGGATGCGCGAACACGCCGATCCACGCTTTCATCCACGGATGCACATCGCATTTCACCGGGAACGGATCTTCGGGAAGATTCAGAACATAATCACCCTGGCTCGGCCCCGCGAAATGGAAATTTCGCGGCGGATTGGCGACGGATTCCAAATCCATGTTGTGCATCATCGCATCGCTGGATTTGAGAATCATCGGCTGCCCCGCCTGCACTGCCAGCACGTGCGGGACAAACGTGCAATTGATCTGATCCAGAACGGTGGGCGTTTGCAGCGTAAACGACGTTCGCGGCGCATCCTGCAAAAACACGATCACATTTTTCAATCCGCCGCCGGCGCTGACGACGAGTGTTTCATCCATGACATTCGGTGTTCCGGGAATTATCTTCCGCGCGGGAGCAACGCCGGAAAGAATCACTTGTCCGCGAATGATCCCCTTGCCCAGCTCCGTGACAACCGGGCCAGCGCTGGACGGCGAATCATCTCGGTCACAGCCGCATACCAGCAGGAGAACGAGCAGGACCGATGGACGAAATGCAAACATCTCAAACCCGATCCAGCATCAAGATCGTCAGCAGGGCTGGCAGGTAGATGATCGATGTGAAGAAAAGTTTTCGGGCGTCGCTTCGCTGGCGCGAGATGGCGCAGCGAGCGGCGTAATAAAGAAAGATCGCTCCCAGCACGACCGCCGACACGGCATACACCCGGCCCGCCTCGCTCCATGCCACCGGCAACAGGCTGATTGGCAGTAGCGCGGCGGTGTAAAGCAGAATTTGCCGGCCAGTCGCGGGCAGATCGCTATCTTCCACCGGCAACATTTTGAACCCGCCCTTGCGATAATCTTCCCGATACAAAATCGCGATCGCCAGGAAATGCGGAATTTGCCAGACGAAGAGAATGCCGAAGATCGCCACAGCGGGTAGCCAAAGCGATCCGCTGACCGCCGTCCATCCCATCACCGGCGGAATCGCTCCGGGCACCGCACCGACGAGAGTGTTCATCGTCGTCAACCGCTTGAGCGGCGTGTAAAGCAGGACGTAACTGGCCAATGTGAGGATGCCGAGCATCGCGGTCAGGCCGTTGACGAACAACCAGAGCGCGGCTCCGCCGGCAATTCCCATGGTCAGGCCGAGCGCCAATGCCTCGGATGGGGAAATTCGTCCGGTCGGAATCGGCCGTCGAGCCGTGCGTGGCATCAGGGCATCGTGTTTGGATTCGACCAACTGATTGAGCACCGCCGCGCTGCCGGCGCAGAGGGCCGTGCCGATCAGCGTGGGCGCCAGTTTCCGCCAGTCCGCCGGCACGCGCGCGGCCATGTCATATCCGACGAAGGTTGTGCCCAGGATCAGCAGGTTCATTCTCGGCTTGACCAGTTCCAAAAAACTGGCCCATCGCGGCGGGGCGGCCGAGGCGGCTGGGGATGGAATCTCGCAGATTGTTTCGGCGCTGGTCATGGTTGGACGGCCGTCAATTCTAGCGGATCGCTTTGGACATTAGTATGTGCCGGGCCGACTTTCGATAGGGCAAAGAGTCGCACCCCGATCACCCAAGTGGTCATCAAAATCAGCGAACCGACCGCTACGTGCAGTGAAGCGATGTCCGCGGGCTTGCGCCAAAGCACTGTCAAAATTCCCAGCGTGATTTGCGTGGCGAGAAATAGGATTAACAGCGCCGCTGGGATTGAAATCATTCGCAAACGCCGAAGCTTGGCGAAGATCGTGATGCAAAGAGTCAGAATCGCAACGGATACCAACACCGCGCCGATTCGATGCGCGAAATGTATCCAGATTTGAAACAGCGTCACTCGATTGAGTCCCAAATCGGGGCCGAATTGATGGATCGCCTGCTGGCGGAAATCGTTGTCGATGTGCGTCGGTGGAAGAATTCCGCCGTAGGCAGTTGGAAAATCCGGAATCGCCAGGCCCGCGCCTTTGTGACGCATGATTGCTCCAACGATGAGTTGACCAAACACAACCGCAAAGGCGATTCCGGTCATCCAGATGATTCGGCGAATCCATTTCGCTTCGTCCTGCGACATCGCGAAGGATGATCCAATCAACGGCGAAGTCATCACGCAAAATGTGGCGGCGAAACAGAAGAACAACTGGGCGAAGCAGCCATGGACGATGGCCAGATCGCGGTCATTGAGGACGACGCGCAATCCGCCAATGATCCCCTGTGATAGAACTGCCAGGAACAGCGCAACACTGGTCCAGCGGATGAACGGCCGGGAATCTTTGAGCCACGCGACGACCATCAACACGATCGTCAGGAATCCGATGCCCGATGCATACAGGCGATGGGTGTGCTCATAAAAAATCCCCCCAACCCATTTGCTGATGGGGAAGGCGAACATGTTGTAGCCCCAGGTATTGGGCCAATCCGGAACGGCCATGCCCGCGCCATGGCTGGTGACCAATCCGCCCAGGAAGATCAGCGGAAACGTCGCCGCCGCCGTCAGCAAGGCCAGGCGGTGCAGCAGGGGGTTGTAGGATGTCGGCTTCAAGTCCGATAACTCCAGAGTTTATGCAGATTCACACTTTAGCGGGATGAAGGTTCACCTTCCAGACCGATTAACCGATACAGAGGTTGCGGCTCAATGAGCGCGGGCCAGCGTTTTGGTCCCGCTAGCGATTTGGTCCCGGCTGCTGTGGCTTCAGAGGAAATCAGCTATGAAGAAAATATTCACTATCGGATTCCTGGCACTCAACGCGCTTCTGCTCGGTTGCGCGACGAATCATAACAACTCGGCGGAAACCGCCAACGCCGAGAAGAACGCCGTCGCGGCCAAGCCGCCGAAGATCAGCGCCAACTCGCACTTTGCCGCCGGCCAGCTTGCCGAGGCCAATGGCGAAAACGACAAGGCCATCTCGCAATACACCGAGTGCCTGAAGATCAATCCCAAACACCAGGCAGCTCTTTATCAGCTTGGCGTGCTCTACTCGAGCCTCAAGCAGTATGACGATGCCTTGGATGTCTTTCAGCGATATGTCAAGGCCACCAACGGCGCGGCCTCGGCGTACAACGATCTGGGCTACTGCTATGAACAGTCCGGCGACACAGACGATGCCGCCCAGGCCTATCAGCAGGGGATCGCCGCCGACACCAAGAATGCCCCGTGCCGGACCAATTACGGATTGCTTCTGGCCAAACAGAATAAGATCGAAGAAGCCATCCGAGTTTGGCAGCCGGTGTTGAGCGATGCCGAGGTGCATTACAACCTGGCCAGCGTTTACGAACAGGCCGGCCGCAAGCAGGAAGCGAAAGTGGAATTCCAGAAGGCCGTGCAACTCGATCCGAATTTCCAGGATGCTAAGAATCGCCTGGCGGAATTGACGCTGAACTGAAGCTGAGCTGAAACAACAAAAGAACGCGGAGACGAAGCGGAATTTTCACCGTTTCGTCTCCGTTTTTTTGTTACTCCAAATAGATTGTCTGCCCTGCGTTGATTGCGCTGCAGGGCAATTTCTTCCCCGACAATTCATCCGCATTCACCGCAAACAGCGGAGAGATCTCGATTGTCGCATCCGGCTCGGAATTTCGCTGCGGAATTTTCACGCCGGCCTGTGCCAACCAGCGAGCACTGCGGCGAATCTGATCGCGGCGGCAGGTCAGTGGGGAATCGACGCCCTCGGCATTCTTCACGGGTGAAAATTCTTCGCCGCGCTCGGTGACATACGCCATGGCATTTCGCGCCAGCGGAATCGCATCGAAGACAAATTGCTCGAGTTTTACCGCATTGGGTTTGTCCGGCTTGATCGGGCGACCTTGCTCATCGACATACGGAACTTTCTTCAACGCCCGATGCCAGGGCAATTTGAGCCGGCCACCTTCGTTGAGTCGCTCGATGAAACCTACGCTCAGCACGTGGATGCCGATGGATGCGCTGTTGAATCGCGGCTTGCCATCAGGGCCGGTTTGCAGGGCGAGCGATTCCGGCAGATCGCTGTATTCAATCACCTGTAGCACGCCGTCGCCGATCACGAAATTGCCGACTCTCTCTAACGGTTCAGCCTTGGGAATCGTCTTGCTGGACATCTCGCTGCTGGTCAGATCGTGCAGGCCAAGAAAAAGCGGATCGATAATCTGCACCAGCGGATTATCCACCTGAAAATAAGAAAGATGCTCAACCCCGCGACGGCGCATGTCGGCCAGCGCGCCGCCCTTGGCCAACGCCCGCAGGCTGCCGCCGTGTCCATCGGGTGAGAGGGCGAGCGAATTTTTCTCCGCCAGGAGCAATTTTCCATCCATCGCAAACGCCGGCATCATCCCCTGCTGGAAAAAGTGGACATTGCTTTCTTCCAATCCGAAAAATCGATGCTTGGCAAAAAACGCGCGGGTGGCGGCGTCGTTGGCGTCGCTGGTCATGATGTACCACGGAATCGCCCGCCCGCTCTTGCGGCCATGGGCCAGAAGATGCTCAGCAAACACCTGAAACAGCGGCTTATTTTTTATCGGCGTCACCGGAAATTCGCCCTTGGGCCCCTCATACCCCAACCGCGATCCCTGTCCCCCGGCCACCAGAAACGCCGCGATTTTTCCCTCAGCAAGCAATTGCCGACCGCGCCTCATCGCCTCATCATAAAACCCGACGCGAGCCGAATCGGCTTTATGCGGTAACGGCGAAATCGGCTCGATCTTCTCTGGCAATTTCACCGGCGGGGCATTGCGGACATAATTCTCCGCTAATTGAGATAAATCATCCAAGTCCAGGGCTGCGAGTTGATCCAGAAGTTTTTCTTTTGCGGAAGCGTTCTGCGAATCCAGAAATCGCAACACCTGGGATTGCCCAATCTGCGAAAGTTTTGCGGCCAAGATCGCGGCGTCCATGGACGTTTGGTAACGCAAAATCGAAACCGTGGCAACTGATGGCAAGTTAAAGCGTCGGCTTCTGTCCCATTCGTTCCATCATCTCATCCCGCTCGCGCAGCGAATCGTAAATTGGCGGATTGCGCAGGAGTTCCGGAATCGCATAGGCGGTCACGGACGCCGCCATCATCGGCAGGATCAACGTCCAGCTCCCGGTCATCTCCAGAAGCAGAACCACGCCCGTCAACGGCGAGCGAACGATGGCCGTGAAACACGCCGCCATGGACACGATGGCAAAGGCCGATGGATCGAACGGCAAATGTCGAAGATCGGAGTTGATCAGCGCAAATCCATTCCCAAGCAGCGCGCCAATCGCCAGCAGCGGAGCGAAGATTCCACCGGGCGCTCCGGAGCCATAGGATCCCATGGTCAAAGCGAATCGGATGAAAAGCATCGAGAGAATGGCCAAAAGCGCGCGATGTTCCGTAATGGCGAGTTGGGCCAGATTATCTCCGCCGCCAACCGCCGCTGGTGAAAACCAGGCGATCAATCCCACCACGCCGCCGACGATTGCGCCCTTGGCGCCGCGCGGCCAATGAGAGGCGCGATCGAATAACTGCAACGTGCCGAGCAGCGAAACATTGAATGCCACGCCCACCAATCCCGCCAGCGCGCCGAGCACCAGATATTCGGGCAAAACTTCCGCGGACCATGCCCCAAGCACCGGCGAGCCAAAATCCGGAGTATTCCCCAGCATCATCCGCAGCATGACCGTCCCGCAGATACATGAAATGAGCGTCGCGCAAAACACCCGGCTGGAAAAACGGTGCAGCAATTCCTCCACGACGAACAGACAAGCCGCCAGCGGTGCGTTGAACGCCACCGCCAATCCCGCCCCCGCGCCGGCGGCCATCAGCGTCCACGGCTCGGCCAGGAATCGGCCGAGAATATCGCTGAAGATTCGTCCGATGGTGCCGCCCATCTGGACGGTAGGTCCTTCACGTCCCATCGCCAGCCCGCTGCCGATGCTCAGCGCGCCGCCGAAAAATTTCACGGGAAGAATGTGCGCCGTGGCCGGTCGAAGATGGCTGCGAAGCACGGCCTCGACGCGCGGAATTCCGCTGCCGGCTGTGGAGGGCGCGAATGTTTGCGTCAGCCAGCACGCCAACCCCGCGCCCAGCGCACATATGCTGCAGGGAATCGCCCACATCAGCCAGTGATATCCATGGACGTGCGCCCAGATGATCATCGAATAGCGAAAGTCGTCCTCCCAATTGAGCACCATGCGAAAAGTGGCGCCCACAACGCCGGCGGCGGTGCCGACGATCGCCGCCGCGCCCATCAACAACATCCACTGTAACGGCCGGGAAGGGAGACGATCATCTTCGATCTCCGCTTCGGCGGGGCGCACGAAAGGAATGACCTCCTTTGGCGTAATCTTGGGAGGACTCTGCCCATCGGCGTTCTCACTTTCCGTGCCGGTTGCAGGTGTCGTCATGGCCATTTATCTATATGACATGCGCTGAGATGCGTCTATCCAGAAAGCGATTCGCTGGATTTGGAACTACAATATCCCGACGCCGCCATCGGCAAATGTAATGGAGCATAGGATGCAGACATTGCTGGCATTTGTGGACTTTTCCGAAGTCACCGCCGCGGTGGTGAAAGCGGCAACTGAGATCGCCCGCGCCTTTCAGATGGACCTGCTGTTGCTGCACGTTTCGACACCCGACGCGGAATATGAGGGGCATGACTTTCGGGCCGACACGTCCCGCCAGGGCGTGGCCGGTGAGATGCAAAATGTCCATCGGGCGCTGCATGCGATGGCCGCCGATTCCGCCGAGCGTGGGATCAGCGCAACGGCTCTTCTGGTGCGCGGCACGTCGGCGCGAGGGAATGTGGTGCCCAAGATGCTGCGCGAAGCGTCCAGAATCCGCCCGGCGCTGATTGTGATGGGAACGCATGGGTATGGCCGATTGCACCAAGCGCTGCTCGGCAGTGCGAGCGAGGCGGTTGTTCACAAGGTCAAATGCCCGGTGCTGCTGGTTCCAAGCCGCGCGACCAAACCCGTCTGGCCGCAGTTTAAATCCGGCAAAAACCATCGGGACGATTAGTCCTGAAATTCAAACAGGCACTCTACTTCAACGGCGGCATCCAGCGGGAGGGCATTTACGCCGATGGTGCACCGGGCATGTCGGCCGATTTCGCCAAAGACATTTTGCAATAATTCGCTGGCCCCGTTGGCGATCTTCGCCTGATCGTGGAAATCATTGTCGGATTGGACGAATACGCCGATGCGAACGACGCGGGCGACTCGGTCGATATCGCCGTCGATTTCGCCATTGAGGATCGCTAGCGCGTTGACCGCGCTTTGAGCGGCGGCTTGCTGGGCGGATTCGAGGGAGACGGCGGAGGGGACACGGCCGCGGGCGATGAGTTGGCCGTCGCGCATGGGGAGTTGGCCGCTGATATAGAGAAGATTTCCGCTGCGAACAGCCGGGACGTAAGCGGCGATCGGCTTGGGGGCGGGGGGGAGAATCCAACCGAGTTGCGCGAGTTTTTCGGTGAGGGTCATGGCGATCTCCTAATCGAGGAAAATACATTTCCACCACGGAGACACGGAGAGCACGGAGAGAAAGAATTAGCCACCGATAAACACCAATGGGCACCGATTAAAAATAAAATTTCAAATATCTTTTTTCTTTATCGGTGCCAATCGGTGCCCCATCGGTGGCTAAATTTGTATTAGTTCTTCTCTCCGTGCTCTCCGTGTCTCCGTGGTGGAAATTCTTTATTAATGATCCATATCCCGGCTCCAATCCCGGAAGGCGACGCGCTTTTTTGTTGCGGAGCGGCGGCGCGATCCGGGGGCGAGGAAATTCAGCCAGTGTTGATTGCGAATCAGCAGAAATCCCCACACCGCGCCGCCGAGATGGGCGGCCTCGCCGCCGGCGTTCATGCCGGAATTGAGGACGGTGTAGACCGCAATACCGACGTAAATCCATGCCATTACCCGAAGGCTCAGCGGCATCGGGGGAAACCAGAGCATGATCTGCATATCCGGCGCAATGATGGCGGCGGCGATCAGCACGCCAAAGATGCCGGCCGAGGCGCCGATCAGCGGGGTTTGCGGGTCGGTGATCAGAATGTGAAAGCTGATGAGCAACAGATACATCACCGCGCCGGCGATGCCGCAGGAAAGATAGAATCCCAAATACCGCCGGCTGCCGAGCTGGCCTTCCACGATCGGCCCGAAGAAATAGAGCCCGAGCATGTTGAAGAACAGATGGCTCACACTCTCATGAAGAAACTGGAAGGTGATGAATCGCCAGACTTCCAGGTGAACGATGGCGGTGGTGAGGGAAAAGTATCCGTAATAACGGAGCGGATAGTATTCGATGTCCAAGGAGCGCTGAAGAATGTTGTCCAATAGGAAGACGGCGACGTTGATAATGATGAGCCAGGTGTTAATCGACCAAACACGGAAGTCGGCAAATCCGCCACGAGTCGGCTCGCGATAATAATCCCGGTCGTAGATTCCCATGGCTCATCACATTCTCGGAGCGACATCGCCATAACCCGGCGGGCGCGGCTTGCGTCCAACCTGGGTGCTGAAGCTCTGCAGATATGAAATCCACATCATCGACAGGCCAAAACTGTATGCCCCCTGAATCACCAGGTCCATGTAATGCTGGGTCGGCGGGATGTGATATTTTTCCACGGAGATTCCCTGATAGGTCATGGCTGTAACCGCTTCGCCCTTGCCCAGGGGTGAAACTTTCACCTCGCTGCGGCGATAGACGCCGGTGTCTTTCTCCGTTGCCGGGTCAAACTTCCGGCCAACCTTGGCATCCAGCACTTTGAGATCAGCCTCGCTGAGATCAAACAGGGCGCCGGCGACATACTTGCCGGGATCGTACACGATGTCCGCGATCCCGCCGCCAAAGTATTCGCTGAAGATGGGGAAGCAGAGGCGGTAGTTATCCAATATAGCCGGCTTGCCCGGCTTGAGAATGGGCGGGCGAAAGCCGTAATGCCGGCACCACTCCGCGACCGCGCGGGAGTTCAGATTGGAGCCGTAAGCGAAATACCACATGCGATTGTTTTTCCCCGCGCATTCTGTCGAAAACCAGCGGGAAAGGCAAAGGTGGGGGAATGGCCCGCGCGTTACATGAGAGAATCAGCCGCCAATGAACTGAAACCGATCTAATTGACTGAATTCGATCCGAAACCCGAGGCGGCTTCGAGCATTGGCAACGACATCTCCAGCGCGCCGATGAGCCGGTTGACCCGGCGGATCGGGTCGCGCTCGGCCAGCAGGGATTGTTTGAGATTCACGTTTTCCAGCACGGTATATGCGATGAGATCGGCCGCGTCGGAGGTGCCAAGGGTGCTGGAAAGAATGCGCTGAATCGTGCAGCCACAACTGGATTCCGCCAGTTGGCTGCCGCCCAGCATGGCCGCCAGTCGCTGGCGCAGATGCACCAGATCAATTTCCATCACATCCGGCGCCGACAGGGTTTGCATCTCGGCCAAACGATAGCGATCTTCGGTGATCGATTCGCTGAGGATTTCGGCACGATATTCGCCCTGAAGAAGCAAATTGTATTTTCCATCCGGCAGCCGTTCACTGGATAGAATCCGCCCGATGCAGACGATAGGCTCGATAGCGGGGGTCTGGTGGTAATTCTTCTCCCAACCGGGCTTGAGCAGCGCCATGGCGATGCGATGGTCGCCGGCTAGGGCGTGGCGCATCATCGCCTTGTAGCGATCCTCAAATATATGCAGCGGCAACACCGCGCGCGGAAACAGCACCACGTTTGGAAGCGGAAAAAGTGGAGCCCTAATCGACGTTGGATTGATCTGTGCTGATTCCCGAAGCATTACAGCATCGTAGGCGCGGGCAACCCCAATGTCGGCGGATCGAATGGCGAATTATCGACCGGAACGAATTTATTGCCCGGATTTCAATTCGCGCTCGGCCCGAAACCAGTTATCAAGCTGCGATCCGCCCTTGCCCGAGGCGTAAATCTCAAAAGCCCGCTTGGCGATCATCTCGTGCGTGATCGGCCGAGCCGGACTCATTTGCGGCCTGGGGACGGGTGTATTACGGGCAACACTCTTCGCCGCCGGCGCGGGCGTGGACCGGCTCGGAACTGCCGGGCGGCTGGGGATGGGTTTCTTTGGCATATTTGACTCCTGTTATTAAACCTTTACCAAAGCGCAGTTTGCGCGGCGACGGGACTTCCATTCCCTGTTCGCTTCCAATGCAAATAACAAATCTTGCCGGAGTTGGCAAGATAGGAAAACACCTATTTGCATTGTTTCGACCGTGAACCTGCTGAAGATTACTGATGCGCCCCAACTGCTTCGGCCGTCCGCGTGGACTTGGAGACCGGCTCAATCCGCTTGGGCGAGCCGCTGCGGATGCGCATGCAATAGAAGGATCGGTACACGAAAATCAGGCCGATGATGAAGAATACGCCGGAACAGGTGTATTTCACCGCGGGACTGAGCGTCAGCGACATCTCCACTGCCAGCAGTCCAAACAGCGTGGTGAATTTGATGATCGGATTGAGCGCGACGGAAGTCGTGTCCTTGAACGGATCGCCCACGGTGTCCCCGACCACAGTCGCGGCGTGCAGGGCGGTTCCCTTTTCGCGAAATTCCACTTCAACCACCTTCTTGGCGTTGTCCCATGCGCCACCGGCGTTGGCCATGAAGATCGCCTGGAACAGGCCGAACGTCGCCATAGAAATCAAATATCCAATGAAGAAGAATGGCTCAATGCAGGCAAATGCCAGCGTAAGGAAGAACACAGTGAAGAAAATATTGATCATCCCCAACTGGGCGTATTGCGTGCAGATTTGCACCACCTTTTTGCTGTCGGCAATCGACGCCTTGGCGGCGCCGTCCAAACGCATATTTTTCCGAATGAATTCCACGGCCCGATAGGCGCCGGTGACAACCGCCTGAGTGCTGGCGCCGCTGAACCAGTAAATTTCCGCCCCGCCCATGATCAGACCCAGCAGAAACGGAGCATAAAGCACCGACAAATGGCTGATGGCCACGGGATCGGTCAGACCCTGTGTCAGGATCAAAATGATCGAGAAAATCAGCGTCGTCGCGCCGACCACTGCTGTGCCGATCAGCACCGGCTTGGCGGTCGCCTTGAACGTGTTGCCCGCGCCGTCGTTCTCCTCCAGGAGCAACTTGGATCGCTCGAAATCAACGTCAATGTCAAAGTCGCGTTTCAATTCTTCACGGATATTGGGCAGCGTTTCGATGAGGCTCAATTCATAAACACTCTGCGCGTTGTCCGTGACCGGACCGTAACTGTCCACCGCGATGGTGACAGGTCCCATGCCAAGGAATCCGAAGGCGACCAGCCCGAATGCGAACACCGCAACGGCCGGGCTGGCATCCGCAGTGAGCAGCGATGAAACGCCGTTTGATCCACCGATGGTGGTTACCAGATATGCAATCGCCATCAATCCGGCGATGCATCCGCCGATCCAGAAGCCGGAAAAATTTCCCGCGGTCAGGCCGCTGAGAATGTTCAGCGATGCCCCGCCCTCACGGCTGGCGTCCACGATCTCGCGCACATGCCGGCTGTGCGTGCTGGTGAAGATCTTTGTAAATTCGGGGATCAGCGCACCGGCCGCCGTGCCGCATGTGATGATGCTCGCCAGTTTCCACCAGATTGCGCCGTCGCCGACGTTTCCGAGCATCAGATAGGAAAATAGGTACGTCGAGGCGATGGAGATCAGGCTGGTGAGGAATACCAGATTGGTCAGAGGCCGCTCGAAATTCATTTCGGTGGCGTGCTGATATTTCGGCCGGGCGAAGAGAAATTCGTTGACTAGGTACGAGATGCCGCTGGTCAGAACCATGATGAGCCGCATGACGAAAATCCAGACGAGCAATTTCGCCTGGTAATCGACCGGGCAGGCTTTGAGGATGAAGACGATCAGTGCCACGCCGGTGACGCCGTAGGTTTCAAAACCGTCGGCTGTGGGGCCCACGCTGTCGCCGGCGTTGTCGCCGGTGCAGTCGGCGATGACACCGGGATTTCGCGCATCGTCTTCCTTCACGTTGAAGACGATCTTCATGAGGTCGGCGCCGATGTCAGCGATCTTGGTGAAGATGCCGCCGGCGACTCGCAATGCCGCAGCGCCCAGCGATTCGCCCACCGCAAATCCGATAAAGCACGGCCCGGCATAATCGCTGGGAACGCACAGCAGAATCAACAGCATCATCAGCAATTCGATGCTGATGAGCACCATGCCCACGCTCATGCCCGCTTGCAGCGGAATCGCATAAACCGGATACGGCTTGCCAGCCAGCGACGCCAACGCGGTGCGGCTGTTGGCGAACGTGTTGATCCGCATGCCGAACCACGCCACCGATGCGCTACCGGCGATCCCGATCAGGCTGAATATCAGGATGGTCGCGACTTTGATTGGCGCAAAATGCGCCCCGTTGTCGTCAGTGGCCAGGAATCCGAAATAAATGACCAGCACCGCTCCGATGAAAATTTCCAATAGCACGATGAATTTGAGCTGGGTCTTAAGATACGTTTTGCAGGTTTCGTAGATGGTTTCAGACACCTCACGCATGGACTCATGAACGGGCAGGTTTTTGACGTGATTATAGATGACCAGACCAAACACCAACCCCAACCCGCAGATGATCGTGCCCCAACTCAAGAGCGTCCCGCCGCCAAGCCCGAAAAAATGGGCGCTGTTCAGGTCGGGAATCTTGAGATTAGCCTCCGCGCTGGCGTAGGAAGCCGTGGGAAGCGCCAGGCAAAACAGCGCAGCCACAATGACACTAAGACCCAACCACCGCCGTTTTGCTCGCGACGGACTCTTCATTTGAGAAATCCCTTTCATTATTCTTCACTCCGCCAATCAGGACGAATCACGTTATTTAATTCTGATTGATTATGGGACGGCCAACAAAATTTGGCAACGCGCCGATAAAATAGATTTTCGGTCGGATTTCATCGGCAGTTCAAACTAATTCCCCAAAGTGGTTTGCACCACCTCTCTCACATCCTCCACCGCCTTCTCCGCGGTCGCGCGGTCGGGGGCTTCGGCGATGATTCGCATGATCGGCTCCGTGTTGCTCGGCCGGGCGTGAACCCATGCTTTGGGCCAATCAATTCGAATTCCATCCTGAACGTCCACATTCTGTGCGGCAAAATGCCGCTTGAGCGCTGCGACTGCTCGATTGGCGTCTTCCCGGCCGCACGGAAATTTTGTTTTCACGATCGTGTATCTTGGAATCTGTTCGACAAGTTGGCTGACCGTCAGCCCCGTCGCGGCCATCAGTTGCAGGACATACGCCATTCCCACCAGACTGTCACGGCCGGGGACGATGCGGGTGTCGATCACGCCGCCATTTCCTTCCCCGCCGATCACCGCGCCGTTGGCCAACATCGTTTGCACCACATTCGCTTCGCCGACCGGCGTTCGGATCACCTTGCTTCCATGCGCCGCCGCGATGTCGTCAAGCATCCGGCTGGATGAAAGATTCGTCACCGTCACGCCTGGCCGGCGACTCAGAACCCACTTGGCACACAGTACCTGCGAATATTCTTCGCCAATGTAAACACCATGTTCATCCACGATCGCCAAACGGTCCGCATCCGGATCCTGCGCGAATCCCACGGCGGCACGTTGCCGGCGGACTTCTTCGGCGAGTCCCACCAGATTCTTCTCCGTCGGCTCCGGTTCATGCGCAAATCGGCCATCAGGTGTGCCATTTAAATGCACCAATTCGCAGCCGAGCTTGCCGAGCATCGTGGCAGAGGACACACATCCAGCCCCGTTCACACTGTCCAGCACGACCTTAAATCGCTTGGACGAAATCCCCAGCACATCCACATGTTCCAACACCCGTTTCACATGCAGCGCATGGGTCTCGGTATTCTTCCGGGCCAGCACCAATTTTTCCACCGGCACAAATTCCGTCACATTCTTGTGATACAAATCCTTGATCGCATCCGCATCCGCCTGCGGCGGGGCGACGGCCTGACGATTCAGGAATTTCAGCCCGTTCCATTCGATGGGATTGTGAGATGCGGTCGCAATCACCGCCGCATCGGCCGAGAGATGCTTCACCATCATCGCCGCGCCGGGCGTGGTGACGATATCCAGATCGATCACCTCGCATCCGCTGGCGACCAGCGCTCCGATGGCCGCATCGCGCACCCATGGCCCGCTGGGCCGGCTGTCGCGCGCGAAAATCACCCGAATTGGCCGCGATCCGTCCGATTGCCGCCGCAAAAATGCCGCGAATGCCGCCGCCATTCGGCCGATCACCAGGGGTGTGAGGCTTCCCCCAATCGTCCCCCGCATGCCCGAAATCCCGATCATCAAATCTGTTTCCATCTCTTTTCCCATCGGGGCCTATTATGAATTTGCCGCCAACATCGGCAAGGGATAGAGTGCAATTGGATTTATGGAGCGAGACGACCTGAACCAACGGCTGCCCGGCGTTGTGGATGCGATTGTCAAAAGCATCGCCGACCACCCCAAGATGCATCACCTCAATCGCGTCTTCCTGCCGACGCGCGATGTCATCGTCCAGGCCATCAGCCTCATGCGGCAAATCGTCTATCCCGGCTATTTCGGCCAGCAAGGCCTGACCAGCCAAAACATCAGCTACCGCATGGGCGAACTGGTCATCGAATTGACCGACATCCTCTATGAACAGGTCCGCTGCTGCCTGCGCTACAAGCAGCAAATCCCCGATGGCAATCCCGATGAATGCGTTGAATGCGACAAGAATGCCGCTCGCATTGTCGCCGAATTTTTCGACCGCCTGCCCGCCGTGCGGGAAATGCTGGCCGCGGATGTTCAGGCCGCTTTCGACAACGATCCGGCCGCCCAGAGCACGGATGAGACGGTTTTTTCCTATCCCGGCTTGTTCGCCATCACGGTCCAGCGATTGGCGCATGAATTCTTTCGCATGCAGGTGCCGCTGTTGCCAAGAATCATGACCGAATATTCCCACGGTTTGACCGGCATCGACATCCATCCCGGTGCACAGCTTGGCCGAAGTCTTTTCATCGACCACGGCACCGGCGTCGTCATCGGCGAAACCACCGAGATCGGCCAGAATGTGAAAATCTACCAGGGCGTCACCCTCGGCGCCGTCGCCCCCGCCTTCGGCCAGCGCCTCCGCGGAACCAAGCGACATCCGACGATTCGCGACAACGTGACGATTTATGCCGGCGCCACGATCCTCGGCGGCGACACCATCATCGGCGAAAACTGCACCATCGGCGGCGCCGTCTTCATCACCAGCAGCGTCCCCGCCAACAACATCGTCACCGCCGAGCCGCCCAAATTGCGCTACCGCGAGCGCGGCGGAAAAAAGAAATCCGGCGCCGACTGGGATTTCCAGATCTAAAAACCCCACCGGGCTAAGCACTTCAGTGCTTAGCCGATCACCCGCCCGAATTCTTAGGCCCTTCATATTTATCACTCAAACTAAATGCCAAATGCTTGAGAAAAATATTCGCAAACAAGGAAACACCCGACCCGCGTGTCAACTCCTCCATCTCCGCATTGAGCGCACCCAGATCCGCATCCTTAAACGCCGCCCGGCGATACAGGTCCATCACCTTGTTTGACACATTCAAATCCCCGCGAATCTCCGACTCATTGGCACGCGTCGAAAGCGTGGTCAGCAGCGGCAACGTTACATAAGCATTCAAAAGTCCCTGCTGCACAAGCACACGGATAAAGTTGTCAATCGCGATCCCCTCAGTCCACCTTCCGGCGATCAAGCTCAGATATTTTTCAATCGACCGTCGATTAATAAAAAAGGATGCAGCACTTGCGAAAAGCACCGGTTTTAGCGATGCCAAACGCATCTCGCCGCGCAGTCGATACGCCTCCTTCATTTGCATCATGGTATGGAAAAGTGCCATGTCCGTGCCGTGCAGATAGATGTCGGTGAAGATGATGTCCCAGTCCGGCGTGACGGCGTTCGCCATTGCCAGCAGGCGCTCGAATTGCGCGGCCGCATCTTTGGGCAGCATTGCGTCGTCTTCCAGCACATGCAAATGCAAGTCGCCCTGGCGATTGGCCGTCATCAGCTTCTCATGCGTGAGCCAAATCCCCAGTTCGCCCGGGGACAATTTGGTTGGTTTGGCTGGCGCGATCGCTTTGCCGTCAATCGCGGCAAATCCCTGGTAGTTGGAGACCACGCCAATCTCAGTCAAATGCTGGATCATCGCTTGCCGACGATTTTCCGCGCGATCCAAATTCAGAAAGAATCCTCGGTAGCTCGGCATGTTCACTTTGCTTGTCCCAAAAGCGCCGCCGCGTTGCGATCCAGATACTGGCGAAATTCCGGCGTCTCCTCGAAGGCTTTAAACCGGCACGTATCACACGGCTTTTTCTTTTCCCCAAACGTCAGCAAATCCCGCCGCCAATCCGCCAGCGCGCTGTTGGCATACGCCTGAAAAATCGACCGGCCATCCTTCAGCGAATCAACCACATAATCCTTATGCGTCGGCTCATCCGAACGGATGTTGCAACAGGGCACCACCGAACCGTCGTAATCGATGTACATGTCCTGAAAAACCACCCAGCAAGGCGACCGCCGATGGTACGGCACGGCAAGTTGGACGAGTTGCCCGCGATCGGTGCCGAGCACATCAAAATTGTAAGACTCGAATGAAACTTTCATCCCCTCGTATTCCACCTTGGCGGCGTACCAATAGCCGGGATTTTCCATCGTCATTTTATAAGGAAGTCCCAACGCCTTCAGTCGGTTGGCCATGCGCTTGGTGATCCGTTCATCCGAAAATCGATCGTCATTGCCCAAATACACCTGCACTTTTAATTCGTTCAGCCCGGCATCGCGCAACTCGTCCAGATATTCTCGATCCAGATAATCCCCATTGGTGTGCGTCATCAGCCGCACTTGCGGAAGGGCGGTTCGCGCCTGGCGAATGCGCTGCAGAATAATCCGATCCGCCAGCGGCTCGTTGTATCGGCAATAGGTAAGGGTTTGGTCATACCCAATCGACGCCAGATCAGACAGAATCCGCAGGTAAAGCGCTTCATCCATGTACTTGTTGGTCGACCGCCGATCGATGTGCGCATTGGAGCAAAACCAGCAAACCCGGTTGCAAAACGTGAAGGTCTCGACCTCGACCAGTTTTACCGATTGCTTGAAAAGCTGCCGGGCCGCCTGTGCGTCGATTCCACGATCAAAATGCTCCGGAAATATCTGCACATGCACCGTTCAAATTATGGCACACACCCCATGTTTTACAACTCGATGGCGATCATTCTCATCGCCGTTTTTTCTTCTTATTTCGGTCTTTTTTATCCATAAATCCCGACTTTTTCGTCCGGATCATCGGGCCGCCGGGCATGCCGAGATTGTTCAGATTGCCCGACATCAGCGACTTCATCATCCGCATTCGGCCCATCATCCCCATCCCGCCGACGGCGCGCATCATGTCGCGGGTGGTCTGAAATTGCTTAACGAACTGGCCGACTTCGTTGAGTTCCACACCGGCGCCGGTGGAGATTCTCCGTCGCCGGCCGGCATCCAGTAGATCGGGGTCCTTTCGTTCTTTCCGCGTCATCGAATCATAGATCGCGCGCATGTGGACGAGCTGTTTCTCCACCGTGCCATCGCTCATGTTCACTTGCTTGGACAGCTCGCTCATGCCGGGGATCATGCCCATGACTTTGCCGATGGGGCCGAGCTTTTTGATCTGCGTCATCTGGGCCATGAAGTCATCGAGCGTGAATTCGCCCTTCTCCATCTTGGCCTGGAGCCGGGCGGTTTCTTCCGCATCGAATTTCTGCTGGGCCTCGGTGACCAGTCCGATGATGTCGCCCATGCCCAGGATGCGCGAGGCCATTCCTTCGGGGCGAAATTCCTCGAGGGCATCGAGCTTTTCACCGACGCCAAGGAATTTGACCGGCTTGCCGGTGATCATCTTGGCCGAGAGCAGCGCGCCGCCGCGCGTGTCGCTGTCGAGCTTTGTGAGGATCAGGCCGTCGAGTTCGAGCTGTTCGTTGAATGCCTTGGCGCTGTTGACCGCATCCTGCCCGCTCATGCTGTCCAGCACGAGATAAATCTGATGCGGCGACAACTGCGAATTAATTTCCCGCAGCTCGCCCATGAGCTCATCGTCGATATGCAATCGCCCGGCCGTGTCGAGAATGACAACATCCTGGCCATCCGATTTAGCCTTCTGAATCGCCGCGCGACAAACGGCAACCGCTGCCCCGCGCGCCACTTCTCCATGCGGAGCAATCTTCGAATCATCCGTGAACACCGGCACGCCCACCTGCTCGCCAAGCACGCGCAACTGCTCGACAGCAGCGGGCCTCTGCAAGTCAGCGGCGGCGAGCATCGGATGATGGCCCTGCGTGAGAAGTAATTTCGCAAGCTTTCCGCAAGTCGTCGTTTTGCCCGACCCCTGCAACCCGCACATCATGATGATCGTCGGCCCCGGCTGAACAAAATAAATCCGCGTGTCAACCGGTCCCAGAAGATTCAACAGCTCGTCATAACAAATCTTGACCATCAGCTCGCCCGGCTGGAGGCTCTTGATGACCTCCTGCCCGACGGCCTTCTGCATCACATGATCGATGAAATCGTTGACGACTTTGAGATTGACATCCGCCTCGAGCAAGGCGGTGCGAACCGATCGCATCGCCTCGCGGATATTTTCCTCGCTGATGCGTCCGCGACCCGAGAGCCCGCGAAAGACACTGCTGAAACGATCGGTGAGTGCGTCGAACATGCTGGGAATGATAGTTTAGCCGTGGGCTGAATCAAAAAAGGTAAAACTCTGGCGCAACGACGCCGCGATAGCGCACATTCTCCGCAGCAGGGGCGCAACATCCCCCTAGCGGGTTTTTTCCTTCGACCGAGTTTTGCGGGCCACTGCGGAACTCTTTTGATTTCAATCACTTACCGGTGGGGTCATGGCCGACCAGTTGAGACGCTCGGCGTCGGCGGCCTCTCACAGGTACCGCCGGGCCTTGAAGCTTTAGACTGCGTGGATGCGCCACGGGTCGATTCACGGCTACCCATTTGGCATCGC
>JBEKUH010000020.1:0-41637 GCA_049515255.1 Tepidisphaeraceae bacterium | reverse complement strand
CCGACGACGACGTCGGCGAAGGAGAGTTGGGATTGCTCACGTTCACGCATGCGAACCTCCGTGTCGATTTTTCGATTCCATCAGTATACTGGACGTGTCAAGGGTTTTTCAGAGGTTCCCTTAGATGATTTTTACACATTATGGACATTTAGCGGGCGTTCCGCGGCGCTCGCATTGCGGGAGAACCAGCCGCAACGCGTGGCTATTGGATTAACGGCGACAGCGGCGATCGAACTGGACCGCATTGACTTCAGAGACGTGTCATTGGCGTTGAATAAGCTCTACTATGTAGCGAGCAAGATCGGAAAAAATCCAGAGAAACACTTCCGCGCGGCCGCCCTTCTTGCTGAACCAAAGATCTCCGACTTCATATTGAAATTTATAGAGAGTCCGGCTAGGGCAAAAGGACTTGATTCGATGTGCTTGGCGACCGTGCAAACGAAAAAAGGTCCATCTCTCATCCGTCGGGAGGTAAGCCCATATGCTCCGACGCTGCGGATGGAAGCGGCGGCGGTCGATATTGCCGAACTGATTCACTCGGACAAATATTGCCCGGAAATTTCGCTTGCCACCATGCTTCCACCGGTTTGGTTGCGGTCAGTGGACGACAACGCTCTCGGCGAGGTACTACGGACGGTCCTTGCAGGAGCAAATATTAGGGGCACTTTGCGTCCTGGTGAATCGCCCGATGCGAGGTACCAGCATTTCGTTATTTTTTTGGTTGAGGCGGCAAAACTCTCAGATGCGGATACTCTTTCGAGGCTTACAGAGGCGAAGATCGCATGTCCCGGTGATATTGCATTGCTTGGCATCAACGCGGGCCGTCTTTTCTGTTTGGTCGTGGCCAGGAGTGCCACGATGGGGAAAAAGTCGTATGAGACGCGCGGGAGCCTGGCGCGTTTTTCAGACGGGCTCCACGCGATTTTATCAAAGTACCAAGAAGTGTGAGTGATCCACGAAATGGAAAAAGGAAAGTGGGCTACTTTGAATTTTCCCGCCCAGGAGGGGTCGAGACGACATCGATGGCGATGCCCCATGAGTTGCGGATAGCAACTGCAAGCAGCGATAGCATGCCGGCAGCCACCAACGTGAGCCCGCGTTGAGGGACGTGCAGAAACACGACACCGCCCAGTATAATGAGCCCGTATCCCGCGGCCGGAAAAATCGCGTAGGCCATCCGGTCATGCCGCTCATTGAAACTCTTCTTATCGCCTCCAATTAAACTGGACGCCAGGTAAACCAAGCCGGCGACACCCACGAGGCCAATGCAAAGAGCGGCCGTGAGCCCGGTATGGTTCGGGAATGTCAGAAGCGCGGCGAGGAATAGCACAGAAGCAAAATGGATAACCGTTGGGGTAAGGTAAATGGGAATCTTAGCGGCTTCTCCTCGCCTTCGCTCAGCGGCGAGAGTGATGACGACAAACATCAGACCGAGCAGGCTCGCGGCTGCCGCCGACATGGTGAGATAGAAATTCGCCCATGGCTCTAGTTCATTCATAAGCTCATTTAGGGCGCTCTTCTCAGATCGAACACGCTACGACCGGCTCTTCCTCTTCCCCACTATGCAGCCAGCGTCGGCCGTCGAGTTCGATGAGATCCATCGCCGCCTTCGGGCCCCAGGTGTCCGGAGCATATGGTTGCGGGGCGGCCTTTGACGCGGCCCAGGCTTTTTCGATTGGGTCAATCACCTGCCACGCCGCCTCGGCTTCGTCGCCGCGGATGAAGAGGGTTTGATCGCCCAACAGCGCATCGTACAGCAGTCGCTCGTATGCTTCAGGCGGATCGGTCTTGAACGCGGTCTTGTAAAGAAAATCCAGCGCGACCGGCTTGATGTTCATCGCTCCGCCGGGAACTTTGGCGTTCAGCCGCCAACTGATTCCCTCTTCCGGCTGCACGCGGATCACCAGATCATTCGGATACACCGGCGTATCGCACTGCTTCTGAAATAGCGTCAGCGGGGCCGTGCGGAAGCGAACGACAATTTCGCTCAGCTTTTCCGGCAGACATTTGCCCGTCCGCAAATAAAACGGCATCCCGCTCCACCGCCAATTGTCGATGAAAAGTTTGAGGGCGGAAAAAGTTTCCGTCGTGGAACCCGGCGCGACGCCGCGCGCTTTCAGATATCCCGCGGTTTTGATTTTCTGGTCTTTGCTTTTGAATTCGCCAGCCGTGTATTGGCCGCGCACCGCCACCGCATCCACCGGCGTTTGTCCCAGCCGCCGCGCGCATTTGTAAACCTTCACTTTCTCATCCCGGATGCTCACCGAATCCAGCGCCGCCGGCGGTTCCATCGCCACCAGCGCCATCAACTGGAACATGTGATTCTGGATCATGTCGCGCGTGGCCCCGCTGCGGTCGTAATAGCCCGCGCGGTCGTCGGCACTGACCGTTTCACTGACCGTGATCTGTACGTGGTCGATGTACTTGTAATTCCAGATCGGCTCGAAGATCGCGTTGGCAAATCGCATGACCAGCAAATTCTGAACCGTCTCTTTGCCCAGATAATGATCGATGCGAAATACTTGTTTTTCCTCGAAATATTCGTGCAAAACGCCATTGAGATGCTCGGCGCTTTCCAGGTCGTGGCCGAAGGGTTTTTCGATAATCACGCGCTGCCAGCCGGGCGATCTGTCGGGTGTGTCATCCACCAAACGCTCGCCGAGCCGGCGGATGATGCCCTCGAAAACTTCCGGCGGGGTGGAGATGTAAAACATCCGATTCCCGCCGGTGTCATGGGATTTGTCCAGCTCCTTCAGCCGCGCCGCCAGCCGGGCGTGATCGTCAACCGAATCGTAACCGCCGGCCTGATAAAAAATGTTCGGCTCCATCTTTTTCCAAACCGCTTCATCAATCGGCTGCCGACGGGCGTGTTTCTTGATCGCCTCGTAACAATCCTTGCGATACTGCTGATCGTTCAGCGGCGTGCCGTCCTTTTTCTCGGTCGAGCGCGCATATCCCATCAGCACGAATTTCTCCGGCACGAGATTCTCGCGGCACAATTCGTAAATGGCGGGAATGAGTTTGAGTTGCGCCAGATCCCCGCTGGCGCCGAAAATCACGATCGCACATGGAACAGGCTTTGGCATGGCGGGCATTATAGCGATGAAGCCGCAAGAGACGAATAGACGGAGACAAAAGTCTCCGGGTTCAAGAGAATATTTAACCACGAAGACACGAAGGCACGAAGCGGTTTTCATGGTTCCATCGCAATTCTGCGAGACCTGCCGTTTCAATTTTTATTTTGAATTTATTGGTTCAAGTCGCCAGGTTGATCGGGATCGTCGAAAGCCGCTTAGTGTCTTCGTGCCTTAGTGGTTCAATCTCTTTGATTTTGAAGAATGAGACCTGGAGACAGACCGGATATAATTGAACCATGCGCGATCCTCGAATTGATAAGTTGGCCGAAGTCCTGGTGAAGTACAGCACAAACGTCCGCAAGGACCAGTTGGTCCTCATCCGCGGACCGGCGGTGGCGGGGCCGCTGGTGCTGGCGGTTTATCGGCAGGTTCTGCTCGCCGGCGCGCATCCGCGCGTGATGGTCGAGCTGGAGGAAATGGACGAACTGTTCCTCAAACTTGCCGGCGAACATCAGCTCGATTTCTTCGATCCTGTGACGCTTTATCAGACCGAGAAGATCGACGCCATGATCGCCATCCTCGGCGATGAAAATACGCGTGGCCTGACGCATTGCGATCCCAAACGCATGGCCCGCGTCAGCGCCGCCCGGCGGCCGAATTTCGATCTCTTCATGCGCCGCGCCGCCGAGGGATCGCTCAAATGGACCGCGACCCAATTTCCCTGCCAGGCCAGCGCGCAGGATGCGGAGATGTCCTTGTCCGAATACGAAGATTTCGTTTTCGGCGCCGGTTTGCTCAATGAACCCGATCCAACCGCCGCGTGGCAGCGTGTCTCGCAAACACAGCAGCGGCTGGCGGATTTTCTCAACGGTAAATCCGATTATCACGTCGTCGCCGCCAACGGCACGGACGTGCGCATGTCCGTCGCGGGAAAAAAATGGATCAATTGCGACGGCCACGAGAATTTTCCCGATGGCGAAGTCTTCACCGGGCCGGTGATCCAGAGCGTGAACGGTACGATTCATTTCAGTTTCCCCGCAGTCTACGGCGGGCGTGAGGTGCAGGATGTCCGCCTGAAATTCCGCGATGGAAAAGTTGTGGACGCCTCAGCCGGCAAAGGCGAGGGATTTCTGATTTCAACACTCGACACGGATGCCGGAAGCAGATTCCTCGGCGAATGCGCCATCGGCTGCAACTATGGCATCAAGCAATACACCAAGAACACACTCTTCGACGAAAAGATCGGCGGCACCGTGCATTTCGCACTGGGCGCCGGATATCCCGAAACCGGCAACGACAACAAAAGCGGCGTGCATTGGGACATGGTTGTCGATATGCGGCAGGGCGGATTCGCGGAAATTGATGGCGTGAAATTCAGTGAGAACGGGAAATTTTTGCGGGAAGGCTTTCCGATAGGAAATGTTTAGCCGCCGCGGTTTGATATACGGGTGAGGACCATGACCAACAGACTTTCAAAGGCATTGCAAAAACTCAACACGGGGCAGTTAAATGAAGTCGCGCGCTTCGCCGAAGTTCTTGGAAAGCAGAAGGGAAAGAACGGGGCTGCGGAATTGAAACTTGATTGGGTCGGCTGCCTGTTAGATGCACCCGAGAAATCCGGCGTTGATGCGGCGCATGGGGCAAGCCGCGCGCGAATCAAACTGCTGACAAAACGCCGATGAAATATCTCGTCGATACCAACGTCTGGCTTCAGGCGATATTGGGACGATCGCATGCACATGATGTCGTGAGGCCCTTAAACGAGGTGAAGCCGGGCCTGCTTGCGACGACCGACTTTACTCTTCACACCGTCGGAATCCGCGTCACGCCAACAAAGCCGGATCAATTCATCTCGTTTCTGGACGATCTGATCGCGCGGCGAGTGAACACACTACACTTAGCTGCGTCGGACCTTCGCGCCGTTGTGAAGACAATGCAAACCCTGGACTCGATTTTGATGACGCGTTGCAGTATGTGTCGGCCGAACGATATGACTTGACGATTGTCTCGTTCGACGCTCATTTCGATAAAACCCAACGCGGTCGAAAAACCCCGGCAGAGATTCTGCGAGTTGGCCGATAGATAGGCGATGCGAAATCATCCCACGGCCGCAACAACTTTCTTCGCCGCATCCGTCAAATCCGTCGCGGTTTGCAGGGTTGGCATTTCGCCGTGCGCGGCGGCGAGAATCTTTCTGGCCAGTTCCACGTTCGTTCCTTCCAATCGCACCACCACCGGAACCTTGAATCCCACTTCGCGCCCGGCTTTCACGAGCGCTTCGGCGATCAAATCACATTTGGCGATTCCGCCGAAGATGTTGACCAGAATGCCTTTCACCTTGGGATCGGAAAGAATAATGCGAAATGCCTCGATCGCGCCTTCGGCTGAAACCGATCCGCCGACATCGAGAAAGTTCGCCGGCTCGGAGCCGTGTAGTTTGATGATGTCCATCGTTGCCATGGCAAGTCCCGCGCCATTCACTAAACATCCGATGCTGCCGTCCAGAGCGATGTAATTCAGATTGGCCTTGTGAGCGCGCACATCCAACGGGCGCTCCTGCGATTCATCCGCCATGGCTGCGATGTCGGCATGTCGGAACATTGCATTATCGTCGAAATTAAATTTCGCATCGATCGCCAGCAATTTGCCATCTTTGGTCAACACCAGCGGATTGATTTCCGCCAGCGACGCATCGGTTTGCAGAAACGCCTTGGCGAGATTGGTCATGATCTTCGCCGCTTCGCCGACGAGTTTGTCTTTGAATCCCAATTGATAAGCCAAATCGCGCGCCTGATATCCCGCAAGTCCCAGCAATGGATGCAGCGGCTCCTTCAAAACTTTTTCGGGGGATTTTTTGGCGACTTCTTCAATTTCCACGCCGCCTTCGGCCGAAGCGATCATCGTCGCTGTCTGGCGCGTGCGGTCGATGGTGATGCCCAGATAATATTCCTTGGCGATCTCAACACCGGGCGCGACGATCAGCACGGAAACCGGAACGCCTTCAGGTCCGGTTTGATAACTGACCATCCGATGCGAGAGCATGAACTTCGCCGCGGCAGCCGCTTCATCGCGCGATTTGACGAGCTTGACGAATCCCGCTTTTCCACGTCCGCCGGCGTAAACTTGCGCTTTCACAACGCACATCGGCGCGTTCAGTTTGGTGAATGCCTCAGCCGCCGCTTCGCTGGTTCGCACGACTTCTGCCGGTGGAACCGGAACGCCGTAATTGCTTAGGATCTGCCGAGCCTGATATTCATGGATTTTCATCGCCGGAGGAGTGTAGTAATTCCACGGAGGATTGACCAGCGGTCGCATCGCTGGAGGGTTGCGTGGCCGGACCTTCCACTTCCGCAGCCAGTTCAGCGGTGTCGTCGGCGGGATCATCCGTGAAATTGCCGCTCGCCAATTGCCGGCTGATTTCCGCTCGGATTCCCGCGACACTGAGATAAAGTCCGGGGCAGTGCGTGTCCTTGGTTTCGCCGTGTCCGAGCACGCGCTGCACGGGAATGTTGTAGGTCCGCATCAGATATTCGGTCAGCCGCAGCAGCGATCGGCGCTGGGCGGCGGTTGGATGATACTTGTCGAAATTGCCAACGAGGCAGATTCCTATGCCGTACATGTTGTAGCGGTTGTCCAAGGCGTTATCGTGCGCGCCCCATTTTTGCTTGGTCCAGCGCGGGCCGACTTCGATCTGTCCATCGCCGCTGTTGGTGCCGTTGCCGATGACGAAGTGATATCCCAACTCATCGAAACCGCGCGCCCGGTGCCATTGGTCGATGATGGCAGCCGAGCCGTAATCACTGTCGCTGTGATGAACAATGATCCAGTTCCATTTGTTGGCGGGGACATTGGGAATCCACGCGGCGGGAACGGCCTCGCTCCGCTGCATGCGCGGCTCGGGAGCCGGCTCCGGAGCAACCGCAACCGGCGGGGGCGCGTGATAAACCGGCCTTGGTGGCGCCACCGTCGGCGGCGGCGTCAGAACCACCGGCGCGCTCATCACAGGCGCGGGCAATCCATCATCCACCGATGAATCCACGCAGCCGCCCAAAAGCATTAATCCGATAATCGCCAGAAATCGAGTCATTATCACCGGTGGTTTATCGGCAACCCCCACGCGATCGCTTCTGCGATTGCGATCAGATCGGGAAATGGGATGTGGTATGGTCATCCGTGACTTCAAATCAGCTGGATCAACGCTTCCTTGCGCCCAGCGACATCTATCTAACCGCCTCGAAGCGGAAATTCCAGTCGCCACGGGCAAAAAAACGCGATAATCTCCAGGGGAGGTTTGCCGCCAGCCATGATTTGTCGCGAAAACGACGAAGAATTCCTGCTGATTCGCCAGCACGACCATGCGCTCCTGGCGGCGGAATTGCTCGGCGCAGTGGGCAATCGCATGTTTTCCGCGCCGGTGCCGCTCGGACCGGTGCAATTGGCGGTGGCACAACATGATTGCGCCTGGCCGATCCATGACGATCAGCCGACGATTCGGGACGGCAAGCCGCGACACGTTTTTGAGATGTCGATCCAGACCACGATGACCATCTGGCAGGAATCCGTGGATCGCGTGGCGGCCCAGGATCCATATGCGGGATTGCTGGTCAGCCTGCACGTGATGGGCCTGGCGGCCATCGCGGCCCAGCACCATCAGACGCCGTCGCGGCAGGAGGCGTTTGTCTCCAATCGCTTTTTTCATCGCCAGATCGAAATACAGGAAAACCTTCGCCGCACGCTGGGCATGCGAATCGATCTGCCGCTTCGCCGTGGATTGGCCGAGCCGGGTCGTTCGCCGGAGGAGGATTTGCTGCGGGCGAATTTTTTTCTGCTGCAATGGATGGATCAGATCAGCTTGGTGCTCTGTTTTGGCCGATTGGTGATCGGCGGGGCGCAACCGGTTTATCCGCGTCCCGGCGGCGAGCCGCGCGAGGCTCATATTGAACCAGTCGAGGATGCCGTCTTCCGAGTGGAACCGTGGCCGTTTGAGCGGGATCGGCTCGATCTGGAAATTCCCGCTCGCCGCATTCCCGCGCGAGAGTATGCAGATGACGCCGACCTGCACGCCGCGCTGGCATCGGCGAAAATGGAGATGACATCCGCCGTTCTTCTCCGCCGCGCCGGCGTCTAGCCGCGAATTGACATTTATCTTCCTCAGTTGCTTGGTTACCATGCGCGCATGAACCGAATGCGCGCGCTTGGAATTTGCCTTACGTTTTTTTTGCTGGCCGCCGGCTGCACCACCACGCACAGTTACGATGTGCTGGTCACCAACAATTTGCAGGAGCCGGTGACGGTCTGGTTGACCAAACAGCATGGTCCGTGGGGCGACGGCTGGTATCCGCCGGAGGAAGTAGCGATGGAAACCACCGGCACCACACCGATCAACGGCCGGGTGATTCCGCCCGGTCAGACCGGCGAGGCCAAAGCCAGCGGCCAGTTTTCCAGCGATAATCAGGCCATTTTGCGGGTCTATCGCTCGGTCGATCTGAACCAAATGATGGCGATGGACCGCGGTGATCCCGGCCGTGTCGATCAACCGCTGACGCCGGGCAAATCCGATCTCGACATCGATTTGGTCAACGGCGCAATCACCGCGCAGCCGCATGGGCATTGATGACGCGATGCGCATCCGAAATTTTCGGCAGCTTTCTTCCCCCTCCTCCGGTACTCCGGGGGAGGGCTGGGGTGGGGGCTTGTGTGCGGCCCATTGGAATTCGGCCCCCACCCTCGCCCTCCCCCGGAGTACCAGGGGAGGGGAAATTAATATGTGCAATGAATTCGCGAGCGCGCAATTTCTTTCCCCCTCCCCTGGTACTCCGGGGGAGAGTAGGGGTGGGGGCTTGTTTGCGAGCACTTGGAATTCGGCCCCCACCCTCGCCCTCCCACGGAGTACCAGGGAAGGGGTATTTAACCTGGTGAATTCACGATGAACAACGATGCGGAGCGGGCGCGGTTGCAGGCAGATGGCAACCGCGAGGCCAATTGGAAGCGATGGGGACCGTATCTCTCCGAGCGGCAGTGGGGCACGGTGCGCGAGGATTATTCCGCCGACGGCGACTGCTGGAATTATCTCCCGCACGATCACGCCCGCAGCCGCGCCTATCGCTGGGGTGAAGACGGCTTGCTCGGCATCTGCGACCGCGAGTGCCGGATTTGTTTTGCCCTGACGCTCTGGAACGAACGCGATCCGATTCTCAAGGAGCGGCTCTTCGGTCTCACCGGCCCGGAAGGGAATCACGGCGAGGATGTGAAAGAGCAATATTTTTACCTCGACTCCACGCCGACACATTCCTACATGAAGGCGTTGTACAAATATCCGCATGCGGAATTTCCGTACGGAAAATTGGTGGATGAAAACCGCCGGCGAACGCGCCTCCAGCCGGAATACGAAATCCTCGACACCGGCGTGTTTGATGAGAACCGCTATTTCGATGTGTATATCGAATACGCCAAGAACACGCCGGACGATATGCTGATTCGCATCACGGTCATCAATCGCGGTCCCGAGGCGGCGACGATTCAGGTGCTGCCGACATTGTGGGCGCGAAATTCCTGGCGATGGGGCTGCGCCGGCGAGGGGTGCGATCCCAAGCCATATCTCGGTAAATCCGGGCCGAATTCGGTGGATATCGATCACGTGTCGCTGGGCCAGTTCCGCTGGGTGGTCGAGCCGATCGGAGGCGCGGCTGGAACTGAGCCGCCGATTCTCTTCACGGAAAATGAAACCAACGCACAGCGGCTGTTCAACACGCCCAATCCCACGCCGTATGTGAAGGATGCGTTTCATCGTTACATCATTCAGGGCGAAGAGGGCGCCATCAATCCGAAACAGATCGGCACCAAGGCGGCGGCGCAGTATCGCCTGGAAATTCCGCCGGGCGGGCAAAAGGTGTTGCGCCTGCGGTTGTTTTCCAGCGATCAGACTCCAGACAATCCGTTCGATTCCACGTTCGATCGGATTTTTGAGCAACGGATTGCCGAAGCGGATGCGTTCTATCATGCGCTGATCTCGACGAAGATTTCGCCTGACTTGCAGCGAATTGGCCGGCAGGGATATGCGGGATTGCTCTGGTGCAAGCAGTTTTACAATTATGTGGTGAAGGATTGGCTGAGCGGCGATCCCGATTTTCCGCCCCCGCCGGCGTCGCGATTGAACGGCCGCAACAAGGAGTGGAAACATCTTTTCAACCGCGACGTGATTTCCATGCCGGACAACTGGGAATATCCCTGGTTTGCCGCGTGGGATTTGGCGTTTCACACCATCACGTTTGCCGCCCTCGATCCGCAATTCGCCAAGGAGCAACTGATCCTGATGCTCCGCGAGTGGTACATGCATCCCAACGGGGAACTGCCGGCGTATGAATTTGAATTTTCCGACGTCAATCCGCCGGTGCATGCGTGGGCGTGCTGGCGCGTTTACAAAATGACCGCTCCGCGCGGGCAGCGCGACCGGAGTTTCCTGGAGCGCGCGTTTCAGAAATTGCTGCTCAATTTCACCTGGTGGGTCAATCGCAAAGACCTGACGGGGAAAAATATCTTCGGCGGGGGATTTCTGGGACTGGATAACATCGGCGTATTCGACCGCTCCAAGCCGCTGCCCACCGGCGGAACGCTCGAGCAGGCGGATGGGACCGCGTGGATGGCGTTTTACTGTTCGACCATGCTCTCGATGGCCCTGGAACTGGCGGGGGATGACAGTGTTTATGAAGACATCGCCTCCAAATTCTTCGAGCATTTCGTCGCCATCATCGACGCGATCAACAACGTCGGCGGCACCGGATTGTGGGACGAGCAGGATGGATATTATTACGATCAGCTTTCGCTGGATGGCAAATTCACCCCGCTGCGACTTCGGTCGATGGTGGGGATGATTCCGCTTTTTGCGGTTGAAGTTCTCGACGAGGACACGATCCTCAAACTCAAGGGATTCAAAAAGCGAATGGATTGGTTCCTGAAAAACAGGAGCAACCTCGCCAGGCATGTCGTGCGTTCGCCGGCGACGGCGGACCACAGCGGTCACTACCTCATCGCCATGCCGCCGCGTCAGCGGTTGCAGCGCGTGCTGAGCTATCTGCTGAGTGAAACGGAATTTCTCTCGCCGTACGGATTTCGGTCGCTCTCGCAGGTTTATCGGGACAATCCGTACGTGTTCCACGCTAATGGCACGGATTACATGGTTCGCTATACCCCGGGCGAATCGGACACGAGCATCTTCGGCGGCAACAGCAACTGGCGCGGGCCGATCTGGTTTCCTTGGAATTTCATCATGCTGGAATCGCTGGAAAAGTACGATCATTTTTACGGTTCGGATTTGACCGTTGAATGCCCCACTGGATCGGGGAAGAGGATGACGCTGCAGCAAGTGGCGGATGAATTGGGAACGAGATTGATCAGTTTGTTCACGGCGGATGAGCGAGGCAGCCGGCCGTGTCATGGGGAAGAGGCGCGATTTGCGACCGATCCGAATTGGAAGGATTTGGTGCTGTTTTACGAGTATTTTGATGGCGAGACAGGCCGAGGGTGCGGCGCGAATCATCAGACGGGTTGGACGGCGCTGGTGTCGCGGCTCATTCTTGGGCGCGGACGGCGCATGGAGAGATTTGGGTTTTGAATGAACGCCCACGGATGGCCATCCGTGGGCTTTGGTATGGCAGAAGGATTTTTCGACATCTATCAGAAGACCAAGGGCCGCAAGGCCAAGGCGGATGCGCCGGCGGCATCGGCGTCGGAGGCCCTGACCGTCTCGCAAGTCACCAAGCTCGTGGAAAAATCCATCGCGGCCGGCGTTCCGGCGACCATCGCCGTGCGCGGGGAAGTCAGCAATGTCCGCCAGCAATCGACCGGGCATTTGTATTTCACGCTCAAGGATGTTGGCGCATGTCTCAATTGCGTGATGTGGCGGGAGGCAGCGGGGCGATTGAAATTTAAAATCGCCGACGGCGTCGAGATGATTGCGACCGGGCGGATCACCGTCTATCCGCCGCAGGGGCGATATCAGTTGCGGGCCGACACTTTGCAGCCGGTCGGGCAAGGCGCGCTGGAACTGGCGTTTCGACAACTTCAGGAAAAACTCAAGGCCGAGGGGCTTTTTGCTCCCGAGCGGAAGAAACAAATTCCCCGATATCCGCGGCGAATTGCGATGGTTACGAGCAAATCGACCGCGGCGCTGCAGGATATGCTGAAAGTGCTGCGGCGATTTAAATGGCTGAAATTGTCGCTCTATCATGTGCCGGTGCAAGGCGAAGGAGCGGGTGAAAAGATCGCTGCGGCGATCGCGCATTTGAATCAGCGCTCGGCAGATGTCGGCGGAGTTGATGTCATTCTGCTGGCGCGCGGCGGCGGTTCGCTGGAGGATTTGTGGGCGTTTAACGAGGAAATCGTCGTCCGCGCGGTGGCGGGGTCTAAAATCCCAATCATCACCGGCGTTGGCCACGAGATCGACACGACCATCGCTGATCTCGCCGCCGATTATCACGCGCACACGCCGACCGAGGCGGCGCAGATTGTTACGCAACATTGGAAAAAAGCAGCCGATGAATTGTCTATGAATCGGACGCGGCTGCGGCGCTCGCTGCGGCAGATCGTGCTGGATGGCCGCGCGGGATTGACGGCGATCGAGCGGCATGAATTCTTCCGTCGGCCCAAGGATCGGCTGCAAATCCTCGGGCAAATTCTGGACGATCGGCAGCGCGCGATGTCGCTGGCGGTTTCCAAAAGCCTGCGGACGATCGATCGGCGAATGAATGAAATGGTGCATCGGTTTCAATCCGTGCATCCGCGCCATCGACTGGCGCTGGCGCGAAAGGAACTCGAATCGCACGGCCGACGCCTGCGAACGGTCGCGCTGGCGTCGATCCGCGATCGGCGAAATCGGCTGGATTCTCTGGATCATCAACTCACGGCGCTTTCACCCCAGGCGGTGCTCAACCGCGGTTACAGCATCACAACCATCCGAAAAACCGGCAAAATTCTCCGCAGCGCATCGGAAGTAAAACCCGGCGATCGGCTGACGACGCGATTAGCCGACGGCGAAGTCGAATCGGATGTGCGCGATTCCAAGCAGTTGTCGTTGTTTGAGTGAACGGGCATTTTTCTTCGGTCGAAATACAAATTCCACCACGGAGACACGGAGAGCACGGAGGGGAAGAATTAGCCACCGATGGACACCGATGATCACCGATAAGAAATACAGATTTAAATTCTTTTTCATCAGTGCCCATCGGTGTCCATCGGTGGCTAAATTTGATTTCTTCCTCCGTGGACTCCGTGTCTCCGTGGTAAGAAATTCGAACGTAAAATCGTATCCGCTCGCGCATCACTGCGGCGGATGCAATTTCAAATCATTTTTGGCTTCCTCAAGTGTGATCACGGTGTAACTGGTCGAAAGAACCGGGCTGTTTTCCATCCAGTTGCTGGTGCCGATGAAACTGCCATCGGGCTTTTGGATGCTGGCGAGTTTTTCGACGAGGGCAATGCGCCAATCGTGCGGTTTGCCGGCGGCATCGGTGATGACCGGCTGGCCGTAGGCGCTGAGGGCGTGGGACATGGTGTAGCAGTAATAGAAAAATCCATCCTGGGATTTCTCGGGGCCGACGGCGGACATTCCGGGATTTTCATCGACGGTGAAATTTTTGCTGATCCAACCCCAGGCGGCTTTGACGCGTGGATCATCATGCGTGAGTCCGGCATAGATCATGCTCTTGAGGCCGGCGTAGGTCATCGAGCCGTAGCTGCGCAGCAATCGGCGATTGCCGAGCATCAAATCTCCCGCAGGCGACATGCCGCCGTCGATGGGTGTGTAGATAAATCCGCCGTCGTCGCTGGACCAGGTTTGGTCGTTGGTTTCGGAGAGATTCTGGCAGCGCGTGACGAATTTGAGAGCGGCCTGATAAGCGGGATCATCGGATTTGAGTCCCGCATCGTGCAGCGCGTCGAGGGCCATTTGCGTGTTGCTCAGATCGGGCCGGCCGCGCTTGCCGTAACCCCAGCCGCCGTAGCGTGGGTCTTTATCGTTTGTGACAGTGATGTCGCTGCTGACGCCGACGATTTTGTCGCTCCATTGCAGCGATTTGAGATACTCGACGGCTTTCTTGATCGGGGCCTGATATTCTGCTTCCTTGGCGGCGGCCAGCGCGCTGATGGCGACGGCGGTGTTGTAGCCGGCGAGTACATCCTTGTAGATTCCGCCGTCTTCCAATTGATTGGAGAGCAGTTTGTCAAAACCTTTGTCGAGGAACGGCTCGTCGGCATCGTGATTTTGATCGGCCATGAACGCGCGGAGCGCCAACGAGGTAAAGCCGAGTGGATCGGTGTCGGTTTGCCAACTGTTGTCCGGCTTCTGCTGGGATTTGAGATACGCCAGCGCCTTGTCGCAGGTGGATTGCGCCAGCGCGCTGGGGTCATCCGCAAGCGCGGTGCCGGCTGATATCGCCAAGACCGCAACGAACGCCAATTTCAAGAAATGTCTGAGCATCTGAATCTCCTGTCTTTCCGCATTTCGCCATGCCCGAGATTTTAACCTGCTCTGAGGCGATTCTCGATTTCGTGCAATAATTGCTCACCTTCGGCCAATCCGCTGGAGCGGGCTGAGCGGGCGGCGGCCTGGGCGGCGACGAGATCAGGCGGATTGCTTCGCATCAGCGCAACGGCCTTGCAATACGCCGCTTCGCCCAACATTGGATTGCGCGCCAGCGCCGCGTCATACCACTGGATCGCCTCGGGGATTTTCCCCTGCTCCATCAGCACTCGGCCCAGCGTCGTCATGCACTGCTCGCTGGCATTGAGGGCTTGCTGAAATTCGTTGGCGGCGGATGTCGCCTGGTCGTATTCGTGCATCGTCAGATATAGCGACAGCAGATTGTTCAGCGTCACCGAATTGGCGGGGCTGGCGCGCATGCTGTTGTACATCTGAATCGCCTGCTGCATCTGCTTCTGCCCGGTGGCTTCGGATATTTTGCCGAGTTGGTCCGGCGCGACACGGAATTGTGCGCCGCAATTGGAGCATTGCGAAAATTCGCGCCGGCCGCTGATGGGGAAGATCGGAATGAAGAAAAGCGTGAACCAGCTCCGCGCGCCTTTGCCGAGAATCGTTGTCGGCTGGCCGCATCGGGGGCAGGTCGCCTGCACGGATTGCCCGCGGTGGGAAATCAGGTTCCGCGTTCCGAAAAGAAAGATAAATCCCGTCCGACGTTTCATATGCCCCATTCAAGAAATTTGTTCAATCCACCGGCCTTGGGATCGGCGTTTCCATCGGCCGACGCCAGAGCAGATGCACGCGCCAATTTTCGTCCTGTTGCTGGGGATAATCCAGCCGATAGTGCGCGCCGCGACTTTCGGTGCGGGTGTAGGCGGCGCTGGTGATGAGGAAGCAAACCGTGAGCATGTTCTGCAATTCCCAGCCGGCCATCGCGCCGTCGCCGGTTTCTTCGGGGCCGAAAATTTTGTCCATGACGTATCGGCTCCAGAAGGCGATGATTTCGCGCGTTTCGGAGAGGCGATCGCCGGTGCGCTCGATGCCGACGTTTCGCCACATCAGGCTGCGCAGGCTGCTCTTCACATCCGTCAAATCCAACTCGGTTTTGGTGGGGGGATTGATACGATGTTCCAGGTCTTTGGGGAATTTCACTTCGGTCTTGGTGGCTTCGTCGGCGGCATCCGCGCCAGCGCGAGCGCCGAATGCCAGGCCCTCGAGCAACGAATTGCTCGCCAATCGATTGGCCCCGTGCAATCCGCTGCATCCAGCTTCACCCACCGCATAAAGCCCCGGCAAACTCGTGCGGCCGACCATGTCGCATTCCACGCCGCCGATCATGTAGTGGGCCGAGGGATGCACGGGGATCAGGTCCTTGGCGGGGTTGATGTCGAATTGGTTTAGCAACTGCGTCAACTGCGGAAACCGCTGTTTGAACGCATCGGTCGGGAGATGGCGGACATCCAGATAGACATGCGTGAAATTGGTTTTGCGAATCTGCTCGACGATGGCGCGGCTGACGACATCGCGCGGGGCGAGTTCGGCTTTGGGATGATAATCGGGCATGAACCGATAGCCGGTGCGATCGACCAGATACGCTCCTTCACCGCGCACGGCCTCGGTAATGAGCGCGCGGCTGGCGCCGGCGACGTAGAGCGTCGTCGGGTGAAACTGCACCATCTCCATGTCCCGCAATGTCGCGCCGGCTCGGTATGCCATTGCATGTCCATCGGCCGTGGCGATTTTCGGATTGGTCGATTCCCGATAAAGCTGTCCGGCTCCGCCGCTGGCGAGTATCGTGCGCTTGGCCCATATCACATTGATCTGCCCCTTGATGACGGCCAGCGCGCCGACGCAGCGGTTCTGGTCGGTCAATAGATCGATCACAAATGAACTTTCGGAAATCCGAATCGTCTCGCGGCCGCGCACGGTGTTGATGAGCGTTTGCGCCAGTTCCTTGCCGGTTGCATCCCCATCGGCATGGATGATGCGGGCGAAACTGTGGCCACCCTCGAGGCCGAACGACAGGTCATACGCATTTCCCTTGGTCTGATCGAAATGCGCGCCCCACTTCAGAAGTTCCAGTACGCGCTTGGGGCCTTCCTCGATGACGATGCGAACCGCCCGCTCATCGCACAGCCCGACGCCGCAGATCAGAGTGTCCTGAATGTGTGAATCCAAACTATCGGTTGGCTGCAAAACGGCCGCGATTCCACCTTGGGCGTACCAGGTGTTGGATTGGTCAATGGTGTCTTTCGTGAGGACCAAAACATCCGCGCCTTTTTCGGCGGCGGCGATGGCCGATCGCAATCCCGCGACGCCGCCGCCAATCACGAGCACATCCGTGAACTGCTGCGGCAGGCGCGCAGCCTTGAAGGAAATCAGATACCGGCGCTCGGTGAGGGCTTCGAACATGTGTCAGAGAAGTTGGCCGTAGAATAGCAACGTGTCGTAGTTTTGCAGCACCACGCCGCCCTGGGAGAATTGGGCAAATATTTCTTGCAATCGCCGCACCATCGGCTCGCATTTGGGATTGCCCGGCATCGGCAGATACGACGATGACATCGCACGGGCGATCAGGCCTTCGAGGTCCAGCGTCTGAGGATTCTCAAACATTTTGGTTTTGAAACCGGCCGGTCGGAAGAATTTTGCCATCTCTTCGGAGTCGGTCGCGGTGATGGTGCGATGGGAAACGTGTTTGAGATCGGTTTGAAATTCTTCCACGATGCGATCATAGGCCCGTTCAAATTCCTGATCGGTCCGGCGATGATTCCAAACGAGCCCGACCCATCCATCGGGTTTGAGAATGCGCTGAAATTCCGCCCGGCATCGGACCCGATCAAACCAATGAAATGCCTGGCCCGCGACCACCCAATCGACACTGGCGGAATCCAGGCCGGTTTCCTCGGCCTTGCCACTCGTGCTGTGAAAATTCGGAAACTTCCCCAGCATCTCCTCCGCGGCAGCGCGCATGTTGGCATTGGGCTCGACAGCAAAAACCGGGTTGCCGTTCTGCACGAAAAGTTCGCTGAGAAATCCGGTTCCCGATCCGACATCTGCCACGCGATCCCGGGCATCGAAGCCCAATTCCTCGCCGAGGAATTTCAGAATCCCCTTCGGATATTTCGGCCGGGAACGGACGTAGAAGCCGACGCGGTCGGAGAACCGCTGCGTGGGATCGACGGGGGAGGTGATGGGTTGTGGGCTGTGCATTTTTGGAATCTCTAATCACGATCCTTCACAAAATCGTTTAGCCGCGACCCGCAGGGGAGCGCGTTTTCGGCCGGCCCAAACGCGCTCCCCTGCGGGTCGCGGCTAAACAGTTCTCCCGGCTCACCGTTCTCCTGATGATAAGACGGGCAATCTGCCGGCTCCATTTTCGTTCTACTGTTCCACCGCTCGACTTTCTCCTGTCTGCCCCACCCCCCGGGGGGTAAATGTTGCAATCTGTTGCATTTCGTTTCACCAGTTGCAAAATCTTGCCATCATCGGCCATTCTCAGGCCCAAGGCGCACCTTCTCCCCTTACATTGTACAAACTTCTGGCCAAAATATTCCGGGAAAAATGAAAAATATTTTCAGGCGCCTTCGCGGCTGACGATCTTGTAATCCTCGCGCTCGCCCACGCCACGCAGGGGATAATCTTTTCGCAGGGGATAACTGCCAAAGCCGTTCCAGGTCAGGATTCGCCGCAAATCCGGGTGGCCGACGAAGATGATGCCCATCATGTCGTACACCTCGCGTTCCATCCACTCGGCTCCGGGCCAGACGCCGGTGACGCTGTCGATTTTCAGGCCGGGGTCGCCTTTTTCGATGATTTCCTCATCGCGCGGGGCGGTTTTCGGGGCGGTGGTTTGGGTGGGATCGAGAAAGACCTTCAGCCAGAGTCGATTGTTGTGGCCGATGGAGGTGAGGCCGTAATTCACGCCAAAGCGATGCTGCGCCCCGGGGTAGTTGAGATAATCGATGCTGTTGATGTCGGCCAGCATGTCATAACGCAGGGCCGCATCATCCCGCAGAAACGTGCAGACCCGCAGCAGATATTCGCGCGGCACAATGACCGTGACCATATCCCGAAATTCCCCGACCAGAAATTTCGCATCCGCAAACTTCGCCTTGAGCGGCGCCAAGGCCGGGTGATTAATCGTCCGATGAGCCATGGTCGCGGAGGATAGCAGGGGGGAAGGGGGTTGCCAAGAAACGAATAGACGCAGCAATCGACCCCGTGTAGCCGGCCCGCTTGCGGGCCGATCGAGTTGAATCCGGAAAGAAATGAACCACTAAGCCACGAAGACACGAAGCGGCTATCGACATTCTGGAGATATCCTGCGAATGGGCTGGTGAAAGTTGAAAAAAATGAAGAGAAGAATTTAGCCACCGATGCGGCACCGATTTGGCACCGATGGGGAAAAAAATACAAAATCTTTTGATCTTTATCGGTGAAAATCGGTGCCCCACCTGTGGCTAACCTTGTATTTCTACAAGAATGAATTTCAGTCCGATGCCGCCCGAATCACGAAACCCGCTTCGTGTCTTCGTGACTTAGTGGTTCAATCTCTTCGATTCGAATTGGGCCAGTGCGTAAGGACATATAGACACCCCACCCCATCCCCCGATATTCTCCATTGCCGCCGGGAGATTAACTGGAGTTCGATTGAATCCGATTGTCATCCCCAATTACCACGTCATCCTGATTCACTTTCCGCTGGCGTTTCTTGGATTTGGGTTGTTCGTCGAGGTCTTCAGCTTCCTGTGGCGACGATCATCCTTCCACCAAACCGGGCGATGGATGATTTTGCTGGGCACGCTGGGCCTGATCCCGGCGGCCACCAGCGGGATTTATGCACTCTATGATGTCGCCTCGCATGGGGCCGGCGGGGGGTACTGGTCGGATGTGAAACAGGCCAGCGGACTCTCCGATGCCGACTGGCGCGAGGCGCGCAATCACGTTCTCTGGGCATCGGTGGCGACCGGGGTGATGCTCATCGTCGTCATCTCCTGGCTCGGCGGGTCGGAGCGCTGGCGAAGGGGGTTTTACATTCCCGCACTGCTGGCGATGTTGTTCTGCATGACAATGCTCGCCGTCAGCGCCTGGCACGGCGGGGAACTGGTCTATCGCCACGGCTTCGGCGTGGAGGGAAAACAATCGGTGCTCGATAACAGCGATGCCGACACGCAACCATCCTTGAAAGATCGCATTGACGGAGCGATTTCGCCGATGCAAATCCATCTGATCCTCGCCGGCCTGGTGATCGCCCTGGCGGCAGGATCACTGGGGACAAGTTTGCGCCGCGCGGCGGTTCAGGAGGATTTGTTGCTGGAACGGCCGCCAGCGCCCGATCCACTTCCCCCACCCGTCGGTGGTTCGCCGACACCGCCGCGGATTTCGATTGTCGAGGCGCTTTACAGCAATCCGAGCCGACAGCGGGTGGCCAGTTTCGTCCCGGCTCGACTCCCGGTCGCGCGGCTGTGGCTGCTGGCGTCGATTTTCGCCATTCTGACGATCTTCACGGGGTTGTATGTCGGCGATTATCTGATCTGGCCGCACGTGCTGGATATTCCCGGCCTGCGCGATGCGCTCAAGGCTGTCCGCACCCCCGGCTCCCGCCGGGAAGGACTGCACATTTTCTTCGGTGCGAGCATTTTGGTGATACTGCTGCTGACGACGCTGATTGCCCGCATCGCCCCGCGCAAGCGGATTTTGGTGGGATTGCTGTCCACGTTGCTGACACTGATCATCGCGGCTCAGGTGTGGATTGGGATTTTGTTGCTCTACGACACCGGCGATGGGCCGCTGATGCATTTCAAATAAAATTAGATTCAATTGCTTGCGCATCGTAGGGTGGGTGTACTCGCCCACCATTTTTCCTTCGCGGAATGGTGGACGAGTACACCCACCCTACAATTATTTTCTCGCAAGCATTTATTCGGCGCGGCGATGAAATGCGGGATCAAACGCAATGCAGGGGCGGAGGGGGCAACCCCATAAGGCCCCAAGCGGTTTCCCCCTCCGCCCCCGCACCCCCACCACCCCTTTCCGACTTCCCCTAACCGTCCTAGCCCGGAAAAATACGGCGCAAGTGTTGCACAAGTTTAGCGGCCCGCCTTGGCGGGCGATGTGAACGCGAGTTGTCCCACCCATCGCCGGGCAAGCCCGGCCGCTAAACATCGTACGACTTTGTCTTTCGTGCGGGACGGTTAGGGGAAGGAAAAGTGGGTGGAGGGGGTGCGGGGGAGGCGGGAGAAAAAACTTGGGGCGATGGTTTGTCTCCCGCCTCCCCTGCATTATTCAAATAGAAATTCGGATGGACCGCCAAGGCGCCAAGACGCCAAGGTAGGAAAATACGCCAAGAATTTGTTTTTATTTCAAATTCAAATCCGGCGCGGACGGGAAATATAAAATTGAATTTGTCTTTTTGGCGTTTTTTCCAACCTTGGCGTCTTGGCGCCTTGGCGGTTAATCCGCATTTTCTTTCCTTAGAGGTGAACCCGGCGCGTGTATACCCACCACTCGATCATCAGCAGTGGCAGCGCGCCGACGGCCACGAACCACCACCATAATTCCATGCGGCTTTTTCCCGCGGTCGTCGCCGTCGCTTCGACGCCGGCGGCGCCGGGGGCGGTGCTTGCGGGCAACAAGTTGCTGCTGGTCTCATCCAACAGGTTCACGGCAATTTTCTCGAACTGCGGAATTGGTGGATCGGTGGTGTAGAGGCCGACTTTATCCAACGCGGGCAGGACGAAGTCGCCGGTCGAGGGAACATCAACATTCATCCGCCCCATCGGCCCATCCAGTGTCACCGATTTGGGCGGCGGCTGGAGCTTCTGCAAATCCGCGCGCGGGATGCGGATCGTGGTGCCGGGGTCGTAGCTGGGGCGGATGTCGATATCAGCTCCTAGGGACATGAATTGCAGGGCTTGATACAAAAACACGGGGAATGTCGGGCTTCGCGGCCAGTTGCTTTCGATCAGATCAAACGGAATCACCAGATGAAACGCCCGGTCCTGGCGGTGCAGAACCATCAGCGGACAATTGGTGCCGTCGATGAGCACCTGCGAATCGAGCGTCGGCAGCACGCGGATGGCGTGGGCGGCGTAGAGGTGGCCGAAATTCAGGCCGCGAAGGATTGGATGATCGCGCATCCAGTCGAGGACGGAATTGTCGTCCGCGATCATCTTGTTGCCGGCATCGTCGAGGGCGGCTTTGAGTTCCAGGCCGGGCGGGACGCAACCGAAATAGATGGCGGCGCCGGTGCGGGGAATGTCTTCGGGTTTGAGGGCGTCATCGCGGTCGAAGAAAATCACATCGTAGGGCTTGGGAAGTTTCTTGCCGCCGTTGGGGTCATCCGGCAATCGGCGATATTCCTGGGGAACCATCGTGTCGAAGACCTGCAACTTTTGGCTTTTGAGGCCCAGTTCCAGAAATCCGTTGCCATCGGTGACGAGGAGAACTTCCAATATTTTCGGCGGGGGGACGACGACGGTTGCGGAATCATCCGCGGGCAATTGATCGCCGTCGGTGTCGGTTTGCTCGACTTTGATGACGGCCGAGGTGTCGAGATCCATATCGGGAAATTGAATCGCATCGCGCGGAGCGAATCCGGCGTCGATGGCGGTTTGTCGTTGGGCATCGGTGTAACGATCGGGAAGAAGATTCACGATGCCGGCGGATTTGACGTGACCATCGACGCTCATCTGCACCTGCACGCCATTGATGGGATCGGGACCGAAATTGGCCAGGCGGGCGAAGACCTGCACCTCGGTGGGCCGTTCGTAATTTCGCCGGGCGTTCATGGCGACGATGGCGATGTTCTTGGCGGATGTCGTGCCGATGCTGTTGAAATGGAGGTTGCCGTTGACGGTGACGCGCGCGGCATCATCGGCCCGGCCATCGGAGTAGAGATAGACATCCGGGGGGACACGATTTCGCGCGGAATATCCGGAAGTAAATGCCGCCTGGGCATCGGCGAGCCGATAGGCATCTTCGAGCTTGCACGGGCGATCGGTGGGATCGATGGAGTCGATGGCGTTGTCGAGCACGCGCTGATCGGAGGTGAAGCCCTGCACGCTCTGGGCGGTGTTGTCGAAGGCGATGACCATTGCAGAACCATCGTTGCCGAGGGTAGAGACGAGATTTTTGGCCTGACGTTTGGCCTCGTCGAGGCGCGAGCGGCCGCTGGGTCCGTCGGTGGCGGACATCGAGGCGGAGCGGTCGATCAAGATGATCGAGCGTTGCCCGGCTCCGGGTGTGTAATTCAAAACCGGCCGGGCCAATGCCAGCAGCAGGGCGATGATCAGCAGCAGTTGCAGCAGGAGCAGAAGATTTCGCCGCAATTTCTGGAACGGGGCGTTGACCTGCAAATCCTGAATCGCTTTTCGCCAGAGCAGAGTCGAGGCGACCGGCAACTCGCGGCGGCGGAGCTTGAGAAAATAGAGCAGCACCAGCAGCGGAATGGCAACGGCTGCGGTGGCGGCGGCGGTCCAGAGGTTGAGGAAGTGCGGGAACATGATTTTTATCCGAGCAGGCCGCGCTCCCGTAAATAATTCAGGACCAGTGTGTCAAACGGGACGGCGGTGCTGCTGAAGAGATACGTTCCGCCGCGTCGAGTGAGATAATCCTTGAGCGAGAGGCAATAGGCATTGAGATTTTTTTTGTACTGCTGCAGCAGCGGCTGGGTGATCGACACCTCGGCCAGATCGTCGTCTTCCATGTCCTTGAGTTTCAGATCACCCGTCAAATCCGGTTCGATTTCCTGCGGGGCGAGGACCTGCACGCAAAACAGATCGTATTTTCCTCCGGCGACGTAACGCAGGCCCTGCTCGAATCCTTCTTTCACAAAAAAATCGGAGAGTACAACGCACACGCCCTTGTGCCGATGGGACAGGGCGAATCGTTTGCAGGATTCGGCGAAGTGGCTGGCGCCGCTGGGCTGGAGCTTGGCGACGAAGTCGATCATTTGAGCCACACGTCGCCGGCCACGCAGCGCGCCGGTCTCGGCGACGATGCCATCGGACATCGCCGAGATATGCACGCGGTTGTAGTTGACCAATCCGATGTAACCCAGCGCGGCCGCCACTTGTTTCATGTAGAGCGCCTTGTTGGGCGTGCCGTAATCGCCGCTTTTGCTGATGTCCAGCAGGATGTAGAGGGAGAGGTCTTCCTCTTCGAGGAAAAGTTTGAGAAAAAGTTTGTCCAGGCGCGCGTAGATGTTCCAGTCGATGAAGCGGAGATCGTCGCCGATGGAATAATTGCGATAGTCCGCGAACTCGACGGATTGCCCGCGGCGTTTGGACCGCCGCTCGCCCTTGAGTTTTCCGGCGAGGAGCTTGCGGGACATGATGTCGAGCTGATCCAGCCTCGCCATGAATTGCGGGGAGAGGAGGAGGTCGGATTTAGCAGCGGTTGTTGTCATTCGAATAAATTCATTTCTACCACGGAGACACGGAGAGCACGGAGTGGGATCATAGTACTCGGCGTGTGATTCCATTTTTTAATACCGGGACATTGAAATTGATTAAAAGACCAATGCGCTTTTGGCTGAGTTTCAAATACGTCATCAGCTGGGCCTCATGTACGGGGAGGATCTTCTCGACTGCTTTGATCTCCACTATGACTGTGTCTTCCACCAGGAGATCGATTCGGTAACCAATGTCGAGGCATTCGCCTTTGTAATTAATGGGCGAATCGAGCTGACATTGAAAAGCAATGCCGCGTAGCGAAAGTTCGTGGCAGAGCGCATGTTCATAGGCTGATTCCAACAAGCCCGGACCCAACAGGCGATGCACCTCAATCGCCGCTCCGATGATCGCTTCGGTTAAATCACCTTCTACCAGCATCGCCAAGCTCCAATTAAATCTAATCTCATCTCCGTGCTCTCCGTGGCTCCGTGGTGGAAACTGTTTCTTCGACCGTCGAAACTCGTCACCTTCGCACGCCAACCGCCTCTTCCGGCGCGGTCGTCGGTGTTTCGGCCAATATCTTTTCCAGGACCATATCCGTCGTGATCCCCTCGGCTTCGCCTTCGAAATTCAGGATGACCCGATGCCGCATGGCGGGGATGGCGACGGCTTTGATGTCGGAGAAACTCACGTGGAATCGGCCATCAAGCAACGCCTGGACTTTGCTCGCCAGTGTGATCGCTTGGGCGGCGCGGGGGCTGGCGCCGAAACGCAAGAACTGGTTGGTCATCGGGATGGCGAAAATGCCTTGGGGATGCGTGGCCAGTACCACTCGGATGGCGTAATCCTGCACGTGCGGGGCGACGACGACGCGTTTGACGAGCGCCTGGTGCGCCAGGATTCGCTCGGTGTTGAGCACCGGGCGGATGTCCACCTTGCGGCTGGTGGTCGTGCGATCCAAGATTTCCCGCAATTCCTCGCGGCCGCTGTATTGGACCAAAAGCTTGTAGAAGAAACGGTCGAGCTGGGCTTCGGGTAATGGGTATGTGCCTTCCTGCTCGAGCGGGTTTTGCGTGGCCATGACGAAGAACGGCTCTTCCAGTTTTCGCACCTGTCCGCCGGCCGTGACCTGTTTTTCCTGCATCGCTTCGAGCAAAGCCGATTGGGTCTTGGGCGTGGCGCGGTTGATTTCATCGGCGAGGACAATCTGCGCGAAGATCGGCCCGGCCATGAATGTGAAATTCCTACGGCCGCCTTCGCCTTCCATGATGACATTGGTGCCGATCACGTCGGCGGGCATGAGGTCGGGGGTGAACTGGATTCGGCTGAACTTCAAATCCAGGGCGGATGCGAGGGTGCGAATCAATGCGGTTTTGCCGAGGCCGGGGACGCCTTCGAGCAGGGCGTGTCCGCCGACGAAGAGGCAGGTGAGGATGCCTTCGATGATCGGCTCGTGACCGACGATGGCCTTGGCAATTTCCGCGCGGACGGCTTCATAGTCGCGGCGGAATTGTTCGCAGGCTTGTTGAATTTGCGGATCGACGCCGGGGATATTGGGGTTTGTAGGGGTGGCCATGGGTTTCCTTTTTTATTTGGGTGCGTCCTCTTGTTGTTGGCGGATTTTTTCCTGGGCGCGGCGTTTGGCGGCGAGCAGTCCGCCGGTGTGGTCGCCTTCCGCAAAGCCCTTGGGCTGGATTCGCTTGGGGGCGGATGGAATCGGTTTGTCGGTTGCGCCGCCGACGACCGATGCGATATCGCCCTCGATTTCTTTGTCGGCGATAAATTTCGCGCCGGGATTTGGGCGCGGCTCGGCCGATCCGGCGGTCACCAACGTCGGTGCGGGTTTGAATTTTTGCTCCGCTACTTCATCCCGCACACGCTTGAGGCTTGCCAATGTCTGTGTGCCCTCGACCTTGCGATAAGTCGTAGTGAATTCGCGGATGTATCCGGTGACCGCCAGCGCCATTCGTTTGGTCGCTGGCCAATCCCAGGCGATTCGGCGAATGGCGACATCGATGAGAATCAGTGCCAGCAAAATAGGAATCAGCCGATCCCAGATCGACTGTGGCGATTCGCTGGCGGCGATTCCATCGCGGGAAAACATGTCGGCCGAGGCGACATCGAACGGCGCCAGATAATTCCCGCCGGTGCGATCGGCGATTTGTTTCAGCAGGGCATCATTGCTCTGGAGATACCGCATCTCCGGCGACGTGTTGACGACGGTGCCGGCGAGCAAACTGCCGCGGCGGCTGTCTTCCCCGGAATAGCTCAGGTAGCAGATGTAACTTCCCTGCTGGCTGGCGTCGAAGTCGGCTTCATAGGTGCCGGGGCCGGTTTGGGAAAGGCGGATGGGCTGTTTGTCGAGATCGGCCCCGCCGGCGATGGTGCCGCCGATGGTAAGGAAGTTGTTGAACGCATCCCCTTCCTTCAGGGCGCGGACGATGATGTGTCCCTTGTCGCCATCGACGGTCATGTCCGTTTCAAAATTCGGATCGACCGGCGATCGCGCCACGCCGCGCACCACCTGCGACCAGAATTTGGCGAACATCGGCGTGCCGACCCAGTTGGCGTCCCAGCGATTGAACGCATCGCCGGTGTAAATCGCCGTTTTGCCAAGGCCCGCCTGCCAATGCGCCAGCACCGGATCATTTTTTGGCCCGGCCGTGATGGGCATCTCCACCAGCGGATTGTCGCGCTTGGCGGTGAGGTCCATGCCATACAGCGGCGGCAGATCGCCGGCAGTGATTCCCTTGACCAGTTCACTCGTCGAATACGCCAGGCGAATCGGAATCCCATGCGGGTCTTCATGCACGATGGTCCGTTTCACTACGGTGGCTTCCTTGATAAAAATCTGTGGAAGCTGGTTGGGGTTGGATTCGATGGGGCCGTACGAGCGGCCGCCGGTGCGCTTGGCCAATTCGCGCACGCCCTCGGCGACGTTGCCGGGCTGATGGGGATAAACGGTAATCGTCGAGATGCTGATTTTGTTGGCGATGCAGCGCTGGATGGTCGCATCATCGGGCATGTGCGGATCGTCATCGGTGATGATGATGATGTGCTTGGCCCGCGCATCGGATTTGATCAGGCCGGGGCTGGTGGCATCGCCGTCGAGGGCGAGTTGGATGCATTGGTTAAAGTCGGGGAGATCGCCGAGCGACCATTGGTGGATGGCTGCGATGATCTTGCTGCCATCGCCTTTAGGCGCGAGAGGCGCTTCCCATTTATATCCGCTGGCGCCGGACCAGGAGAAGTCGATCATGCCCATGTCGTCCTGGGATGAAAGCGCTTCGGCCGCCTTGATGGCGCACTGCTCGCCCCAGGAATTTCCATCCGGGGCCTCGGCGGGGTCCATGCAGAGCACCAGCGCGCCTTTGGGAATTTGCCGCTGGGCCGGGATTTCCATGACAACCGGCAATTCTTTTTCGAGCTGCGATCCTTCCCAGCCGCCGGCGCCGAAAGTTTGTGGGCCGCCGATCATCACGAGACCTCCGCCAGTGTCGTGGATGTAGCTGGCGAGCATTTTGTCCTGATCGTCGCTCAGCCCGCCGACGCCGCGCGGAACATTGGCCAGGATGACCGCGCTGTAGGCCTGCAAATCGACCGGGTTATTGGGAAATTCCTCGGGCGGGATCGAGACGATCGTCATCTGCTCGCCCCCCAATGCATCTCGCAGGAATTTGGCGTAATCGGTCTGATGCTCCGGGTCCATGTTGTCCACCAGCAACACTTTTTCCTGGCCGTTGACGAAGGTGAAAATGTCGGCGGATTTATTTTTGAGATCAGTCGCGCCTGGCTCCGGGGGGCCGCCGGGTTTGCCGGGGACGCTGCTGACATTGGAAATGACGGAGTGAAACTGGTGGACTCCACTGTCCAGCGGCGGGACGAGAATTCGCTCGACGTTTTTCCCAGGCCGAAGCGTCACGCGCTCGGTTGTGTCGCCGCTGGCCAGAGTCATCAGCTTGCCGTTGTCGGTGACGGACAAATCGGCCTGGACATCGACGGCGTTGGTGTTGATGGTGTGAACCTCGATGGTGAACGGCTGGCCCTCCTGCCGCCAGGTGGGGGCGACGAATTTATCCATCATCGTTTCGTGTTGGACGTTGTATTGCAGCGGCATGACATCAATGGGCACATGCTGGCTGGAGGCGGCGCCCAGTGCGGCGTTCAGATCGCCGGCGGTGGAATTGCCGTCGGTGATTAGCAGCAGGCGATGCATGGAATCGGGGTCCATCGTGGCCAATCCAAGCTGAATGGCGGCGGCGATGTCGGTGCCGGTGCCGGGGCCCTGAATGGAGCGGGCATCCAATGTGAGATGATCGGCGGGGATGGCGTCGATGTGCGGGCGCTCGTTGAAGCTGATCTGCCCGACTTTGTCGCCGGGTTTGTAGGAAGCGCTCTTGTCGGCCGATGTCGCATCCAGCAAATAATCATCCAGCGAGCTTTGCAGATGTTCGCCGGGGAAATTTCGCACGAGGTCGGTCGATCCGCTGATGTCGCGCAGGATCATCACTTCCAAAGCGGTGTTGCGGCGGACGAGTTTTACATCGCCGAGGATGAGGATGAGCAGCAGCAGCACGGCCAGCCGGGTTCCGATGGCAACCCATTTCCGCACCGGCCCTAAGCCCGCCAGGGAACGCATGCCCATCAGGACGATCAATCCCCCGAGCACGATGAAAAGACCCAGTGCCGTCCAAGGGGAAATCAAATTCAGCCGAAGCGTCGCGGAGGCGAGGGGGAGATTGGCGAAAGCAGTCGGCATGACGGGTGATTTTATGGGTTATGAGAAGCGCGTCACACTTGCCGAAAAAATTTTCCCCCTCCTCCGGTACTCCGGGGGAGGGCAGGGGTGGGGGTCGAACGTCGGTTGTCCCCAATCGGCCCCCACCCTAGCCCTCCCCCGGAGTACCAGGGGAGGGGAAAGAAAGGTGGGTTGTCGCCAGTCCAAAACTTTATTGCTGATCCTGCTGCATGGAACTGAAATACGTTTTCACCGCCTGCTGGGCCTCGCGCGAGACGTGGTCGTCATCGACCTCGTCGGCGGCGTCCTTGTCGGCGGACAGGGCCTCATCATGCGTCCCGGCGACGGACGTGCCCGGATCAATCGGGGCCTTCACATTTCGGCTGGCCAGGATTTTGCCGTTGGGATTGTCGGCCGAGGGGTCCAATTCCTGCTTGGTTTGGCCGGGGGCGTAGACGATATTCATCTTGGACCCGCCGGGTCCGAGTGCGCCGCCGCCTTGGCCCTGATTCAGCCCGTTCTGATTGTCGTCCTTGCCGCCTTGCTTGGACTGATCATCACCCGAGCCGTCGCCGGGCTGGCCGCTTGATCCACTGGAATCCGCCATTGCATCGCCGGCGGCATCCTGGCCTTGCTGGGCCGCATCGCGCGCGGCCTGCATCGCCTCGGCATCCTTGGCCATCGCTTCCATCTGTTGCATTTGCTGTTGCAGGGATTGTTGCGCGGATGCCATGCTTTGCTGGGCCGATGCGCCCTGCTGGCTTTGGCCTTGTTGGCCTTGGGCCTGACCCTGCTGGCCTTGCTGCGCTTGTTGCATCGCCTGCGCCATTTGCTGGGCGGCGCCGGACATGGATTGTGCCTGGGCCTGCGAATTGGCCAATCCCTGGGCGTGGGCCATCAGCGATTGAATCTGCTGCATCTGCTGTGATGTCGGCCCCTGGCCGTTGTTCATCTGCTGCTGCATCTGCTTGGCCATCTGCTGCACTTGCTGCTGGGCCTGCTGATTTCCCTGGGCCGCCTGCTGCATCGCCTGGGCCATTTGCTGGGCTTGTTGCTGGGTCGCGCCCATTTGCTGGAGTTGCTGGGCGATGTGCTGGCTGGTACTCGGATTGTTGGCGGCCTTGGCCAGTTGCTGGGCCAGTTGCTGCGCCTGCTGGACCATCTTCTGCTGATCCTGCGGGGACATCTTGTCGAAATCGGTGACGGCTTTGTTGAGGTCGCGGATAGCGCCTTCAAGATCGCCATTCTTCATTTCGTTCTGGGCCTTGCCGATCGGGGTGGTTTCATCCGGCGCGCTGGACATTTGCGAGAGCTGCGATTGCTCATCGATGGCGGTCTGAAAATTTTCGTTCTTGTTCAGCTCCTCAGTCAGGGCCTTCTTGTAATCCTGTAGCGCCAACAGCGTGCTTCGCTTGGCTTTCAGGTCGTCGCCTTCCTTGGTTTTGAGAGCATCGTTCAGTTCATCCTGGGCGCGCTTGATATCCGGATTGTCCTTCAAAACCTGCGAAGCCTCTTCGATCTTGGGCAATTCCTGCTGGAGTTTTTTGTTTTGCGCCAGGTCCGCGATGGTGATGGCGGGCTTGGGGGGAATCACCGGCGGCTTGGCGAACAGATGCATGGCAGGCATGAACTCGGCCGTCAAAAGCGCGAGCAAGAACACCGCGCCGGCGCCGATGGCTTGCGAGGGGAATTTCAACGGAAAACGCTTGTAAAGGCTGACGTTGCCCGCAGTCTGTTCCGCATCGAGAACCGCCGCTTGTGCAAAGGGGTCTTCGACATTCCGGGCAAAGAGGGCGGTGCTGAATTTTTCCTTGAGGCCCAGGGTCTCGTCGATTCTTACTGCCGCCAGTTCGGCGGTGGGCCGACGGGTCAGGCTGAAGGCAAATGCTCCCGCCGCCGTCACGATCGCGCCGCCGAGGAGGATCATTTCCCAATGTCCAATGGTCAGATCGAGTAACCGCTCGCCGATGATGATCGCCCAGACCATCGCCGCCATTCCCAGCGCGGCCCAGGCCCAGGCGCTGAGGAACGTGGTCAACGTCAACCGATTGCGGACATTAGCAATATGGCTGTCTAATCGGGTCATACCCTCACCCTTTTTGCGAACCTCATTGATTCTAACCTCGCCGGGGAGTGGGACAAGCGCGAATTCAAATTCCGCGAGTATAATCCGGCTGAATGAGAATCTTGGGGCACATCTCCTTTCTTACGACCATTTTGGCGGTTTGTGCGTCGGGAATGGCACAAACGACTCAACCGGCCGAGACGCTGGAGCAGATCAAGCAGCAGGTTCGCATTGCGGACACCGCCGGTTGGGCCAAATTCACTAAAATCGACCCACGGCCGATTCAGGATGTGATCGAATTCGGCTTTGACAACGGCCATCTGATCGCGGATTCCAAACTCGCCCCCGGCGATGGGGAAAATCATAGGATTCAACTCATCGGCCTCCCCGGACCGGCGTCCATTTTCATTCAACCAGGTAAAACCACCGGAACCTGCTTCGCCAATTTCGAATACTACGACTATTCCGATCCCTCCCTGGTCTCGCGCCATCTGCAAAGTCTTCCCGGTCCGACGAGCCTGCAAATCGACGAGGATTTGCAATACACCGACCGGATTCAGTTTGTGGCTCTCATATCCGATCTGGACAAAATCACGCTGCGGGTGCAGATCACTCCGGATGATGAATTGCCACCATTGGCGTCGGGGCCGGCAACCCGGTCGGCGGTGGCGTCGCTGAATCTCGTGGATGTGGCTGCCGATTTCGCTGAACTTCGCCAAGAGCATCCAGCTGATGTCGATCGATATGTCCGTCCGATGTTCCGGGATTTTCATCAGGAGCAAACGATTTTCGCTGTGGATGAGAAATCGGCCTGGCAGGTGATGGCGGATGGGTTCTCGGCGTCGCCGGATTTGGTTAAGCGTGTGGATACGATTGTCGCTCGGCTGGGGGATGATTCGTATGCCATTCGATCGTCGGCAAGCAATGATCTTGCCGCCCTCGGCGAGCCGGCGGCGTTGTATCTGATGTCCAACAATCTGCGGCTGCTCAATCCGGAACAGCGGGCGCGGGTTGAGGAATTTCTGTCCACATACCGTCCGCTGACGCCGGAGCAGTTGGCCCAGGATCGCCGGGACGTGAATTTTCTGCTCGATTGTCTGGAGAGCGAAGATGTCGAATTGCGCAAGGCGACGTTACGGGAGATTTCGCACGCGGTGGGGCATGCGGTAGACTTTGACATTGCCTTGCCGCCCGATGCGCGTTCCATCGCCATTGATCGCTTGCGTGGCGAACTGACCGGGCCGACGACACAACCATGACCCAACCACCCGAAAAATCCGGCGACACCTTCGCCTTCATCCGACGCACTTTCGTCACGGGATTCTTCGGCTTCATTCCCCTTGCCGTGACAGCGTTCATCATCTGGCGTCTGGATGCATGGACACGCGAGATTCCTTATCTCAAATACAATCCCATCCCATTCGTCGGCGGGCTGGTCATCACGCTGGGCGCGATCTTCCTCACGGGCGTCATCGCCAACAGTTTATTAGGCAGATTTTTTCTGGGGATCGTGGATAGTATTCTCCTGCGTCTTCCGATTCTCGGGCAGATTTACCTGGCGTGGAAGCAAGTCGCCCTGATTCCAACCGGGTCGGAGGGAACATTTTCAAGAGTCGTGATGATCTCCGATGAATTCGCATCCATTCGCATGATCGGCTTCACCAGCGGCCGGATCGTGCAGGCGGACCAGCCGTGTTATTGCGTCTTCATGCCGTTCTCGCCCAATCCCATCACCGGCCGGCTCTGCTTCGTTCCGATCGACAAATGCCAATTCCTCGACATGACCCCGGAGGATGCGTTCAAGATCATCCTCTCCACCGGCAACTACATCCGGCCGCTGGAACCGACACCGGGTACGGAAGTGGAAAAACCGCTCTCGCTACGCTGAGATTTGAAGCTTAAAAAAAATTAGCCGCCGATGGGGCACCGATGAGCACCGATAAAGAGAGATAATTCAATTTCGCATCTGCTTTCATCGGTGCCAATCGGTGCCCCATCGGTGGCTAAATTCTTTCTTTTACTAGGCCTTCATTTCTCGCCGCGCATCGCAACAATTTCCAGTCGCAGCTTCTCGATCCCATCCATCATTTCATGAAATCGCCGATCATCCTCGGTGGGCGTTTTTTGGATAAACGTGATCGTGCCGGTCGTTTCCATCACGGCAGAATCGACTTCGGCCAGCGATTGAATTCCCTGCCGATGTGCCGCCGCGACCAGTTCGGCCCGCGTCAGAAGTTCTTTTTCCAAATGCTGATGGTTGATCTTGCCGTTGCGAATCAAAAAATCGCGCTTGCCTTCGACGATCTCTTCCAACCTGCGATGATGATGGAGCGCCCGCACGACGAGGTAATTGATGAGCAACAAAGTGGTCGCGCCGATGATCCCGCCCAGGACGGTGTTGTCATCGCCGATGATCGCGTTCTGCACCGTGTTGGAGAGCGTCATGAGCACGACGAAATCGAACGGATTAAGCTGTGCCAACTCCCGTTTGCCCGCCAGTCGCAGGCCGACGATGAGAAACATATAGACCGCAATAGGCCGCAGGATTTTTTCGATGACCATGCCCCAGGGAAGCAGGAACATGTCGGGAATCGGATGGATCATATGGGCTCACTTCCTAAAGAAAGAAAAACGGATTAACCGCCAAGGCGCCAAGACGCCAAGGTAGGAAAATACGCCAAGAGGCTAATTTCAATTTTTTAATCCTCCCACCCAATTTGGATTTTAATCATAAGAAAATTCTTGGCGTATTTTCTTCCCTTGGCGCCTTGGCGGTTCATCCGCATTTCATCGAAATGATATCGTGAAGTCCACGATTTGCGGGTGTGGTTTGCCGGTTTTGGGATCGATGAACGGCTCCATCCACCACGTCGCGGCGGCGCGCCGGCAGGGGAGATCGACGTTGTCGCTGCCGCTGGTGTGGAGCACCTGCACATCCACGACATTTCCGGTTTCATCAATCTTCAATTCCAGGACGACCTGCGGATCGGCCATCGTGGCCAGGTCCGCCCAGCCGGCCAGGCCGATGTCCGGCTCGCGGCGGGTTTTCATCCGTCGGCCGCCGCGCGCTTCGATCCGGCCATCCACCATCTGGCTGGCGATTGTCGTGATTGGAAAGGATTCGAAATCCGAACTGGGCAGCGGCTTGCCCTGCGACGCCTCGGCAGGGGAATCGTTGGTTTGCTGCTGGCTGGCCTGTTGGCCGGACTGGGCGTTCTGTTGATCCTGCTGCGGCCGGCTGGTCGCCTGGGGGCCGGTGGTTTGATCTTCCGCGGTTTGAACCGTATCCATTTTCAATGGCCCAGCCGACATTGCATCGGGCTGGGGCGGTTTCTTGGAATCGGTCTTGGGAGATTTCGGACCTTGCGGCGCATCCTCGGCGGATTCGGCCGATGCGAACACGCGTGACTGCGCCGCCTCGGAGGCCTGGTTCTGCAACGCCGCCGATGTCGATTGCCGGGCCGTCTGATTGAAGCCGGTGGGATCGCTGGTCATCATCGCCTGTTCCTGCTGATCATCGGAGATACTCGATTGCATCGGCCGATCGCCCGGAGCGCGGTTGATGGATTTGCCAATCGACTGAATATCGCCGATCTGTTCGTCGGGGTTTGGCGGAGTGATGGCAGCCGGCGGGGCGAGGCGGGGAATCGCAATCCACCATCCCAGATCGCGCCGCGCCATCCGCTGGCCAAACGCCAACAGCGCCAGATGCGCTGCCAGCGCCACCGCCAACGCCGCCACGAAACTGGGATACGACTTGGTGAGCATCACAAACTCTACTGCCCTGTTCTCCCTCCCCTGGTACTCCGGGGGAAGGTTGGGGTGGGGGTCGAATGCCGATCGGCCAACGCAGCCCCCACCCTGGCCCTCCCCCGGAGTACCAGGCGAGGGGAAATAGAAGAGGGGAATTCTTGCGCGTTCACTCTCATGATTGCCATTTCCGCAAATACTTCATCGCCGATTCCACCGAATCAGCCACGAAAAACATTTCCTCGGTCGGCTGGCGAATAAATCGGCGTTCGTATCCATGCTGCAGCATTTCCAGCAATGGCTGATAAAAATCGGCGATGTTCAACAAAACGATCGGCTTTGAATGATATCCAAGCTGCCGGCCGACGACGACCTCGAAAAACTCCTCCAGCGTTCCGATCCCGCCGGGCAGGGCGAGCAGGGCGTCGCCGCGGAATTCCAGGATTTCCTTGCGGTCGCGCATGTCGTGGGTGACGACCAGTTCATCGCAATGCTCGTCACCGACGCCCATATCAATGAATCGCTGCGGTGTGATGCCGATGACTTTACCGCCGTTTTCCCGAGCCGCATCCGCAAGCAATCCCATCATGCCGACGCGATTTCCGCCGTAAACCAATCCCCATTTTTGGCGCGCAATGGCTGCGCCCAATTCGATGGCCGCATCCCGAAAAATCGGATCGGGATTCTTGGTGCTGGAGCAGTAAACGGTGACGTTATGAATCACTTCGATCAGTTCCCGGCGTATCCCTTTTGCTTGAAATACGCCATCGCCTCGTCCGTGTTTTTGAAAACCTTGTTGGCGGTCTCCGAAATGAACGGCGATGGCGTTCCCTTGCATGCCCAGATGACATACACCTCTTTGCCGCCCTCGTAGGCGTGGTGCAGTTCGCGCTCCACGCCGCTGGAGAGGCCGGGCTTGCCGTTGGGCAATTCGGGAATCAGGCTCACGATCATGTCGCTTTGATCGACCATCTTGAAATCCCGCGCATAAATCTGGCCCATGATGTCGCCGCTGATTTGCGCGACATCGGCCGTCTTGAGCGTCACCTTTCCCTCGGCGGCATCGACCTCAAACGTCGTTCGGCCTTCTTCCAGCGCCTTGAGCGCCATGGTGTGCAAAATAAATTCGTCCACATCGCCAGGATCAAAACAAACCAGTTGGGACGCCACCGCCGCCTTGAATCGGTCGATTTCCGCCAGGGTGTCCGGCAAATCCATCACATGGCTCATCGGAAAGCTCAAATACACTTTTTTCTTCTTCGGCTCAAACAGAAGCGAGAACATTGTCTTGGTCGTCAATATTTTTCGTCCTCGGCTCATCATGTGGAAATGGCCGTACCCCTTAGTGATGTTGGCGATGATCTCCGTCGCCAGCAATTCCTCCTCGCGCCAGACCATGATGTCCTTGAGCGTGTGATCCACATCGTGATCGCGCATCAGCCGCTGGTGCACGGATTCGGCATTATCCAGCAATGTGATGTAATGATCAGAATTCAGCGCCTTGATCTGATCGAAATCGAATGCGGCGAACAAACCGTGCTTCCAGCGAAACGTCGCATGGGAATTGACCAGCACATGCTCGTGCTTCTCGGCGATGGACATAATTTCCTTGAACACTGCCCGCCGAAGCGAATTGAGCCGGGTGATCGGCAGATTCAAAATCCGACCCGCCGGCACATCCGGAGCCTCCCGATACATCATGTGCCCGACATGGCACACCTCGACATCCATTCCGCGCGCCACCGCCTCCGCCTTGACGGCCTCCAAATACGGCCCCTTGTCCACGCCAACCTGTCCAGTGACGAATGCACGCATAGGCCCGGACTATACAGCAAAATCGGTCGAAACTCGAAATTCTGCTAAGAGTTATGTGTCAATTTGGAATTAAAACGCTTGTTGATTTACGTCGTCGGATCTGCCAATAAAACCAAATCCCCGGCATTAGGGCAAAAATGACGCAAATCAGGAAGTAAGGGGCGCTCATGGAGAAGGTGGGATATTGCAATTGGTCCCTGAAAACGCCGGCGACCAGAACGGTTACATGCTGTCGAGAAAGAGCAAGCTTGTGGCTGTCCCAGAGCTCGAAGCCAAGTTTGCCTTGTGTTGAAACGACGACGACGGATACGGACTTGCCATGCCACTCCAGGTCGTCATCAATCGAATGGCTTCGCGCGTACATTAAGGAAGTCGCTACAAGCATCGCACTTGATAGGACCGTAACCCAATTGGACTTTCGCCGGGAAAGACAATTCACGTAATCATTGTAACGTCAACGAATATAAAGGTCGCGACTAAACTTGATTGTTAAACGAGGCTTGCCTTGACGGGCGCGCGGTCCTCCGATGTGATGAATGCAATGGCCGAGGAATCGAGCAGAGCAGATTGGGCGCGATGGGCGGCGCCGTGGCTGGTGATCTTTGCTGTTTCGATTGCGTATTCCAACAGCTTCCATGGGGAGATGATCTACGACGATCTCTCATCGATTCAGAGAAATCCGGAAATCCGAAACCTCATCCCGCGCGAGTACAACAAGGTCGGCACGACCCTTGATGGCCGGCCGGTGTTGCGGTTTTCGCTGGCGGTCGATTATGCGATCGGCGGGCTGGATGTCCGCATCTATCACGCCACCAATTTCGCCACCCATATCGCATGCTGCCTGCTGGTTTATGGCATCGTTCGGCGAACGCTGCTGCAACAGCGAGTCTGGGGAAATCGCTTCATTCATTCCGCGCCTTGGCTGGCGGCGGCGGTGGCGGGATTGTGGGGCGTGCATCCACTGAATACGGAATCGGTCACTTACATCGTGCAGCGGGCCGAATCACTGGCGTCGATGTTTTATTTGCTGGTGATCTATTGCGTGATTCGCGCGGCCGACTCCAGCAAATCGCTGGGGTTTTGGGGAATTACCGCCATCACGGCGACCGTGTTGGGCGTCGGATGCAAGGAGATGGTCGCCACGGTTCCGGTCGCTTCGTTGCTGTACTCTTGGATATTCCTCAAGCCACGGCTTGGGCGGCTTTGGGTGATTCATTTGGGGATGCTCTCCTGTTGGGTGGTGCTGGCGTCGCAGATGCTCAACAGTGTGCGTGGATCGAGCGCGGGATTTTATCAGGGTATCAGTGCGACCCAATATGCGTTGACGCAACTTCGGGTCATCGCGTTGTATTTACATCTGATGGTTTGGCCGTCGCCGCTGGTTCTGGATCGGGAGGACTGGCCGGTGACGAAGTCGGTGCGGGATGTCGGCTTTGCCGGGGCCTGGGTAGCATTGCTGGTGGTGTTGACTATTTTTGCCCTGTGGCGCTGGCCAAAAGTGGGATTCGCCGGGGCGTGGTTTTTTCTGATTCTAGCGCCCACGTCGAGCTTCATGCCGATCCCGTCTGAAATCGTCGCGGAACACCGGATGTACTTGCCGATGCTGGGATGGATTGCGTTGGCGGTGGTGGGGGGATGGATGCTGGCGGGCTCTTCGGAATTCGCGCGTCAGACGGAAGTCGGCATGGTCATTGCGCTCGGGGTGATCCTGTGCACGCTGACAATCCGCCGCAACGCCCAGTACCGGACGGCCGTGGGAATTTGGACCGACACCGTCGCCCACGAGCCGGGGGATATGCGCGCCCACCTGAATCTGGGCGAATCGCTTACCAAAGAGGCTCTGCATTACCCGGCGGAGTCCGCGCGTTTCAAATCGCTCGCTGCTCAAGCCTTGGAGCAGTATTCCCAGGCGATGCAATTGGCCGAGGAGGCGCTCGTACAACACGGTAGCCTTGCCGAGGCTGAAGGGTATTACGACGACATGCTGCAACACGATCCGCGGTTTATCGGACGAATCAACCTCCTTCGCGGCAAAGTCCGCATTATGCGGGGAAATTACTTGGGGGCCCGGGATGATTTCCTGACGGCCATCGCGGTTCACCCCAACGACGCCGTGGCGCATTATCAGCTCGGTCTGGTCGATGAAAAATTGAACGACTGGACCGACGCCGCCGCCGAATTGCAAACGGCCGTTCAACTTGATCCACAAAATGCCGATGCGCGATCTCAGTTGGCAACCGTTAAATCGATGGCGGGGAATAAATGACCGGATCGACCGTCGAGACAGCGAGACGGACGGATTGGGCGCGATGGGTAGCGCCGATGCTTGTGATCGCCGCGGTTTCGATTGCTTATTCCGACAGTTTCCGCGGGGAGATGGTCTACGACGACACTGGATCCCTGGAGCAAAATCCGGAAATCCGAAGCATCGTCCCGCACCAGTATTCCGACCAACTCACCTCAATTGCCGGCCGGCCGGTGCTGCGGTTCACCTTTGCCGTGAATTACGCACTTGGCGGATTGGATGTCCGCATCTACCACGTTACCAATTTCGCCATTCATATTGCATGCTGTCTGCTCGTTTATGGCATCATCCGGCGAATGCTGCTGCAACAACGGACCTGGGGAAATCGCTTCATCCATTCCGCGCCGTGGCTTGCGGCGGCGGTGGCGGGTTTGTGGGGCGTGCATCCGCTCAACACCGAGGCAGTTACTTACATCGTGCAGCGGGCGGAATCACTGGCGTCGATGTTTTATTTGCTGGTGATCTATTGCGTGATTCGCGCGGCCGACTCCAGCAAATCGCTAGGGATTTGGGGAATGGGCGCCATCCTGGCCGCCGTGCTGGGCGTTGGATGCAAGGAAATCGTCGCAACCGTCCCGGTCACGTCATTTTTGTTTTCCCGCATATTCCTCAAGAGGCGGCGACAAAGCCTCTGGCTGATTCATCTGGGACTGCTGGGGAGCTGGGTGATTCTTGCGTCGCAAATGCTCAACGGTGTGCGCGGACCGAGCGTCAGTTTCGATCAGGGTGTCAGTCCGTTCCAATATGCCCTGACGCAATTGCGGGTCATCGCGCTGTACCTGCACCTGATGGTCTGGCCCTCGCCGCTGGTGCTGGATCGGCAAGATTGGCCAATAGCGTATTCGCTCGGGGACGTGGGTTTTGCCGGGGCGTTTGTCGCATTGCTCCTGGTGGGGACGGTCGTCGCGCTGTGGCGTTGGCCCAAGGTGGGATTCGCCGGGGCGTGGTTTTTCCTGGTGCTGGCTCCATCATCAAGTTTTGTGCCGATCGTGACGGAAGTGGTGGCGGAACACCGTGTGTATTTGCCGATGTTGGGGTGGATCTCGCTGGCAGTGATCGGGGGATGGATGTTGGCGAGCGCTTCGGTGGTGGCGCTTCGAGCGGAAGCCTGTATTGTTGTCGTGCTATCGGTGGTTCTGTGCGCGCTGACGATCCATCGCAACGCTCAGTACCGCACCGCCGAGGGAATGTGGCTGGATACCATCGCCAAAGAGCCCGGGGACATACGCGCGCATTCGTCTCTATCGAGCATATACGCCGAGGAGGCTTTTCTCTATCCGAAGGGCTCCGCGAACTACAAAGCGCTTTTGACCAAGGCTTCGGAGCAATCCCGAATCTTGATGCAACTGCACGAACATATGATCATGCAAAGCGGCGACCTGGCGGCAGCGGAACGATCTTGCGACAACATGCTGCAACTGGACCCGCGATTTTCCGGCCCCATTTATCTACTTCGCGGCAAAATCCGGGCGGCACGGGGAAATGATGCCGCAGCACGAGAAGATTTCCAGATGGCGATCTCAGTCAACCCTGATGACCCAGAAGCGCATTATCGACTTGGCCTGATCGACGAAAAATTGAACGACCGGCCGGATGCGGCCGTCGAATTGCAGAAGGCCGTTCAACTTGATCCGCAAAATGCTGATGCGCGAACAGAGTTAGCAAAGGTGCAAGCGATGACGGGGAACAAATGACCGGATCAACTGTAGAGGTGAGTCGCACGGATTGGGCGCGATGGACGGCGCCATTGCTCGTGATGCTCGTCGTAGCGATTGCATATTCCGACAGTTTTTCTGGGCCATTTATTTACGATGATTTGGACGCAATCGCCAATGATGCGCAGGTTAATCCCCAGATTCAAAGTTTGTTTACTCCGCCGACGGAGACGACCCCCACGACTCTCTCAGGTCGGCCCGTGTTGCGATTCAGCTTTGCGTTGGATTACGCGGTTGGCGGGCTGGATGTTCGAATATATCACGCCACCAATTTCGCCATTCATCTCGCATGCAGCTTGTTGGTCTACGGAATCATTCGGCGAATTCTTCTTCGGCCGGAGATTTGGGGCGAGCGGTTCATGAAATCCGCTCCATGGCTGGCGGCGGCGGTGGCGGGATTGTGGGGCGTGCATCCGCTCAACACGCAGGCGGTCACTTACATCGTCCAGCGGGCTGAATCGCTGGCGTCAATGTTTTATCTTCTGACGCTCTACTGCAGCGTTCGTGCGGCGGGATCGGAAAAATCCGTTCCATGGTGGGGCGTCGGAGCGATTGCGTCGGCGATTTTGGGAATGGGATGCAAGGAAATTCTCGCGACCGTTCCAGTGGTGGCGGCGCTCTTCGATTCAATATTTCTGGCCGGCTCGTGGAAGGCGGCGATGCGAAAGCGGTGGGGAATTTACGCGGGCCTGCTGGTTTGTTGGCTATTGCTGTTGATTCAAGTGAAGTCCGGATCGCGCGGATCGACAGTCAGTTTTCACGAGGCGATCTCGGCTATGCAATATGCTCTGACGCAGTTGGGGGCCATCGCCTCATATCTACGTCTGATGGTTTGGCCAACGGGATTGGTATTGGATGAGGAAGGTTGGCCGATCGCGCACGGCATCGACGATGTGGGCATCGGCGGGGCGGCGGTTGTGCTGCTGTTGATCACTACAATCTTCATGCTGTGGCGTTGGCCCAAGGTGGGATTCTCCGGAGCGTGGTTCTTCCTGCTGCTGGCGCCATCGTCGAGTTTTGTGCCGATCGTGACGGAAGTGGTGGCGGAGCATCGGATGTATTTGCCGATGCTCGGTTGGATCGCACTTGCGGTGATCGGCGGATGGTCGCTGGCGCGAAAGTCGATGCCGCTCCATTTTGTCGAAACGGGAATCTATCTGGCGTTGCTCGCGGCATTTTGCACTCTGACAATTCAGCGCAACGCCCAGTACCACACCGCCGAGGGAATCTGGCGCGACACGATTGCCAAGCGGCCGACCAATCCCCGGGCTCATTTCAATCTCGGATACTCACTAATGCACGAG
>JBEKUH010000019.1:0-42175 GCA_049515255.1 Tepidisphaeraceae bacterium | reverse complement strand
CAAATATTACGATGGAAAAGTGGGACTGGTAAGCGAATGGATAGACGCAAGACCCCATCTGTTGCGCCCTCACTTTAGATTAGTCAACGGTGAGTAGTTTTGTTAGGGTGGATTGAAATCGATCCATGTTGCGGTTCAATTGCCCAAGTTGCGGGAATCCCATTACCATCGGCGAGGAATGTGCCGGACAGCGTGGGAATTGTTGGCGCTGTCAAAGTGAAATTAGGGTGCCTACCATCGCACCAATTCCGACTGCCGCTGTGGTTTGCGATTACCGCCCGATGAATGCTCCCGCCACTAAAACGGGGATTACGCTTGAATTGACGCCGCGCAGTATCATCGGGGTGTGCGGTGCCATTATTCTCGCGCTTGGCACGTTCACCCCGATTGCATACATGCCCATTGCAGGAAATCTCTGTGCGTTCCAGCAGGAAGTGATCGGTTGGGCGTTCTTGGGATCGGCCCTAGCGGCCGCCGTCCTTTCCATGACGCGCGGGAAAATCGTTTCGCTGGTGCTGGGTTGTTTGCTGGCGGTGGGAATTGCCGCCGATTTGTGGAACGTCTCTCAGACGCTTGCCAATGCAAAGGACAGCGTATCGACAGACCTTGCCGGGAATCCCTTTGCCGGCTTGGCGCAGACAATGATTGATGCAGCTCATCTTGAATGGGGATGGATCATTCTCTTTTTGGGTGCGGCGTTAATTGCGGTTGCCCCGATGATTTCAACCATTTCATTCAAATCGAAGTAAGCCACGCGCCTACTTGCCCGTCGCCGCCTTGACCATCGCCAAAATGCCAGCCCGGATCGGTGCGGGGAGCGCGGGCCACGCTCCGATGATCTTTGCTAAGTCGCGGTCTGGTGCGCTCGATGGTGTCGAAAATGGTGACATGGGCCGTGAAGGGGTCTGCAATCGTTCGGATTTACCGATGGATTTATGAGTGGTACCGTAGCCAACTGAACTAATCGCCCGTGCTTGCCGATGGTAGCGTGTTATCCCGCTGGTTCAAGCTGTGATCGGCGCGCGCATTGTCGCTGATGCCCATGTTGTTGTAAAACACCCCCATGCTCGATCCGCGCGTGGACAAATTGGCGTCGCTTTTGATCCGTTATTCCTGTGCCGTCAAGAAAGGTGAGAAGATTCTCATCGAAGCCATCGATGTGCCGGAGGAGTTCACCGAGGCGTTGATCGGACACACGGCCGAAGTCGGCGGCATTCCGGTGGTGGCGATCAAATCCAATCGGATTGATCGTGCGCTCATGCTCGCAGGAACCAAACCACAGTGGGACTTGATCGCCAAGGTCGAGAAATTGCGCATGCAAAACGTGCAGTGTTATATCGGGGCGCGCGGCAAGCCCAATGTCTCCGAGACATCCGATGTCCCAGCCGATCGGCAAAAGCTGTACGAACAGACCGTCTGGAAAAAAGTGCACCATGATGTGCGAATTCCCAAGACGCGATGGTGTGTGTTGCGCTGGCCGCATCCATCCATGGCTCAGATGGCGGAGATGAGCACGCCGGCGTTTGAGGATTTCTTTTTTAACGTCTGCACGTTGGATTACGCGCGGATGAGCCGGGCAATGCAGCCGCTGAAGCAATTGATGGAACGAACCGACAAGGTTCGCCTCTATGGTCCGGGCGATACGGATTTAACCTTCAGCATCAAAGGCATTCCTGCCGTCTGTTGCGATGGCCGCGTCAACATCCCTGATGGCGAAGTCTTCACCGCCCCGGTGCGTGACAGTGTGAACGGCGTCATCCAATACAATTGCCCCACGCTCTATCGCGGCATCACCCATGTCGATGTCCGTCTGGTTTTCCGCAACGGCAAAATCATCGAGGCCCGCAGCAACGCCACCAAGGAATTGAACGAGGTCTTCGACACCGATGCCGGGGCGCGTTACGTCGGCGAATTTGCCATCGGGTTCAATCCCTACTGCACCAAGCCGATGAAGGACATCCTCTTCGACGAAAAAATCGCCGGCAGCATCCACTTCACCCCCGGCATGTGCTACGAAGAAGCCAGCAACCGCAACAAAAGCGCCATCCACTGGGACCTTGTCATGCGTCAAACCCCCGAAGTCGGCGGCGGGGAAATCTATTTCGACGACCATCTCATCCGCAAAAGCGGAAAGTTTGTCATTCCCGAATTGAAGGGTTTGAATCCGGAAAAACTGAAGTGATGAATGCGGGGTTTAGGGTCGAGGGTATAGGGTTTAGGGTGAAGACACAGAACTGCTTTCTACATTTCACCCCAAACCCTAAACCCTTCTTTTCACTTCGACGGCTGCGTCGCCGGCAACTCATCCGGGCCGGCTTTGTTGATCGCCGCCACCTCATCCGCCGTCAGCGGGTTGTCGTAAACTCGAAATTCATCAATCGAAGCGCTCAGTCCCGTATCAGCATCGAACCCCGATTTCCCAATCCAATTGTGCACTGGCCGAACCTGATCCAGCGTGTTGTCCCCCAAATCTTCGGCCGTCGCGGATTCCTTTCCATCCACAAACAGATGCAACTGCTTGGCTGTGCCATCAATCACGATAGCCGCCATGTGCGGCTTGCCATCGTCCAGGCGAGGGCCGCTGATGTACGTTTTCGATCCCGTATCCGTCGCCGTGATCGCCGCCCGCGACTGATCGTCCTCATGCCGACAAGTCAGATAAATAAACGCCTGCCCGTCAGCGTCCGCCTTGTCGCCGATGTCCAGAATCCGCGCAAACTGCGGGTTCTCCTTGGCCGTGATCCAAATCACCAGGCTCACGCTCGTGCCTTTCGCAGGCAGAACTGATCCGTTGAATTCCAGATACGAAAGCCCTGCGTCGTCGCAGGTCTTATCCCCATTATCCAGAACCAATTTCCCATCGACGATCTTGGCAGAACCTTTCAGCGTCCCATTCACGTTGCCCACCGAATCGTTGGCGGTGTTGTCATTAAATGAATACCGATGAATCAGCCCGGCATCCGCAGCCGAGCAAATCCCAACCACCAAGAGCAAAACCAAAACGCGTTGAAAACGGTAAACATCGGTCATATTGATCCTCCAACCGGCTGCTATGTTACGATGGCTTGCGAATGAAGAAAAGAAATATTGAACCACGAAGTCACGAAGACACGAAGCGGTTTCCGAGGTTCCAGAGTACTGCTGCGAAATTGGCTCCTTACATCATTGCTTTAAAAAAAGGAGAAAATTAGCCACCGATGAACACCGATGGGACACGGATAAAACCCAAAAACGACAGAATTAAATCCTTCTCAATCGGTGCTCATCGGTGCCCATCGGTGGCTAAATTTGTTTCTTCCATATAAATTCTGATTTCAAACGCCGACATCGCCAATTTGCTTCCGAGCGTCAAAACCCGCTTCGTGTCTTCGTGGTTCAATCGCATTTGCGTTTGTGAGCGACATACACCGCAACACCGCTCAGCACCGCCGCGCTGCCGGTGCAGATCATCAGATATGCCAAATCCCCAGCCACCAATTTCCGCTGCGTCCACCAATCCACCGCCAGCAGAAAAATCATTTCAATCGTTAGCAGCACCGCCACCACCGCGAAGATGGCCGATACCTCGCCCAGCCACGTGATCATTTTCTTGAAAAGCTCCCGCCGCTTCATCGGCCGTTCATCGGGGAAATAGTTCAGAACCGGGACCGATTGGCCGGAGGATTTGTCGTCCGGAGGCATGTTCAACCATTCTAGCTCGAAATATCCGGCTCGGCCATGAGTTTTCGGCCCCACATTTTTCTGTCGCAACTGCACCGCCTCCGATACAATTTCAATCAACCATGTCGCGCCTGGTCTCCCGAATTCTCCTTTCTATCTTCGTGTTCCCGCTGGCCAGCCTGTTTTATGTCGTGGTGTTCGAATTCACGTTTCGCGCGCTCCGGATTCGCATCGGCTATTCCAATGGCGAATTCGCTTCCTTCTTCGCCAGCGACATCGCCACCTGGTTCTTCATCGCCGTCTATTGGTTTCTCCTCTGGAAATCCGGCATCAAATGGAACGGCCGGCGAATCTACCGCAGCTATCTCGCCGCCGCCGCCGCCGCAACCTTCGGACTCGCCGCCGGCGTTCTCGCTGCACAAATTTCGCAAATGGGACCCGATTGGGGTTTCGGCACCTTCGTCGGCGGAGTCCTGGCCATCCTCCTCTGGCTCATCGCCACCGTCTTCATCTGGCGTGAATCCGCCAACGAACGCACCCGCCGAATCTCCCAATCCAATCGCTCCGCCATCACCTGTCCCACCTGCGGCTACAACCTCACCGGCCTGACCGAATCCCGCTGCCCCGAATGCGGCAGCAAATTCACCCTCGACGAATTGCTGGCTCTCCAGCCGCATGCGGATGCGGAAGTGGAGTGAGATCGGCAAGGTCGTTCAATGACCGTTCGATTGTCCCTTCAAGGGACAGTCGAGCGCAGTTGCCAAGCGGGTCGCAATTAGACGCGGCAGTTCTGGATCAGCAGATGACAAACGAAAATGAACGCGCCAACCCTTCTGGCGGTGGATGAACAGATCGCCGACGGTCCGCCATCGGTTGAGATTTCGTTTCACAGGGCGATACTCAATTTCCGTGATATCTTTCGGCAACCATATACGTTCTCGCATTCGCCACCAGCCAAGGCGAGTGAAGACGAGAGATTCATGGCTCGCGGTGAGTATGCGAGGAACTCTTCCCCAACGGCGATATTTCCACAAATTGAATGCTGCGGCGGCCCACCAGAATGTTGCCTCCAATAAAGTTATGGACAAAACCTCCACGGCAAAGTGCCGATTTTCAGCGATCATTTCCGGCGTCGGATTTGGCTGACCGACACGTCCGGTTGCATAAACGATGTGCCAAAAAGTTCCAACAACGTAAACTCCCGTCGCCGCGCGGATCAGGCCGACTGTAAATGCCATCACGATTGGGAGTAAACAAACCCATTTCGGTGCTACGGCGAAGAGCACGCGAACGTAGCCGTCTGCTTCTTCCAACGTTAGCTTTCGCGGCGGTGAACGAGGGGTATCGTATTCTAGAATGGGCTGAGCCATTTGCATCCCCGACGTTTGACTTTCACAATTCCTGACCGAAGGACGCAAGCACAAGAATTGCACTCGTTCAATTCACTCGTCCAAAGCTTAATGATATGCTCGCCACCTCGAAAGGAATTCCCATGCCCCCAACCATGGCCAATGGCAAAATCTGTTACATCCAATTTCCCGCGACGGACGTTCAGAAATCCGCGGAGTTTTATCATGCGGTTTTCGGCTGGCCGATCCGGCCGCGGGGGGATGGGGCGGTGGCGTTTGATGATACGGTTGGCGAGGTCAGTGGAGTCTGGACCACCCGCCGGCCGCCGTCGACGAGTCTGGGGATTCTGATTTTTATCATGGTCGAAAACGTCGCCGCCACGATCGACGCGGTGATCGCCAACGGGGGCAAGTTGGTCCAGCCTGTCGGTGCGGATTTACCGGAAATCACTGCCCACATCAGCGACCCGGCTGGGAACATCATCGGGATCTATCAGGAACGGTCACTTTCGAAGGCGAGCAACAAGTAGGCGCGCGAAGTGGGAATCCCTCTATCCCCTCCTCCGATACTCCGGGGGAGGGCGAGGGTGGGGGTTGAGTCGATCGACGTTCGGCCCCCACCCCAACCCTCCCCCGGAATGCCGGAGGAGGGGGAAATACATGGAATTTTTCCGCTCGCCAATTAATATCAGATCATGCAAATCGTGGCACTTGGCGGCGGGGGGTTTTCGATGGAGCCGGAGAATCCGCTGCTTGATGATTACATTCTCTCCCTGGCGAGAACGCGCCGGCCGCGCGTTTGTTTTGTGCCTACCGCTGGTGGCGATTCGGATAATTACATCCTGCGGTATTACGATGCCTTCGCCCGGCGTAACTGCACCGCAAACTATTTACCGTTGTTCAGCAGACGGGACAAAGACCTTCGCGGATTCGTGCTGGAACAGGATGTGATTTATGTCGGCGGCGGAAACACGGTCAATCTCCTTGCCGTCTGGCGAGCGCACGGACTGGATCAGATTATTCGCCAGGCTTACGAACAGGGCGCGATTCTCTGTGGCGTCAGCGCCGGCTCGCTCTGCTGGTTCGAGGCCGGCGTGACCGATTCATACGGCCCGGAGCTTGCCGCGATCCGTAACGGCCTGGGATTTCTCTCCGGCAGCAATTGTCCGCATTACGACGGCGAACCGCAGCGGCGTCCGACCTACCAACGTCTGGTGGCAGAGGGATTGCCCGCAGGCTATGCGGCGGATGACGGGTGCGCACTCCATTTCGTCAATGGAAAGCTCAAACGCGTCGTCAGTTCGCGCCCTGCCGCCCAAGGATACCGAGTTGAGCGCGTTGGTGGGAGCGCGCAAGAAACCGTGCTGAAGGCCGATTATCTCGGGTGATTCACGTTTCCCGAACCGTCTCCGACAGGAACCACGTCCGCCGCTCGGTCTGATCGATCCAATTCTCGATCATGCTGGCCGTCGCCACATCATTGTGCTTGTCGCACACTTCGTGGACAGCGCGCAGCGATTTGGTCAGATGCAGATTGTCCGCCGACAGTTCGGCGAGCATGTCCAGGGGCGTCACAAACTCCGCATCATTGTCATGCAGAGTTTGAAGCCGGGAAATCTCGCCGATGGAATGCAGCGTGGTTCCGCCGATCTTCCGCGCTCGCTCGGCAATGTCATCCGTCATTGCGAAAATCTGATCGGAGTGCTCATCGAGCAGCAGATGATAATCCCGAAAGTGTGGCCCGCTCATGTGCCAGTGGAAATTCTTGGTCTTCACGTACAGCGCGAAAACATCCGCCAGCAATTCCCGCAGGGACGCAGAGATTTCCAAAACTCCCTTGCGGTTCAAATCGGTCGGAGTTTCCAATTGCTCCGCGGCCTCCGCCTGTGGGTGCGAATTATTTTTCCTCATGGGTTGTTTCTCCTTTTTCATAGAGGCGATTCTAAGGATCATCTGACAAATTCCAACAACTCCGGATTCACTTTGTCGGCGTGCGTCCAGATCACGCAGTGCGGCCCATCCTTGATCGTCACCAGCCGCGAACCCTTCAGCGCCTTGGCAAAAAGTGGGCCTGTCAACGGATACGGAAGAATCCGATCCGCATCGCCCTGAATGATCAGCGATGGCACGGTGATACGCGGAATATCTTTGCGAAAATCCGTCAGCCAGGTCGGCACGCAATCCAGCGTCGCCTTCGCACCGGCGCCGACAGCGACATTCCATGCCGCCTGCACCGCCTGCGGGCTGATGCGGGCGGGGTCCATTACATCCAGATTGTAAAAGTTCTTAAAAAATTCGGTAAAAAACGCCGGCCGATCCGCGATGACGGCTTTCTGAATCCCATCAAACAAACTGCGATCCACGCCATTGGGATTGTCCTCCGTCTTCAGCAAAAACGGTGGAATCGGCCCGATGAACACGGCTTTTCTCACTCGATCCGCCCCATAGGTGCTGATGTACCGCGCCACCTCGCCGGTGCCCATGGAGAATCCCACCAGAGCCGCATCGCGCAACTCCAGCTTGGTCATGATCTTGTTCAGATCGGCCGCAAAGGTGTCGTAATCGTATCCGATCGTCGGCTTGCTCGAATTTCCGAAACCCCGCCGGTCGTATGTGATGACCCGCAACCCCGCATTCAGTAGCGGCAACACCTGCTTTTCCCACGATGCTCCATTCAATGGAAATCCATGGATTAAAACGACAGGTTTTCCCGACCCATGATCCTCGTAATACAGATCGATATCTCCGGAATTTTCCCTTCCAACATTAACGTACGGCATGATGGTCTCCTTTCCAATTTAAGATTTGACCGCGCGAGTGGTTGCTCGATTTCGTAGTGTAGGCATGGTCCATCGAGTGTGTAACTGATTATTTAAAATTTTCACTCCGCTAACATTTCCCATAAGTTATCCGCATGGCGGAAGCATCGGGAACGGCACCAATCGTCATTGTCGGGGGTAGCGGGTTTCTGGGCGTTTCGCTGGCCACCTATCTCGCTGCCAAGGGATCATCCGTCGTCATCCTATCTCGCAATCCGCCAAAGATTTCCGGTAACTGGCGACACGTGCCGTGGGACGCCCGCACACTCGGCGATTGGCGGCGGCAACTCAACGGCTCCGCCGGTTTGGTGAATCTCGTCGGCCGATCTGTGGATTGCATCAAAACCCCAGATCATCAGGATGAAATTCTGCGCTCGCGTGTCGAGGCCACCCATGTACTTGGTCAAGCCATGCGATCCCTCGACGCACCACCGCCGGTATGGGTGCAGATGAGCACGGCCCACATTTATGGCGATCCACCTGTGGTCACATGTACGGAGGATTCGCCATTCGGAATCGGTTTCGCCCCGACCGTCGGCCGCGCGTGGGAAGAGGCATACCGCGCCAGTGTGCTTCCCTCGCAACGCCAAGTTATTCTCCGCACCAGCTTCGTCATCTGCCGCGACCGGGGCGCCGGCGGCGGGGCACTTGCTCGGCTCAAATTCCTAGCCCGCCTCGGCCTCGGCGGCAGAGTCGCATCGGGCACCCAAGGAATGAGCTGGATTCACGAACTGGACATGAACCGCCTTTTCGAGCGGGCGCTTTCAGATGCGACCATGCAAGGCGCATATATCGCCACCGCCCCCAACCCGGTATCCCAACAAATCTTCATGCGCGAACTTTGCCGCGCCGTGGGAATTCCGATCGGCCTCCCCGCCTTCACGTGGATGGTGCGCGTTGGCGCGCCGCTTCTGCTGCGCACCGATCCTGAATTGGCGCTATATGGCCGGTATCTGGTTTCAAAAAGATTAAGCGACGAGAAATTTGAATTTCGATTCCCAAATCTTCCCGACGCGCTTGGGGATTTACTTGCGCGTCAACAGTAACACGCTCAGCTCTTTCCCCTCCCCTGGTACTCCGGGGGAGGGTCAGGGTGGGGGTCCATCGCTTTCCAAATGCCGAAGCATTTCCTCAGCAACGACATCCGTATGTTTCAGCACTTCATCATCCCAAAATCGCAGCACATGTATTCCCAATCCATTGAGCGCCCATCTCCGGCGTTGGTCATACTCTGCCTGTGCCGAATCACCGTGTTGTCCGCCGTCAAGTTCAACCGCTAATCGCCGAGCCGCGCAGTAAAAATCCAAAATGTAATCGCCGACCCGATGCTGTCTGCGAAAGCGGTAACCCGCAAGACTCTTCATGCGAAGCGCCTCCCAGAGTTTTATTTCCGCATCGGTTGGCTGTCGGCGCATCGTACGCGCGAATTTCAGCAGACGATTCTCACGGTCGCGTGGGACCTGCATCAACGCCATGTTGTCCCGATGGTTTCCTCCAATCAAGCCCCCACCCTGTCCCTCCCCCGGAGTACCAGGGGAGGGAAAAAAGGCTAGCGAATACATTTGTTGCATTTCGCCACCACTTTCGCGATTTGGTTATAATCCTCGCCTTCCATGGAATTTAACACTCCCAAGATGGAATCCTACAACGCCCAACAGGCGGACATTGAGTGCATGGAAGAGCATCTACGAGGCGAGTACGGTTTCGCAAAATTAAGCCGGACGAACGGCGATTGGTTGTACGCGGCAAGAGAGGCGAAGACAGGCCAGATAATTCTCTCTTACTTAGAGAACGGCAGCCAATTCCAATTCCGCGGTAATCCTAGTATCGAAACCACCAAGAATAATTTTCTCGATTATCTAGCCGGTGGGAACGGCTGGAAAACGGCCCATGTTTGGACACCGGTCAAGTTTCCGCATTGGATGTTTCAATTGGTTCCCGCTTTTGATGTTCTCGCCGCGCTGTCGCTCATCCTTTTCGTTTTGAATGCCGCGTTGTGGATTCGCAGCTATGTCAAACACGATATCTTGCGGCTCCCGAGTAGTGCCGCACCCGGCTTCATAGAATATTTGTCCGCGGACGGCGAAATCATTCGCGGCACGTATGTTCCGCCGACTTGGAGTGGAAGGGGAAAATTGATGAACTGGGGAGGGATGCTCTTCTTTCGCATGGATGCATATTCATATAGCGAGGGGATTTTTAATTTTGGATTGTTACCGTTTGGAAAGGCGGTTTATTGGGCTGCTCTTTACGAAGGAAAACGTCGGCGATCCAAAGCCTGCCGCCATTGTGGTTATTTCGTCACGGCCCGAAGGAAGAATTGCCCCCATTGCGGCGAGCCATATGTTCCTCTCAAGTGCCAAAATTGCGGCTACGACCTGCGCGGATCACCCGGCCGATGTCCTGAATGTGGGACGGAGCCTTGGGTGGGATCGCGGGTTCTGCCAGCCGCCGGAGGGGCGGCAAAACCTTTTGAGCCGCAGGAGCAACCGGCCGTCCAGCGGCCTAAATTCATCGGCGAGCATTTGGAGCATATCGATCCGCCAGTGAACGTTGTCGATCCACCAGAACCACTCCCACCCAAAGTGCAAATCCGTGGAACTCCCGATCAATGGCTGGCATGGCTCATCGGCCGCAATCGCAAAAAGCGACGCGAAGCCAAACAAATGTTCGCTGCCCTGTCACCATCGGATCACGTACCGCTGGGACCATTGATTAACGGCTTGTCATCCGACAAGAATGAAATTGTATTTTGGTCCGCCGTCGGTCTCGCGGGCGTCGGTCCGGCCGCTTTATGGGCGCTGCCGAAGTTAATCCAACTTGCCGACAACCACCCCAAGCCCGAAATCCGACAGGCGGCCACGATGGCTGTGCGATACGTCTCTCCCCACAGCGTCAACACTAAGGATCTGGCTGCCCGAAAACTCGCCGACAAAAGTCCCCTCGTCCGCCAGGAAGCGCTGCGTACCATGATTTCTTTCGGCGAGCTCTCTTCCCAAGACTTGTTTCGCGTCAACTCGCTAGCCCATGATCCGGATAAAACCGTCGCGAAATGGTCTGAAATTGCGATGAGAACACTCCGCCAAAGCTCAGAATCAACCAGTCAGGCCCCAGCGACCTGAAATACCCACCGCTCTCATCACGTATAAGGGGGGGCAAGAGATCGTTCGCCCCCGAATCTGAATCGCCTCGGAAAATCAACATGCGTCACGCCACGCTCTTATCGCTGGTCATTCTTCTCTCCGCCGCCCCCGGTCGGGCGGATGCGATTAAATTCGAGCAAATCCCGGCTGATGCCACCAGTTATTTCCATTTTGATCTGGATCGCTGGATGGCTTCGCGGATCATGCAGCAGGCCGGATGGGCGGCGGAGTTGCAGAAGCAATTTCAGAACATGAGCGGCGGGCAGCTGGGATCGATTACCGTCTACACCCTGGGCAACGGCGAGGATCAAAAAATGATCCTCATGGCCCACGGCAAACTTGGCCCGGATTTGTCCATTCGCATCAAGACCGCGGCGGCAGGATTGAAAGACTCCGTGATCATCACTCTGGCCGGCAAGGATGTCTACTACTCCTCAGCCAGTATGCAGGCGATCGTGCAATCCATTTATCTCGGAACTGAAACCCAACCGATCAAACCTCGCGAGCAAAAGGAATCCAATCCATCAGCATCCCGTTCTCGATTTTCCATGGGCGTCGGCGGAGAAGCGGATTCTCGACGATGGACATCCACTGGCCCATCGTTCATCGCGCCGGTGGGATTGGACACGGTCATCGCAACCACCGACCTGTCCGCAATGGCGGAGGCGCTGGATGTTCTGGCCGGCAACAAGCCGTCGCTGGCGACCAGTGATCCGCACGGGATTAAAATGGACTTGCCGCCGGGCGTCACATTCATGGGCGTGGGCGTAAATGCGGAATTGGATGTCAATCCCAACGATGCATCCGGCCCGACCACCCAGCCGATGAAAATCGACGACGCCGGGCCCGGCCGATTCGGCATGAATCTCTTCGGCACTCTTCATGGAAAAGTGCGATTAGCCCGCTTCGACAGCGGCGAAAACGACCAATCGGAATATGCGGACGCCTCCTTCGGCATGGTCGATTCCGATTCGGCCACGCAGCTCAAAAACCTCATTCTCGGCATCAAAGCCTTGGTTTCCTTGTCGCAGGCGGACCAAGAGCCGCTGATCGAGCCGCTGGATGTTCAGGCCGATGGCAAAACGGTCACCTTGCACTGGTCGTGGCCGGCGGCGAAGCTTTCGGAACTGTTGGCCCATACGCAGGGACGACGCAAGCATGATGATTCAACCGCCACCCGGCCGAGTACGCAGCCGAATCCCTGAGGATTTGAGGGACGCTGCGGGCGCGCCTGCGGTGATGAAGATGAGCGAACCGATCCGCCCGTCCCGGCAGAGTAGTGCCGAGGCGTGCGCGGATTGCGCGCGGGTTCATGGTTGTGAGGCATGCTTTGCGGAATTAGTGGCGCGGTTTCAGACGCCGCTGCTGCATTTTCTGATTCGTCGAATCGGCTCGCGTCACGATGCGGAGGATTTATTGCAGGAGACATTCTGGATCGCCCACCGCAATCTCGGCCGGTACAAATCCAACTGGCGGTTCAGTACCTGGATATTCACGATCGCCAATCGCGTGGCCGCATCGTCACGGAGAAAACATCGCCAGCGATCAGCGGTGAAGATGCAAATAGTCCGCGAGTTGCCAACCGACGATCCGCGCGAATACGCCGAGCAGGAGGAAATGCGCAGCACGCTGTGGGATTCAGCGCGAAAGATTCTCGAAGCGGATGCGTTCACCGCGATCTGGCTGAGTTATGTCGAGTCAATGCCAGCGGAAGAGATCGGACTGGTGATCGGTCGCAGCGCCAACGCGGTGCGAATTCTGCTCCACCGCGCCCGCGCGCGTCTGGCGAAAAAGCTGGCGGAGGTTACTCATGAATAACCAGAATGAATCATCCGACCCGTTGGCCGACCGCCTCCGCCGGGAAGCGATGGCGGAGCGCCCGGCGTTTTCGCCGGAACTGCACGAGCAAATTCTACGATCTTTCCCCTCCTCCGGTACTGCGGGGGAGGGCGAGGGTGGGGGTCTTTTTGGCCCGTTCGAGTTACGACCCCCACCCCAACCCTCCCCCGGAGTACCAGGGGAGGGGGCATGGCAACCGGCTCGATTTGTGCGATGGTCCGCAGCCGTCGCCGCGATTATTCTGCTTGGACTGACGCTGATGCATTCGCATCACACCACGCCGACGAATCCGCCGGTGGAAATTGCAAAAAATATTCCAGTAACACCATCGCAGCCGGACTTCTCAATCGATTCCTCGATTGACGTTGGCGGCGTCCTCTCCGCAAAACTCTGGCCGCCGGAAATCGCCGTCAGCCTGCCTTCGACCGATGCTCCAACTCCACCGCAACCGGCGGTGGCATCCATTGATTCCCCGGATTCCCTGCTCGCCACACTCCAGAATCCGACGCAAAGCGCGACATCGGCCTTGGTCGATGCGATGCCACCAAGCGTTCGGACCCTGATCGAAATGGCCAGCGCCAGCCGCTGAATCCCGCTATTTTGCCAAGAATCGCCCTGTTCGCCGAGCCCGGTCGGGAAGTCGTCGGACTCAATCTCCGGGCCTATACTTTCCGATCTCCCTATTGGGATAACCCATGGACTACAGCGAACTTGGCGATGAATGTCTGTCCTTAGCGGAACGATTGGACCCACAATCGCTGGGTGCCGTCGCCGAATTGCCGCCGCCGGATAGGGGCGACCAATCTTTTGCCAAGCCGCGTCGGTTGGATCGAAAAGCCGTCACGGCCGCTCTCATGCTGGTGATGGTCCTGGCATCCATGGAGCAAACCGTCACCTCGACCGCCATGCCAACGATCATTGGCAAACTTAACGGCCTGCGGCACTACTCATGGGTCGCATCCATCTATCTGCTCGCTTGCACCGTCAGCATGCCACTCAACGGCCGATTGGCCGATGCGCTGGGCCGCAAGCGTGTGATCCTTTTCGCCATCGGCCTCTTCTCGATCAGTTCCATGCTGGCGGCGATGTCGCGCAACATGCCCGAACTCATCGTCTTCCGCGGACTGCAAGGTCTTGGCGCTGGCGGGATCATGCCGGTGGTGCTGACGATCCTCGGAGATATTTTCACCATCGAAGAACGCGCGCGGATTCAAGGCCTCTTCAGCGCTGTGTGGGGAACCGCTTCCCTCGCCGGGCCGATGCTCGGTTGGTTTCTCGTCACGACACTCGGATGGCGATGGGTGTTTCTCGTGAATCTCCCATTCGGATTTCTCGCGGCCGGTGTGCTGATGGTCTGCTATCACGATCTGGAAAAACCTCGCTCCGTCGATTTGGATTTGCCGGGGATTATTGCACTCGCCGCCGCGTGCATGGCGATGCTGACGCTCGTCTCGCGCCTCGGACCTGGCGGATGGCCCTGGGAGACATGGTTCATTCTCGCCGCGGCGCTGGTCGTTTCGGGAATATTTTTTCTATTCCACGAACGTCGCGCTGAGAATCCGATCCTGCCAATGGACGTTTTGTTGCACCGCGCCATTGGTCCATCGCTCATCGGCAGCGGATTGCTCGGAATCGGATTCCTCAGCCTCGACACTTTCGTCCCACTGTACGTCCAAGGCGGCCAGGGCGGCGGGGCGGGCGCGGCGGCATGGGTGGTTACACCCGTCATGCTCACCTGGGCCCTCTCCGGCATCGCGGCCGCGCCGCTGGTGGTCCGCCGTGGATTCCGCTGGACCGCGCGACTCGGCTCATTGCTCGTTGTCGTCGGTTTCACCGGATTGATTCTCTGTGCCGTCACCGGCGCGCCGCGCACCGTGCTGGCCATTGTCCTGGCCATCACAGGCTTCGGTTTCGGCCCCGCATCCATGAGCTTTTTGCTCGCCGCCCAGGATGCCGTCAGTTGGCAACGCCGCGGCTCCGTCACCAGCAGCATCCAATTCTTCCGCACCGTCGGCGGAGCGATGGGCATCGGAATCCTCGGCGCGCTCTTCAACATTCTCACCGGCCCGGCCATGGCAAAATTCCAATCCGAAGGCCTCGGCTCCGGCGCGCTGCTTGACCAGCGCCAGCGCGAACTTCTGCCACTCGCTACGCGCATCGGACTCCAACAATCCATCAGCCACTCGCTCCGCTGGGTCTTCGCCGCCATGCTCGGCGTCGCCGTGATCCAAGTGGTGATCGCGGGGATGATGCCGAGGAAGAAGACCGATCATAAGATCACACCACTCGAAGCCGCCGAAGTAATGGCGGGATAACTTTCCGCGCTGGCGGCGGCCAAATGCGAAGAGATTTAACCACGAAGACACTAAGCGACTTCCCTGATTCGGCCGACTGCCGGCGATGCAGGCGTTCTTAAATTTATATTTTTCTAAATCCAAATTCACCTCGATTCGCGGGGGCACTCTCGATCGACATCGCTCGCTTCGTGTCTTCGTGACTTAGTGGTTCAAATTCTTTGTATTTATTTTTTTGTTGACAAATCTTTGCCCCGCTTTGAAAATCCTCATAAACGGGAGCACATCATGATCGTCGTTCGCGATATTTTCCGTCTGAAATTCGGACAATCCAAAGAAGCCACGGCACTCTGGAAGGAGGCAGCCGCTTCGCTGCGGACTTCGGGGCACGGCGCGGTCAATGTTCGTCTGCTGACCGATCTGGCCGGCGCGCCGTATTACACGGTGGTATTGGAATCGACATTCAATTCCGTCGCGGATTGGGAAAAAGCCCATGTAGCCGCGCGCGACAATGCGCAGTGGAAGGCGCTTTACGCCAAAATCATTCCGTTCACGGAAATTGGTCATCGCGAGATCCTTTCCGTTATCGCATGAGCCGGCAAATTAGTGGGCCGAAATACGGATTGACCGCCAAGACGCCAAGAACGCCAAAGAAGAAAATACGCCAAGAAGGAATATTCTGATTTGAAATCAATTTGAATCAATTCTCTAAGACATTTCAGTTGGCGCAAATTTCCAGGTCATCCCTTGGCGTATTTTCCTACCTTGGCGTCTTGGCGTCTTGGCGGTTAATCCGCATTTCTATTCCTTCTCAAATCGCGATCGTTTCGGAAATCGCTCCATCAAAAACCGTTTGATGCTGTCCCCAAATGCGGGGTCATCGAAATTGAAAAATGTTTTGCCTTCGCTCTGCTTCACCACTTCCTCATACGTCGGCGGTTTGGCCCAGAAGCCGAAGCGGCTTTTTTCCTCCAGCACATTCGTTAGCGGAAATCCTTCCCTGGTGTAGGCATGATTGAGAATTCCAGTCGGGCCGAGCAGGCCGTACCAGCGGTCCTCGGTGACGAAATCCTTCAGATCACAGTAAGCATTCATGACCCACTTTCGATTCAGATAAGTCGGCGTGTGCGTTTCAAAATTATATCCACTGTATCCGAGCCGAATCAGCGTGTCGTAGGTCCGCCAAAGCGCATCCATCCAAAGCCCGTGTCCGCGAACCGTCTTGAGGGCCATGTTTTCAATGCATCGGATTTTGCACGCCTCCGCCAGCGGGCAATCCTTCATCAGAAAAAAATCATCCGAGAAAAGCAGATACTCAAACGACAATTCCGGAATCAACGACGACAAAAACATCAGCAGAAAAAAATTAGTCACCGGCGTCTTCACCCCCAGCACCCGCGCAGTCGCCTCATGCGGCACATGCTCGATCAGCGACAAATCATCCGAAATAAATTTCGGCCGATCGCCATAAATCCAAACTTTTCCTATCAACGGCAAATGCCGCTCAACGCTTCGAAGCGAATGACGAATTTCAAAGTCGTCATGTTCGGAGTGTTTGTAAATATAGAGGGCGTCCATGCCTTTACTTCCGGCGATTAATACAACCTACAACGCGGCAGCCATAAATTTGATCTATCCACCAGTCTCATTGACCCGAATTCATCTGCGCGATCATGTTTCTCGCTTGGTCCGCCGCGGCGGTGTGCGGGTATTGATCGATCAACTTGTTGAGCTTGTCTGTTGCCAGGTCCGATCGACTGTTCGTGATCAGGAGCTTGGCTTCCGACAACATGGAGTTGGCCATGTCGTCATCCGACGGCGCCGCGGCGGCGGCCGGGGGACCCCCCGAATTGGACGGCGTTTGCGATTGCGGAGTGTCCGATGGTGGCGTATTGGATTGCGGCACATCCGACGGTGGGGCCGCCGACGCCACGGGGCTCTCCTCCGTTGTCGCCATTTCTGGTTTCACGGGCTCGGCCAGTAACTTTGCAACCAGGTCCGTCCGCAAGTTGTTCATTTCGATATCCCGCAACACTCCGTTGCGGTCAATATAGTATTGGGTGGGAATTGCGTTGACGTTCATTTGGAGGGCGATGCGATTCCATTGATTGACGCCCGCCGGGTCGAATAACTGGGGCCAGACCATGTCCTTATTGGCGGCCAAAAATGTAGTCAAATCGCTCATCAGATAGTCATTGGAAACTCCCACGACTTCCAATCCCTGATCGTGATTACCCTGATAGAGCTTGATCAAATCCGGCAATGACGCTCGGCAGGGTGGGCACCATGTGGCCCAAAAATCGACGATCACAACTTTCCCCCTCCATTGCGCCGTGGAAAACAGCTTGTGGTCGATGGTTTCGCCTTTCAATTCGAATGGCCGGCCGAGTTTATTGGGGCGTGCTTCATAGGCTTTAGCTTCCGGGCCAGTCAGATCATTGTCCACAATGTCACGGGCGGCGTTACCCATTTCATCCGATGCCGCCCCGTAACGGGCAATCTGCAGTAACGACATGCACAGGATTCCATCGTTAGGATTGGCTTTGGCAAGTTGCTCGAATTGCTCCAATGCCTGTTTTTGCGCATCCGCATCGGAATTGCTCCACCACTTCAGCATCAATAGCCCAACCGTCCCCGCTAACGAATCGGAAGCGACGGCGCCCTGGGATTCATCGGTCAACGCCTTCAAGGCATCCTTATTGCCTAGCAGCGCCAACTCAGTCTGGTCAAGACAAATTGTTTCCCGTGCCGTTTCTGCATATTTTGGCGATGCCTTCGCAAGTTCACCATACAAATCGACCTGTCGCTGCAACGGTCCACTCAACTCATTTTTCATTTGATCGCGGTATTGCGGATCAATCTGCACATAAAAGGGGTAGCCGGGAATCGCGGCCGCATCGATATCTGCGATAATCTCTTTCTCCGAGCGCGGCGGCGTGGAAGTGTCGTCTGCGCGGCAACTGGGAACCCAAGCGCACGCAAACGCCAAAATCAGCGAGAAGGTAACAATGAACCGGTTCACGATAGTCCGCACTTGAGCCGTTCGCCTAAACGAGCATTGCGTCATCATTTGGGTTCTCCTCGAGGTGGCCATCACTTGCAATTATGTTCGTTTGAACTGGAATTGACAACCGTACCGTTTGGTAACTTTACATTTCCACCGATCACCCTGACACTTCCGCCACGAATGCCGCCTGGGCTTGATGCTTCAGCGATAAACAAAATCCTTCTGCCGCTGGCGGTGGGGATTGCTCTTTTGTTTGCTGCGGCGCGGGCGGGGAGTTGGGCGTTACGAGCAGGGGAGGGAATGCCGACGCCGCGGGTGGTGATGGGATGGCTGCCCATCATCGCGGCGACGGCGGCGGCGGTGCATTTAGGACGGATGGATTTGGCGTTGGCCATCATCTTTGGGACTTCCGTGGCGATCCTTTCGATTCTGGTTGGTGCGGTGGCACTGGTGGCGCCCGAAAGCGATCCGCCGCCGGGGGTCAGGCGATTCTGGGCGTTTGTTTTGCCGGTCGCGCTTCTGACATTTCTGGCGGGAATGGCGGGGCGGCTGAGCATCATCCATGCCGGAGCGTTTTTTCTTGAAGGCGTGGTTGTGCTTCTGGCCTGGCCGGAGATGTCGAGTGAATCGGCGCCAGTCGCAACGGAGAAGAATGCGAAATCCGATGAAAATCCCATGCCGCTACTGACATTTGTCATTCTCCTGGCCTGTGGCGGAGCATACGCGGCAGCGGCCGGCACGATGGCGTCGGCCAATACAATGCCGATGGCGGAGGGCGATGTGTTGATCGCACTTTTGTCTCCGATTTTGATCCTGCCATTATCCATCGGTGTCGTTCCTTTGGCACAGCATCAGCGCGCGTGGGTCGCAATCGGCGCCGGCGTGCGAGTCGTGCTGCTGAATCTTTGTTTGCTTCTTCCAGCCCTGATCGTTTGGCAACATCAATTCGCCGGCGGGAATCCGCTGAGTTTTCCCATGATCACCTGGCGCGTGGACAATGTGATTTTGATTCTCCTGTCGCTGGTTTTGATTCCCGTGTCGATGGGCCGATGGCGATTGGGACGGGCGGAAGGGCTGACGCTGGTGCTGTTTTATCTGGTGTTTATCATCATGGAATTGGCGGCGGGCCGGCAGTCGTGAATTTATAAATCGGACACGTCGCGGGCTTGGGAAATAAATTGTAGGATGCGGAGCATGAGCATGGATGTGTCGAAATTCGAGATTGAAAAAAAGCCGCCGGAGACGGAGCTGGTCGATGTCATGGGCGGAGCGGCGCGATGGGAGATCAAGGTTCACGATCATGGGCTTGTGGCGTTGTGCGATGTGATGCCGCGCCTGGCGCCGGCGGGGAAGACGGCGGACTTTGCCATCGTCCAGGCGGCGCGGGTTTCCTACGGCGAGGGGACTCGGCAGGTGAACGAAGATCGCGGGTTGATCCGTTATCTCGCGCGACATCGTCACACCACGCCGTTTGAGATGGTGGAATTCAAATTCCACCACGTCATGCCGATCTTCGTCGCCCGGCAATGGATTCGGCATCGCACGGCCAACGTCAACGAATATTCCGCGCGTTATTCGGTGGTGAAAGACCGCTTTTATCACCCGAGCATGGAAAATGTCCGCAAGCAGAGCACGGTCAATCGGCAGGGCGGCACCGAGCCGATCGATGAACTGACCGCGCGGCAATTTCTGGAATATCTGGATCGATCCGAAGCCCAATATGCTGAATACGAAAAGATGCTCGAACGCGGCGTGTCGCGCGAGTTGGCGCGGATCGCTTTGCCAGTGAACGTGTACACCGAATGGTATTGGAAATGCGATCTGCACAACGTGCTGCATTTTCTGTCGCTCCGCATGGATGCGCACGCCCAGCAGGAGATTCGGGATTACGCGACGGCGATGTTCGCGCTGATCCAGCCGATCGTCCCCATCGCTGCCGAGGCGTTTATGGATTATCAAATGCAAGGCGTTCACCTTTCGCGCCTGGAACTCGAATCCCTCCGCACCGGCCAACCGCTGGCAACGACCAACAAGCGCGAGCAGGCGGAGTGGGACGAAAAGAAGAAGGCGATGGGGATGTGATCGAACGCCATTCATTGCATCATTTCGTAACTTGAAAAAGTCGCCGTATTTCACAACAGTTTAGCCGCGACCCGAAGGGGAGCGCGTTCGAACGGCGCAACGCGCTCCCCTTCGGGTCGCGGCTAAACTGTTCGAACAATCGGGCGTTGTCTTCATTTTTTCCCCTTCACCGCTCGATTCAATTTCTTCAGCAATTTTAGCCCATGCAAACTCTTGAGCTTGGCAATCTCCTGATTCAGCGCTTTCACTTCGTGCTGCAAAATCGTGATCCGCCCGGTATCGGTGATCTCCTGCGGCGCGTGGCCGGGGTGCGTGATGGCGAACCACTTTTGCCCCTTGGGGTGCATCCAATCCAACGGCTTGGCGGCCATGCCTTCCTCGGCCACAACCTTTGCGAAATATTCCAGCGTATATTTCACGCAGCCGGGATAAACCCATTCGGTACCATCATAATTCGTTTCACCGGGAAAAATCGTCGCCGCAAAAACGCCGGTGGCAGCGAGCGATTTCTTCGCCTCGGACAAACATCGCCGAATCTGGGCGACCGAGGCATGGGAGAAAATGCTCTGGGCGATGATGAAATCGAACTGCTTGCCGAAGGATGTCAATGTGAAATTGGTATCGTTGTTGAAAGTCGGCTGCTTGATGCGAATCATGTCCCGGCCGATCTCGCAGTCGATGCCTTCGTCGATGAGCCATTGTTCCGGTTCGATGCCGAAATATTTTCCGGGTTTGAGATAGGTGATAAGCAATCGCCCGGCGCGGAGCGAGCCGCAGCCGATGTCCAGGACCGTGTGCTCCTCGCGCAGGCCCAGGGCGGTGAGCAGATTGAATTGCATCGCGCTGTTCAGATCGTACCGATCCGGCGGCCCGATGAATTTGCGATGAGCGGGATGTTGGGGTTTGCTCGCGCTCATGGCTTTTGGGTTTCTAACGCGGGCACTCTTGCGTCGCAATATTCCCGCATCCAGGGGTCGTCCTTCACGGATTGATAAAACGCCGACAATTCCGGATCGGATGCGAATACTTTCGCGCGCCTTTTGTCGACGGAGCCGATGCCTTTTTGCACGGATTCATCGGAGATGTTCTTCAATTCGCAGAACTCGACCAATTGCTTCAGATGTTGGGCGGGATCGGCGAGAAAATCCTCGTAGCGGATTGAGAGAATCTGATTGTCTATTCCGCGCAGAACATGCTCGGCCTGTTGCCGATATTCTTTCCAGAGTTCAAATCCGCGCTGGAGAATCAAACATCGCGCCGAGCCTTTGTATCCGGCGCGATCCAGGATGGGGCGGAGGCTGAATCGGGCCATCCGGCCATCGAATTTCTTTTCGCGCTCTTGCAACAATTTTATTTCGCGCGCTCGCAAGCTGGCGGCGACATCGACGCCGTTGCGAATCACATGCACGAGCTTCGCCCCCGGAAACATGCGCAGCCAGATCGGCAACGTGAAGATCGTCCGCGGATCCTTCCAACCCCACGGCCGATCGAAATCGGCCAACGATTTTCCTTTGCCGAGAAATCCACGGATTCGCCGGGACATCAGATCGGCCCGCAGCGCCAGTACGGTCATGCGAACCGCCGCCTCGCTGGCCAGAAAGTCCCGCATCGGCAGCGGATTGTCCCATGTGGCATTGACGCGCTCCATCAGCATCTCGTTGGTCGCCACGATGTAGGTGGATTCGTGATCGTCCTGCAGCGTGATGCCTTGAAAAAGTCCCAAGTGGTCGAGCAACCGCGCGATCATGGAGGTGCCGGAGCGATGCGCACCGAGAATGATGATCGGCTGGCGAGCGGCGGGGACGACTATGGGTGGCACTTGAGTTTCGGGCACGGGATTTGTCTTTGTATCAGAATAATCAATGCGGCCAACCTCAGCGCTAGACATGCCGTTCCACCGGGGGTGGGGGGGGTAAATGTCACATTCTGTCACATTTGGTTGCATTCGGATCAAAAAATTGCTGTGCCGGGATCATGGGTCTGCCGAGTTCGGTCGCCGAGGCCGGCGGCACTAGACGGGGGGAGGGGGGATAAGTGTTCCATTCTGTTCCAAAGTGTTCCATTTCCTCCTCCAAACCATCCGCGCAGCAAACTCACACGCGGCTCGGCGCCGCATGGTTAACTTATACCGTACAATCTGTCCGATGCAAGGAGAAAATATGGAAAATTGTTTAGTGTCTTTGAAAAGGCGTTTTGAGTAATAAATGGTTCTTGCAAAAGTCGCTGGATTTAGCCGGAAATGTGGCTTTGATTATTGTTAGGATGTCGGCAGATTTATAAGGCCGTGAAAATTTACGGCTTTCAACTCGATTTTGCGGGGTGAAAAATGAGAGCTTGCAATCGCTTCGGGGCGCTGATTCTTTCGGCAACGATAGGTTTGGTGGTCGTGACATCTGAGCCAGTCTTGGCTCAATACACGCTAAATACGCTGTCATCGTTCAACAACACCAACGGCTACAAAGCTTAATCTGGATTGATTCTTTCAGGCAGTATGCTCTATGGAAGCGCTGAATACGGCGGTAATAGCGGAAATGGAGCAATCTATTCGGTTCCGGTCACGGGCGGAACACCGAACGTGTTGGCATCTTTTAGCGGCTCGTCTGATGGCGAAGATCCCATGGACTTAACTCTTTCGAACGGCATCTTATACGGTGTAGCCAGCTTCGGCGGCCCTGGGGGTAGTGGAGACGTCTTCTCGGTTCCCGTAACTGGCGGAACGCCAACAGTGCTCGCATCTTTTAACGGTATGGTGGGCCTTCCGTCCAACGGTGCTATTCCAATCGGCGATGTAATCCTCTCCGGAAGTTCCCTTATCGGCGCGACAGAGAATGGGGGGCGGCTGGCGACGGCGAGGTTTTCTCTATTCCGCAAACGGGCGGAACGCCCACGGTGCTGGCGTCATTTAATGGCTCCAGCACAGGCGCATTTCCCGTGGCCGGAGTGATTCTTTCCGGCAGCACACTGTATGGCACGACGCCGCTTGGAGGAGCCAACGGCGCTGGTGAAGTTTATTCGGTCCCTGTTACCGGCGGGACGCCAACGGTGTTAGCTTCCTTCAATGGCACCTCAAACGGGAGCGAGCCTTATGCCGGCTTGATTCTTTCAGGCAGCACCTTATTCGGAACAACACTTGAAGGCGGCGCCTATGGGGATGGTGAAGTTTTTTCCCTTCCTGTCACGGGCGGGACGCCCACCGTGTTGGCCTCGTTCGATATGTCCGACGGGCAGGATCCCACGTCGGCCCTTACGCTGTCGGGCGATACACTTTTCGGCACAACAGAGAACGGTGGGCAATACGGCTATGGGGAAGTATTTTCGGTCCCGATCGCCGGTGGCGACCCGAATGTCCTGGCGTCATTCGACATCTCCGATGGGGATTACCCATACGCCGGACTGATCATGGATGCCACCGGCAATCTATATGGAACGACAATCTATGGCGGGACAAACGGCAGGTATGGCACAGTCTTTGAGTTGTCCACCGTGCCGGAACCAACATCAACATGTTTAATTGGATTGGGATGTATCGTGCTGCTCAGCCGCAGCGCCTGGCGCGGCAAGCGAAAAATCCATTGCTGATCGCGCCAAAATACTCCGGCATTATTAGGGCTGGTGCGGCCGGCAAGCAATTGAGCGCTGAGGGCAATCATGTGGGCCTTCTCGTTCTGCAATTACCGATAATAAATCACTTTCTACCGCCAAAACGCCGATAATCGCCTTAAACCATGGAAGATTCCTCGTCATCAAATTCCTGGACTCGCCTGGCGTTACTGGGTCATCGCTTTGCGGCAAATCTTGATGCGCTGACCCATTCCAATCCGGTTCTCGCGGAAGAATTGCAAAGAATGAACCCGGGGCGGAAATACTTTGTGCGGGCTTTGGGGGCGGGATTTCAGATGGGGGTGGAGATGGCGGGCGTGATTTCGCCCTTGCCGCAAATTGTTTCGCCGGAAGGGGCTCGGCAGATTACGCAGAAACTTTATCCGACGGCCATCTGCAATCAGGCGGTGCTGGTGGCGGGGGAGGATATGGGGTGGCTGTGGCAATCGGTGTATCAGTTGCCATGCCATTCGCCGCTGGCGCCGGGATATCGGCCGCCGCTCTATTTTCTGATGCGTGATCTCGAGCGGCTTTGGGTGATTTTGCATATTCAGGATTGGCAAAAGCTTCTTGCCGACGCGCGCGTGCGGTTGTTTGCGGGGGAAAACGCATTCGCCGAGCTTCGCGCGTTTCTTCCTGCCAACACCGGCTGTCCATGGCCCAAGATTTCGGTCACGGTTGACCAATCTATCTGGCCGGCGGGGATTACGATCGATGTGCTGAACCAGGAATCGATGGCCATCGCCAACCAGCATCTCGCGCAGGTCCAAAGCGAATTGCGCATGTTTGCCAGCACGTTTACGCCGCAGTCGATCGCAGAGCAATATTCCAGCGGGAAACCTTTGAATGTGCTTGGGATCACTTCGCGGTACACGACATTTCTGAAGCATTCAATGCGGGATTGGCTGAGCGCATTTGCGCGGCTCGGCCATCGCACCGAAATTTTCATCGAGCCTGCCGATCACGAATTGTCCAACAATCTGGTGATGGCCGAGGCGTGTGCGCGATTCAAGCCGGATTTGATTGTGATGATCGATCATTTCCGCGCGGAGATGCCGGGCCTTCCGCAAGGCATACCGATGGCGATGTGGGCACAGGATTACATGCCCAAGATTTACAGCCCCGACGGCGGCGCCGCACAAGGGCCGCGCGATTATGTGCTGGGATTTGCGTACGAAAAGATGCGGCTGGTGCATGAATTTGGTTATCCCAGCGACCGCTATCTGATCACCACCATCGGCATGGACCCCGAGCGCTTCGCCCCGCGGCCAGCCGATGATCCGCAATTGGCCAAATATGTTTGCGATGTTTCGTTTGTCACTCACGCCAGCCTCTCGGCGGAGCAGATCGTCAAAGAGCAGATGGACCGCAATGATGCGGATGCGAAACGATTGCTGGGCTCGATCTTCGAACAGCTCCGCGCGTTGTACGACGCCGGCAAAACGATTGTCGCCCCGCCAGGGATTCGCCGGATGATCGAACAGGGCTTCATCGACACGCGGACCCAGCCGACGCCGGAGTTGGTTCAGCAGTTGATGCATCTATTTTACATGCGGGTGAACAACGCGCTGTTTCGCCATCAGGCATTGCATTGGCTGATTGATCTGGGAATCGACCTTCGGCTATATGGCCGGGGTTGGGAAAATCATCCGGCATTTAAGCGATTTGCGCGCGGCGTGGCCGACCATGAGGGCGAGCTGTCGCTGATCTATCAGGCCAGCCGAATCAATCTGCACATCAGCCCACTGGGCAGTCTGCACCAGCGCGTGATGGAGGGGCTCGCCAGCGGCGGATTTTTCCTGCTCCGCCGAAGTGATGGCGACATCATCGGCCGACACTACGCCCGGCTCTGGGGTTTTTGTCAGCGATTGGGAATCACTTCGGATGAGCAGTTGAAAGCGTGCACCGATCCCCAGGTGCAAGAGATGCTTGGGCAAGCCGTGGATATCCACCAATGCGATCCGTTTGCCGAGAAGTACACGTTCATGCAATTGCTGCAAACGATGCACGATTGCAATTATCTTTGCTCGGCGGGATGTGTCTGGGGAAATGATTACGACGAGACGAGCTTCGGTTCGAAGGCGGAGTTGGAGAAAAAGATCGCGTACTTCCTAGGCAATCCGTTGGAGCGGCAACGGCTTACGCAGTCGATGTTGCGGCCTGTTTTGGAGAGATTCACTTACGAGAAGACCACGACACGGCTGCTGGAAATGATTGCCGCGGATCAGGCCCGTGTTGCCATGCAATCAAAAATCGATGCGGATACTGTCCCGCTCGCGGCATAGCGGAAACTCAAATTCTACTGCTGTTCCGCCGGTTGCTCGTAACTGTAAAGATTGTCCTCACGGGTCAGGAATTGCCGATCGGGGCCGGCGCTGAAGAAGAACCAGCCGCGCGGATTCATGCCGACGGCGGGGTGCATGTGGGGCATGAAAACAATCGGCGTTCCCCACGCATCGCGCACCTGTGTCTCGTCAAAATAAGCGATGGAGAGATCGTCGAATCGGCCGGCCAGCAGGCCCGCGTTGTTCAGGGCACGGACGAAGGCCTGATTGTTCCGCAATGCAGCGAGTTTTAATTCGTTCTCGGCGGGGACATTGATGTTATCACTGAGCAGCAGGGGGACATCAGGCAGTTGGCCATCGTTGCGCTGGATATAAATCGCCATCGCCTCGTCGAGTTGGTGCAGGATGTCGCGGGTGGATTGTTCGGCCGATGCAGCGCGAACGTGCCTCGCCAGGCTGACCATCAAACCGAGCACGATGATCAGCACCGCGACGGTGGTGAGCATCTCAACGATGGTAAAACCGGCGCGGCGTCGCGAATTGCGCCTCATTTTCGTGGGCCTTGCGGGCCGGAAATGCTTTCAATCAAGGTCACCATCGGCATGAACAGGGCGATGACGATGAAGCCGACGATCACGCCCAGCACAACGACCATTACCGGTTCCATGATGCTGATGAGCGAGCCGACCAGCACGTCCACGTCGCTGTCGTAATTGTCGGCGACTTTGATGAGCATCTTGTCCAGATCGCCGGTCTCTTCGCCGACGTCGATCATGTTGACGACGATGGCATCGCAGACTTTGGTGGCCCGCAGGGGATCGGCCATGGATTCGCCCTCGCGGATGGCATCATGCACTTTGGTGAGTGCGCGAGTGTAAACTTCGTTGCCGCAGGTTTCCTTGGTGATGTTGATGGCGTCCAGGATCGGAACGCCGGCGCTGATGAGCGTTCCCAGCGTTCGTGTGAATCGGGCGATGGCGGTCTTGCCGAGAATGCCGCCAAGGATGGGGATCATCAGCTTCACTTTGTCGACGGCATATTTTCCGCCTTCGCTCATGCGGATCAATTTGATGATTAATAAGAATACGACCGGTCCTATCAATACATATGCCCAGCCGTATTCTGCCGCGAACCAATTGCTAATCGTCAGCAGAAGCTGCGTGACGGCGGGCAGCTCGGCATGGAAGTCGCTGAAGATGCTTTTGAATTTGGGGATCACGACGATCATGATCATTGAAACGATGCCGACGGCGATCGTGATGACCACGCATGGATAGATCATGGCGCCGATGACTTTTTTCTTGAGCTTGGCGGCCTTTTCCATGAACTCGGCCAGACGCGCCAGGATGAGATCCAGCACGCCGCCCGCCTCGCCGGCGTTGATCATGTTGACGTAGAGCTTGTCAAACGCTTTGGGGAAATTGGCCATGGCATCGGACAGGGTGCCACCGCCTTCGACTTCATCCGCAACGCCGCCGATGATCGCCTTGAGCAATCCCGGCCTCTGCTGTTCTTCGAGAATCTGCAAGCTGCGGAGAATGGGCAGGCCGGCATCCTGAAGCGTGGAGAGCTGGCGGGTGAATGTGACCAGTTGTTTTCTCGGAACTCCGCCGATGGAGATCGGCATCTTCCGCTTCTTCTGGATTGGACCAGCAGCTTCGGCGGCGGCCTTTTTCTTGGCCGACTTCTTGGCGGCTTTTTCTTTGACTTTGGTTGGGAAGAACCCCTTGTCGCGGATGCGTTTGATGGCCTCTTCGGATGTTGCCGCCTCGATCTCGTCCTTGACTTCCTGACCGGACGAATTCATCGCCTCATATGCAAAGGTGGCCATGGTGTGCGCTCCAAATTGAGTTCGACCCGGGGAATTATAGCCGATGTCCAGCGAATTAGGAAAGGGTTTGGCGAATCGGGTTTCGGGTGTCGGGTATCGGGTTTCGGGCGAGGAGAAATTGCCGACACGCGCGGCTTGGGATTCTTCCCCGAAACCCGACACCCGATCTTTTTACTCCGTCGGTTGAATCGTATCCGCCAGATGTGTTTTGCCGCCTTCGATCTCCAGGATCACGATCGGCTTCTTGGCGTTGTGGTTGGCGTCGATGGTGATCGAACCGCCGGCGCCGGGGAAATCTTTGGTTTGGGCAATGGCGTCACGAACCGCATCCCGGTCGATCTTGCCGGCCCGGCCGATGGCATCGCAGAGCACTCGCGCGGCGTCGTAGCCGGTGATGGCCATCGCATCCGGCGTTTCGCCGCCATATTCCGACTGGAATGATTTCACGAATGTTTGCACCGCTGGGGACGGATCGTCCGGTGAGTAGTGATTGGTGTAAAAACATCCGTCGCAAACGGCCCCGGTGGTCTTGATCCAATCGCCGTCCCAGCCGTCTCCGCCGAAGAAGGGAACTTTCAAATTCAGATTGTTCCTGGCTTGGGGAAGGATCAGCTCGATGCTTGAGTAATATCCCGGCAGATAAACCGCATCGGGATTGGCGGCCTGGATGCGCGTTAGCTGGGCCGTGAAATCTTTGTCGGCACTGTTGTACGATTCCTCCGCCACGATCTGCCCATTCTGCTCGAATCGCTGCTTGAAGAATTCCGAGAGTTTCTTGCTGTAATCCGAATCGGCACACGTCAGCACCGCGATCTTTTTCCATCCCTTGCGAATGGCAAAGTCCGCCCCGACCGAGCCCTGAAAATCATCAGTAAAACAGACTCGAAATACGTATTTCCGATCCTTCGTCACATCCGGATTGGTGCTGGATGGCGTGATCATCGGCACATGCGATTGTTCGCACACCGCGCCGCCGGCCATGCTGCGGGTGCTGGCGACTTCACCCAGAACAGCCAGCACGTTGTCGCTATCGATCAGTTTCTTGACGACGGTGACGGCGGTGTCCTGATCGCTTTGATCGTCCTCGGAAATCAGCTTGACCTGCTTGCCGAGCTCCCCGCCGTCGGTGTTGATTTCCTTGAGCGCCAGACGAATCCCCTTGTCAGTGCTTTGGCCGAAGACGGCTTCGGAGCCGGTCATTGAGCCGTATTCGCCGATGAGTATTTCACTATAGCTGGATTGGGAAGGCTGTTGCTTGCATCCTGAAATGGTCCACGTCAACGCGCCCAGCAATGCCAGAAGAACGATCCATCGCATGAGAGAATCTCCTGTGGGCATGTTAATCGGATCGGCGGCGATGACAAACTGTTCCACATGACAAACCGGATTGCCGCTGCTACATTTCCGCCATGTCCAGTTCAACCGAATGGTCCGCTCGCGGGAAAGTCACGGCGGTGAGCAATGGAAAAGTTCACTTCGCACCGTCCAACACCAATTACGATTTGCATTTGGAATGCTCGCCCCCCTACGCGGGACCGATCGGCGAGTTGATTATCGCGACGGTGCGCGCCAAAGCGAAGAAGGTGTACACGGTTCCCAGCGGCGGGGGATTTATCTCGCCGATCTTCGGTCCCCCGCGCACGATTCAGGGGCGCGCGCTGCACGTTCAGGATGGATTGGTCGTGATTCGGGCGGGTTGCCCGATTGTTGTAGAGCTGCCGAAGGACGAATCGGGTGTGGATTTGGAGGAAGGCCCGATATCCGTGGGAAGCATCGTAAATGCCGTGGCATTGCCAGGCGTGCGCTTCGAGTTAGGGAATGTTAAGATAGTCAAGTGATGCCGACTATTCTGGCGGGCCGAAATCGGGGAAAAATTTACCCATCTTACCAAAACTTGCCGCTCTCATGGGGGATGAATGGCCGAGGCATCATTTTATGGCCCTGCTGGGGGTTTGGGCGAGCTTTTTTCCTATTGAACGAAAGCTACTTGATACCGGATACTACCGGACGCACTAACCGGTCCGAATTGGCCAGCTTGTACCCAGTGGCCCGCGAGAGCCTTGTCCGACGGCAGCCTGGTACAGGCACGGATGCCGAGGGGTAAGGAGGAACGATCCGGTGAGTGGGAGATCATCCGCTGCGGGATGGAAGGCGACCCCCGAAGCGGACGACAGTAATTCCGAAGGCCCCGGTTTCCATTGTGGGTGAAGCCGGGGCCTTTTTGTTTTCTGGATTTTCAAGGCAGAAATATTTGCGTTTCCCATTCGGCATGGCCACTTTAGAGGGCATGGAGCCGAACTCTCGTCGCGCGCCGACCTATTTCTGGCTTCCATACGCGGTTTCCTTTTTCTGCTGTGCGTGCGTTGTTACACTCTGGATTGATGCATACGACTACCGCGGCTGGCAAGTCATTACGCTCTCCAAAGCAAATTACGATTTCTATTCGTACGAAGATGGGCTGGGATTTGCCCGCGCCTCAGGTTGGCCCGATCGTCCTGATATCCGATACCTTGAAACCGGGCCACGATATCCCATTACCCCCTCGAACCTGTCACGAAATCTCGGAACCAATCGCGGGATTTTCGGTTTCGGATTTGTTTCCGGCACCTCTTGCGCGTTAGTTGATTCAAGCGGGATCGTATTACAGCAATACTCTCCTTTTTCCTTTAGTGTGTCCGCCCCCATCCCCTACTGGGGATTCTTCATTCCTTACTGGTTCGCGTTTGCGGTCTCCACATTACCAGCCATTTGGAGTCTGTATGCGACGTTTTCCGGCAGGTATCGAACCGCGAATAAAATTGTCAATGCGGTTTGCGCTCACTGTGGCTATGACCTGCGGGCAAGCGATGAGCGTTGTCCCGAATGCGGTTATGGGTTGCCAAGCGCTCAAGAAATCGCGGACGCTAAACGGTTCCAGCAGCAAGTTAATTCGCTGCCAAAGCATGTTCTAGCCCCAGGACTCATGATCCTGATCCTCGCCGGATACATCGTTGTCGCGATGATTTTGGTCGCATGTCTCCAGTTTCCGCCGACTTTAGATCTTTCCCCTTGGGATTTGGTCGGCGTGCTGATCATTATGGCTGGGGCTTATCATATTGCCGCATTTAGACGGTGGCCGGGAGTATTTCTCCGATATGGTCTGATCGCCGGGCTCTCCGCATTGATTTTGCCCACGTTCATCGCCACGCAGGATCTCACCCGCCATCCCCATCACGGCAGTATCTATCAAATCGTAAGTTGGTCGGCATACATTTTCTTCATCGCCTATGCTGCCAGATTCACCGCCGCCCTTCGCTGGCGCCGTATTGACCGAAATGCCTCGCCAACTGCCTCTGTGATTTCTGGAATCTAACAGCGAGCATCATTTTATTCCGCCAAACGCCGCGAACGGGCCGTTTTTGTGGAGGATTTCAACTTGTGCGAATCCAACACGCCGCAGGAGATCGAGTTGGTATGTCAGCGGCCGAGGCGTATCCTCCCGTTCGACATACGCAAAAACCTGGTCACGATATTTTTCGTCCTTGAGGTTAGTCAGATACTCGCCATATCGCCGCCACATCAGGGATTGAACGGCCGGCGTGGAATGCTCGACGAGATCGGAAATCCACAGCGATCCGCCGGGCCGAAGGGCGCGATGGAATTTGGCGAACACGGATTCCCATTCGGTGTCGGTCCGTAAATGATGCAGCACCGCGGCGGCCAGAATGATGTCGAAACTATTTTCGGCCAGCGGCAACTCACGCACATCTCCGCGCATCGGCGTGACGGCGCGCGCCCCGGCATCGGTCACACGCTGGGATGCGCGACGGAGCATCGGGTCGCTCAGGTCTATGAGCGTCGCGCTCAATCCTGGAAATTTGCCCAAGAGCTTGATCGTGTAATTCCCCGCTCCACAGCCAACATCGAGCACATCCCGCGCGCCTGGCGTTACCGCGGCGGCGGCGGAGGTGATCAGGTCCATCACCAGCGGCGCATCAATCGTCGCCGCCTGGCCGGTGTCGAGATTGGAGAATCGCTCGACGTCAGCGTCGAATCGGGCGCGGATTTCGTCGACGGTGGATTTTTGCATGGAAAGACCTCGGTCCAAAGCCCACGGATTGCTATCCGTGGGCTTTTGCATTTTCAGACCGCTGAGTGCTGAGTTATTTGCCGTTCACGATTGTTCAGACTCCGCAAACGGTTAATCGCCGCCAGATATGCCAGGGCACTCGCCTCCAGCACGTCGGTGCTCAACCCGCGACCGCGGAGTTTGCGGCCGTTGTGCTCGATCTCCACGTGCGCTTCGCCCAGCGCATCTTTGCCGCGAGTGACGGAGCGAATGCGATAATCCGTGAGAGACAATTTCACACCCGTCAATCGACCAATGGCGGAATAAATCGCATCCACCGGCCCGTCGCCGATGCTGGCATCCTGCACGGTCTCGCCGTTGCTGTCGCGCAGGGTCACCGTCGCGGTGGGCACGGTGTTTCGCCCGGCCGTTACTTGCAATCCGATCAGTTCCCACAATCCCGTGCTCAATTCTAACTGGTCATCCACCAACGCTTCGATGTCCTCGTCGAAGACTTCCTTTTTCTTGTCGGCCAATGTTTTGAATTTCACGAAGGCCGCTTCGAGTTGTTCATCGTTCAACTGATATCCCAGAAACACCGCCCGCTCGCGGAACGCATGTCGGCCGGAATGTTTGCCCAAGACCAGCGATGTCTTGGGAATGCCGACATCGGCCGGGTTCATGATCTCGTAAGTCTCCCGATATTTCAGCACGCCATCCTGATGAATGCCGGCTTCATGGGCGAACGCATTTTCGCCAACGATCGCTTTGTTTCGCTGGATCAAAAGTCCGGTCAATCCGCTGACCATTCGGCTCGCGGAATAAATTTTGGTCGTGTCGATGCGGGTTTGCAGTTGGTAATGATCCTGGCGCGTCCGCAGGGCCATGACGATTTCTTCCAGGGATGCATTTCCCGCGCGCTCGCCGATGCCGTTGATCGTGCATTCCACCTGCCGCGCGCCGGATTCTATAGCCGAGAGCGAATTCGCGACGGCCAATCCCAGATCGTCGTGGCAATGGCTGGAGAGAATGATGTTCTTCTGCTTCAGGATCGGGAGCTTTTTCAGCAGATGCGAAAAAATCTCGCCGTAGGTTTTGGGCGTGGCGTAGCCAACGGTATCGGGCAAATTAATCGTCGTCGCCCCGGCCTCGACGGCTGCGTGAGTAATCTCTTCCAGAAATTCCAATTCCGTCCGGCTCGCATCCTCCGGCGAAAACTCGACATCCTTGGTGTATTCCAACGCCTGTTTAATCGACTGCACACTGATGCGGATGATTTCTTCCTTGCCCTTGCGCAACTTGTGCTCGCGATGAATTTTGCTAGTGGCGCAGAAGATGTGAATCCGGCCGGATTTTGCCGGTTTGATTGCCTCGCCGGCGCGGGCAATATCTCCCGGCGTGGAGCGGGCCAATCCACAGACTGTGCAGCGTTCGATCTCCTCTGAGATCGCTCGCACCGCCTGGAAATCTCCATCGGAGCTGATGGGAAACCCGGCTTCGATGATGTCCACGCCCAAGGTCTGGAGGAGCCGCGCGATTTCCAGTTTTTCTTCGTGGGTGAGAGTCGCGCCGGGAGATTGTTCCCCATCGCGCAACGTCGTATCGAAAATTCGCACGGTATCCATGAGCGTTCCTCCAAAAACCGGTCACTAGAACAAGTCACAAAACAAAAAAACCCCGCGATCCACATCGCAGGGCCTGTTTGAAAGCAAAATTAAAAACAGGGACCTACGATGGCTCCGAAATAAGGTTAAGGGCCAGAAGCAGCGAAGCAGAAAGCATGTCCGTCAAACGCATGGTGGGTAATTTATCGGATAAATCGGTCAAAGGCAAGAGGCTGTTTTTTGATTTGTCGCGGCTGGGAGCCTGATTGCGATATTATGGGCGTGATGCGGCGGCGGATATTTACCGGGATTGCGGGGATTTCTCTTATGCTCTTCGCCGCGACAATCGCGCTTTGGGTGCGGAGCTACACCGTTCAAGATCGAATGATTTGGATGCGACGTTGGACCGGCACCACGATGTCGCCACTGATGAACGCGGTGAGGCCGAGTCACCAAATTACAATCCAGTCCGTTCGAGGCGAAATCCTTATCAACTATGAACGGAACAAATGGGGAGCGTTGCAGAGTGGCGAGGAAGGGATTTCGGTATCGCTTAGAAATATTCAATGGAGTAGCCTAAAAATTCCCCCAGGCCTTTTCTCCGGCTTAGCGCCACAACCGGTAGCTAGGAGCCTCGCAGATCGACTCGATATAGGCTTCGACTTTTCACGGCAGTTCGGCGGCAGCATACGGACAGCTAATGGAAGTATGGTGCCGCTCACAACTGAAATAGGCGCAGGATTCTATTTTCCCCATTGGTTCGTTGCACTCTTCTTATTGATTATTCCCGCATTTTGGGTCATCAAAAAATGTCGCTCACGAGTGCGCCGCGCGGACGGCCTTTGCCCCACCTGCGGCTACGATCTCCGCGCGACACCCGATCGATGCCCGGAATGCGGGAGGATTTCCGGAAAGCCAACCTGAGTCTGACTTGCAAATCCTCTCGGCCATTCAATTCAGAAGAAATTGAACCACGAAGTCACAAAGACACGAAGCGGCTTTCATAATTCCAGAGTGATTTTGCGGATTTGGCATTTCTCTTTTTAATTGATTTAATTTCAATCAGATTGGTCCGCGAGTGTGCCCCCAAAAGTCGAAAACCGCTTCGTGTCTTCGCGGCTTCGTGGTTCATCCTCTTCTTTTGAATTGAAAACCCCGATAAATCCCCCGTGACTGGCTTCCAACGCCCGAAATTGCTAAATTGCGTGGGTTGGAATTCCGATTCTAATTCTTTAGAATCCGCATTCCCGGTTGTGGAACCGCGGGCGTAGCTCAGTGGTAGAGCGTCACGTTGCCAACGTGAATGTCGAGGGTTCGAACCCCTTCGCCCGCTTGATTTGGCCCATCCCTGTCGGATGGGCTTTTTAATTTCAACGATTCCTTACCGTAGGGCGAAATCAATTCGCTTCCCCAGAAGTTGAGCCACTTTAGCCATGGTGTTCAGGGTGATCGAAGTGTTTTCCGGATCAAGCAGCCGGTCGATCCCGGTGCGACTGGTCTTTAGTCTCTTGGCCATTTCGGATTTGGTGATTTTCTGCTCACTCATCGCCTTTTCAAGTTCGTGGGCAAGTTTGAATTTAATGGCCGATGCTCGGCAATCTTCCAGGATTCCCTCTGTCTCCAGGAAATCATCGAAATTGGTCCCCAAATGCTTTTTCTTCATGGTGTCACCTACAACAATTGATTCTTCCGTCTTAACGCCAGGTTAAGTTCGTGAGTCGGCGTTTTCTGGGTCTTTTTGACAAACCCATGCAATAGCACCATCGTTTGTCCCTCTACGCAAAATATCACTCGGGCGATTCGATCGTCCAGCCGCGATCGAACTTCCCACAGGCCATCCCCCAAACTGCCGACCAACGGTTTTCCAATAGGCCAACAATACTGGACCTTCAATACGTCGTCCCCAATGATTTTACGTTCCTGTTTCTCCAGCGACAGCAGCCATTCGCGCACTGGCTCGTTGCCACGTTCTGTCCGGAAGAATAAAACTTCGAGTTTCTTCAAACCGTCCGCCATTATGTACCAAAAGTTGTACGCCGGGGCAATTAAACAAGACGATTTGGTCGTTAAGAAAAAGCCCTGCGGGCGTCCCAGCTGAACCTCATACGGCCGACTCGCTACGTCACTGAAATTCGCACCCCTCGTCTCCGTCTTATTCAACGGCCGACACCAATCCCATATCCATTGGCCCGTCGGCGACTCGGGGGACATCGGGGCGAAGCAAAACCAGGCTTTGTGGGCAAGCCCATCGGGTTGTCACGAAACTGCAACCTTTTGCCGTTTGATGCGTTCAGTACGGTAGCATATTCGCTCCATGAAGGGTGGGCAGGCTTTCGTTCGCATTCTTGAGAGCCGATTTTCGAGCATTGAAATGATTCCTCATCGCTCCCGAGCCTCGTTGGGCATCTCCATCGGCGACCGCTCGATGCGGCTGGCGGAGGTGATCCGCAACGGCGGCGCGCCCACGGCACGGATAGCGGAGTTCGTATATCCGGACGGATTGAAGTTGGAAGATCCCCAAGCCCTGGGGCAGGAACTGGGCCGATTTCTGAAGAGTCAGGGATTTACGGCCCGCCGAACACTTATTGGCATCCCCGCCAGATGGTTGATTTTCAATCCCTACGAAGTCCCCGCAACGGATGAATCCACCGCGACCCGTGCCATGTGGCTGTATGCCACGGAAAAAACTCCCCGTGCATTGGGGCCGATGGTTTTCGATTACATGGGACAATGCAATCCCATTTCCAAATCCACGATGCTCATCGTCGGCTTGCAGGAACAATGGATCGGGCGGTTGACCACATTGGCGACAGCAGCCGGTCTGAAATTGGCAAGCCTAACGCCCATCGCCAGCGCGCTGTCGGCCGTCACCGCCGAGCATGTGTCGGATGCTATCGTCGCATCCTTCGGACCCGAAGGAGCGGAATTAATGGGACGGGACGGGCCCAACGCGCGGTGGATCGGGCAAGTGAGGATGAATGGCTCCATTGGCCCGGCAATCTCGCAACTTCGCCGCGCTCTGGCCGGAATGCGACTCGATGACGATTCCAATTCGGTGCAGTGGACCGAGCAGGACCCGCGCCCACAGCGAAAGCTGGTAGTCTGGAACAGCGGCAGTGCGGAGCCGGCATTGCTCGATCTGCTGCGAGCCTCGCCGAATCTGTCGATGGTTGATGCCTCGGAAAGATGGCTGGGAATTTCCGGCGGCGATGGCAAGGGATTGTGCGAGATCGCCCTGACCCAACCGCCATCGCCGGCCAGCGAGAGAATGATCAATTTCCTTCGGCCAAGAGTCGCGCCGCCGATGAACCGGCGCGCTTTTGTTACCGGCAATTGGCAACCGTGGGCGGCGGCTGCGGCATTGCTGTTCGCCTTGATCTTCGCCGACATCGAGCATCTTCGCGGCCAGATTTCGTCGGCGGATCAAAAGCTCCAGGATTTGGCGCCGGCCGTCAGCGTCGCCGGGCCGTTTGTTTCCAGCATGAGTTTCGCCGAGGCGTTTCGCACCGGCTCGCCGCATTACCTGGCGTGTTTGCGTGATATCACCGATGCGATCGGGCCCGATGGCCAGACGTATCTCACGGAATTCAATCTCGTGCCCCCGATGAAGGGCGATGTCAACGGTAGCGCGGCTAACGAGCAGGCCGTGCTGAACTTTCGTGACAAGCTCAATTCCAGCGGCCGATTCACGGAACTGAATTGCAAGCTCGACGCCGGCCGACGCGGGGCTGGAAATGAAGTGGCATTCTCATTGACGTTCACCTATCGGCCGGTGAATTGATTCGCAAGAAAAGGGCGGAGTCGCAATGGCTATGAAGATGGACAGCGAGACGCGCTTTCGACGGCTGCTGCTGGCGGCGGCCGCGGCGCTGGCGATCCTGCTCATCAGCTTCTATTTCGATCAGCGTTCCGATCTGACCGACACCCGCGACGACAAATTCCGCAATCTCTCCGATGCGCGAAATCTCTTGCTGGAACAATCCCAACTTCAGCAAATGCTGGCCCGCTGGGGTGGATCGCTTGCATCGGACCCGACCGAAGCGGAAGGGCGTTTGCTCCATTCGATGCATGATTGGGAACAGCAGACCAGCGTAAAGGATTCATCTTTTCAACGCATCATGTCCACCGATGTGCATGGATTTGAACTGCTGACATACGAGGTCTCCGTCGAGGGAAATCCCGGCAACATCGCCACGTTGCTCTACCGTATCGAGACCGCGCCGATCCCGTTGCGCGTGGACGGCGTGCAGATGCGTCCCAAAAACAATTCGCCCGATCTGGAAATGGAATTGAAGGTCTCGACGCTGTGCTGCCTTCCTGAATCCAGCGCCCAGCAGAATGTTTCATCCACTTCCTCGCTGGCGGAGGGACAACCATGACCCGCCAGAAGCAGACCCTTCTCGGATGCTATGCGGTGGCGGGGGTCCTGGTGCTCTTCGCGCTGTTGTATCGTCCCGGATTGCCCGATGATCTCGGCAGCGCGCTCGCTTCATCCACGGGCAATGCATCCGCCACCACGCGCGGCGACACCGCATCCCTTCCAGCCGAATTCGCCCTCCTGCGCACCCGCAGCCCATTTCGCTCCGCCGGCTCGCGCGGCGGACCCATAGGCGGTCCCGATGCCACGCTGGTCTTCAAAGGAGTCGTGCAAGATGGCGCGGCATTTGTCGCATTCATCGAGGATGTGAACGCAAAAAATGTTTTGCAAGTGGCAACAGGCGATGCGGTGGGGCGGGGAAAAGTGAAATCCATCGATCTGGACTCGATCCAATACGAAGTCGATGGCGATTCGCACCGAATTCAGGTCGGGCAGAACCTCAATGGTGAAACCGTGCAACCGACGCCGACGAGCAAACCATCGGAGCCGACGCCGGCCGCCGGTCCCCCGGGTATGCCGAGCGGCCCGCGCGGAGGTCGTGGGGCCATGGGGCCCAATGGGCCAATGCCGGCCGGGCCGCCGCCGGATGCGACGATGCAAATGCAAGGCGGTTGACCGGGCGATTCTGAATCAGGCGAAGGAATGGAAACCATGGGAAGATTTTTACGGGCAGGAATATTGGCGGGCTTGCTCGGCGTCATGCCGGCCGGCACGGTTCTGTTTGGCCAAACCACCGCCCCCTCCGATCCGGCCACGCGCGCGGCCATAGTCACGCCCTCCACCCAACCGGCGAAATTCGCTTTGAATTTCAAGGATGCCCCGCTCGATTCCGTTCTGGATTATTTTTCCAAGACCATTGGCTTTGAGGTCCTCAAAGACGGCCCGATCGATGCGCGGGTGACCATGATGAGCCGACAGCCGGTCTCCGCTGACGAAGCGCTCACGATGCTCACTGCGGCGCTGAAGGTCAACGGTTTCACCGTGCTCCGCGATGGCCAGATGCTGCGAATTGCCACGATGGAAAACGCCAAGAAGGGCGATGTCCCGGTGCATTTCGGGGCCGATCCGGATGATGTGGCGGACTCGGACGAGCTGATCACTCAAGTGATTCCGCTCCAAAATGTCAGTGCCACTAAATTGCGGGATGATCTCAAACCTCTCATCCCCACCGACGCCGATCTCTCCGCCAACGAGGGCAGCAACACCATCCTCATCACCGACATTTCCTCCCGCGTCAAGCGAATCGTCAAAATCGTTTCCGAAATCGACCAGCACGAGGCGACGACATCCGAGATCCGTATCATCCAATTGAAACACGCCAACGCCTCGGACACAGCCAAACTAATCGACACGATCTTCAAGCCCCCAGGCCAGGAGGCGCAGCAACAGCAGAACCCGCGCTTCGGCCCGCCGCAGCAGCAGGGCCAACAACCGCCGCAGCCCACTTCAGAACGCCATGGAAATACCGTCGTGACGGCCGCGGATGATCGCACCAACACGCTGCTGGTGATGGGATCTTCCGAGACCCTCAAAGTGGTGGACGATATCATCGCGCGCATCGACGCCGATCAGCCCAATCCCGCGACGACGGCTCAGATGCGCGTCTATCCACTAAAATTCGCCAACGCCGCTTCTACCGCCAAAACCATCAATGATGTTTTCAAGCCGCAAAAGAGTGGGCCGAGTTTGCCATTTCTCATTTTTGATATTGAAGACACGACACCCGCATCTAAATCTCCTCTGTCCATAAACGCCGTCGCGGATGACCGGACCAACACGGTGATCGTCACCGGGCCGGTCGAGCAATTGCCGGATGTGGACAAATTGGTGAACCAGCTTGATGCCAGCCCGATGTCCGGCTCGCAGTTGCGGGCGATTCACCTTAAGTATGCCGATGCGACCGTTGTCGCCAAGATGATTCAGGACATGTTCGTGCCCAAGGAAGAGGCCCCGACGCCGGAGCCGTTGGATGATTATCTGTTTAGTCCCCAACCGGATCAGCAGAAAGATCGCGGGGCCAAGATCGTCATCAACTCCGACGAGCGGACCAATATTCTCTTCGTCGATGCCCCGCCGGAATGGCTCGACCTGATCGAGCAAATCGCCCGTGAAGTTGATTCCGAAGACACCACCGATGACACGCTCTTTATCTACCACCTCCGCAACAGCCAAGCCCAGCACCTCGAGTACACGCTGAATGTGTTGTTCGGAAACATCGGCGGCGGAAACGAACCGAATCAGAATCCGCAGCAGAATCCCAACAGCCAACAGAACAACAACGGTCTGCAGCTAGCCAATCGCGGCAACAGCGTCACCAGCAATTCCACCGGAAATCCCGGCAGTCCCGTTAACAACAGCAGCAATCGAAATGGCAGCCAAAATCAGTCCTCCCTCGGCGGCGGCAATATCGCGCGGGCCACCAACGAATTCACCGGAAAAGTGCTCGTCGTTGCCGAGCCGGATACCAATTCGCTGCTCATCACCACATCCCGGAAATACGAGACGCAAGTGCGCGCCATCATCGCCGAACTCGATCGGCCAGTGCCGCAGGTGTTGATTAAATGTTTGATCGCTGAAGTCACACATGATAATTCCGTCGATGCCGGCGTGGATTTCTCGGTCCTGAATATTCGCCCCAGTGGCAACGGACAGGAAGGCTCATCCACCCTCGGCGCTGCCGCCGCTGCCGCATCTAGCGCGGCCCCCGGCGGATTGGTCATCAGAGCCCTGGAAACGAATCTCACTGCTACATTGCAAGCCCTCGCTCAGACCAACAAGCTCGATGTCCTGTCTCGCCCCTACATTCTCACCAGCGACAATCAGGATGCCGACATCACCGTTGGCGATGAAGTCCCTTTCATCACCGAGAGCCGACTCGATGAGAACAGCAATACGATCAACACCATCCAATATCAGGACATCGGCATCATTCTGGACGTCACTCCGCACATCAATCCCGATGGCCTGGTCGTGATGGATGTCGATCCGCAAATCTCCTCCCTGACCGGTGAATCCGTCCCCATTCAGGCCGGCGTGAACGCGCCAGTGTTTGAGCTGCGATCCTCCCAAAGCCGCGTGGAAATTCAGGATGGCCAGACCATCGTGATCGGCGGATTGATGCAGGATCAGCGAACCAACCACGTCAACAAAGTTCCCATCCTCGGCGACCTCCCGCTGCTGGGAAATCTCTTCCGTTACACCAGCGACGACAAAACAAAAACGGAATTGCTGATCTTCCTCACGCCCCATGTGGTGATGCTGCCGGATTTGCTCCAGCAACAATCGGAAGAAGAAATGCAAGGCTTGAAACTGACGCCCGGCGCTGTCGAGCAAGGCACGATGCAAGATCAATTACGTGGTATGTCCCGCGGATCGACGACGACGGCACCGTCCGAACCGTTGCCAATTGGGACACCACCGCCGCAGTAAGTATTTCCCCCTCGCCCAGTACTCTGGGAGAGGGACGGGGTGAGGGCCGTGCGTAAAAAATCTCTCGCCTTTACCGAACGCCACCCAATCCCCGAATCTTCTGTCCTATTCCGCACTTCGGATGTAAAATACCCCCAACACTGGGGAACCATGCGACGGCGGATCACACAATCCGTGAGCGCAGAAGTGATCGCATTTTGGCGATCGCGTTTGGAATTGCTCCGCCAAAAAACTATCCCAAAATCCTACTGGCGAAGACGCGTGGTTCTGGCGAATCCAGACGGATATCATCGATTATCTGCTGCGTCGGTATGTTGGGGAAACGGTCGAGTCATCGCCGGTTGCTCCGTCGGAAATTCCTGCAGTCAGCGCCGATTTGAAGCCCGTTCCCCTGAATTTCATCCCGTCCAGTTCTTTTCCTGCATCACCCGGTCTCGGAAAAATGCCGCGAAGCTCGGATAAGATTCGGCCGGTTCTCCAGAATATCGCTGAGTCGAATCAAGAACGTTTCGCCTTGCTGCAGCGGCTTGAAGAGGAGATGAAATCGGCGATACGGCTGGAGCATAGACGCTCATACCAACTGCTGCAAAATTGGCTCACGGAACAGGCCCGATTCGCCAAAATATTCGATTCGGACACAGGCAAGCAAATGTCTGACGAGGAAATCATCGATGCGCTCTCAGAAATGCTTGGGATGGATCTCCCCGAAGAAAAGAAAGAATGAGCTCCAGACCAATCCCCCGGGCTAGCCACTTCAGTGACTAGCCGAACGGCGCTCCCAATTCCCCAAAATCCAACAAAGGTAAA
>JBEKUH010000018.1:0-53907 GCA_049515255.1 Tepidisphaeraceae bacterium | reverse complement strand
GCGATGCCAAATGGGTAGCCGTGAATCGACCCGTGGCGCATCCACGCAGTCTAAAGCTTCAAGGCCCGGCGGTACCTGTGAGAGGCCGCCGACGCCGAGCGTCTCAACTGGTCGGCCATGACTTCGCCGGTAAGTGCTTGAGATCAAAAGAGTTCCGCAGCGGCCCGCAAAATTTGGGTTGGAGGAAAAAAGTCGGTGGGGGATGCCGCGCCCCGACCAGTCGAGGTTGCGCGCACCGCGCGGCGACTGCGCGGACGGAAGTATAGGTTGGAAGGGTATGAAGGATAACCTGGGAAATGTGCTATCGCCTCTGCGCAGCTTCCACATTCTTTTGATTCCTTCGACGACCGGTTAAACTTCGGCCTGCTGACATGCTTGATAATTCCGACGGGAATTCCGCTGTGCTTTTCCAACTGGAGGGGGTCACCAAAACCTACGGCGCCGTCACCGCGTTGAATGATCTTTCGTTATCCGTTCCTTTCGGGCCCATTGGATTACTGGGACCCAATGGCTCCGGCAAGACGACGATGATCCGCACGCTGCTGGGGTTGATCCCAGTGGACGCGGGATCGGGGCAGATTTTGGGGATGGACTTCCGGCATCAGCAGTTGGACATCCGCAGAGCCGTTGGATTTGCGCCGGAGGATGAGTGCCTGTTCCCGCGCGTCGAAGGCGTGGGATTCGTGGCGTATGCGGGTGAACTGGTGGGGATGACTTACAAAGACGCGATGGCCCGGGCGCATGAGGTTCTGGATTATGTCGGATTGGGCGAAGCGCGCTATCGCATGGTGGAAACATATTCCACGGGAATGAAACAGCGGCTCAAATTGGCATCGGCCATCGTCCATGACCCCAAGCTGCTCATCTTGGATGAGCCAACCAACGGCATGGACCCGGCTGGACGCGAGGAGATTCTCCAGCTCGCGCGCGATCTGGCGCACAACAAGGGCATGAGCCTGCTTTTTTCCAGCCACCTGCTGCCGGATGTGGAGGCGGTTTGCGATCACATCGTCGTGCTCGGCGGCGGCAAATTGCTGACGCAGGGCGATCTCCAACAACTCAAACAAGTTCACAACCGCTGTTTTGAAGTGCGGCTCAAATTGGATGGCAACGGATTCTCCCAGCGGCTTTCGGCTTTGGGTTGCACGGTCGAATCGCATGATGATCTGCTCCTGGTGCAGATTCCCGAAGGCAAGTCGCCGCAGATGCTTTGGCAGACGGCCCTCGAAGAGAAGCAGCAAATCCGGTATCTCCGGCCACAGCGCAGCACGCTGGAAGAAGTGTTTCTCAAAGCCGTGGAGCAGACGTAATGCCGATTTTCGATCAGGGATATCAGCACTGGTCCGGCAAACTTTCCGGACACACGTGGCGCTGGCTGACGATCACCCGCCACGGCATCCGCGCCGGAAGCAAAAACCGCATCCTTCGCACGGCCCTGATTGCCGCGTGGTTGCCGGCCATCGCTTTAGTGTCTGTCCTTTGCCTTTGGGGATTGGTCGAACGCAGATCGGCCATGGTCGCCAGCTTCCTGCAGTTTCTCACGTTCATCTTCCCCGCGATCTCAACGGATCCACATCGCTATCGACTGGATGTCTGGCGACTGGCGTACAGTTATTTTCTTCGCACGGAATTATTTTGCTCCATGCTGTTGGTTCTCCTGGTTGGGCCGAGCCTCATCAGCCAGGATTTGCGCTTCAACGCCCTGCCGCTTTATTTTTCCCGGCCGCTGCGGCGCATCGACTATTTCTTCGGCAAGCTGGGCATCATCGTGGCTTTTTTAGGAATGGTAATGATCGTGCCGGCAATCGTGGCGTACATCTTGGGGCTGCTGTTTAGTTTGGATATCACCATCATTCCCGACACGATTGGCATTTTGATTTCCAGCGTTGCTTATGGGCTGATTATCTCCGTGTCGGCAGGCTTGTTGGTTTTGGCGATGTCGGCGTTGTCGCGCAATTCACGATACGTGGCCCTCGCATGGGTCGGGATTTGGTTTGTCAGTGGGATCGTCTCAACGGTTCTGCTGAACGTCGACAGCCAGCAGCGGCGATATGCTTATTACCATCAAATCACCATGCGGCCTCCGGAATACAACCCTGATATGACACGGCAGGAGCGAACCCAGCAAATGCAGCAATGGCGGCGGCAACGCGAAAAAGTCACCACGGCTTATCGCCTGGAGGAACTGGAATTCTCCAAGAACGATTGGCGGCCGCTGGTGTCGTATGTGGCCAATCTCTCGCGCCTCGGCCAACAACTGCTGCACACCAACGACACTTGGGTCGATCTGAGCCAGCTTCAATCGGACCCGCTGCAGCGCGATCTGATGCTGGCGACGTACATGGGCCCGCAATTTCCGTGGTATTGGTCGGCGTTGGTTCTCATCGGTTTGGGCGGACTTTCGATATGTATTCTGAATCTCTCGATCAAATCTCTGGACCGGCTGAAGTGAAGCCGGATGAGACGACCATCGTTGCCTTCCACGATGTCTCCAAGTGGTATGGCAACGTCATCGGCCTCAACAAGCTGACGATCCGCATCCCCACCGGCGTGACCGGTTTGCTCGGCCCCAACGGCGCGGGCAAATCGACATTTTTGCAACTCGCCACGGGGCAACTTTATCCCAGTCAGGGAACCGTCGAAGTGCTCGGCCAATCGGTGTGGAACAATCCATCGCTGAATCATTTCATCGGGCTTTGTCCTGAACAGGATGCGTTTTACGAATGGATGACCGGTTGGGATTTCGTACACACCTGCGCGCGGCTGAGTGGATTGGGCCGAGCGGATGCGCGCGATGCAACGGCGCGGACGATCGAATCCGTCGGCATGACCAAACACAAAGACCGCGCAATTCGCGGCTACTCCAAGGGCATGCGGCAACGCACCAAAATGGCCCAGGCATTGGTCCATTCGCCGCGCGTGCTGTTTCTGGATGAGCCGATGACCGGAACCGATCCGGTCGCCCGGCGCGATCTCATGGACATCATTCAGCGCATGGGCGATGAAGGAAAAAGCGTGGTCGTCTCCAGCCATGTGCTGCACGAGGTGCAATCGCTGACGCCCAACATCATTTTGCTGAATCACGGCCGCTTGCTGGCCGAGGGAAAGGTCCGACAGATTCGCGACCTGATCGACAAGCATCCGCATCATATTGTATTGGTCTGCGATGGCTGCCGAAAACTCGCCGGAAGATTAGTGAGCTGGAGCGATGTCGAAGGCATTCGCGTTCTCGATGGCGATCGCGGATTGACGGTCGAAACCCACGCCCCCGATGCGTTTTACAGTCGATTGCCAGAACTCTCGCTCGAAGATGGCACGGCGATCAAGGAAGTCTATTCCGATGACGACAATCTCGAAGCGGTCTTCAAATATCTGGTGAATAAATGACAACGGCCTCACCTACTCAAATCGCGCCTCCATCCGCCAACCGCCCCGCCGCTGGCTTGAGCCTCTCATCGCTCTGGACGCTCTACACCCTGACGCTTCGACAGCATCAGCACGGCAAACGCTGGATGATCATGGCGATTCTCATGCTGCTCCCTGCAGGTTTGGCGATTCTCGTGCGCGGCACCGCTCACGATGTTCCACGCATCGCACAGGAATTTGTCTTCGCATTCATGTTCATTCCGCAAGCGCTGCTGCCACTGGCCGCGCTGATTTACGCATCCGGGATGATTCAGGACGAGCAGGAAGAGCAGACCATCACCTATCTGCTCATGCGGCCGATTCCCAAGTGGGCGATTTACGTCGTCAAACTGCTGGCCACACTGACAGTGACGATTTTCCTGACGGTGATTTTCACCGCCCTCACCTACGCCGCCATCTACCTTGGCACCGACAGTAACATGAGCGATGTTTTGCTCCGCTGTTTCAAAGCCTGCCTGCTGCACAGCCTCGCCGTCACCGCCTATTGCTGCCTGTTCGGATTACTGAGCCTGATCACCAAGCGCATCCTGATCGTGGGCATTCTGTACATCGCCATCTTCGAAGGCCTCTTCGCCAACCTCGCCTTCGGCATCCGCCTGATCACCGTCATCTATTACGCCCGCCTGATCGCGTATCACACGCTTCCCTTCATCGCCACCATCCCCGGCGGCATCGAAAACTTCGCCGCCGATGCCTGGCAATTGGATATCGCCACCGATCCAACACTGGACACCTATCCGCACATGGGCACGTGCATCATGGTCCTGGTTATTGCGAGCATCATCTGCACGGCGCTTGCGGCATATTTGTGCTCGCGGCGAGAGTTCCATGTGAAGACGCCGGAAAAGGCATGAGCCATATTGCAGACACTTTCCAGGTTTCCCATTGCCGCGGTTGCGGCTATCAAGTTAATCAACTCCCAACCTGGATATGTCCTGAATGCGGTGGCGACCTACGGAAGATCGGTATTCGTCCGGCCTCTGAAATGTGGCCGATCATGACCTTCGTCGGTCCTCTTTTGGCCAGCGTGCTATTGGTCCTTGTCCCGGCAACTATTATCTCGATGAACTTGTTCGCCATTGCTGCGAACTACCACATAGTTCGATCCAGCCAGTTTCATCCGTTTTGGTACGACCAAAACTCCGCTCCAGTGCATTGGCTGTCGGTTACGACGACCGGAGATGGGAGATGGTGGCGACCGGGACCATTCAACCTCCGCGAACCGCTAGACCAGATCGCCTTTCTCATTTTAGCAAAGACGGTTCCGCCGACTCCCCTCGTCGTCGACAAAAACGGAATTTGCCAGCAGGGTGGCCCTAAAGGTAATGCGTTCAACCCGCAAATGGCTCTGAATTGGCTTGCGACCGCCGGCTTGGATCCTGCTGACCCTCGATCAGTCCAGTTGGCGAATGATATTGTTGTCAGCGTTACCGACATTCGCGGGGGACGAGTCGAATATATCGGGTTTACTGATCTGACAAGCGAGGGATACTCCATCAGCAGCGGACCTTCGATGAAGCCGGGGTTTGAGAGGTTCGATTTAATACCGTGGTTCCTGGCTTTGCCTGTGTGGATTCTGCTCGTACTAAATGGCATAAAGCTTTGCAGCCCGGTGGGAATTCCAAGATGCGCTGAATGTGGACATGCACTTTCAGATCAACCAAGTTTCGACTGCTCCGGTTGCGGCCGTGACTTGCGACTCGCGGGTATTGACGTCCCGCGTCCCAGGAATTTTACCGGCATGGCGCCGATCCTGTTGGCGGCCACGATGGCGATCATGATTTGCGGGAGCATCACGGGTTCAATCGTGGGCGATGTGTTTTGGATGGGCAGCGGCGGAAATTCGGTCGAATTTTGTCCTCCGGCGCAGCAAGCATCATCGAGTCTTATTCAAGCGATCGCCATTGCCGAGCGATTTCAATACCTGGGCACGGGCGGAAGGCCCGACAATGAACACGCCATCCCGAGCATCGTCACATTGTGTTTCCAGATCAAGGGACGGCATCCGATCACCCTATTTTTAGATAAGCCCAGCGCCTTTTATTATTATTCGGCGAATGGAACGCGCGTCGATGCGATGCTTGGACGGCAAAGCATCGACGAAATACTTCAGACCCTAGGAATGAATCCAGGGGATGAAATGGCGCGACAGCTCAGCGAGGATTCCCTTACATCATTGAAACAAGCCTGGAGCGGGAATCTAAAGCAGGCGAAATTCAGGGGTCTGGATGCTCCCGGAGCCAGCACGGGCGGCGGATGGACTGGCGCTGGCTGGCTTGCCAGAGTGCAATGGTTTATCTGGCTTTTTCTCTGGATGATTGTGGCCATTATCGCATTCCGTCGGCGAACGGCCGCCCAACTAACTCCGCCGTGACATTCGCCGGGAGTCCATCAGTGCTGCTGCACATGCGATCCCCAGACCCAATGTGGCCCAGACGATGGAGCCGAGCCACATGGCTTTTTCGCCGATGAGTTTGCCGCGGTCGCTGTTCATTAGAATGCCGCCCATGACGTTGCGGTCGAGGATGACCACAAGCACCACGCACAGTATGATCGACAGAATCGCGGTGACACTTTTTCGTTCGATGAATTCGCGGCCAAGGCAAAAGCCCGGCAATAGCAGAACGCAGAAGTGCGGCTTGCTGGACATTGGCGAGAGCAGCAGCATCAGGATCATTATCAGCGAACATTCCAAAGCCGCGCGGCGATGGTCGATGGAGTGGGAAAACGGCCTGCCCATGATCGCGGCGGCGGCGGCGAGGAGCAGAAATTCCAAGCCATAGACGGCCAGCTTAAGCGTTTGCGGGGAATAGGAATCGTGCAGACGATACGCTTCGCCGGCGATGGATTGATTGTTCTCCGGAGCACTGTGCCATTTGCCGACTTCATCGACCGGCTGAATCATCGAGACATACCACTCGCGGAGCCAGAGGCCGGACGGTGCGCGGTGGACAAGATCGGGAAGGAGATTCAGGCCGATGACCAAAACCACCATCCAAATCGCCTCGCGCCATCGGCCGCGCCAAAAGAGATATGGCGCGAACAGCAGCGGCGGACCTTTCATGGCGGCGGCGATTCCCCAGACCGTGGCGGCGAGAAAATCGCGCGATTTCTGAAATGCCAGCACTCCGCCCATCAGCAGCGCGCCGATCACCAGGTCCGTTTGCTGATGATCCAGATTGTCCTGCACGAAACGCATTCCGCAAACCAGTCCGAGCAGGCAGATGGCGATTTCGGGCCAGTTGCGTTTGTCCGTTTCCAGGCTTTTCCCGCCGCTGGCTTTCCAGCTCCATCGCCAGACCAGGATCAGCGATGCGAAATTGACCAGCATCCAAAAAAATCGGCTGGTCCAGAATGAGAAGAGCAGAAACGGAATCGCCAACATCGCCTGCAGCGGCGGATAGCTGTAGGCATGTCCCTTGGACTCGGGAAGAATGTCGTAAATGTTGCCGCCATGCAGCAGTTGGCGAGCGGCCAAGACAAACACATCTTCCCATTCCGAATCCGCAATCCACATGAAGCGGATGCCATTGGCAACGATGTAAATCAAAGCAGCAACAACAAAGGGATGGCGAGCGAGTTGTCGCAAGGCGGACTTCATCGAGCGGAGTCGGTTTTAGCGGTTCGCGGGGTTTTTGGCTAGGGAAGGGAAGAGAATGACCGCCAAGACGCCAAGAACGCCGAGGAAGAAAATACGCCAAGAAATCAAAAATCGGGGTTAAAAAACAATAATCAAAATCTGTCTTCCCCCTTGCCGTATTTTCCTGTCTTGGCGTCTTGGCGGTCAATCCATCTTCTATTTCACTTCCACCAAATCCGTCAGTTGATCGTGGAAGGCCGTGAATTGCTGGTTGAGCGATGTCAGAAACATCTTGCGGGCTGGATCGTCGTCGATGGCCAGAAGGGCTTGCGCCAATTCGGCGGCGTATCGGGTTGAATCGACCTGAGTTAGCACCAGCCGCAGTTCAAATATTTTGCCGCTGGAGCCGAGCAATTCTTTCTGGTCGATTTGGGCGGTCAGGTCGCGCTGATTCTGCTCGATGGTCGGCAGATCGAGAACATCGTATTCGATCCGCTTATCGCTCTTGGGAAAATCGTCCATCTGTTTCTTGGCCAACTGGCAGGCATAACCGATTTGTTTGACGAGATCGCCCACCGGCGCGTCGGCTTTTTTGATGATAAAGATGTCCCCCACGCGGGAATTATCGCTCATCAATTGGTAGAGCAGGCTGTAGCCTTCGTTGCGCTCGCGGAAGATGCCGCCGTTGTCGGCGGGAGGATTGGGATTGGCGGTTTTTGCGTTTGGCGCACACGCCATCAGCGCGGCGGTAAACACCCATGCGGCGAGCGGGGAAATCCGTTTTAAAAAGCGTTTTGTCATCACGCGCTATTGTGCGCTGAAGTTCAGACTGGAGGCAACGGTCGTTTTTTCATATCGCACTTCCGCGATCGTCGTGCCGCTGGGAACGTAGAAGGCGAGATAGACATTGGATGGCCGGCCGGTCTGCTGGTCGATGGCGGGAACATTTCCGGCATTGCTCGAATCGATCGAAGCAGCCAGCATCTGCTGCGTGCTCTTTCGCACCAGCGCCCAGGCGCCGACGAGTTTGTACGCATGGCCCACGGTGTCGATGAGCTGGAAATCATTGATCTGCTTGCCCCAGTCCCACACTTCGCCTTCGGTCGGTCCGCCAAAGCTCGCCTGTACCATCACCTGCCCGTCCGGGACCGCGATGTTGGCGATTTGCTCATCCACCGAGCCGCTGAGATCTTGCCTGGTGGCCTGCGCGGTGACCGTGAGATGCGCCCATTTGCGGGCGGCGAAATCGCCCGTGACGCCGACATTAGAAAGGCTCACCTGTCCGTCGGTATTGCCGGTCTTGACATCGATGGGAAAGAGAAGCGCGGAGCTTACCTTCAGATTTTTAAATGTCAATCCAACGGCCGTGCCCGTGGCGAGCTGGCCGCTTGGGGCTTCGGCGACCGAACCACCGCTGGCGGATTCGGGCCGGAATGGCTTGGCCGCGCCGATCATCGTTTGCACCTGCGGCTTGCGCATGATCGCCTTGGTGTCATCATTGGGCGGCAGTTCCTTTTCCACCGCCTTGCCGCTCAGATCGACAAATCCGTAGCGCTTGATTTGCAAAAATGAGCCCGGTGTGAATTGCAGCGCAGTGGCATCGCCCTGGAGCGCGACGTCGGAATCTACCAGAAACACCAAGTCGATCGTATGATTGGCGGCGCCGTCCATGACAATGAAATCATCCGGCTTGCACACGACGGCGACCCGACTTGGGTCCATCGTGGCGACGGGATGATAATCCTGATAAACCCCATTGCTCCCCGCCAACAGCCGAATAGCTCCGGAAGAAATACGCAGCACAGCATCGGAATCGTTGTTGTCCTTGTCGCTCTTGATTTTGGTTCGAATAATCACCAATGTCTGGCCCGGCGCAGGCTGAAGAACCGACGGCGGCGCCTGGTATCCCGGGCCGCGAAGATCGGCCTCTTCTCCATCCACCTGTGCCAGCTTGGACTGCGTAAAAATCCGATCCACCGACAAATCGTCGCCGACCATCAACGTCTTGGCGCCCACCTGAATGCCAAGCCTCTGGCCGTAAAGTTCGTCAATATAATCCGGATGATTCGCCGCGAACGGTAGGGTGTCAGAAAGTGATCCCGCGCTGACCAGCTTGAACATGCCGTTGACCAGATCATCCTGATGGAACCAGAGATGCTGGGCTTTGTCGGGATCGAGCGTATCCACCTGCAGCACATCGTTGGAAGTGGTGTCATCGTAACTGCCGCGGGTGCTCATGAATCGGCCGGGAACATCGGCGACGGCATAACGTGAATACATCCCAAAAACCGGCCCGAATGGCAGCGCTTCGGCGGCGATGGCCACTATGCCGGTTGCAAAAAGCCCGGCCAGCAATCCCATCGCCGCTGCTCCGATCTTGTCCATCAACACCGGATAACGCACGTTGCCCGGCACCAACGAGTCGATGATGATTTTGGGAATGATGTAGACGATGGCGAAAATCGCGGTCAAAGCGATGGAAATGGCATACGGTGCGAATCCGGTGGTCAGCAGAAAATTCGCGGCCCATTCGTGGTAGGCCATCGCCACCATCGCGGCGATGATCACCAGAATCGCGGAGATGGTCGCGCTGAACAAACCCTGGATATAATGGAAGAAGGCGATCACCAAGGTGAACACGCACATCAAACCGATAAAAACCATAAAACCTTCTCGCAAAAAATAGCCGAAGCGAAATCCGCCGCGATCATCCGACCGCAGGCCTGGGCGCGGGCCTCGGGGCGCGCGGCGCGGCGGGTGCCGGAGCCGGCCCGGCTCCCGGGGGCTTGGCGCCGGGCGGCCCGTCGCTGACGCGCAGAACTCGCAGCACTTCTTCCAAACTCGTCTCGCCAACCTGTACTTGTCCTAGCGCCACTTCCTGCAGCAATCGGCCGCGCTGTTTGCGGAATGCCTGCTTCAGCTGCGCATCCGATCCACCAGCCGCCACGATCTTGCGAACTTCGTCGTCAATGATGAAAAACTCATAGATGCCCATCCGGCCCTTGAATCCCAGGTCGTGGCAAAATTCGCACGGCACGGGATTCCCCTTGGCATCCCGCATCGGCTCCTTGCGGGCGGCGAATAGCTTGCCGACGGAATCGGGACTCATGTTCAATTTTCGGAGCTGAGTGGGATCCGGCGTGTAGCCGATCTTGCAAGCTTCACATAACCGGCGCACCAGCCGGCCGGAGATGATCAATCGCAGGTTTTTCATCGCCAAGTTGTCATCCGCCACCAGCTTCCGCCACTGTGCGAGGGTGTCGAAGGTGTTGCCGGAGCGCATGCAGATATAGGCCCGTTTTTCCGCGGCGTATTTGGCCAAATCCTGAGCGCTGTTCCGATCCTCGATGCTGGTGAGCATGATGATGTCGGGTTCCTGGCTCACCACCCAGTTCACCTGCTTGGCTTCTTCCGCCCCGCTTGCCGTCGCCGTGAGCGCATTCTGGGTGATGCCTTCCAGATCGGCTTCCGGGGCGCGCTCGATGGTGTGAATGTGATACATGAACGCGTCGTGGGCGCGGATCACGCCATACGCCAGCGTCGTCAATCCCTGTGCCTTGGGCGCCGACAGCAGCACGACACCGGTGGGATCCTCCATCGTTTTCTTGAAGGTCTCGAGCTGGCCCTCGGTAAATCCGAGGTTCTCGTATTTGATGTTGTATCGATTTTTCGGATCGACCAGCAACCGGGCTGACTCGCCGGTTGCGTTGCCCTGCGTGGTAATTTGAATCGGCGTGCGATGATTGCTGAATACCGTCTTGAAGCTGCCCGTTTGCGGCTTGCGGCGTTCGTTCAAATCGAGGCCCGCCAGCCCTTTGAGGTATTGAATGGCCGCGCCGGCGGCGGCGCGATCCATCGCTCCGCCATCGTATTTCATGCCGTCCACCAGATGGGCGTTAAGCGGCGTGTCGGCAGCGACGACTTCGATGCGCTCCGCGGTGCGCTTCAGCGGAGTGATTAAGAGTGTTTGTGCCGAGTCATATCCAAGTCGCTCGGGGTCTTCTTCAGTCGGCGGCTCCTGCGGCGCTCCACCGGCATTAACAAATAGAATCTGCCCCGCTTTGGCCTTGGCCTCCTTGGGCGCTCGCTTGAACATCCCATTCCACCAATTGATGAGTTCGAGCTTGAGATCGGATAGGCCCACGGTCTTGGCGCGAATCCCGATGTATGTCCCGATGCTTAAAACAAAGCATCCCAGCAGTGACGACAGCGCCACGGAGAACTGCGGCATGAAGAAGAACAGGACATAGCCTACGGCCAGGGCAAGAAACATCCCCGAGTTCACGATTTCGCGCGGCATGCGCGCGACCGGGGCATCCTTATCGACCCATGCCAGTAACTTCACCCATATCAACAGGATCACGACGAGCGCGCCGGCCTTATAGGGATTGAGGTAGCCGGTGGTTGAAATCGTCGCCAGAACAGATTGCATTCGTTTCTCCTCGGCTCTCTTCCGCCAGGGGGATTGTATTCAATCCGATAATCTTAATGTAGGAGCAGGCGACTAATCCAGCGGCTAATCCAGGGGCAGGGGTCCATGTTCGGCCGCCTTGACTGGATTGGGCCTCGCGGGTGTCGCCGGGCCTGCCGTGGCTGGGCCGGACGCGGGAACTTCGGCATCATCTATCACATACGCTTTGCCGCCCTCCGGCGGCCTGCTGGCCGCCCGTGGGCCGGCACGATACGCTGATTCGCTCAGCGGGACAATCACCTCTTTGGTGGTCTCCCCCCGCCGAACGACTTCGATCATCTGCCCGACCTCATCGGCAAATTCCTTGGGCGATAATCCGCCGGTGGCAAGAAAGATAAATATCAAGGCCGACGCCTGCAACACACAATTAAAGAAGTAAACCACCGCGATGAACCCCCCCGTGTCCACCACATGTGCCAGGGCGTCCAGGAGCAGAATCACGATCACGGTCGCAAACGCCAAATAGTATTGTGTCTTGTTTTTAATCAGCCAGGGGAACGCCTGGGCGAGCAGGATGAACACAACGATCGCGGTGGTAACACCAGCCATCATTTCGATTTTAGCAGCACCATCGCCCCGAGACTACTTCATATTCACATCAAAATGTTCGTTCGCCCAGGTCATCGGCGTGGACATGGGATTGAGCACATCCAGGGTCTGGTCCGGCTGGACGATTACATCGGCATCCGTATTCCCCGGAGGCAGCAAAACGATCTTCCAGCGGAATAAATCCATCGGCGGCATGCAATATGGAGCCGGCTCGGCGTACATGCCCAGCGTGGGCCGTTTGCCGGCGGCAAGCAGGTCGGTCATTTTTTGAGAATCGAGCGTGTCGCTCAATTGCTCGGCCACTTCCTGACGGGACGTATCCGGAAAGGAATCCCTTAGAAATGCGGCATCGTAAACATGGGAATAAAGCAATGTTGGGAGAAAGAGCACAATCCCAAGGATCACGCGGCCGCTTGTTTTGGAGGTCAACCGCCCCACCGCCAGGACTGCCGCCAGCATCAGCGCGACATCGGCAAACAGGGCAAAGCGAGCATATTCGCCGGGCTTGTTGCCCGCGTGGTTCACGAATTCGATCAGAATCAAAAGCGCCGGAACGCCGAGTAGCCAGCCCAATGCGCTGATCCGTCGATCCTTGATCAGAAGAATCAGAAATCCGATGGTCCCGAAGACCAGCAGCGGCGGCGATGCTCCAACGGCCAGCAGTTTCGCGGCATTCACAAGATCAAACGCCTTTGGATACATCGCCCTGGAGTTTCCGAAATTCGACGCGAGAACGCCGGTAGAATCATGTTGGATCAGATGCACGGCCACATACGGATTGGTGAGGAAATAGATTCCGATGACGATGAGCAACCCCAATACATTGACCCCCAATCGTCGGCCGGGCGTTTCGTGTCGGAGCAGGACCATCAGGGGAATGATGACCACTCCGACGGCAGCCGAAAGCACCATCCCCGCCGCCGCGCCAACGGCGACTGATGTCCAGAGCGCCCATTTCATTTTGCCCGTCTGGATGTAGTTGATCGCCGCCAGGATCGCCACAAGCAACAGCGATGTCCCCGCCAAATGCGGCTTGGCCTCATGCGCCAAATCCAGCACCACAGGCATGCAGACGAACATGATCGCCGCAATGCTCGGCAACAGATATCCACCGGCGACTTTGCGAACGATCCCGTAAATCGCCAGCATTCCCACCAATCCCCATAATGCCGAGTAACCGCGCGCGACAACATAGAATTTGGCGAATTGGTCCGGATGATCGAGGTAAAATCCCCGGTTTGGAGTTATCGCCACCAAATTCGTCAACGATGCCGCCTGGAGAATTGCCCCGAGCGGGTAAATCCACAGCCCACCGTATTGGTAAAGTCGCGGATCAAACTGCATCTCGCCGGGATGCATTTCCGAGAGAGCGCGGAAGGTGATCATTTCATCCGGCTGATAGGAATAGAGCCGATATCGCCGAAGAATCCGCGCCTGTGCGACAGCGTCGGATTGGAGCATTTCGTCGTAATTCGGAATGTGGGCGGAATTATAAGCATCCACCGCCTGGTGAACGGCGTCATCCGCGGTGGTGTAGGCAGCGTTAACATCATTCAGCGCCGCGCCGGAAGTTTTGGGATCTTCGCCCAGTTTTTTCCATTTCTTCCAGAGTTTGTCGCGCGCCTCCTCGGCTTTTTTCGTATCCGCGTCCCCCGCTTCCAGCACCTGCTCGGTTGTGAACCCAATGGGATTATTTACCAGTGTGACCGGCTGATCTTGTCGATCAATCGGATGCTGCGCGACATCGGCGCCGAGGCCCGGATCATCCACCCAATCGCCGGCCAGATGGTCGATGCCGGCTCCGCTCATGCGGTACGCCAGCATCGAGTTGCTGCTGCCATCGGTTTTGGGATTGAACAGATATGGATCGGCCGCTGTTCCCGGCAAACCCCAGTTGATCCCCAGCCCGAAGGCCGCCAGCGCAAAGAGGGACAATGCCCCCACGATAAAGCAACCCGCCCTTTTGGTTCCCATGGTCATATAGTGTAATCAATCGAGTGGTGGTTGCGAGTCAATCCAGCGGTGCCTATTTGGCGGTCGAATTGGAAGAGATTCCTTGTCGGTTAAGGTGCCGGTGCCGAGGATGGCGACTGGCTCGAATGGGGGAATCACCTCGCGCTGCGAAGAGTGCTGGCTGGCCTGGCGACGATCGAGCGGTCCTTCTCGATGGGACGGAGTGGAGTTTTCGCCTACGGCGACTGAGGCAGTGGAGTTTCGCGCTCAGGCGCGACCCTCAACCGTCCGTCACGCCCCAATGTCCGACCTCGCTTTTAGATGCGCGAAAGTCCGGCGATCTTGAATTTTAGGGAGGTCGGACATGCGGGGCTGTGAAGGACGGTTGAGGGTCGGCCCGTGGCCGAAAGTCCTCAACCTCTGCCACCGCAGGTGGCGACTCTCTCGGCGATTGCAGAATGCCGCCCCGAGCGTCGCCGGGCCAGCCAACGGGTTTCGCAGCGCCAACTTCCATCCATATTCGAGTCCACGCAGCCCATCGGCACTAAAACCGTAACCGATAAAAATCCTCTTCCACAAATTCCTCCGACAGTGCCTAATTGATTTGCACCCCCAGCGGCGGATAATGCGATTTCCCGGAGGTTCATGATGGCCGACACTTTCCGAGTTGAAAAGGATTCCATGGGGGAAATGCGCGTGCCGGCGGATGCATATTACGGGGCACAAACGGCGCGGGCGGTGGAGAATTTTCCGATCTCTTCGTTACGTTTCAATCGCCGGTTCATCGCGGCCATGGGGCTGATTAAATGGGCTTGCGCTCAGGTGAATCTGAAGCTTGGCCTGCTTGATGCGAAGAAAGCTCAGCTCATTCAGCAAGCCGCTCAGGATGTCATCGATGGCAAGCTCGATTCGCAGTTTGTCGTGGATATTTTTCAAACCGGCTCCGGCACCTCGACGAACATGAACACCAACGAGGTGATCGCCAGCCGGGCAAATGAAATCGCCAGCGGCAATCGCGGCGGGAAAGAGCCGATCCATCCCAACGACCACGTCAATATGGAGCAAAGCTCCAATGATGTGATCCCCACGGCCATGCATATCAGCGCGGCCGTCGCTATCAAGGAATCGCTCGCCCCGGCCCTGGAACATCTGGCCTGCACGCTTCGGCAGAAAGCGGATGTTTACGATTCGGTGATCAAGATCGGCCGAACGCATTTGCAGGATGCCACGCCGATTCGGTTGGGGCAGGAACTTTCGGGATATGCCCAGCAGGCGAAACTCGGGGCGGTGCGATGTTTGAAAGCGATCCGCGCGCTGCATGAATTACCGCTGGGTGGAACGGCGGTTGGAACCGGGATCAATTCGCATCCGGATTTTGCCAAGCAGGCGATCGCCATCATCGCTGAGAAAACCGACATCGAGTTCGTCGAGGCGATGAATCATTTCGAGGCACAGGCCGCCAAAGATGGAATCGTCGAGGCCAGCGGGCTGATGAAAACGATCGCTGTGAGCCTGACGAAAATCGCCAACGACATCCGCTGGTTGGCCAGCGGGCCACGATGTGGGATCGGGGAGATTTCTATTCCCTCGACCCAACCGGGCAGCAGTATCATGCCGGGGAAAGTGAATCCAGTGATGAGCGAAATGCTGTTGCAGACTGCCGCCAAAGTGATCGGCAATGATGCGACGGTGACGTGGGCCGCCGGCATGGGCAGCACGTTTGAATTGAATGTGATGATGCCGGTGATGGCGTTTTGCTTGCTCGAGTCCATCGAATTGCTATCCGCCGCCGCCAGAGTTTTCGCCGACCGCTGCGCCGCTGGATTGGATGCCAACGCCGAGCGATGTGCGGAACTGGTCGAGCAATCCCTGGCGATGTGCACGAGCCTGGCGCCACTGATCGGGTACGACAAGGCGGCTGAAGTCGCCAAGGAAAGTATGAAGACAGGCAAAACGGTTCGGCAGATCGCGGCGGAGAAGAAGTTGTTGAGCGATGCGGATTTGAAGAAAGCGCTGGACCCCGCCCGGATGACGAAGCCGCAGGCGGATGTGGTAGGAAGTGGCGGTGGTTAATTCGTGTAGCCGGCGGGCTTGCCCGCCGATCCCGCCGCGAGGCCGCGGCGGCTAAACAAATGGCCCACTTGTGTTCCCCGAAATCCCCTGTTACCATCCCCGCCCCTAAAATTGACTGAAAGAGCGGTATGGCAAAGAAAGAAATTACGGTCCAGTTTAAGCTCCAGGCGCCCGGTGGAACGGCGACTCCAGCTCCGCCAATCGGCCCCGCTTTGGGCCAGCATGGCGTCAACCCCGGACAATTCATCCAGCGGTTCAACGCGATGTCCGCCCATCTTAAGGGCAAGGTCATCGGCGTGCTGGTGACGGTTTACAAGGATCGCACCTTCGATATCGAATTGAAAAGCCCGCCGGCCAGCGTGCTTCTGAAGGATGCCGTCAAAGCTGAAAAAGGCAGCGGTGAGCCGAACAAGAACAAGATCGGCAAGCTGACGATCGCCCAATGCAAAGCGATCGCCAAGGAGAAGGGCAAGGATTTGAACGCCTTCGACGAAGACCATGCCGCCCGCATCATCGCCGGAACGGCGCGGAGCATGGGAATTACCGTTGAGGGATGAATGAGCCCGGATCGAATTAAACAGATTTTGAACACCGAGCCATTTGAGCCCTTTACGATCTTCACTGGCGATGGCAGTACAGTGGATGTATTGTCTCGGGAGTTCGCTTGGCTTAAACCAGGAAATCGAACGCTGGAAGTTTCGGTTCCAATGGTCGCCAATGCCAAAGACGAAGGCCAGTTTGAAGAGCATCGAATCGATGTGTTTTTGATCACCAAGGTGACTACGCCACCGCGGCGAACCCGAAAGAACGGAAATCGCCGTTCACGTTGAGAAATTGATTTCCTAACGCCGTACCACGGGCTGAAACAGTGGGAGCTTCTGAAAGGAGCGATGAAAACATGCCAGTAGTTGTCAGACGATCCAAACGATACAAGGAAGCCGCCAAGAAAGCGGTGGTTCAGCCGGTGGCGATCGACAAGGGGCTCGACGTTTTGAAGACGTTCCCGCCGACCAAGTTCGATCAATCGGTGGAATTGATTTTCTCCCTCGGCATTGATGACAAGCAGGCGGACCAAAAGGTGCGCGGCTCGCTGTCACTCCCACACGGCATCGGCAAGAGCAAGCGAGTCGTTGCATTTTGCCCGGAACATCTGGTTCCTCTCGCCATCGCCGCTGGAGCGATTCGCGCTGGTGGACAGGAATTGGTCCAGGCCATCGAGAAGGAAAATTTCACCGATTTTGAAGTGGCGATCTCCACGCCGGACATGATGCGATTCGTCGGCCGGCTGGGCAAAGTGCTCGGCCCCAAAGGCCTGATGCCCTCGCCCAAGGCCGGCACGGTGACGGCCGACATCGCTGCCGCCGTTAAGGAATATGCCGCGGGCAAAATCGAAATTCGCAACGACGCCGGCGGAAATATTCATAGCGTGGTCGGCAAACTGAGCTTCGACAACCAGAAGCTCACCGACAACATCAAGGCGATGATCGGCCTGGTGCACCGGCTCAAGCCCGCTGCCGCCAAGGGCCAATATATTCGGAAGATCGTGCTGAAAGGCTCGATGACGCCGGCGGTTCCGATTCTCGAAGTGTAAAAAATCAACCGGATTATCCCATGAGCAAAAAAGTCAAAAGTCTGATCGAAAAAGAGTTGTCCGGAAAGTTTTCCGAGTTGGATACCGTCGCGGTCATCAGCCCGCGCGGAATCGACGGCGTGAAGAACAACCAACTTCGCCGCCGGCTGCGTGAAAAGGGAATGCGGATGACAGTGGTGAAGAATTCACTGGCCCGCCGCGCTTCGGACAAAACGAAAATCAAAGGATTCGACAAGCTGCTGGATGGCCCCAGCGCCGTGATCTACGGGAAATCCAGCGTCTCGGCGATCGCGCGCTTGCTGCTCGATGAGAAGAAAGCGGATGAAAAGCTGGAGCTGCGCGGGATTTTCTTCGACGGGGAAATTTACGTCGGCGACAAGGGAATCCAACAGGTCAGCAAGTTCCCAACCCGTGAGGAAGCGATTGCATTGGTCGTCGGCGCGATTCTCGGCCCCGGCCGAAAACTCGCCGCCGCTATCAAAGGCCCCGGCGGGAAACTTGGCGGAATCCTCAAGACATTGGAAGAAAAAGGCAAACCAGAAGGCACTGATACAAAAGGTACTGATCCGACGGCTCCGGCTGCCCCCGCTGTGGGTTAAACCGTTTCAATGTGAAGCGGGCATCCGGACGGGATTGTGATTCGACACGTATGGGCCACGATACGGCCTGGAGATGTGTGTCATGGCAGAAGTAGCAACCGAAATCAAAGAGCTGGGCGATCGCCTGGCAGGTCTGACCCTCAAGCAGGCGGTGGAAGTCGCCGCGTATTTGAAGGAAACACACGGCATCGAAGCCGCGGCTGGTGGAGTGGCCATGATGGCCGGTCCCGCCGCCGCGACCGCCGCCGCGGAACCCGTGGAGGAAAAGACGACCTTCGACGTGATCCTCAAAGCCGCCGGCGACAAGAAGATCAACGTCATCAAGGTCGTTCGCTCCGCCACCAGCCTGGGCCTCAAGGAAGCCAAGGACCTGGTCGAGGGCGCCCCCAAGACGGTGAAGGAAGCCCTGCCCAAGGCCGACGCCGACAAGCTCAAGAAGGAACTGGAAGAGCAAGGCGCGACCGTCGAGCTGAAGTAACGACCGGCAAATGGTTCGCCGCCTGCGAGAAACGGGATATCATTCCCCGGCGTGCAGGGCACGGCGATGAGCAATGCGGAATCTCCGGGAACGGAACGCCTCGGAGATTCCGCATCGTCGCGCGCCGGTCGAATGACGCGCGGCCAGATTATTCTACTCGCACTCATTCTTCTCATCGGCGGCTTGCTTCGTTTTAACCGCATCGCGGATGCCAGCCTTTGGATGGATGAAATCTGGTCCGTCGAACTAGCGATGGGCCGGGGATCCGTCCACGATCAACTCCCCTCAGGGGTGATTCAGCAGGAACAGCTTGATCTAACCGATTTGGCCGGCGCGCCGGGTTGGTGGAATATCTGGACGCGCCTGGGCGGCATCACCCACCCTCCGCTCTATTTCGTCGTCTTGCGACTTTGGATGGATCTGTTCGGCACCGGCGCGACGGCGATTCGGTCTCTGTCGGCCATCTTTTCGCTGGGTGGGATTCTGCTGCTTTTCGATATCTGCCGACTGTTGCACGGTCCCCGCGTTGCGCTATTTGCGGCGGCGATCATGGCGCTCTCCATCGCCCAACTCGATTTCGGGCAGGAGGCTCGGTCGTATCCGATGCTGATCTTTCTGGCGCTGGGGTGCGCCGATGCGGTGGTGCGAATCCAATTTTTCGGGGCGACGGCTGTTCGTTTGGCCGCTGTGGTCCTTCTTTTCTGTGCGACGGCGCTAACGCATTATTTTGCCGCCGGAACGCTGGCGGCTCTTGCGCTTTACGGGATCACTTGCCTTCGGGGTCGTGATCGACGCATAGTGGTGGGCGCTTTCGTCGCCGGCGCGATTCTGGTTGCGAGTCTTTGGGGGCCATGGTTCTTTTCGCAACTCCGCTCGATTCCCAGAGGCACCCCCAGTTTTCTGTCGTTTGGCGCAACGCCGCCGGTGATTTACTCCCTGCAAAAAACGGCCTCACTGCCCGTGCAGTTCCTGAGAGGGGAGATGGGAGATGTCAATTACGTTTTGGCGGACGTGATTTTGGCGGTCATGGTCCTTTTGCTGCCACTGCTGCGATTGTCGCAGCAGCGCGATCAGCTTCTTTGGATATTGTGGCTGTATGGAACCATCGGGTTTGTCGTCTTCGCCGGACTGACCCAGCACGCCGCCTTTGTGCACTTCCTTCGATACACCATCCTCGCGTCGCCAGCCGTGTACGCCCTGCTTGCTGGAATAGATTGGCCGAATCGGCGCGGGTTACGCAATTTTGTGCCGGCATCCTTGCTCATTATTCTGGCCGTGTTTGTTTTGATCCGCATGAGCAATCCTGTTGTCGCCAAGCAAGACTGGCGGCAACTGGCCGGCGTGATCGATGCCAATGCCGGTCCGAACGATTTGCTGGTCTTTTACAATGAAAGCCCATGGGTATCGCCCGGAACGTGGTACATGGGCATCCGATACTACACCCCGGATTCGCAGCGCCCCTGGGCGGTTTTGGATCGACCGGCCGACCGGGGATTTCTCGACCAGATCAAGGCTCGGGATACCCTGTGGCTCATCGGCCGAAGCCCGGATATCGACGGTCCAAGGGTTCTACCTGGCTGGGAACCCCTGGCTGTTCATGCCACCACCGCCGGCGAGGTATGCATTATGCAACGCCGGCCAGGCGGCTGAGTTCGGTGTTTCCCTGCCTAGCAGTCGGGAAACAAGATTGTTATTGACAAAACCGGCGCGGGTTTCTAAAGTATTGCAAGTCGCTTTTGGAAAAAGGGACAAAATAATTTCGGCGTATTAACCAGGAATCTTCCGGCTCGGACGAGACGGAGGGGTTCTGGTTGTTGTTTTTTGCGCCACCTAAAGTTGCAAACAGGCGTTTTTGCCAGAAATTTAGAGATTACCCCCGGCGCGCTGGATGACTGTGCCGGCTGACAGGCCGCTTAACTTTTCAGTCAGGCGGCTAATTTTGTCGGTTGGGGGCAAAGTGATTTCAGGGCATTTGAGAGCAGACCATTTGAAGAAAAGGACCAGATGATGCGAGTTTACGAACCGCGCGATTTCAGCAAGCGTGGCGACGCGCTACCCGTGCCGAATCTGATCGCCGTCCAGAGCACCTCCTATCAGCGCTTTCTGCAAAAGGATGTGAAGCCCGAAGCGCGCAAGAACGAGGGCCTGGAGGCGCTTCTGCGCGAAGTGTTTCCCATCGAAAGCTATGACGGCAACCTTCGGCTGGAATACATCGCTTATGACCTGGCCGAGCCGCGCTATACCACTGATGAATGCCGCGCCCTCCGCCTCACCTATGGCATGCCCTTCCGCGTGCAGGTGAAGTTCTCCCGCAAGGACAAGGACGAGGTGCAGGAAGATTCGATCTATGTCGGCGAAATCCCGATCATGATCGGCGGCGGCGAATTCATCATCAATGGCGCTGAGCGCGTGATCGTCAATCAGTTGCACCGCTCACCGGGCGTGGATTTTCTCGTTGAAGTCCAGGAAGGCGATCGGCCGCTGCATGGATGCCGAGTCATCCCCGAGCGCGGAAGCTGGATTGAATGCACGGTGACGAAGAAAGACGCTCTGTCGGTTCGTATTGACCAGAGCAGCAAGATTCCCGCGACGACATTCCTGCGGGCGCTGGATGAAAAATATGGCACCACGGCCGCAATCATCAAGGAATTTTATCCTGTTGAGACTGTCAAGATCGCGCAACTGCAATCGGCCTATTACGCCGTCAACGCGATCATCGACACCGAAAGCGGCGAAGAGCTGGTGAAGGCCGGCGCCCAGATCGGCGAAGCGGTCCAGAAAATTCAGGCCAGCAATATCAAGTCCGTCGAGGTCGTGACGAAAGTTACCGATCCGCTCATTCTCAACACGTTGGCCGAAGACGCCGCCGACAGTTACAAAGATGCCCTGCTGCGAATCTATGCCCGGCTTCGTCCCGGCAACCCGCCGCAACTCGACAAGGCACAAACGCTCTTCGAAGAAAAATTCTTCGACGAAAATCGCTATCGTCTCGGTCGCGTCGGACGATTCCGCATCAATCGCAAATTCGATCAGAATGTTCCTGAATCGGTGATGACCCTCCGCTCCGAGGATTTGGTCAATTCCCTGAAATACATGTTCCGCCTCCGCAGCGGCGAAGGTTACATCGACGATATCGACCATCTGGGCAATCGCCGGCTTCGCACCATCGACGAGTTGGCCAGCGAAGAACTCCGTAAGGGTTTCCTCAAGCTCAAGCGCACCGTTCAGGAGCGCATGAGCCTAAAGGATCCCAACGAACTCGGACGAATTGCCGAGCTGGTTAATTCCAAAAGCATCAGCAGCTCGATCGACTTTTTCTTCGGGCGCGGCGAGCTGTCGCAGGTGGTCGATCAGACCAACCCGCTTAGCCAGCTCACGCACGAACGGCGTCTGTCGGCTTTGGGCCCAGGCGGCTTGAACCGCAAGCGCGCCGGCTTCGAGGTGCGCGACGTGCACATCTCGCACTATGGCCGAATCTGCCCCATCGAAACCCCCGAAGGCACCAACATCGGCCTGATCGCCTCGCTGTCCATCTACAGCGATATCGACGAATACGGCTTCCTCATCACCCCCTACCGCGTGGTGAAAGACGGCAAAGTCAATGGCGAGCACAAGCAGCTTCGCGCTGATGAGGAAATGAAAGCCATCCTCGCCCCGCCGGATGTCGTCGAAAAAGACGGCCATCTTCGCAAGGGCCTGGTGCTGGCGCGCGTGCAGGGCGATCTCGCCACCGTGCCCAGCAAGGAAGTTCAGTATGTGGACATCAGCCCGCGGCAGACGGTTTCCGTCTCGGCCGCTCTGATTCCATTCCTCGAACACGACGACGCCAACCGCGCCCTGATGGGCAGCAACATGCAGCGCCAAGCGGTGCCGTTGCTCCGAACCGATCCGGCCATTGTCAGCACCGGAATGGAACGACCGGTGGCACAGAACAGCGGCATGGTCGTCCGCGCCGAACGCGCGGGTGTCATCACGTACGTCGATTCCTCGCGCATCCTGATCGACAACGCAGATGAATACGAGCTTCGTAAATTCGTCGGACTCAACGAACGGACCTGCCTGAATCAAAAGCCGATCGTGAAGAAGGGTCAGCGCGTCAAGCGTGGCCAGATCATCGCGGATGGCGCTGCCACGCATCAGGGCGAGCTTGCGCTCGGCCGAAATGTGCTGGTCGCCTTCATGACCTACGACGGCTACAACTTCGAGGACGCCATCGTCATCAGCCAGCGGCTGGTGAAGGAAGACATCTTCACCTCCATCCACATCGAGGAATACGACGTGGAAATCCGTGAGACCAAACTCGGCCGCGAGGAATTCACCCGCGACATCCCCAACGTCTCGGAGCGGGCCCTGGCCAATCTCGACGAAAACGGCGTCGTCCGCACCGGCACACGGGTCGGCCCCGGCGATATTCTCGTCGGCAAAATCGCCCCCAAGAGCAAAAGCGAACTCACGCCGGAAGAAAAACTTCTCCACGCCATCTTCGGCCGCGCCGGCGAAGACGTGAAGAACGATTCCCTGGAAATGCCCGCCGGCGAAGAGGGCGTGGTCATCAACACCCAGCGCTTCAGCCGTCGCATGCACATGACGGATGAACAGAAGAAGACGCTGAAAAAGGACATCGAGAAATACGAAAAGGAAATGAACCAGAAGGCGATCGGCATCTTCAAGCAGATGATCGCCGAGGTGAATGAAGTGACTGGCCAGCAGATGGTCGATCCCGGCACTCGGCAGAAGGTCGGGCAATCGGAAAATACCGACGTCATCCTCGAGCAGATCGAGGGTTTCAAGATGGAGTGGATCAAGGGCAGCAAGGAAGCCAAGGAACAGGGCCTCAACACGCACAGCCGATTCTGGCCGCGCGTGCAGGCGGTGCTGAAGGAAAAGAATCGCCGCATGGAACACATGAAGCGCGGCGACGAGCTTCCCAGCGGCGTGCTGGAAATGGTCAAGGTTTACGTCGCCACCAAGCGCACCCTGAGCGTCGGCGATAAGATGGCCGGCCGACACGGCAACAAGGGCGTTATTGCCCGCATTGTGCCGGACGAAGACATGCCGTTTCTGGAAGACGGTTCGCCGGTGGACATTCTGCTGAATCCCCTTGGCGTGCCGAGCCGAATGAACGTCGGCCAGATTCTGGAGACGCACCTAGGCTGGGCCATGATGGTCATGGGTCAGCAGGCGATCACCCCCGTTTTCGACGGCGCTACCGAGGACGAAATCCACGCCGCCATCGAAGAATCCAACAACACGGTCCGCGAACGCCGCAAGCAGAAGAAAGCTGAACGCAAGGCGATCGGCGATCGCGAGTTGGATGCCATCATGCCCTGGGGCGGAAAGATTCAGCTCGTTGATGGCCGCACCGGCGAAAAGTTCGAGCAGAAAACGACCGTCGGCTACATCTACATGATGAAGCTGCATCACCTCGTGGACGACAAAATCCACGCCCGCGCCACCGGACCCTACAGCCTGATCACCCAGCAACCGCTCGGCGGCAAAGCCCGCACCGGCGGCCAACGCTTCGGCGAGATGGAAGTCTGGGGCCTGGAGGCGTACGGGGCTTCCTATGTGCTTCAGGAATTGCTGACGGTGAAGTCCGACGATGTTGAAGGCCGGACCAAGATTTACGAAAGCATGGTCAAGGGCAACAACACGCTCGAAGCCGGCACGCCGGTGAGTTTCGACGTGTTATGCAACGAAATCCGCGGGCTGGGATTGAATATTCAGATGGAGAAGAAGAAAGGCATGGGAAGAGAAGACGAGGACGCGGATTTGATGTGAGACCGCGGATTTGGCGTTGGATGTGTACAGCTATGGGAACACCAATGGAATGGAATGATATAGGTCGCAGCAGCCTGCACGCCGCGAGACATGCGCAACAATCGCAGCCGCGCAGTTGCGTTTCAAGAGCCTACTATGCCGCGCACTCTGTTTTGACGCAGGAATTGGTTGGCGCAGGTTATGTTCCACCGCGCAACATGCAAACGCCTCCGCATCGTGACCAGCCCGAGTTGATTGGACAATACCTGGGATCTCGAGGTCCGGCGGCCGTAAAAGATTTGAGAGCCGCCTTCAGGCGCTTATACAAATGGAGATTGGATGCGGATTATAACCGCGGCGCAACGGTTGATTCGCAATTGGCGCTACAAGCTGTTCGACAAGCTCACGAGGCGTTTCGGATAATGCAGGTGACACCGTGACCGCTGTAACAGACGCATTAAAGAAAAAGGAAATCGCGGCCCTCGCTCAAAAGGCGTTAGACAAACATCAGCCGCGCGATTATCGCATAGCGGTTAATAGCGACGACATTTTGAAGGATGACGAATGGTATCAATTGCTCGTGACAACACCGAACGATGTGCGCACGTTTGAGTTTTATGATGCATTGGCCCAAGCGGAGGCGGAATTGCAGGACGAACGGCATCTTAAGATTCTACTCGTACCTGTCATCGGCGATTGAATCCGTTCGGAACGGTTATGACAGTTCATTGTGGTCATTTATGAAAGCAAGCAAAATTCCATCCGAATCATCAGTGCCCGGCGCGCGACGCGGAAAGAAGGCCTCCGGTACTTCAGCGAAGATTAAGGTTCGCTTCGTCAAATTCAGTCCGGAGGAAATGGCGTACGACGGGCCGACCGACACGAGTGACCCGAAACGGTTCGTAACAATCGGCCGCGGACCGGCTGCGTGGAAGGCATTTGTGAATTTTCGCAATGGATTCGTGCGGATCGATCCAAAGATTCGCTCAGCCTTTCCCACGGAGAAGGCCGTGAACCTCGCGCTGCGAAAACTAATTGAGACGCATACGGCGCCCCCGCGCAAACGAAAGTCGGCGTGAATGTCAGAGAGAACACGACATGGCTGAAGAAGATCGAGAAGCGACGAGCAACATTCAGGCGATTCACGAGCTTAAGGATCGCGAGCCGTTCGTGCCGTTTCGTATCGTTTTGACCAGCGGCGACCGTTACATCATTGATCGCGGCGCGAACTTGGTGGAATTGAAGACTGAGCATTTTTATGCACTGCCCGGTGGCGAGGATTTTGTGTTCTTGAGAAAAAATCAAATTGCGGCCGTCGAAGGTTTAGAAGGCAAACGCCGATCGCGACGGAAGGCATCATAGATATCTACCGCAAGGCAAAGAGTTGAAGGGTTGATGAAGCACTGAAACTTGCGTTGGTGAACTGAAAAGAAAGAAGAACAACCATGGCTGAAAGCGTTTACGATCGCATTAATGATTACGGTTCGGTTCGCATCCAACTCGCCAGCCCGAACGATATTCGTTCGTGGTCCTTCGGCGAGGTGAAGAAGCCCGAGACCATCAATTACCGCACCTATCGCGCGGAAAAAGATGGGCTCTTCTGCGAACGTATCTTCGGCCCCGAGCGCGACTGGGAATGCTCTTGCGGCAAGTACAAGGGCACGAAATACAAAGGCATCATCTGCGACCGCTGCGGCGTGAAGGTCACCCACAGCCGCGTCCGCCGCAAACGCATGGGCCACATCAATCTGGCCGCGCCCATCGTGCACATCTGGTTCTTCAAAGCTCTGCCCAGCCGGCTTGGCTCATTGCTGGATATGCGCACCAGCGATCTGGAAAAGATCGTCTATTTCCAGGATTACGTCGTCACCGATCCCGGCAAAACCCCGCTGAAAAAGAAGCAGCTCCTCACCGAAGACGAATACCGCGCCGCCTACGAAAAATATGGCGATGAATTCGAAGCCGAGATGGGCGCTGAAGCGGTGAAGAAATTGCTCGGCCTGCTCGAACTAAATTCCGAAGCGGAAAAAATCCGCCGCGACATCGAAAAGACCAACAGCAAGCAGAAGATCAAAGATTTGACCAAGCGGCTGAAGATGGTCGAGGCTATTCGCAATTCCGAGAACAAATCGGAATGGATGGTCATGGACGTCATCCCGGTGATTCCGCCCGATCTGCGCCCGCTGGTTCTGCTGGAAAGCGGCAACTTCGCTACCAGCGATCTGAACGATCTCTATCGCCGAATCATCAACCGCAACAACCGGCTCAAAAAGCTGGTCGATCTCAACGCGCCCGAAGTCATCATCCGCAACGAAAAACGCATGTTGCAACAGGCGGTGGATGCCCTGTTCGACAACGGCCGTTGCCGTCGCCCGGTTCTGGGAAGCAGCAACCGCCCGCTCAAGAGCCTCACCGACATGATCAAGGGCAAGCAGGGCCGATTCCGTGAAAATCTGCTCGGCAAGCGCGTGGATTATTCCGCCCGATCCGTCATCGTCGTTGGTCCGGAACTCAAGCTCCACCAGTGCGGCCTCCCCAAGAAAATCGCGCTGGAACTCTATCAGCCCTTCATCATCCGCAAGCTCAAGGAGCACGGCCTGGCCGACACGATCAAGTCCGCCAAGAAGATGCTCGAGCGGCGCGACCCGGAAGTCTGGGACATTCTCGAAGAAGTCATCTACCAGCATCCCGTGATGCTCAACCGCGCCCCCACGCTTCACCGCATGGGCATTCAGGCGTTTGAGCCGGTGCTGGTCGAAGGCAACGCCATCAAAATTCACCCGCTGGTTTGCAAAGGCTTCAATGCCGACTTCGACGGCGACCAGATGGCCGTCCACCTTCCGCTGAGCATCGAAGCCCAGACGGAAACGCACGTTCTGATGCTGGCGCCCAACAACATCTTCTCCCCCGCCAACGGCACGCCAATCATCACCCCCTCGCAGGACATCGTGCTTGGCATCTATTACATGACCGTCGATCGGGACGGCGACAAGGGCGAATACTCGATGTTCAACAGCCCGCGCGAAGCGCTGCTGGCATACGACCTGAGAAAAATCTCCACCCACACGCGCATCTTTGTCCGTCTCACCGACCGCACGCAGGTGGTGCCCGGCGACAAATCCGCGCCGGTGCCGCTTTCAGACGAGGCGTGGAAGAATCTGGAATTCCATCGCAAGCGCAAGAATCCCGATTATGTCCCCCGGCCCAAGCCCGCGGATTTCGACGGGCAGGTCGTGATGACCACCGTGGGCCGCTGCGTCTTCAACGACATTCTTCCGGACAAGATGCCGTTCTACAATTACGCCCTTACCAGCGCCGGCGGCAGCCGCGTCATCGCCGACACCTACGCCGAACTCGGCCGCCCCGCCACCATCAAGTTGCTGGACGACATGAAAGCCCTCGGCTTCAAGCGCTCCACATTGGCCGGTCTCAGCTTCGGTATCACCGATATCCGAACGCCCGAATCCAAGAGCACGATTCTCGAAGAAGGCCAGAAAAAGGCCGACAAAATTGAGAAGAATTACCGCATGGGCGCGATCACCGATCAGGAACGCTATTCCCAGCTCATCGATCTCTGGGGCCACGCTCGCAAGCAGGTCACCGAAGACCTGATGACCGGCCTGGAAAACGATTACCGCGACGAGGAAGGCCACCCGGTTTCCAAGGATGTTGCCAGGCAGAAGGGATATCTCAAATATCTCAACCCCATCAACATGATGGCCACCAGCAAAGCGCGCGGCTCGGTCGATCAGATGCGCCAGCTCGGCGGCATGCGCGGTTTGATGGCCAAACCCTCGGGCGAAATCATCGAAACGCCGATCAAGGCCAACTTCCGCGAAGGTCTGTCGGTGCTGGAATATTTCTCCTCCACCCACGGCGCCCGCAAGGGATTGGCCGACACCGCCCTCAAGACCGCCGATTCGGGCTATCTCACCCGCAAGCTCGCCGATGTGGCGCAGAACGTCATCATCAACGAGTACAACTGCAACACCGTCAATGGCGTCACCAAGACGACCATCTATAAGGGCGAAACCATCGAAGTGGAATTGAAGGACATGATCGTCGGCCGCACGGCCCGCGACACCATCCGAAATCCCATCACCGATGAAACCATCGTCTCGGAAAATCAGGTCATCACCGGCGAGATCGCCGACAAGATCAAAGACCTCAAACTCGAAACTATCCGCGTCCGCTCCCCGCTGACGTGCGAGAGCCCGCGCGGCATCTGTGCTTCCTGCTACGGTATTGACATGTCCACCAATCAGGTGGTCGAGGAAGGCCTGGCCGTCGGAATCATCGCCGCACAATCCATCGGCGAGCCCGGCACGCAGTTGACCATGCGTACATTCCACACCGGCGGCGTCGCCACCGGCAGTCTCATCGAAAACGACATCAAGGCCGTCTCCGGCGGTACCGTCCAGCACCACGACATCAACGCAGTGATGGTCACCGACGCCGACGGCAACAAGCATCTCGTCGCCCTCAAGCGCAACGGAGAACTCTCCATCGTCGATGCCAAGGGCCGCGAACTCGAGAAATACAAAGTCCCCTACGGCTCAACCGTGCTGGTGACCGACGGCGAAAAGGTCAAGCCGCGCCAGCAACTGGTTCTCTGGGATGCCCACATCACGCCAATTCTGGCGGAGAAAGGCGGCATCGTCCGTTACGAGGACATCGAAGAAGGCGAAACCGCCCGACTCGAAGAAGAGCGCAAGGGCACCGGCGTCGCCAAGCTCGTCGTCATCGAGCACAAGGGCGAACGCCATCCGCGCATCACCATCGAAGGCGATGACGGCAAAATCCTCGACTTCCACTATCTCCCGGCCAAGGCGCGTATCGAAGTCCTCAACGGCCAGAAGATCGGCCCCGGCCACATGTTGGCCCGCCAGCCGCGCGAGGCGGCCGGAACGATGGACATCACCGGCGGTCTGCCGCGCGTCACCGAAATCTTCGAGGCCCGCAAGCCCAAGGATCCCTCGGTGCTCGCCGAGATTTCCGGCACGGTCGAAATCCGCTCGGAAAAACGCCGCGGAAAGACGACCATGATCGTCAAGTCCGAAACCGGCATGGAACGCGAGCACCACGTCCCCAACGACAAGGAACTCCAGGTCCACGCCGGCGACAGCATAGAAGCCGGCGATCCGCTCATCACCGGGCCGATCATTCCCCATGACATTCTCCGCATCAAAGGCGAGGAAGCCCTCTACCAGTATCTGCTGGCCGAGGTGCAGAATGTGTATCGGTCGCAAGGCGTGAAGATCAACGACAAGCACATTGAGATCATCCTCAACCAGATGCTCCGCAAGGTGAAGGTCGAAGATGCCGGCGACAGCAAATTCCTCCCCGGCGAAGTGCTGGATCGTTTCCGCTTCCGCCAGGGCAACGAGTTGCTCAATCAGAGTTTGAAAATTTCCGATCCGGGCGGCACCAGCTTCAAGGAAGGCGATGTCGTGACCAAGACGGAACTCAAGGAAGCCAACGATGCCGCCGAGGCTGCCGGCAAAGATCCCGCCAAGGGCAAGCGTCCCAAACCGGCTCGCGCCAAGACGCTTTTGCTCGGCATCACCAAGGCCTCGCTGCAAAGCGAAAGCTTCATCAGCGCCGCCAGCTTCCAGGAGACTACCAAGGTCCTCACCGAAGCCGCCCTGGCCGGCGCGGTGGACACGCTGGTTGGCCTGAAAGAAAACGTGATCCTCGGCCACTTAATCCCCGCCGGCACCGCGTTCTCCCCGCACCTGAACCTGCGGATCAAGCACCTCGCCGAGCCGCCGGAAATCCCCGAGCCGACGCCCACGCCGGCTGCTCAGCGCGTCGCCCAACTCCCGGAGCCCGCGCTCCCCGAGCCGGTCCCGCAAGGTGGATCGTAATGCTGTTTCAATATCCAAAAATGCAACGGACCCGGGAAATCTTTCCCGGGTCCTTCTCTTTAGCAAGCAAGGTTTTCGTCAGCCGCTCTCGTGACGTGAAATGGGGGGCCGCGATTACATGCACTTCTTACGCCGCCGATTTCCATATCGAGGCAATCTTTGCGAATTCGCTGGCCAAAATCTGATCCGCTTCGGCTATGAACTGCGCCCCTAACCAGTAAATTCCATCCGCCAGCGGCCGGCAGAAAGTCGCCGAGCAGATGATCGCAATTGGTCGCTTGGCGCACGGCAATGAAGCCACAAAATGCTCCTGAGGTACAAACTTGGAACCCTGGCAAAGTCCGATGCCGGTCGCCGAAACATCCCGCGTCAATGCGCTGAAGCAGCGGACCACCCGATTGTCCAACATAATGCCCACTTTGATCTGCGCCTGAACATCCATTCGGCTGAACTGCCGCTTGTCGCTGCCGCCCGACGCGGCGGCGCTTTGAAGCGACTCTACAACCCCGGCGTATTGTTGCGGAGATAATTTTAACATGGCTCTCGCGGCCTGCTGACTTAATGATTTAAGTGAAGTGCAGCCGCAGAAGGATCGGGAGCTTTGCCGCGACATCCACAAGCGTCTGGCGGGTTAAACGCGCCATTTCCAGCGCTTGATCGGATATCGCCTGACGCCCGCACGTCAGCGGGCATCCCACTTTTGCCTCGCAACAGATGGAGTCGGCGATAAAAACGTGCCGGCAAAATCTCTTGTATTCTTCAGGCGCATCCTCGGGTTGATGGTGCCAGCGGACGACGCAGGTGACATACTCGGGCAGATTCCAGTTCTGCGAAAGCCGCTCGCCCAGCTCGCAGTGGTCGAAACCGTAAACCTTTTGCTCGACTTTCGTGAAGGGCGCGCTGTGAGTTTCAGCCTCCTGAAAAACCATCCTGCTTTTTTGAATTTCCGACTGCGCCGCCAGAAGCAAACCCACATCATGCAGCATTCCGGCCAGGAACGCATCCTCGGAGTCCATCGTCTGGGACCGAACCGCAAGCTCCCTTGCAAGAATGGCCACGCCAACGCAATGATCCCAAAGGTCGCGCCCGCTGAAGCTGCCCAGGGCGATATCGTTGCAGAACCCCGAAATCGACGAAGAGAGCGTGACTTCCTTGACCGCCCTGAGTCCCATAAATGCCACGGCCCGGTCTAGTCGAGTCATTTTGGTTTGCAGGGCATAAAAGGAACTATTGACCGCCTTCATGATGCGGGCCGAAAGAGCAGCATCCTGCTCGATCAGTTTAAGCAGTTGCGCACTATTGCAATTGGGATCCCGCGTCATCCGAAGAATACGGATCGCGCTCTCCGGCATCGCCTGGAGATTCTTGTGTTGGGTCAAAAATTCATCAACAGATGAACTACTCTCGGTCACCGCCGGCATAGCTAAGCCCTCATTCTTGATCAGCCCGTTTGCCCCTGCTGCCTAAACCAATCATCGGATAATTGCCGGCATAGATTATTAAATGTTGCAACTACTAAGACTGAATTATCTACATATATGGCACAATCGATAATCAACGTAGAATCGAGTCGGGATAGGATCCTCCGGAAAAAACGGAAACCGTTGTAGCTTTAAGGTGCATCGCGTTTTTTCGAGCCTAAATTCAGCACGGCGACTCATTCCGCATCCCCGCGTTTAGCTCCCACAAAAGGCGTCAGGACCCCGTCTGTGCCGCCGGCGTCTGCTGCACCTGCCGCACGATGCGATACGGCTCGGTCGAAGATTCAAAATCGATCCTGGCACATTTCTGTGATTGCTGTGCTGGAAACGCTCGCGGCCGGGCCAAACTGGGACTGGGGCAGGCAAAAAGCCTTTGAATTATCTCTTGGGGTGAAGTAAGATTCGATACTTGTGAGTAATGCCCTTGTCCGCATGGGGGCTCAATCGGAAGACTCGATGAAAGGCCTGTCGCTACGGCAATGGGCCAGTCGAACAGTAGGCCGACGTGATCGAATGCCTGAATGGCACTCGTTCACGTCGGCTTTTTTTTGCTGATGAGTTTGTGTGTCGGGAGCTGTTGCGGGTTTCGCGGGTTCGGGATGCCGAAGTGGATTCACAGAAATGAGCGGACCATGCGCGTAAGAGGCCGGCCGATTCCGAAAGTGCCCACCCAAATCTCTGGATTGGATGAGGTACTGGAAGGCGGACTGCCGCGAGGCCGGACTACGTTGGCCAGCGGCGGACCGGGCTCGGGAAAAACGGTGCTTGGTCTGGAGTTCCTTTGCTCTGGCGCGATGGCCGGCGAACCCGGCGTGTTCGTCACGTTGGAAGAACGGGCCGAGGCCGTTCGCAAAAACGCCCTGTCCCTGGGATGGGATTTGGCGGCATTAGAGAAGGCCGGAAAAGTAGCCGTCGTCGAAGCACGATTGTATGGCGAGGAAGTCATCTCCGGCGATTTCGATATTAGCGGCCTGCTGGCGATCGTGGGCGGACAGATCAAGAGAATCAAAGCCCGCAGGGTCGTGATCGATGCGTTGGACGTGCTGCTGCGGGTCTTCGGCGACCCACGACGCGAACGCAACGAATTGTATCGGCTGCACGAATGGCTGATCGACCGGGGCCTGACCAACGTCCTGACCGCCAAGGTTCATCGCGAAGGGGATGCGGCACCTCAATATGAATTCCTGGACTTCATGGCAGATTGCGTGATCCGCCTCGACCATCGCGTGATCGGACAAGTGGCCACACGCCGATTACGGGTGATCAAATATCGCGGCTCGGGCTTTGGGACCAACGAATATCCTTATGTCATCGGCGACCACGGAATCGTTCTCTTTCCGCTGACCAAGGCGGAACTGACTCATCAAGCACTTGGGCCAAAGGTTTCGACGGGTCTGGCTGGACTGGATGCCATGCTCGCCGGCGGCTACCGACGCGCATCCTGTGTTCTCATCACGGGCACCAGCGGCACCGGCAAAACCTCGTTGGCCTGTACTTTCGTCCAAAGCGCATGTCGTGCCGGCGAGAGAGCGTTGTACCTGAGCTTTGAGGAATCCAGGGAGGCGATGGTCACCGCGATGCTTAGCGCCGGGATTGATCTGCGTCCGGCTCTGCGCAGGCGAAAGCTGATGGTACAGACCGGTCTGCCGGAAGCCATGGGGTCTGACGGCCACCTGATCCGTGCCCTGCAGGCTATCGACGACTTCAAACCGAACCATGTGATTCTTGACGCCGTCTCCGCCTGTGTACGAATGGGGTCCGAGCAGGCCGCCTTCGATTATCTGATGAGGCTGGTGAGCATCGTCAAGGAGCGAGGCATTACCTGCATCATGACCAACCAGATCACCGGCCTGGTGGGAACTGATGAAGAACTCAGCGGCATCGGTTTTTCCTCCGTGGTGGATGCGGTCATTCAATTGCGGTTTGTCGAAAAAGGCCGGGAGATTAACCGACAGGTTCTTATCGTAAAATCCAGGGGATCGGCGCATTCCAATCTGCGCCAGCCATTTGCCATTACCAGCCTAGGCATCGAAATCCCGGACAGCCCGAGGCCGCCAGTGGATCGGGCCGGGCAAGCGGATACGAAGGATGGTGGGAAGTGAACCATTCCCTCCCCGCCAAAGTCCGTCGAGGCAAAGGAAACCGGGGCCATTACCAACTGCGGCTCTTCATGGCGGGCGATGGGCCCAATTCCCGACAAGCCCTGGTCAACCTTCGCCAACTCTGTCAGGAGCACCTCAAGGGCCGATGCACGATTGAAATTATTGATGTCGTGAAAAATTTCCGGGCGGCGCTCAAGGACAACATATTGATCACGCCGGCGTTGATCCTGGTCGCTCCACTTCCCAAGGTGGTTGTTCTGGGCAACTTGAGCGATCGCCAGAAGCTTTTGCTTGCGCTTCGGTTGCCGGAAGGTTATCCATGAAGAAAGGCAAGCCGACCTATCAGGAGTTGGAAAAACGATTGGCCGCCGCGGAGCCGATCGTTGACGCCCTGAAACACCACCAGGTGGATGCGGTGTTAGGCGAGAAGAAAATTGCGTTTCTTCTCCTTCAGGAAGTCACCGAGGCGCTGCTGAACAGCGAAGCCGGATTTCGCGCCATGTTCGACCTTTCCGGCATAGGCATGTTCCAGGCCGACGCGCCCGCTTTCCGCTTTTCCAGAGTCAACCGGAAGTTCTGCGAGATCGTGGGATATTCAGCCGAGGAGCTCCTTTCCAAAACCTATATCGGCCTGACGCATCCTGGCGATCGGAGACAAGACATGGATGGACTGGCGCGCATGCTCCACGCCAAGACCGAGTCGTGGGCCGTTGAGAAACGTTGTGTTCGCAAGGATGGAAGCGCCGTGCGGGTGACGGTACATGGAGCAGTTTTGCGGAATAGTCTTGGCCGAGCCGTCAAGATCATCGGCATGATCAGTGACATCACCCCGAGCAATTCCGCCGGTACGAAGCCGTCCCGCAAACCACGGCACAAGAAACATTAGCCGGTCTTGTTGTCATGTTCATCATGGCATCGAATGGCGACGGTAAATCAGGGAATGTGAGAAGGGCAATGAAAACCACAGGAGAAATCGAAGCCGCCATCTGCCGGGGAATGAGCCGCTTTGAGCAGGAGTACATGGGTCGCGGACCCAAGGATGTGCACGCGCATCTGATCGGGGATCTGCTTGTGGTTCGTCTCCAGGGAGTCCTGACCGCGGCGGAACAGCATTTGGTCAAAACGCTCCAGGCCGAGAAGGGGCGAGAGCTCGTCAAGCAGGTCAGAATCCAGTTAGTGGAGACGGGCCGGCCGGTCATCGAAGCGATGGTCGAGGAGATCCTCGGCGTTAAGGTGCGGAGCCTGCACCACGACATCAGCACGATAACCGGCGAAGAAGTTGTGGTCTTCACCCTGACTGCCCCGCCCTCCGTCCGCGAGGCGAAGAAGAATCATAACGCCGTACGGTAGATCGTATTTGGGAAAGTGCTGAGAATCGGCCAAAGCGCCCTGTCGATGATCCTCAGCGTGCCGCCCCATCACCGCCAACTCGGCAGAGAATTCAAGATCGATCCCGGAGTATTTTCTGTAATGCCTGCGCGGTGACAAGAGGATTCGTCACGACCCCATCTGCCCCGCCGGCGTCTGCTGCACTTGCCGCACGACGCGATACGCCTCGGCGGCATCTGGCGTGTGGTCGAATGCGTTATTCGCCGCTCCCTGCAAGTTCATCGAACGATTGCGCTGCATAAACACGGAAACGGCGGGGCCGAACGTCAAAGTACCCGTCCCATCGGAGTGCTGCCGAAAGCTGACCTCTCCGATAGTCCGCAGGTCAAAGCTCGTAAATTTTCGCCCCAGGCTTGTTCGCACAATCAGCGCCCGGCGGTCCGTGACCCCATACCAAATTCTCCGCCGCTGCCATGCGTCGAAAAAGAATCGGCCAACCATCATGTACAATCCGATTAACACAAAAGGAATGCCCCATAGCGGAAAGACGATTGGCGCGCCGCCCTGCCCAACTCGCCCGTGACCGAAATTCGTGAGAACCGAGTACTCCCAAAAGATCGCAAAGCCTCCCCACATAATGCTGAATGGGATTAAATAAAAATCGCTCGCCCGAAAATAAATCCCCTGCCGCGGCTGCCCCTCCCACAGCACCCGCTCCCCCGGATCCAGAATCTCCTCAAATGCAGTCGCATAACCCAGCGGCCGAAGCGGTACACGATCCATGCCGGGAATTCTAACAAAAACGAAATTCAGATGGTGAATGAAATTATGCTGGACCCAATCGAGATTCTCATCCCTCAAACTCCCGAATCGGCGGAGTCTGTTCCATCCCAACCCAGCCGATCCTGATGTCCGCGGCGACGTAACTTTCCCCGCGAATCCCCGAGCCGGCCATTCGCCGAAGCGTCGCCAACTGCCCAACATGCGTCAGCGCATCGGCGACCGGCCCCTGAAAAAGTTTCTCTGGCGACGTCGCCAATGGATTTCCGGCTGCCAGCCGATCGTCAAAAGACTTCAATGCCGCAAAGAACCGCGCGATTTCTTTGTCCCACGAACTCGGCAAGACGGACGCCAAGATATATCCCCATCCGCCGCCCGCCCCGCCCAATCCAACAAATCCCCAATATGAGCCACGATTTCAATTGCCGACCGTGTCACCGGCGCCGCTCGAAAACTATCAAACCCCGCCGGCACGTTGCGAAAAGTCTTGCCCGCTCGGTATGCCAACGTCGCCACCGCATGACGAAGCATCGGAATACCGGAGTTATCAAATGAATCCATGCTGTTTTGGTTAATTGATCGGATGGGCCTAATCGGCGTTGAGCGCCGTCGAGCCAGATGGACACATTATTTGGCTCACTTCCTGGAATTCTTCCGCCCTCGAGTGAACCCCAATTCGCGCTTGAGCTGCTCAAGAGAAGTTCGGGCTGAACCGGCCTGCCGTTTTTTCGACGCCTCGATGGCACGGAAATCTGCGTCGTCTTCGAGCCGCTGGCAAATCGTCCGGTAGTCCGCCATCGGAACAAGGACGAACTGCTGCTTGCCATTTTTGGACCATACATCGTATTTCATCTTGAACATATTATACCTCGTCAATCAGCCGTAAGCCTTCGATCGATGCTTGATCTCATGGATGACGATCGTGTCCCCCTCGATCTCAAAAAGCACGCGCCAGTCGCCGACCCGCAAACGATAGTTGGGAACAAACTCCTTCAATCGGGTTACGTCACCCGCCAAATCGCGCCGCATTCTTTCGATCTTCGCCAGAATCCGGCGCGCTATATCGGGAGAGAGCCGTTTGATCGTTCGCTTGGCCTCGTCCAGAAAGAATACGTTGTAGACCATATCCACCGGACTTTCGCTACCCAGCAGTTTTCCTCTCGCGCTGAGCTTTTTCCGTGAGCATTGGCCATTTTGTACCGCCGCCGTTCGCCCTCCGCCAGATCGAGCCCCGAAACCGTTTGCAGGTGTAGACGTGTTGAATTCACCCCTCCGCCCTGTAACACCCCCGCATATGATCGTTCACCAACCCCACCGCCTGCATGTACGCGTAGATGATGGACGAGCCGACGAAGCTCATGCCGCGGTTTTTTAAATCCTTGGAGAGGTCATCCGATTCGGGGGAGTTGGCGCGGAGGTCTTTCATGGTGCGGGGGCGGTTCACTTGCGGCTTGCCGCCGACGAAACGCCAGAGGTAGGCGTCGAAGGAACCGAACTCTTTCTGGATGGCGAGGAAAACCTGGGCGTTTTTGCGGGTGGAGAAAACTTTCAGGCGATTGCGGATAATGTCGGCGTTGGTCAGCACTTTTTTTAGATCGGCATCGGTCATCTTCGCAACTTTTGCGGGATCGAAATTTTTGAACGCCTTGCGATACCCTTCACGGCGTTTGAGGATGGTGTACCAACTCAACCCCGCTTGTGCCCCTTCCAGAATCAGCATCTCAAAAAGCTGACGATCATCATGCACCGGCACGCCCCACTCGGTGTCGTGATAGTGGACGTAATCGGGTTTGTCCTCGGGCACCCAAGCGCAGCGGGGTTTGGTCGGCATGACAAGAGTGTAATCGCACGCTGTCAGACGGCGAACGCGCTCCCCTTCGGGTCGCGGCTAAACAGTTTTGCAAGCGGTGCGATTTATCGCATTCTTGTTGCAACATTCGCTCCAGCGGCGCTACAGAAGTGCAAACAAAACGCTTCCAAAACGGGTCAATTTCGCGCATTTTCGCGCAAAAATTGACGAAAATCGTGTCGTTTTTGACAAAAAATACGGCAAAATCCGATGCTTTTTTCGGCAATGATTTGACAAATCAGCGTTTCCGGCGAGATATTTTCAAAATATTATAGTTCGTTTCCCACGTTTGGCCGATTTTAAAAAATAAAAATTCCGGACTGGATTTTTGTCACAGGGGGGTCGGAAAGAATTCGGGGAACGGGCTGAGAGATTTTATTCGCCCGGCCCGCGTCAGATCTTTACCGTCATCGGGGGTTCAAGCCATCAACGCAGTTTTGCCGGTCATGCTGGAGCGGATGATTTCCAGCCTTCGCAGAATCTCGGCCATGTCGGCCGGGCGCTTGCTGGGGGTGACCTTGCAGCAATCCATCACCAGGTTGGACAAATTCGCCGGCACCTGGGGATTCAGCTCGTGCGGCTGGGGAATCGCATCGGCGACCAGGAAACTGTTCTCGGATTTCTTCAGCGTGAACAGGGTCGGCAGCTTGCGGCCGGTGAAGAGGTTGTAGAACGTGGCCCCGAGGTTGTAAACATCAGTTTGCACCGTGACCGGTTCGCATTTCACCTGTTCGGGGGAAATGAAATCCGGCGTGCCCTGGATTCGCTTTTTCACCGAGCCGATCGGACAAGCCTGGCCAAGATCGATGATCTTCACCTTACCTTCAACGGAAACGAGAATGTTGTTGGGTTTCAGATCGCAGTGAACATACCCCTGTTGGTGCAACGCCTGCAGCGCCTCGGCCGTTTGGCGGAAGACATCTATGATCGCCTCGACGCTCGTGGGCGGGGCGACATCACAGGCGGTGCCGTCGAAGAGTTCCATCACGAGGGCCGCTTCGGTGGGTTTGCGCAGCAGGGTTTTGTTGGTCTTGATATCCACCGCGCGACGGAGCATGGGGTGGTTGACCTTGCTGCTGATTTCGTATTCGTTGAGAAGCTGGTCGACGAAGCGCTGATCTTTTTCCTGTTTCACGATCACATGTTTGAGGGCATATACCTGGGTGGTGACCGGATCGCTGGCGGCGTAGATCACGCTGCCGGCGCCTTCGCCCAGCACGTCAATCAGCTCGTAGCCGAAGAGGCTGCGTGGCTGTTCGGCTGCGGTGTTTTCCGTATACGAATTAGTCATTCTCGACGCTCCCCTCGGAGCTCCCAACGCAAACGCCCGAAACAATTGTAGCGACATATTCCTCAACCATCCTGGGTCCTGTCCAAAGTCCTCCTGCGGCGAAGATAGACTTATTTCCCAACAGGGCCTCACCCTCTATACGCTTGAACTTGTACTCTATTTGCGAACAAATCACGAAAATCAAACAAATTTTAGGCCAGCCGACCCTAGGCGGCGCAAAATATTCCATGCGCGCGGCCTCTGACGACAGAGCCATCCTAACGAACCCCTTGAGAAAGGTCCTTTAACCCCGCAAATACCGGCGTTTTTGCCCCGCCCCGTTTCGGTCATTTTTTCCAGACGCGGGATTTGAAATCGTTCAGCGCCTGCTTCAAGAGGCCCTCGAATTCGGAGGTCAATTCCTTGGTTTCGGCCAACCCTTTGCGAAGTTGTTCGGCACTGCTGTCAACATAGGTAAGAAATGCCGCCTGGAACTCCTGCACCCGGCCGATCGGGACATCGTCGAGGAATCCCTGAGTGCCGGCGTAGATCACCATGACTTCCTGCTCGATTTTGAACGGGCGATACTGCGGCTGCTTGAGCAACTCAACCAACCGAGCTCCACGATCCAGCTGCGCTTGCGTGGCTTTGTCGAGTTCGGTGCCGAGCTGGGCAAAGGCTTCCAGTTCGCGGTAGGCGGCCAAATCCAATCGAAGTGATCCCGCGATCTTTTTCATCGCCTTGGTCTGGGCGTTTCCACCCACCCGGCTGACGCTGATGCCGACGTTGATGGCCGGACGCACGCCAGCGAAGAACAGATCGGGCTCTAGATATATCTGGCCGTCGGTGATGCTGATGACGTTGGTGGGGATGTAGGCCGAGACTTCGCCTTCCTGGGTTTCGATGATGGGCAGAGCCGTCAGGCTGCCGCCGCCCTTGTCGCTGCTGAGTTTAACCGCGCGTTCGAGCAATCGGCTGTGGAGATAGAACACGTCGCCAGGATACGCCTCACGACCCGGTGGGCGGCGGAGAAGCAGCGACAGCTGGCGATATGCGGCGGCCTGTTTGGTCAGATCGTCATAAACACACAGCGTCGCCTGCCCCTTCCACATGAAATATTCCGCCATCGCGCATCCGGCATACGGGGCGATGTACTGCATCGGAGCCGGATCAGCGGCGCTGGCGATGACGACCGTCGTGTATTCCATAGCGCCATGTTGCTTCAGCACATCCACGACCTGAGCCACGGACGATTCCTTTTGGCCCACGGCGACATAAAAACATTTAACGCCGGTGCCGCGCTGGTTAATGATGGTGTCGAGAGCGATGGCTGTCTTGCCGGTCTTGCGGTCGCCGATAATCAGTTCTCGTTGCCCGCGACCGATGGGAATCATGCTGTCGATCGCCTTGATGCCGGTTTGCAGCGGCTCCTTCACCGGTTGCCGCTCGGCAATTCCCGGCGCGACGATGTCCATCTTGCGGGTTTCCGACGATTGAATCGCCGGGCCGCCGTCGAGCGGTTGGCCCAGCGGATTCACCACACGCCCAATGACCGCATCTCCCACCGGCACTTCCAGCAATCGCCCGGTGCTCTTGACTGAATCGCCTTCCTTGATGCCCAGATAATTTCCGAAGATGACCGAGCCGATGGAATCTTCTTCGAGATTGAACACCTGGCCCATGGTGCCGTCGGCAAATTCCAAAAGTTCGCCGGCCATGGCGTTTCGCAGGCCGTAGATGCGCGCGATGCCGTCGCCGACTTCGATGACGGTGCCGACTTCGTTGATCTGCAGCCGCTGCTCGAAGCCCTGAATTTCTTTTTTCAGAATGCTGGTGATTTCCGCGACATTAATGGCCATCTTTTTTTCTCCGAACTATTTTTTAATTCCAAATTAAATTAGCCACCGATGGGGCACCGATGAGCACCGATTAAAACGATAAATTCAAATTCTCTTTCTTCATCGGTGCCAATCGGTGCCCCATCGGTGGCTAAATTGCATTTCCGTTAAGTGGGCCGCGCCGCCCGCAATTTGTGGCGCATTGCCTGGAGCTGCGCCCGCACGCTGCCGTCGATGAGCTGGTCCTGCACGCGCAGGATCAGGCCGCCGATGATCGACGGTTCTACATACTGATGCACCACCGCGTCTCGCTTGAGCGCATCGCTGACTTTTTTTCGCACCGCTTCCATCTGGCTGTCATCCAGCCTCTGGGCGACCGTGACATCCACTTCCACAATGCCCTGCTGGGAATCGAGCAATTCATCGTATGCCCCGGCGATGCCCGCCAGTGCCGAGAGTCGGCCCTTCTCATTGAGCAGTTGAAGAAAATCAAACACCAGCTTCGAGGCCCGGCCTTTGAAAACATTGGTCAGCAATTGGCCGCGTTCTTCGTGACCGATTGCCGGATCTGCCAGCACCTGGGCAAAATCCGGAATGGTGTCCAGAATCTGCCGAAGGTCGCGCAATTCCTGGCCGGTTTCTTTCGCTGAATTGCCCTCATTGGCCAATTGCAGCATTGCCTCGGCATACGCCAGGGACAGCGGAGAATGATGGTTGTCTTTGTGCATGATCAATGGTGCATATTCAGTTTTTGCTGATGGATTGAAGCTGCGAGAGACTTTCGTTGACCAGATCGCGCTGATCGTTGGCATTCAATTGCCGACGGATGATTTTCTCGGCAACGGATGTCGCGAGATTGGCGGTCTGATCATAAATCTCCGCCAACGCATTGCGCTTGGCCTGCTCGATTTCGGCGGTGGCGCGTTCCTTGGCCTCTTCAGCCTCTCGCTGGGCGCGCATCTTCATGCTAGTGGCGATCTTCTCCGCATCAGCCGTCGCCTGGGCGAGCACCGCCTGCACCTGCTGCTGGGCATCGGCCAGCTTGGCGTTGTATTGGCGCAGCAATTCATCCGCCTTGACCCTCGCCGCCTCGGCATCGGCTATGTCCTTGCGGATGCGATCTTCACGGGCCTTGAGACCGATGAGCACATTCTTCCACGCCGTCCGGTACAGAACGATGCAGACGACCAGGAAGATGCCCAGAACCCAAAGGTCCGAGCGATAATCGAACGACATGCGGTTGGGTGTCGCCGTCGGCGAGTGTGTATGTGGTTAGCACATGACCTCTCAGTTCAAGTGGACATCATCGTTGCCCAGCACGAGGTTCTTCACAGCACCTTGCTGCAGAGCAGAAATCCCAGCACGATGGCGGCGAAAGCCACGCCTTCGACCAGCGCGGCGGCGATCAGCATGTTGGTGCTGATTCGACCGGCTGCCTCGGGTTGGCGCGCGATGCCTTCGACGGCCTGGCCGCCGATTTGTCCTATACCACGACCCGCGCCGATGACGGCCAGGCCCATACCGATGGCCGCTCCGCCGACCGCAATTCCCTTGTCGGAAATCAGCGGCACGGTTTGCGCCAAAATGCTCATTGCGTCCATTTGCCTACTCCTCTCGGGCAATCGCCCGAACGAACTATATGAATCGCCGACGTTTTGTTTGGGAAATCCCGGTCGTCGGCTTAAACCGGGGAGGTCCGTGTAAATTTCAAATCTCAAATCTCATATTTCTAATGTTCCGGCGCTACCGCGCTGGCAATAAACAAGGTCGTCAAAAAGGTAAAGATGTACGCCTGCAACACTGCCACAAATATTTCCAGAAACTGAATCGCCAAATCCATTCCGCCGATCGGAACGCCCAGTGCGAACATCAATCCGATGGATGGGGCCGCGACGATCAGGCTGATCAGCACCGCCAGCACTGCGTGCCCAGCCACCATGTTGGCGAATAGACGCATGCACAGCGCAAACGGCTTGATCACCGCGCCGAGCAATTCCATCACCAACAGAAACATAAAGAACGGCACGTCGATCAGCCATTTGGCTTTCGATTCGCCTGGCCCGGGCTTGAATGGATGCGGCGCGAAATTCCACAAGTAAAGCGGCACGGCGAGCAGCAGCGCCATTCCCGGCGACATTTTATTCTGCTTTTCAAATTGCTCGGCGGCGTTTCGTTCGTGCGGGCCGAGATAGTAGTCGCCGTCCGTGTAGTGTGCGGTGGGATCGGAAAGCGCATGCATATTTCCTGGCACATCCGCGGGCAGCGCTTCGGCGCGCATGTGTTCAAGATCAATGGCCGCCTCGTGGCCGGGCGCGCCGCTGCTGCTGTGTTCATCGTGGGCGGGATGATGGCCGTATGTTCCATCCATCAGCGACTTGGCAACCGCGTCCAGCCCGTTGAAATGGATGAAGAAGAATGCACAGACGGCCAGCGTCGCTGTGGTGTTGATCGAGCCTGTCGCCGTGCCGCCGATGTGCTCAATCGGATGGCCGAAGATCAGATTCGTTATCACCGCGATGAACTCGGCAATCGGAATGCATCCCAGAATGTTGCAGAATCCGATGAAGAAGAAGACGGTCCAGAGGAATGGGACAAATTTGTCGGTATTTTCTTTCAGCGCCGGACGAAAGACTTCAATCCTGAGAAATTCCAGGATCGACTCGAAGAAATTTTTCGACCCGCTCGGGGCCGAACTGTCGGGCTTGGCAAAAAGTTTTGGGAAGATCAGCAGCATCAGCACGGCCGCGACCAGCGCCATCAGGCTTTGATTGGTGAACCAGACAAGATGGTTGCCGAAAAGCGGATGGGGGAGCACATGCTCCATTGGGTCGGCGGCGAGGATCTGCATCATATTAGTTGTGCACCTTCGCTTCGGGGATTACGGACGAGATCATTCGCTTGAGTTGCCAGATTAGCGCGATAAGAGAAAGCCAATATTCGCCGAGCAGCCAGAAAACGAAATTGCCGTGGAGATCGACAGCGTGGGTGGCATACAGCGTAGTGCCCAGCGCGATTTGGGCCAGGAGATGCAGCACCGTTCCCACCAGCGCCATCTGCAGTACGGAAGATGGATCGCGCCGTCCGCTGCGCGCCAGCGGGAGAATTCCAAGACATCCGGAAATTCCGCCAATCGCAATGGCCGCAATCGGATCGATCGGACTGATCCGCACCCCGATAACCATCAGCAACAGTGCCGCCACGGCCACCGGCCCGGCAACGCTCAGCAGAATGATGGTCAGCGACTTCAACTTCTCTCCGAGAGACGGGCAACAGGTTCCGTTAAGAAGGCTCAATCCTTGTTCGCCCGCATCGCATCCTTGAACAGCAAATACATTCCAGCCGCAAAGCCAAGGGCCGCACCGATGAGCGTGCCCCAGGGATCGGTTTTGAATCGCTTATCGATCCAATATCCGACCGCCAATCCCAGCCCGACTCCGACCGCCACTTCCAATCCAATCGAGGCGAACTTGCCCCAGTTGGAATCATCCGGCTTGGGCATTTGGGCGCTCCAATCAAGGCCGCCAACTCGCAATTCAATTCGCTTGCGAGATGGGCGGGTAAATTAGTGGCATGGGGGGTGTTGGTCAAGGGTTGGGAGGGAGAGGGGGTGAGTGGGGGAAAGCGCGGTGTTGTTGGAATATACCGGCAAAATTGGCTAGAGCGGGTTTTCCTCGGTGGATAGCTCCAAATATCCGCAATCCGTGCATCGCACTCCCATAACCGCATAGCTGCGATCGCCTGGCTCGTTTAAACCCTGCTGAAAAGCCTTGATTGGATTACTTGAAGTCGGTGAGCCAGGAATCACAAATAACACTTGCGGTGGCGGTGAATTTTCGCTGCCAAATAATCCCTTGGTCTTGGTGACGCCGCGCTCCATTTTTCCACCGCATTTGGGACACATTTCCGCCATTTCCCCATTCTACCACGACTCCAGCGGTTTTTTCTGGAAATGGCGTTTTTGTCTGGTACTATACCGAAGTAGTTCCATCAAGTCGTCATTTTTGACGGCTTCCACGTCGAATGGCCGGGAGGAAGATAGTGAAGATTTGCAAGCGATCTCGCGCTGTGATCCTCGTTGCAGCGGCCAGCTCGGCCGTTGGAGTGTTGTCGCCGAGACTAGCGCTCGCCCAGTTCGCGATCAACACGTTGACGTCATTCAATGGCTCGCCGACAGGGGCCGACCCCAGGGAGGGACTGCTTACCCTTTCCGGAAACACACTCTATGGCACAACTGAAATGGGAGGAGCTAACAATGATGGAGAAGTCTTTTCACTGCCGGTGACCGGCGGCACGCCGACTGTATTGGCGTCGTTCAATGGCACGAACGGTCAGAATCCTTTAGCGGGACTGACGCTTTCCGGTAACACGCTTTACGGAACGACGTTTGCCGGCGGCCCGAACGGTAACGGAGAAGTTTTCTCTGTCCCTGTAACTGGCGGCAGCCCTAACGTGTTGGCATCGTTCGACGCGGGCCTTGATGGGGGTAGTCCCAGGTCCGGCTTGATAGTTTCCGGCGGAACTCTTTATGGTTCCACTGTCGCTGGCGGACCGGACCGCGATGGCGTGGTTTTTTCAGTCCCGATCGGTGGTGGCACGCCCACTCCTTTGGGGTCTTTCACTGGATCCAATGGGAGCCAGCCAACCGGTGACTTGGCTCTGTCGGACGGGATTCTCTATGGTACCACCCGCGAGGGCGGCACATCCAATGACGGAGTTATATTCTCGGTCCCGGTAACAGGTGGCACCCCAACTGCCCTTGCATCATTCGATGTAACCAACGGCGCTGCTCCATTTTCCGGCCCAACCCTTTCGGGAACCATGCTGTATGGCCTGACGACGGGCGGCGGCGGTGATGGATACGGAGATGTTTATTCTTTCCCTATTGGCGGCGGCGCCATCAATGTTTTGGCGTCGTTCGATGTCCCGGATGGTGTCGACTCCGTTGGTGATCCTCTTATATCCGGCAACATTCTCTACGGAACGACGGGTGCAGGCGGAGACGATGGCTTTGGGGATGTTTTTTCAGTCCCTACCGCTGGCGGATCCCTCAGCGTTATGGCGTCATTCGATAACGTAAATGGGGCACATCCCTTCGCTGGGTTAATAATGGATTCAAGTGGAAACTTGTACGGTACGACCTCCCTGGGCGGCAACGGAGGCGCGCCATTAACTTATGGCACAGTATTCGAAGTCGTAGTGCCCGAACCCGCTTCAACCAGCTTGCTCGCCATCGGCTCGCTGGCACTGCTACGCCGCAGACGTCGCATCGGACGTCGTGCCGCGGATTCAATTTCCATTTGAAGGCGTATTATCCGCCGGATTTTTATCTGCTGGCGGCTTCTTGTCATCGGGCGGGTTCTTGTCGCCGCCTGGCTTATTGTCAGCGGGGGGATTTTTGTCCGCTGGAGGTTTCTTGTCGGCGGGCGGATTGTTGTCGGCTGGAGGATTATTGTCCGCGGGAGGCTTTTTGTCCGCTGGGGGATTTTTGGCCGCAGGCGGATTGTCAGCCGGCGGAGGGGTTTTGTCGGGCGCGGGCTTTTTGTCGGGGGCGGGCTGATTCTCTGCGGGTGATTTGTCCCTGGTGTTGGATGGGGGATTATCCTTGCTGTCTGGCGGCGAATTTGGGTTCGCATCCGTTGGCGACTGCTCATCGGGGTTAGCCTGCTTCCTGGGTTTATCCTGCGCTGGTGGATTGTTGGGGGCATTGTTCTGGGCATCGCTCGGCGGGGTTGGTTTTGCCTCGCTCGGATTCTGCGGTTCCTTTGGCTTTTCTGGCGATGCGTTCTGGGTGTTGGTGCTCGCCGGGGGATTTTTTGGCCACGCGCTTTTTCTCGGCCTGGCGAACGACCGGGGGTGAATAGATGGCCGGCTTGCCAGCCGCTGCCAGACTTTGGGCTTCCTGGGGCGTTGAGGCGGATGCCAACTGGACTTTTTGTACCGGTTTTCCGGTGGCGTGCTCGATATTCGCCTCGGGCACTCCCTGATTCACCACGTGGTTGTTCACGTTCGTGATGTTTGTGATGTTCGTCGTGTTGTTGATGATGGTGGTGTTGTTGCGAACGATGTTCTGATTGACATTCTGGTTGGTGATCTGACTCTCGTTGACGTAGACGTATCGATTGGCCGGCACGTACTGATCGGTGTTGGCGGCGGAATATTCTGAGCCGAATCCGGCTTCCGGAGGCAGCGGCGCCCAGCCGCAATAGCCGCCGCCTTCGCGCCAGGCGACCCACGCGGGCGCCCAGGTGGTTCCGGGAATCCATATCCAGCCGGACGATGGCGATTCGTACCAGCGGCCATAGTGATAGGTCACATCGCCCCATTGTGCCTCATCGTCCACGGACACCCATGTCCAGCCGTAATCGGTGTCCTCCCAATATCCAACGGTGTACGGCTGCCAGCCCGGCGGACGACCGTACGGCTGCCAGCATTGCCCATATTGCGGATCCGAGACCCACTGGCCGTAGGGACTCAAATCGGATTGGTATTGGTTATAAACCTCTGGCGGCGGCGGCTGATAGGCCTCGACGACTTCAGGCTGGGGCGGCGGAGGCTGGGGCGTCGCATATTGGTATTGGGGAGGCGGCGGTTGCTGCACATATTCTGACTGCGGAGGTCCTTGCTGCTGGTATATACATCCGCCCATCAGCATTAAGCCGGCGCAAAATCCGCCAAGTGCAATTGCCCTGGGGAATTTCGTATTCAAAAAATCTGTGCGTTTTGGCAACATTTCAATACACCCTAGAGCGATGGATGAACAATAGCAACGTGCAAAACCGCCCCCGCTCAGGTTTGACGCGATCAGAACAATCCCGTATTAACCAACGTAGTCACTCAACAGGATCTACCGATGCGCGCTAGCGATATTCGTCGTGGAACGGCCGTCATTATTGATGGCAAGCTGTTTGTCGTCACCAATGCCGATCACAACACACCCGGCAATTTGCGGGCCAAGGTGCAGTTCAAGCTGCGCGATGTGGGCAAGGGGACGATCCAGGACAAGCGCGTCGGGGCCACCGATGATATTGAAGTCACCAACCTCGATAGCCGGCAAGTGGAATATCTCTACTCCGACAACGACGGGCATATCGTGATGGACCTGGAAACCTTCGACCAGACCACCGTTCCTAAGGAAATCTTCGGCGACGACATCCTGTACATCAAACCCAACACGCAAATCACCGCGATGTTCCACGAGGGCAAAGTGGTCTCGTACACATTGCCGGCCTCGGTGGAGTTGGAAGTGGTGGATACACCGCCTGTGATCAAAGGCGCGACGGCGACCAATCAATTGAAAGATGCGAAGCTGGAGACCGGCCTGACGACGCGCGTGCCGGGCTTCATTGTGATCGGGGAAAAACTGAAGATCAGCACATCCACCGGCGAATATCTCAGCCGGGCGTAGAAAAACGCAACCGCCGAGGCGCCGAGACAGACGCCGAGTTAATCAAAATCATTTTTTAAAAAATCGAATAAAAATGCGCCCGAGATAACAGGGCATTTCTCGGCGGTTGCATTTGTTTTAAGAATTAATAGCCGGCACCGTCTGCGCCGCGGCGCGATTACTTCTTGCCGCCTCGCGGGCGGCCATCATCGCTTCGCGCTCGTGATCGTGGGCTTCCTTCAGGGGAACCAGGAACTCGACAAGTTTGCTCAGCACGCGAATCTGCGACATGGTCGCTTCCACCTTCACCACGCGCTCTGGCGGATAATATCCCAGCACGGGACGGGTTTCGCGCTCATACACTTCCAGTCGCCGGCGGATCACATCGTCGCGTGCATCATCAAACCGATTTTCCTTAAGCGCCCTGCGACGAAGACGTTCGACCATTTTGTTCAAATCCTGACAGACCAGGTGGATCACTTTCACGACCTCGATCGTGTCTTCGAGCAACTGGGCTTGCTTGAGATTTCGCGGAATGCCATCGAGGACGAGGATTTCGCTGTCGGGGTGGAATTGATTGATCATTTCCAATCCCTTGATGTACTGCTTCCACAGGCGGATGGTCAGTTCATCGGGGACAAGTTTGCCCTGCCCCGCGTATTCCCAGAAGACCCGGCCCATTTCACTTTGCAAGTCGAGTGAGCGGAAGATGTCGCCGGTTGCACTGTGGAAGAATCCCGGAATGGAGCCGAGGATTTTTCCCTGGGTTCCTTTTCCACTGCCAGGCGCGCCGAAAAGCAGGATGGATTTGTACCGCATGTTACTATCCGGAATTATCGGCTGCTATGGTGCGGCAAAAAAGGGGGAAAAACCAGAGACGATTGGGTCAATCCGTCGCTTCGATGCCAAGGTCTTTCACTTTTTTATTGAGCGTGTTGCGGTTGATGCCGAGAAAATCGGCCGCTTTGGTCTTGACGCCGCCGCATTTGCCAAGGGCGCGGTCGATCAGAGCGTGTTCGATCTGGTCGATGACGAGCTGATAAATCTCCCCTTCACGCAGCTCGTAATCAGCAATCGCTTGATCCGCCAATCGGCGGGTGAGGGTTTCGATGGATTCGCTGGATGGCGTCGTGCGGCGTTGGGCGGCGAACATGCGGACGCTCAGCGGCATCAGCTCTTCGTTGAAATCCTCATCGGTGCTCAGCACCACCGCGCGTTCGATGGCATTTTCCAATTCCCGGACGTTCCCTGGCCAGGGATATCGCAGCAGAATGTTCAGCATGTCTCGGCTGATGCGGCGGAGCTTGCGATCATTCTGCACGTTGTACTTGTCGAGGAAAAAGTCGATCAGGCGAGGAATATCCTCGCGCCGATTTCGCAGCGGCGGGAGATAGATGCTCACGACGTTGAGCCGATAGAACAAATCCTCGCGGAAATTCGATTTGGCGACTTCCTCCTGAAGATCGACATTGGTGGCGGCGATGACGCGCACATCCACCTTCACCGTTTGCGTGTCGCCGACGCGCTCGAACTCGCGCTCCTGCAGGACACGCAATAATTTCACTTGCAACTGTGGCTCCAGCGTGCCGATTTCGTCGAGGAAAATCGTGCCGCCATCCGCCGCCTCGAATCGGCCCTGTTTGTCTCGAATTGCTCCCGTGAATGAGCCTTTGACATGGCCGAAAAGTTCGCTCTCGAGCAGCGTGCCGGTGAGGGCGCCGCAGTTGACGCGGATGAAAGCTTTTTCCCGTCGTGGGGAATTGTAGTGGATGGCTTTTGCGATCATCTCCTTGCCCGTGCCGGTTTCGCCCAGCAACAGCACCGTCGCCCGGCTGTTGGCGACCTGGCCGACAACGGCAAAGACCTCGTGCATCGCTGGTGAATCGCCAATGATATTCTCGAAGCGATACCGGTCGCGCACCTGCGCCCGAAGTTGGGCATTCTCTTCGAGCAGCTCTTCCTTCTGCCGCATTACCATGCGATTGATCTGGATCGCCTGGGAGAGGAATGCCGAGACGATTTCCAGGAACGCCATGTCCTGCCGCATCTGCTCTTCCGAGCCGAAGGGTTTGTCCACCGAAAGCGCGCCCGCCGTCCGGTTTTCGATTTTGATGGGGACACAAAGGAAGCTGATGATTTCGTTGGTTTGGGGGCTTAAACGCCCGGTTCGGTTGAGGAAATCCGGATCGGCCCGGATGTCTCGAATGACCCTTGGCCGGCCGGTGGCGACGACGTTTCCGGTGACTCCCTCGCCTAACGCATATTTTCCGCGCTCTATTTCGTCGGGAGTGAGCCCAACTGCCGCCTCCGTGCGCAGCCGGCCGGTGGATTCATCCAGCAGCACCAGGGCGCCACGGCGCATATCTTGTTTGTCTGAAATGTTTTGCATCATTTTCTGGAAGGCTTCGCGTAGTTCCAGCGTGGAGGAGATAATCCGCCCCAGCTCCTGCAGGATGGCTAACTCCTGGTCAGAACTTGTGCGAGGTGCATGGACATTAGGCGATGGGATCACGTCCATGTATGCAATGTATGCAACCGGGCAACACTGTCAAATAGAAACCACTGAATATCTGCCGAAAAGTTGGGCAAACAGGCGGATTTGAGTGAATCGGGGATTCGGCCGATACGAATATGTCGAACGTGCGGTTTGTGCGGAGTCATGTTAGACACTGCACCCCATCGACAAGTGCATTTTGCCCGCGAAGGCGGGTGGTTGTATGTCCCCATACTGGCTGGTTGCCCTGGCCATCGCAGCATCCGCCGGTCTCTCGGCCTGGATTTGCCATCTCCTGCTCCGGACCAACCAAAGAGCCTCGCAAACCACCGCGGATGAACGAACCGCCACCGTCAATCGGCTGCTCGACTTCTCCCAAACCATTCATGGCGCGGGAAAGGCCGATCAGGTCTATGCCACCCTCAGCCATTTCCTCCGGACAGAATTGGATCTCTCCGGCATCGTCGTCCTGACCGCTGAAGCCGACACTCAGCCGCCGATCCAACTTCGATTCTCCTGGCCGAGGCCGATCGCCGGCCCAACTCCCATGAGCGACATGGAGACTGCCATGTGCCCATGCCTTCGCCAAAATCTCCCGCGCACATTTCGACCGGATGGCTCACCCGTCCGTTGCTCCATCGATGCCAGCCTGAGTCTTCCGGAAAATCAGCCGGCTTACTGCATCCCGTTCACCATCGGCCTCAAATCCCAGGGCGTCGCGCACATGCTGCTGGCGCCCGGCAAGGAATGGACCGAGTCACGCCGGCAACTCGCCGAGGCTTACGTGAACACCGCCAATTCGGTGCTGACCAATCTGAATCTCCTGGCCGAGGCGGAGAAGCAGTCGATGACCGATCCCCTGACCGGCTTGTACAATCGTCGATCGCTGGAACAACTGATGGAGCGCGAAGTCGCCCTGGCCGAGCGGCACAATCTTCCGCTGTCGGTGGTGATGATCGACTTGGATCATTTCAAATTGATCAATGACGAGCACGGCCACGCCGCCGGGGATCATATGCTCAAATCCTTCGCCGATTGCGTTCGCATCACGCTGAGAAAAACGGACTTGGCCTTCCGCTACGGCGGAGATGAATTCGTCATCGCCCTGCCGCAAACGCCAATCGCCCAGGCCCAGCAGGTCGTGCAGAAAGTTCGCCAGGCATTTTTATCTGTCGATTTCACGCACGCCATCACCCGCTTGGAAAACCACCCCACACTAAGCATCGGCGTCGCCGAACGCAGCAAGGCCACGAACATTCTTTCCCTCGCAAATCTTTTGGCCGCCGCCGACCAAGCCCTCTACGCCGCCAAGAACAACAACCGCAACTGCATCAAAGTCTTCGAGCCGCCACAGGCGGCGTGAAGGCGTCGATAATGCCTACACAATACCCGCGTTGCACAGCTCACATATCATGGTATGAAGTCGCAATATGTGGCGAGAAGGCATCATCACCACCGACGACAATGAGATCATCGCGCGACCAGAAATGACCCCCGACGAATTGCGAGCAACTCGATTCGCCGCCGGCGGCAGATTCTGGAAAAGTCCGACCAGTCCGAGGCATCAACACATCTCGTCAACACTATTCCGTATCGGAAGGCTGAGATGGCAAGGCGGGGCCAATTTCCTGGACGATCGGCTTGCCAATTTCACTCTTCTATTAAGCGAGGACGAGGCGAAGCAGATGTTCGGTGTCAGACATCCAAATGATTACGTGGATGAACTCGAGTTTTATAAGGAGTGGGTTAAGAAACTGACGGGCGACTCGCCCCCACTGCAATTATCGTGGGGCGCGATTGGAGCGGACTACGATACAAAAGGGATGAATTGCAGCATTTACCTTAAATATTCGCCGCGCTGAGGCAGCCTCCGTTGTAAGATTTCGTTGATTTCAAGCCGAGGGACCGGGACCCTTTTCTACACCCTCACAACGGTGGTGACCGTCCTGCTCTTCTCGCGTGCCCTGGGGATGCCGTGGTAAACTCGCGTTGATTAACTCGCGCAGAGGTCAACATTTCCGGCAGGTAATCCGGCGCGAAGGAACGGCTCAAATCCTGATGGCGATGGCGACGATTGCCATTGTTTAGCGGCGGCACTTGTGCTGCGTTGGAGATCGCGAATATTGTGGGATCGCAACGCCCGCCAAGGCGGGCCGCTAAACGTGATGAGCGCATGATGCCGGAATCTCCGATTGCCAACTCCATCGACCTGGATTTAGTTCGCCGCAATACCGAGCGGATTGCGCGGTCCGTTGGTGTGCCGGTGATCGCGGTCGTGAAATCGGATGCGTATGGGCTTGGGGCGCGGCGTGTTGCGGAAGCGATTGCGGACTTGGTTGCGGGGTTTTGCGTGTTCAGTTTGGCGGAGGCGAACGCGGCGAAATTGCGGGAGGTCACGAAGAATCCGACGCTTTGTTTGTATTCCGGGCCGGATCAGACCGCAGAGGATTTTTTGGCGGCCCGTGCGCAGCCGGCGGTTTGGAACGTGGAGCAGGCGACACGATTGAAATCGGCGCGGCCAGTGTTAGCGGTGGATTTGGGAATGCAGCGGTTTGCTTGCCCGTTGCCGGATGTCGAAAGAGTTTTAGCGGCGGGCGAATGCGATGAGGCGTTTACTCATGCAACCACCGTCGAACAAGCGCGGCAATTGTACGATTTGCTGGGGAATCGCGGGATTCGGCTGCATGCGGCGGGGTCGTCGCTGCTGCAAGAGCCGGCGGCGCGGCTGGATGCGGTGCGGCCGGGAATGGCACTTTTTCGTGGAACGGCGCGGGTGAGTGCCCGATTGATCGAGACGCGCGACAGCAATCGCCCTGCCGGATATACCGGGTTTGTCACGCCGCGATTTGGGATCATTCTTTGCGGATATGGCCGCGGGCTTTGGGCGGGACCGTGCGTCGTGAATGGACAGCGGCGGAGAATCCTCGAAGTTGGAATGCAAACAGCGTATATGGAAATCGGACCGAACGATCGGGCTGGGGATGAAGTGGTTCTGCTAGGGGATGGGTTGACGGAGAAAGAGATCGCGGCGGC
>JBEKUH010000017.1:0-44179 GCA_049515255.1 Tepidisphaeraceae bacterium | reverse complement strand
GGTGTTTTCGGTTATGCAGCGCGGCAATAAAAAGTGCCGGAGATAATCCGGCCCGCCCGCTTGCGTGCCGGCCCCGGAGAGTTTGAACCCGCCAAAGGGCTGCCGGCCGACAATGGCGCCGGTCGTTTTGCGATTGATGTACAAATTTCCCACGCGAAATTCCCGTTTGGACTGCTCGATATGGGCCGGGCTGCGCGAATATATGCCGCCGGTCAGTGCGTAGCGCGTGCCGTTGGCGATTTCCAGGGCTTCCTCGAAATTCCGCGCGCGAATCACCGCCAGAACCGGACCGAAGATTTCCTCCTGGGCCAGCGCGCTCTTCGGATCGACATCGGCAAAGATGTGCGGAGCGATGTAATATCCCTCGGTGGCCAGCGGGCCTATTTCGCCGGCATATGCCAGCCGGGCGGTTTTTTTCGCGGATTCGATGGCCGATTCGATGCGTGATTTCGCCTCGGCGTCTATCACTGGTCCGACTTTGCAAGCGGGATCCTCGGCAGGCGCGATCTTCAAACTTCGCGCTGATTCGATCAACCGCTCCAGCAACGCATGATGCACCTCTCCAACCGCAATCACGCGCGAGCAGGCCGAGCATTTCTGCCCGGCGTATCCGAAAGCGCTGGCGGTGATCCCCGCGACGGCATCGTCCAGGTCGGCATCGTCATCGAGAATGATCGCATTCTTCCCGCCCATTTCCGTGATGATTCGCTTCACGTGATCCTGTTGAGGAATAGTTTTGGAAGCCTGCTCATTGATCGACAACCCCACCGCGCGCGAGCCGGTGAAGGCGATCATGGCGACATCCGGGTGGTTCACCAGAACCGGCCCGATCTCCTCGCCGATGCCCGGCAGATAATTGACGACGCCAGCCGGCGCACCGCACTCAGAAAATGCCTTGGCCAGATACGCGGCGATCACGGATGACTGCTCCGCCGGCTTCATCACCACCGGATTCCCCGCGACGATGGCGGCGGCCGTCATCCCGCAGAGAATCGCCAGCGGAAAATTCCACGGCGCGATCACCACCGCAACCCCGCGCGATTCATAGGTCCAGCGGTTCAATTCCCCCGGCACGTTCTGCCCATTGGGAGCCGCCAGCAAACGCATCTGCCATGCGTAATACCGGCAGAAATCTATCGCCTCAGCGACATCGGCATCGGCCTCGCGCCAAGGCTTGCCGCATTCGCAAACCTCGACGGCCGACAGATGCCAGCGATGCGCTGAGAGATAATTCGCCACACGATCCAGCAGATCGGCCCGCGCGTTGGCTGGCGTATCGCGCCATTCAAAAAAAGCATTCTTGGCCGCAGCGACGGCGGCATTGGCGTTATCAACTGTCGCGCTCCCGCACCGGCCGACATTGCGATTGGTGTGCGATGGATTCACCGATTGAATCCACTGTTCGGTGCGAACCGACTTTCCACCGATGATCAGCGGATATTCCGTGTCGGACTGTTTCTCGAAATTCTCCAAGGCCGATTTCATCGCATCACGAACGACTTGCAGCGAAAAATCCCCGGGCGGTTCGTTGGTGAAAGGAACGATCGGCGGGGCAGCGGGGCGACGATGTTGGATGTTGCGTGGATTCATAAGCAATTTCTCCACGGGCACGTGTTCGATGAAACCGGCCCGCAAAAATGATTCGTTTGACGAGTTCTCCAGCAGACGCCGAACCAGATACGCCATCCCCGGGAGCAAACGGCCGAACGGAGTGTACACCCGCACCCGCCGGCCCATTTTCACCAGCGCCGCTTTGATCGGGTCGGCCATGCCATAGAGCATTTGGAATTCGACGGCCTCGGGGGGAATCTTGAGATGTTCCGCCATCGCCAGCGACGCGGCGATCGAGCGGATGTTATGCGTCGCCAGCGCCGGGTGGAGCAGCGCGTGATTGGCGATCAGGAATTCAGCGCAATCTTCAAAGTTTGCATCCGATTCGGATTTTTCCGTGAAAACCGGAATCGGCCAGCCGTTCTGGTCGGCAATCACCCGCTCAATGTCCCAATACGCCCCTTTTACCAGCCGAATCCAGACCGGCGCTCCGCGCGACTTCGCCCAATCAGCGAGATTATGCAAATCGTCCAGCGTGCCCCGCAGATACGCTTGAATGGCGATTCCCACGTTCGTCCAATCCCGGAATTCTTCTTCCATCAGCACGGTCTGAAAAATGCGGATCGTTAAATCCTTCAGCGCGTGATTCTCCATATCGAGATTGACAAACGCGCCGGCATTCCTTGCGGCGCGCAGGATCGGACGCAGACGATTGAGCACGGCTCCGGTCGAACCCATCGGATCGATCGGATCAAACTGGCTGTACAACGAGGAAAGTTTCAGCGAAAGATTCAGCCGTGGAATCGGCCCCAGCGAATCGCGATCGAGCAGTCGATCTTCCGGCAATTTAGCGAGGCGCGACGGAAGCATCTGAATCAGCGACAGATATTGCGATTGATATTGCTCGGCTTCCCGTTCCGAGACAACGCTTTCACCGAGCAGATCGAGCGTAAATGCCAATCGTTGCCGACGAAGCCGCTGAATGGCGCGAACGGCCTGATCGACATCCGTTGCGGCGATAAACGTGCGGGCCATCCCGCGCGCGGCGAAATTCGCGGCGGCGGCGAGCAGGCCGCTGGCCGATCCATCCGATGGCAACAGCCGAGCCAGATTCGGCGCGACCGGATCGAGATATTCGCGCAGGTGTCGAGTGACGTCCGATGATCCCCGCAGAACCGGCAGGCAATCCACAAAGCGAAACAGTTGCGACTTGATCCCTTCATCCCGCATCACAAATTTCATCAGCGGATCAAACCGTCGCCGTCCCCCGACGCCGGCGAAAATCTCCTGGCCAATGGCCTGGATTCGTGGTTCGAGTTGCTCACCTGCGACGGTCATGCCGCTGGATTATTGGCGGGCAAGCGGTGACAAGGAAGCGGAAGAAGAATTTCCACCACGGAGACACGGAGGACACGGAGAGAATTCGGGGATAAAATTTTCACCGCAGAGGGCGCAGAGGGTCGCAGAGATAAAAACAAAATCAATTTCTTTATTGGCATTTCTCTGCGGCCCTCTGCGCCCTCTGCGGTGAAATGATTTTGATTTCTCTCCGTGATCTCCGTGATCTCCGTGTCTCCGTGGTGTAATCTGAATTCGAGAGACGAACGGCTCACCTTGTGACATCAATCGCAATCAATGAAAGATCATCGCGCGGCGTGAGGCTGCCGATTTCGCGGTCGAGTAGGCCGGAGATTTCCGAGAGAATTTGCTCGGTCGGCAGGTTGGCGCGGTTTTGCAGTTCGATGCGCCATTGATGGGTGTCCGCGGGTGTTTGGTCATCCGCGAAGGCGACCTCGATTCCATCGGAATAGACGAACAATCGGTCGCCGGGCTCCAGTTGCAGGTGATAATCCCCGAACACTTCGTCCGGGAAGATGCCCAGCAGGCTGCCTTCGGATTTCAGATCGGTGAGCAATCCATTGGGCTTGAGCAACATGGGGAGCGGGTGGCCGGCGCGGGCGAATCGGCATTCCAGGGTCTTGCTGTTGATAATCCCATAGACCGCGGTGGCGAACGTCGCTTGAGTAAGATTCTGTTCAATCAGCGACCGGTTCACCGCCGCCAGCGCTTCGCCGGGGTTCAGCAGGCGGTATCCGCCGGGAATGAGTTGCTTGGTCACCAGCGTGTTTTTGATAAACATGGTCAGAAGGGCGGCGGGCAATCCGTGACCGACGGCATCCACCATGTAAAACGCGACGTGCGCTTCATCCAGCCGCATGACATCGTACAAATCTCCGCTGACATAACCGGCCGGGCGAAAAATCGTGTGGAAATGAATTGGCCCGATCTGCGGCAACATCTTGGGGAGAAAATCCTGCTGCAGGCGCGCCGCCAACCGGAGTTCTTCATCCAGCCGGTGCATGTAAAACTTCAGCGTTTCATCCCGGCGACGAAGGAGATTGACTTCGTCTTTCAGATCGGTGATTTCGGCCTGAAGCTGATCGATCCGCGCCAGCGATTCGGCTGGAATGTCGACCATGAGCGGTTGCGGCAATGGCGTCACTTTGAGGCGTCCTGTTGTGAAGGATCAATCGGAATACAGTTCGGCAGATTTCGCGCGCGACTGAAGAGCCGAGACACTATTGGGCGGATTATGGGGCGAAATTATGGGGCATGAGCGCTGGCGGCATCCGGCGGAATCTGCAGGGTCATGCCCGGCGACAGGCCCAATTTCGCCGCCACGCCTTCATTCAGCTCAATCACATACTTGGAATTGCCGTCGCTGTGGTAATTCTGCTCACTGTAGCGCGGCATCTGTTTGATGCTGAGGATTTTCCCTGAGCCGTCGAGGAACAGGATGTCCAATCCAAAATGGACATCGTGGTTCCAGAAAATCCGCTCGTCCTCATCGGGGAAGACAAAGATCATCCCGTGGTCGTCGTCCATGCTGTCGCGATGCATCAGGCCGACTTCCTGATCGTGGGAAGAAGTGGCGATTTCCAGCGTGAACGATTCGCCGTCGATTTCCATCGTCGTGACCGGCAGTCCGCTGGCCGTGGGATGCTCGCAGCATTGCAGTAGGAGCAGTGTCAGCAGCGGCGAGAGGAAGCGAAGATTTTTGGATCGGGTCATCGGATAGATAGCGTAGCGCGGGATGGAAGGAAATTCAAAATTGCTCCGGCAATTCCCCCTCCCCTGGTACCCCGGGGGAGGGTTGGGGTGGGGGCCGAATTTCAAGGGCCGTGAGAGACCCCCACCCTCGCCCTCCCCCGGAGTACCAGGGGAGGGGAAAATCATTTCGGATGAACGCCAATCTCCGCGAGCATCTGGCGAGTGGTGGTCATCGGCAGACCCACAATGTTGGTGGCGCAGCCGGCGGTGCGCGTGATGAATGGATCGGCATCCTGAATGCCATATCCGCCGGCTTTGCCGCGCCAATTTCCACCGGCGACGTAGGCGTCGATTTCGGCCTCCGAAAGCGCTCGCATCCGCACGGACGATGAAACACTTTGCTCCACTCGCAAATTCGGCTGGGAACGCGTGATGACGACGGCGGTGAAGACATGATGTTCGCTTCCCGCCAGTGCATGCAGCATTCGCCGGGCATCGGATTCATCGGCGGGCTTGCCGAGCATTTGTCCATTAAGAATCACCACCGTGTCGGCCGCGAGAACGATGTCGGTGGGATAAATATCCGAGACCTTTAGAGACTTGGCCAGCGCGATGCGGGCGGCGGCCAAATTGGGCGCAAATCCGCGCCCGATCGATTCCTCATCCACATCCGCCGGATAAATCTCAAATTCGTACCCCGCCTCGCGCAGCAAATCCCGTCGCCGGGGCGAGGCGCTGGCGAGAATCAGCCGTGGCGGGGGGGCGCTTTGGGGGATCATTTGAACGTGAACGCCAGATCGCCGGCCGCGGGATCGCGAAGATGCGTTCCGCTGAGCTGGTATTGCACGTTGATGGAATTGTCAGTGGCGCTGGTCACCGTGCCATTGGCGATCAACTGATGGTTGGGCGTCTCAAAGGAAACGATGCTGCCGACCGCGAAATCATCCGCGCGGGCATAACCAATCGATGCCAGGTGGTTGGCCGGGTCCGAGGCCGTGACCAACCCGATGCGAACATTGGGATTGGCCTGCATGTACTGAGCCCGCAGGTCAGGCAATTGGTCGGGGGAGATGGGCGTTCCTGTGTTGGCGGTGCTGGAACTGGACGCCTGGCAACCCCCCAGAAAGAACGCAAAAGAAAGCGCGATCAATGGGACAAATGCCAAAATCTGGCGCGACATTGAATGGCTCCTGATTGAAGGTTTCCGGGCAAAAAATCCATTGTAGCAGATTTGTGGAGAGGGACGCAAAAAGTTCTGAATCGCCAACGATGACCGGAGGGTGTGACACAATCGGCGTTAATGTAGATAAGATTTTGTATCGGTGACGGTTCCCATGCCGCTGAGCCGGCGTAAGCTCGAATGGGGGAAGGCGCAACCGCTGCGAAGACCGCTGGCCGGCCCGACGACGGTCGATGGGGCATCTTGCAGGCGGGAACTCGTTTTTCGGTTTCGATTGCAGAATGCACCCTCGAACGTCGCCGGGCCAGCCGACGGCGCTCGCAGTGGTGGCGCCTTCTCCTATTCGAGAAACCGCCCGCAATCGGCATGGGAACCGCAACCGATACAAATTCTCCAAAGCGTCCACCAATGTTGCCACGAAGGCGCGGATGAAAAATCGACACTATTTCTGCCGCCCTTGCGGGTATGAATTTAACTCGGCCACCAGTGGCCTGATCCTGGCATCAAATCGCTGGGTGAAGAGGATTTCGGCCGCTTTGTAGAGGTCGTAGGCCTCGTTCTTCTCGATGTCATAATTGGTGGAGATCGAGTTGACCGATGTTCCAAAGCTGGCGTTGGTAAGTTCGGGGATTTGGGAAAGGCTCAAATGGATCACCCGCACCGGATTTCCGCGGCTGTCTTTGATCTCGATGTAATGGTCGCTGTGCAGTTGATCGATGAAATGCCGCAAATCGGCGGCCGTGTAGGTGCCCAGCGAGTGCAAGACCACCACTTCCGCCAACGTCGCCGAGCTGGCGCGATTGAGCAGCACCGAACTGGACAAATCCAAACCGGATAACAGGCTCTGCAAAGCGCTGAGGACCGATTGATTGGTGAGCCGGCCGTTGAAGGTCACGCCGGCGTCGATGGCGATCAGAATGGCCCCGTGGGGATAGGGATTCACAGATTTCTGAATCTGGGCCTCGTAACTGTCCACCAGGCATTGCACGCCAAGGTTGTCCGCCACACCGCCATCGACGAGGTGATAATATTGTTTGAAATCCGTGGAGAAATCGCGGATGGGCACCGGCGGCATCACAATGGGGATGGCCGAGCTGGCGGCGACGGCATAGGCGAGCGGATAGTTATTCAGATTGGAATTGATCTCATCAAAACTGCTGTTGTCGAACGTGAACCGCCGGCCCGATTCCAATTCGGTAGTGTTAATCAGCAATCGTGGCCGATCGGGGCGGAGATCGGCAAATGTCAAATCGTGATGATGCGTATGAAACAGTTCATCGTTGAATCGTTGGGCCAACAGATCGCTGCGCGTCAGATTGCCCAGCAGCAGGTCCCAGAAATTCCACGGCCAGAACGCATCCACCCACACGTCCGAGGCGTAGCTGTGCGAGAGCTTTTTTTGGACGTTGATGGGATTCCAGTCGGCATCGGAACAGGTGCAGTAGTATGCCGCCGCCAACGTGCCGCCGCTGACGGCTGAGATGCAATCCACCTTTTGCAGCATGCCGAGTCGTTGGAGCTGAAACATGCAAGCCGCCGCGAAATTCGCCGAGCGCGAGCCGCCCCCGCTGATGGCCAGCCCCACAAAACATCCATCCGAATCGACCACATCCGGCCCGGTTGTCCCCGCCACCGCCTGGGCAACCGATTGATTGGTCGCCGCCGATTCATCCGGCGCCTGCGTCTCCCGATCATATGGCAACAGCAGCGGGGTGCTTTGCAGATAACTTTCCGTGCGCGGATTGGAATTCTGCACCGGAGATCCCTGATCGGACAATTTATAGAGCGCCTGGTTCACGTACCCCGGCCCGCATCCGGCGAGGATTACGCTCAGCAAAATGGTCCAGCGGAAACGCGACATGGATTTGATTCTAACCGCGCAAGGGGAACGGTGGCGAGTTGGGTGCACCGAGCGGGACTGGGCTATGAATTCTGAAGAGATTGAACCACGAAGTCACAAAGACACGAAGCGGCATCCGTGGTTTCAGAACAATTCTCCGGAATTCGCTTTTTTATTCAGATTTAATTCTTATTCAGATGCAGGGCTCGCGTGATTGCTCTGACGCGTCAAGGCCCGCTTAGTGTCTTCGTGACTTCGTGGTTCAATTTCTTCCGCAATTTAGCTCTCGCACCCAATCCCGCGTTCGTTGTACAATCGTCCCTAGCGTATGGAAACCATCATCGAACAAGTCGAAACGCTGCGCCGCAAGCGGCATGAGGCGGCCCAGTATGCCTACTCGGAAATCATGCTGCGATTCGATCATCCGCAGGAAGGCGATGCCGAGAAACTCGATGCCGCGATGGTGGAATTGAACATCGCCCCGCATGAGGCCGAATCGGATATGCTCATCGTCCGCCAGTATTTCACTTACATGACGGACAAAAACAAACCCGGATGTATCGGACCCCACGGTTGCCAGAAAGATGCCGAGGGAATTCGCCGGGGAAACCATCGACTCTTCATGGCGCTCAAGACAACACCTGCTCATCAAACAACTGAAAATAGTCCGCAAGAAACGCCTGTGCGGGGATGAATGGGATCGCCCAATCAGCGAATCGCCGGCCCAGACGAGAACGGGTGAATGTCAACCGATCGATCCGGCCGTTGAGACGCCGAGCGATCGCCACTCGCGGCTGGCGGCGCACCTGATAATTCCCAAGCGCCTTGGCCAACGGTTGACCGTTCGCCGCTTTTTCCAATTCCTCCGCCAGGACATACGCATCTTCCATTGCCAGGGACGCGCCCATTCCGGTGTGTGGCTCAAATCCATGGGCGGCATCGCCGAGCAGAACGAATCGATCACGGACCCAGTTTTGCAAGTTCACCCGCGCGACATCGGTGGACATGATGTCGGAGTCGCTCAATCCATCAAGTACTCCGGGCAAGAGGGTCAAATCTGATGCGAATACCGAGCGAATCTCTTCCCCTCCCCTGGTACTCCGGAGGAGGGCGAGGGTGGGGGTTTCGGTGGCCAACCGGCGTTCGGCCCCCACCCCAGCCCTCCCCCGGAGTACCGGAGGAGGGGGAAGATGGGCGAAAAACATCGCCAGTGTTCGCGCTCCATCATCAAACAATGCGATGGACTTCCCCGCTCCCAGATATTCCGTCATCGTTCCGCGCTCCACAAATCTCGCATCAATCCACGCATACCACGCGCGCCAGCCCGTGAATCGGCCGGGAGATGAATCGAATGCCGCGGCGCGAACGTCCGAATGCACACCATCGGCCCCGACGATCACATCGAATTCCTTTTCCGAAACAACCGCTGTCCATTTTCTGCCCGTTTCAATCCGGGATCGATCCACTTTTTCCATGAGCAATTCATGCAGCAATCGCCGGCTGATTTGCGAATATCCCATGCCATATCGGCGGACAAACTCGCGCAAATCCAAATGCCGCAGCAATCGGCCGCGCAGGTCGCGAATGAAATAATCGCCAATCGGAATCGCAGCGGCGTCGAAGCGATCGGTGGCGCCAAGTTTTTCAAACAATCGCCGGCCGTTGATCCACATCCCCAGCGAATATCCCTCTCGGGCGAAATCCGGCGATTTTTCCATGAGCAGATAATCCAGTCCGCGCCGCTGGCAACACGCCGCCAGCATCATTCCGCCAAGTCCGCCGCCGACGATCAGGATTTTCATGTCTTTCTCGGTTCGGCCGGACTATGGTTGTCTAACAAAAACATGGTGACGCCGGATTGTAGTTTCATCAACGCCATCGCCACGGCCCATCCGCCGCATGATATTCACGGCGATTTTTATCCGTTCATCGCTCAATTTCTCGAAGAGAAAGATCGGCAATTGCTTCGCCGGATCATCGCTCGCAGCCAGATCGAACATCGCTATTCCTGCGTACCGTTGACTGGCGGCACGGAGGGATTCTACCCGGCGGGTCCGGGATCGTTTCCGACCACAGAAATCCGCATGAATCGTTACAAACATTTTGCCCCGCGCCTGGCGCACGCGGCCGCGCGGCAAATTGTCGATGAATCGATTCGCCGGCGCATCACGCATCTGATTATCGGCTCCTGTACGGGATTTTACGCGCCGGGGGTGGATTGTGATCTGATCGAATCGCTGGATTTGCCGCGCGACATCAGCCGGCGGACCATCGGATTCATGGGCTGTTACGCCGGTCTTTCCGTTTTGCAGACCGCCCATGACATCGTTCGGGCCGATCCAACGAGCTTGGTGTTGGCCATCAATGTCGAACTTTCCAGCCTTCATTTTCAGAAGCCGAAATGCCTGGAAGATGTGCTGGGGCCGATGCAGTTTGCCGATGGATGCTCGGCCGCGCTGATCAGCAGTGAACCGAATGGATTGGCGATGGATGGATTTGAATCGCGCCTTTTTCCGGATCACGCTGACGCGATCACCTGGCACATTACCGATCAGGGATTTGCGATGCATCTGGATATCGGTTTGCCGCGAATTCTTCGGGAGGATGTGCTGAATCATTTTTCCGTTGGCCAAATGGCCGCCGAACATTGGGCGATTCATCCCGGCGGGCGCGCGATTCTGGATGCGGTGCAAAATTCTCTGGAGTTGGGCAATGAGCAAATGCGCGTTTCGCGCCAGATTCTGCGCGATTTCGGCAACATGTCATCCGCCACGATCATGTTCATCCTTCAACAGATTCTGCAAAACGCGATGCCCGGCCAGAATGGAATCGCCATCGCCTTCGGCCCGGGTCTTGCGATGGAGAGCATGCGTTTCACCGCCGCTGCCCGGCCAGCACGAAGCGATGCCCAAAACGCCGGGAATACTCGACATAATCGAGCCGGGCCTCTTGGCATAACCGCAACACTTCCTCTCGCGTGAACGATTGCCCCACGCTCACCGGCCCGTCATGCCGGACCATCGGGTTGGAAAAAAAGCTGAAGACCCTGATCCAAAACATCGCCCGATGATTCCGCAGTAAATCCGACACGATAATCCCACGCCGGGCCACGCGATCCATTTCCCGCAGCACACGCACGGCATCCTCATCGGAGAGGTGATGCAGGAAGAGCGAATTGACGACATAATCAAAACTCCGATCGGCGAATGGCAATGCCCGCGCATCCGCCCGAAAAATTTTTAGCGACGAATGATTCTCCACTGTTTTCGCCGCCGCGATTTGGGCCGTCTGGGCGTGCATGTCGATACCAACAATGTGCACATTGAAGCCGGCCGCGCGCGCCCATCGTTCGATGGCGCGCGGTATATCCCCCGATCCGGTGGCCACATCGAGAATGCTGATCGTCTGCCCAGGCGCCCAATCCCGGCTGAAATCCTTGAGACATCCCACCGTTACATTGGCGTACCCTAACCACCGATTCACCCGCTGCAAAAATCCCAGGCTGGCACGAAGCTGCCCGGCATCCGCATCTGGCGCATCCATCCATTCTTCGTGCCGCTGGCGGGTGATGAGGTCGATTCGAGGCATCTCTTTTGTCTGGAATAGCTTAGCCCAATCCCATCAGATTTTTCTTGTCATTTCACCACGATGGTGGCAAGATAAATCCCGATTTAAGGGCATTTCAACCGGGTACGAGGAACTCATGTCGGATGGCGGTCCGAAATTCACCTGCGCGGCTTGTGGACGCAGTTACGCCTGGACCATCGCGCTGGCTAGCCGGCGGGCCAAGTGCAAATGCGGCGAGATGATAGCCATTCCCTCATCGCCGCCCAACCAGCCGATGCCGAAGATAAAGCCAAAGCCGGTGCCGGTTTCGGTGCCCGAGCCGACGCGGGAACCCGAGCCAGCGGAAGATGACATGTACGCCCTGGCGGATGTGGTGGGGATGGAGCGAGATGCCGTGGCCCGCGCGCCGGTGAAAATTGTCGATCCACCGCCGATCGCCGCCGCCGCGGTGGCCGCTCCAATGGGACCGACGAGGGGAATTCCCTTGGCCTATCAGCGCGGTCCCACCCGCCAGGATTTGCGGCGACAATCCTCTGCCACCGTCATCGATCCCAACCGCGATTACTTGGTCCCTATCGGGATGCTGTTGACCGGCATCGTTCTGTCCATCGCCTATTACGCCATCCATGCCGGGCTGTCACCCATTGGCATCGCCGGCGCCGCCGTTGGAATCACGATCGTTGGCATTATCGAAACGGTCTTTCTGGTGATCTTCGCGCTGGTCGCGGCGGGACCATTGGGCGTCAATTTCGGCGGCATCGGTACCGCCATTCTCAAGCTCGGTGCCACAGCCGTCCTCTGCGACGGAATTCTTACCATCTTCAACGGAGTCATGGCCAAATATCTGGGCGCGTTTGGAACCAGCATATTGGGATATGCCTGCATTGGCTTGCCGATCGCCGCCCTGATTTATTGGTTGTGCATGACCTACTTGTTCAGCATGGATCCCACCGATTCGTGGACGGTCGTGCTTATTTTGTGCCTGGTATCGTTCGTCCTCCGTTGGCTGCTGGTGATTTTGCTCTTGGCTCTGGTCTTCGGCGCGATGGGCATGCGCAGTATTGCTGTGGGCGCCCCGTCGATGTCCAGCAGTGGTGGCCTGGCCTCGGCGATGCCGATGCGGCCCATCGCGTATGACCAGATCAATCAGGTCAACGTCGCGATGGCGCAGCATACGCTTGTGGAAGGGCGGGTGTATGTTCAAGTGCGTGGACTGAAGGTAGAGGCTGTGCCCGTCAACGCCTGGTATCAGGCCGGCTGCCCCAAAGTCTGGTTCCAAATGTCGCGCGACATCAACGGCCATGGCCAGGCGTTTCAGATGGTGGTTCAACTCCCCCAGGACACCCAAAGTCGCCTACAATGCTACAAAATCGCCCAGGCCTATTACGACGGCAACCACCAGACCTATCTCCCCAGCGATATTACCGACAACGGCGATCCGTATATGATGGTCACATTAGCGAATCCGGAGTAGGGCGAAGAATGACAATATGACAAGGTGAGGGGGTGACAAGGTGAAAAATGCCGCCCGCTTTTTCACCTTGTCACCCCCTCACCTTGTCACCTTGTCATCTTCCCAACTCCACATACACCGCATCCCCAACCCGAATTCCCAGCACTTTCTCCGCCGATCCATCCCGCACCGCGATCTCCACCAACCCCTGGCTGCCGATTAAAGCCAACGGCTCCCCCGGAGCAACGTCGAGGTAGATGCGTTTCAACATTCCAATTGATTTCCGCCCCAGCCGAAATCGTGGATGTGCTCCCGCCAAAGATTCGCGCGGTATGTTGGTCGTGGCATTTCCAAAATGATCGATATGAATGATCTGCCCCAATTTCGCCCCAGCCGAGACTGGTGCGATATCGAGCAGTTCGATCTTCGACACCCGCACCGCCAGGTCCGATAACTTTCGGCCAACCGTCAGCATTCCGGCGGCGGGGGCCATGATATCCCGGCCATGAAACGTGTCGCTGAAATGCCGAGGCCGCCAGGTTAATTTGAACGCCTTCCCCGGCCCCAGCCGGCGCCAGGTCCAGGTGATCAGGCCATTGTCCGGGCATACCACCCATTGTCGAGCGATCTCAACGATCAGAATCTTGCGATGACTCCCCACACCCGGATCAACCACCCCAAGATGAACTGTCCCCGGCCCAAACCCCGCCGCCGCCCGCTCAATGCTGATCGACCCCGCCAGAATATCCTGTGGCGGGACCTCGTGGGTGACATCTATCAGGACCGCATCCGGCGACTGCTTCAGGATTGCCGCCTTCATCGCCGCGACGTAAGAATCCGATAACCCGAAATCCGTGGTCAGGGTAATCGTGGGTCGGGCGCGGGGCTTCGGATTTCTCGCCATTTGCATGGTAGAATAATCGCATGAACCAGGTGGGAGAAGCCGACCCGCAGGAAACGATGATCCGCCAGCAGATCATCGAGCGCGGCATCCGCGATGAGCGGGTGCTGTCGGCGATGCGCTCCGTCCCGCGCGACCGCTTCTTTCTCCCCGAGGTGAAATCCTCCGCTTTTGCCGACAAAGCCGCCCCCATCGGCCACGGCCAGACCATCAGCCAGCCGTACATGGTTGCCCTGATGACATCCCGACTGGATGTGCAGCCGAATCATCGCGTTCTGGAGATCGGCACCGGCAGCGGCTACCACACCGCGATTCTCGCCCGCATGGCCCGCGAGGTCTACACCATCGAGCGCGTCAAGCCGCTGCTCGATGAGGCATTCGAAAAACTCATGGCGCTGGACATCCGCAACGTGCACTATCGCTTTGGCGACGGCACCAAGGGCTGGCCAGAATCCGCCCCATTCGATCGCATTCTCATCGGCGCCGGCGCGCCGCTGGTGCCGGAGCAATTGCTCCGCACCCAACTCGCCGACGGCGGCATCGCCATCCTGCCCGTTGGTCCGGAGGATGAGCAGGTGCTGGTCGAAGTCCGCCGCACCGGCGACTACATCAGCCGATCCGACATCTGCTCCTGCCGATTCGTGAAGTTGATCGGACAAGAAGGTTGGGCGGAGGAGTAAGAAAAGGGTTTAGGGTCTGGGGTTTAGGGTGTAGGGTGAAGAAAATGGCGAGAATGTTTCCCGCATTTCACCCTAAACCCTAAACCCTCGACCCCAAACCCCTCTTGTTATCCGGACCCAAAAAATAATCCCTGCGTCCGCCTATTCCGATTGCGCAAACTTTGACGTGGGATTTTCCGCCTTTTCCACGTCCGAATCGGTGAATAATCGGTACCACTTGCCCATTTGTGCCGCTGTATTGGATATAGACACAGCCGTTTGAGTTTGTTGGAGGTGTTTTGTGGAACTGCCAGTGGAACTGTGCGAGGAGATCACGGGGATCTGCAATTTCCCCCGTGTGGCGGAATCCGCGGATGGAGATCGGCGAGCCTACCGGCGATTCCCCTTCGGGTGCCGAGGCACCATCTGGAGCCTGCGAAAAGGCGTCGAAGGCCCCGCCACCCCGGTCCTGCTGCGCGACATTTCCGTCGGCGGCGTCAGCTTCCTCCATGCCGAGGCCATCAAGATCGGCGGGGAATTTATCATCGGATTCGTCGGACAACACGGCCAATTGGTGAGAATCCAATGCGAGGCCAATCGCTGCGAATCCGGCGGCACCGGCGGCACGCAGTTCGTCATCGGCGCATCGTTCCAGGCCCTGCTCCAATCCGCCAATGATGCGCCGGCCCAACAGCCCACCGTCGCCGCGGCTCCAGCTCCACAGCAGGAACGCCCGGTGTCAGAACGAATCTTCAAGCGCGAAACAATATTCACCCAGGCCCAGGCTCCAATAGTCGCGGCGCCACAGCCGCCAGTTCCAGTCGTCGCGCCGCAGCCAGCGCCGCCGGTCGAACCCGCGCCCGCAGTCGCCATCCCGATTCCGGCGCCAGTGGCAGAAGAAATTCTCGCGCCGTTCCCGACGCCGATTCCCGAACCCATTGCGCCGTCACAACCCGAACCGATCGTTGCTTCGCCGCAAACTCCAAAGGAAACTCCCATGAGTCCCCAAGCTCCCGAGGCGCCTCCGGCGATTCACCTCGATCCGGCATACGCGGCCAAAAACCAGGAAGTGCTGGCGCGTGTGAAGGCCCTGTATGTCAAACAGCACCAGTCCCTGCAAACGCAGTTGCATTCTCTGGAAGAGAACAACCAGCGTTTGACCGGCCAGGCGGCCGCGCTGGCGGACCTGACGCGCCAAGTCGAGGAATTCAAATCCAGGCTGGCGCAATCGGATCAGTTATTGAACGAAGAGCGGCAGAAATCCGCGCGCAATGCCGAGGCGATCCAGGGCGAATTGGTTGCCCTGCGCGAGACCGTGAAAATCCTGCAAGCCAAGAGCGATGCGGATGACAAAGCGATTGCGGAATTGGCGGGGTTCTTCAGCGCTCAGACTGAAGCAAACGCGCAACCGAATGCTCCGGCAATTCCCGTGAACCAGGCGGCATGAAGAAATGCGGGGGTTTGGGGTCGAGGGTTTAGGGTCTAGGGTAAAGACAAAAATACCGGTCCTTGTAACTACCCTAAACCCTAAACCCCAGACCCTAAACCCTTTCTTCAATCAACGACGCGAAGCGGCGACTTCCACGAGAATATTCTCCGCCGCGCCGAGTCCCAGCGAGACCGTCGGCTTGCGGAACTGGCGGACCAGAACCGTCTCCGCCGCCGCCACGCGACCTTCGACGGTGACGGTCGTGCCGGGCATCAGTCCCTGACGCTCGACGAATTGCAGAAAATCCGGCTCCTGATTCACGATCCGCGCGATCTGCTGCGGCGTTCCCACCGGGCAATCCGCAAGGCTCATGCGCTTGGGATCGTGAACGTGTCCCTTTTGCGTCGGAATTGGATCGCCGTGCGGATCGACGGTGGGGTGGCCCAGCAGCGCGTCCATCCGTTCCAACACACGATCGGAAATCGCATGCTCCAGCGCATCCGCTTCATCATGCACCACCGACCAATCGAGTCCGAGAACTTTCACCAGAAATAATTCCACCAAACGATGGCGACGAAGAACGTGCAATGCCAACTGCTCACCCCGCGCGCTGACACTCACGCCGCCGCGCGGCTCATAATCGACTAAGCCCGAATTCGCCAAAGTCTTCATCATCGCCGTGGCCGTCCCCGGCGTGACGTGCATGATCGCCGCCAGCCGGCCCATCGGCACAACCCCACCCTCGGCGACGTGCTGCTCGAGGTACAGATTCTTCAGATAATCCTCAACCGTGCTGCTGGGCATCGAAAATCCTCTCTTTTACCGCCATTATTATAGTCATCGGCCCCCACTTGACGAAATATTGAATAGACAATAAACTGACTTTGATTAGTCAAAGTCTTGGTGATGACTAATCGATAGTGTTTGCAAAGCCTATCCGTTGAGAAGGACTTGGCCATGGACAAAAAGGTCGTTGATTATGCGCAGCCGGGTCTGCCTCCGGTCCTCCCGGCGGGGGCGCACGGGGGCGCGCTTTCGCTGGAAGGGATGCACAGTTCAGTAAAGGTCCCCCGGCATGACACTGGATTCTGGCGGCAATGGCGGGCTTTCGTCGGGCCGGCGCTGCTGGTCAGCGTCGGGTACATGGACCCCGGCAACTGGAGCACCGATCTGTCCGCCGGCGCGGAGTACAAGTACAAATTGCTCTGGGTCGTCGGCGTCGCCAGCCTGATGGCCGTTTTTCTGCAAGTGATCGCCGCCCGCCTGGGTGTGGCCACCGGCAAGGACCTGGCCCAATGCTGCCGCGATTGGTATCCCAAGTGGACGCGCTGGCCCAACTGGCTCTTATGCGAGGTCGCCATCGGCGCTTGCGATCTGGCGGAGGCGCTCGGCAGCGCGGTCGCCTTGAACCTGTTGTTTCACATTCCCCTGCTCTGGGCCATGATCATCACCGGCGCCGATGTGCTTTTGCTTCTGGCATTGCAGCGATTTGGAATGCGGACCATCGAGGCGGTAATTCTACTTTTGGTCGGCACGATTGGGGTCTGTTATTTCATCGAGATATTCATTCTGCCGCAGACGCAACCGAATTTTCTGGAGATGGGCAAGGCGATGCTCACGCCTTCTCTCCACGGAGTCGGTTATCCCAACGACACCACGACCATGGCATTCCTGGCCATCGGCATCATCGGCGCGACCGTGATGCCGCACAATTTGTACTTGCATTCGGCGCTGGTGCAGAGCCGCCAATTTCAGCGAGATGACAAATCTATTCGCACCGCCATCCGCTTCAATACCATCGATTCGACGGTTGCCCTGACCATCGCATTCTTCATCAACGCAGCCATCCTGGTTCTGGCGGCCATGGTGTTTTACGCCAAAACCACCGTGGTTTCCGGCGGCCAGACGTACATCTTCGACGCCAACACCGATTGGATTCGCGTCGCCTATCTCACCCTGGCGCCGCTGCTGGGCACGGTCGCGGGGAGTTTCCTGTTCGCCATCGGGCTGCTGGCCAGCGGCCAAGCCAGCACAATCACCGGCACGCTCGCCGGGCAAGTGGTCATGGAAGGATTCATGCACTGGCGAATCTCACCCTGGCTTCGCCGGGTGATTACCCGCTGTCTGGCCATTTTGCCGGCCATTTTCATCATCGGCATCCGCGGCAACAGCAGCGTCAATGACCTGCTGAATCTCAGCCAGGTCGTGCTTGCTTTGCAGTTGCCCCTGGCGATGTTCCCACTACTGCATTTCACCTCTTCTCGCCGGCGCATGGGTCAGTGGAAATTGGGTTGGTTACTTCTCATCACCGGATGGACCAGCGCGATTCTGATCACCGCCATGGATATCTACGGTCTGCCCGATTCGCTCCGGCAGGCTTGGCAAGTGATCTGCGGTGGATAGTCGGCCGCGCAAGGAACATTATGTATGAAACCATTTTAATGACGCTCGACACCTCGCCAACCGATCGCGCGATCATCAAGCACATCAAGGCTCTGGCGGTGACCATGCACAGCCGAGTCGTGCTGCTGCATGTCGCCGATGGCTGGGCGGCGCGCACGTTCGGACCGGATGCCGTCAGCCCCGAAATCACTGAGGACAAGGCGTATCTCGATAAAGTCCGCACGGAATTGCAATCGGCCGGAATTTCGGTGGACGCCCTTCTCGCCTACGGCGAGCCAACCAAGGAAATCGTCCGATGGGTCCACGAGAAACATTGTGATCTGGTCGCCATGAGCACCCACGGACATCGCTTCCTCGCCGACATTTTTCTCGGCGCAACCGCCAGCCGGGTGCAGCACAGCATCGACGTTCCCGTACTCTTAATCAGGGCCAGGTGACCCCCGTTCATTTCGGAAGGGATTCAAGAGAGTGAAGAATATGCGCATTCAGTGGGACGCCATGCTGCTTGCACTCCTGCTTTTCGGCGCGGTTGCGACAGCGGTTTGGGCCGACCCGGGACAGATGCCGCCGGCCGTCCCGACTTCCGCGCCGTCCGCAACGCCGCCGGCTCCGAACGGTCCATCTGGGTCAAGCACAGGTACGGGCGGGCCAGAGCAGAATTGGAACTGGCACGTTCAGAACACCGACATCGTGCAGGGCTATCCCGCATTTCCCGCAAAATATTCCGGTCCGAACAGCCTGCCGCCCGGTGGCCAAATCCGCGAAACCGTTTCAGTTGATTTGTATTCCGGCGTCCGGCTGTGGTCCGGGGCCGAAGCGCACATTGATGGATTGATGTGGCAGGGATTTGGCCTGGGAAATACCGAAGGCATCGAAGGTTTTCCAAATGGTGAGGCAGTCAAAGAAGGCACCGGACCTCCCGACGGCACCATCGCGCGCCTGTTCATTCGGCAAACCATCGGCTTTGGCGGTGATCAGGAGGATGTCCCCGACGACGAGCTTACGCTGGCGGGCAAACAAGATATTTCCCGGCTCACCCTCACGATAGGCAAGTTCAGTGCCACGGATATTTTTGACAACAACGCATACGCCGGTGATCCCCGTACCCAATTCATGAGCTGGCCTTTGATGGCCAACGCCACTTGGGATTACCCGATGGATACGGTTGGGTATACCACGGGAATTGCCCTGGAATTGAACCAACCGAAATGGACTTTGCGCTACGGGTTTTTCCAAATGCCGCAATTCAAGAATGGTTTCACCGCGGAAGACGAGTACCTGGTATGGCCAACGCAAAGTCAGTCACAAGATGGCCCGTTTTTAAGTTCCTGGGGAATGGTGACGGAATTTGAGCGGCGGTATAACGTCAACGCTCACCCGGGGACGATTCGGTTTCTGGCCTGGCTCAACGAAGCGGACATGGCCAGCTACTCGGCGGCGATTCCAATCCTGGAGGCCAACGGTGTGGGAGCGGACATCTCGGCGGCACGCGCGTACCGTTACAAATACGGTTTTGGATTAAATTGGGAACAGGAAATTGCCAACAACGTCGGTGTGTTTTCTCGCCTGGGGTGGAATGACGGTCAGGAAGAAGCGTGGACTTTCACCGATGCCAATTGGACGGCGTCACTGGGCTTGAGCGTCAAAGGTGAATCATGGCATCGTCCTGACGATACCTTCGGCGTTGCCGGCGTCGTGAGCGGCGCTTCGAGCGAAAATCAAAAATTTCTGGAGGCAGGAGGGTTGGACGTCCTCGACGGTGACGGCGCACTGACCTACGCCCCAGAGAAATCTCTGGAAACCTATTACGATTTCCTTGTCTTTGAAACCGTCCATGCGGCCTTCGATTACCAATTCATCGCCGACCCGGCGTTCAACAGCGATCGCGGGCCGGTGTCAGTCTTCGGTGTGCGAATCCATTTCGAGCGGTGAACGAGGACACACTACGAATTTATTGTGCTCATCAGCGTTCACCTTATCATCCCCTCACCTTGTCACGCTGTCATCCATTCCGATAAGATCAGGGGCTCAACGTGGCGGCGTGAATTTAACATGACAACACCCGGACCGAATAATCCCGACCCGCGAAAGCGGCCGGGGCAGAAGATCGTGCCGAATTACCCGCTGCCCGGCGCGACTCGGCCCGCCGGTCCGCCCAAGGCGCCGCCGCCAAAGGTGCCAACCCCGCCGCCCAAAACGCCGGGTCCCCCAAAACCGCCGCCGCCGAGTGCCTCTCCATCCTCGACCACTCGCCCGCCACCGGCCGCTCCGCGCCCACCGCAACCGGCTGTTCTGCCACCCAAAACGGTTCCACCGCCGCCCAAGCCCGCGGCCGTTCAACCCAAAACAATTGCACCGCCTCGAAAACCGGCGGCGCCACCGCCGCCGAAGTCCGCACTTCCACCACCGCCCCCCGTACCGGTCGTTGAAGCTGCACCGCCGCCACCACCGGTGGTCGAAGTTCCAGCACCAGCGCCCCCTTCACCCGTGATTGAAACTCCGCCGGATACTCCGCCGGTTGTCGAAACTCCACCTGAGTCGTCGGTTCGAATCGGCTCGGTCATGGAAGAAGTCTCAACCGCCGAAGCCGAGAGAGTGAGTTGGTTTGAGAAAGGCACGCTGGTCGCAGAATCCGAAGCCCCTGAATCCGCGCCCGTGACGACCGAAGCGGCCACCCCCGATCAACCCACCGAACCAATCTCAGAGCCCGAGCCCCAAATCGTCGGTCCGCCGATGCCGACATGGCAAAAAATCGCCTGGTCGGTTTTTATCGCAGTGGCATTTCCATTTTTCCTCAGCGGATACGCGCCCTGGCGGATCGGATACCCCGAGACATCGCCACTGGATATGTCCTGGCTCATGGTCCTCAAATGGGCGCACGCCCACTCTGTGGATTTTGGCCACAATCTGATTTTCACGTTCGGACCATGGGGATTTGTGATCGAGGGTTACGATCCCAATTCCTACGGCACCATGGTCCTCGCCTGGACCTTCATGGGCGCGGCACTTTTTCTGGGGCTGATCGCTCTGGCGCGCGAAGCGAAATCCCCACCCCCGTGGGTCGGGGCGATTCTGCTGATTTTCATCGCGGCATTGCTCGGGCCGAATGTCACGCAGGTGCAGGACGACCGCATGTTCGCCCTGAGCTGGGTGCTTCTGCTCGTGCAGTTTTATGCCCATGACCGCTTGGCGACCATCGCCAAGGTCCTGCTCGTGGCGGCGATGGCGCTGGCGGGGCAGATCAAATTCGACATGACCGCATTGGCGGTGGGAATTACCGTCATCGCCAGCATCGATCAGATTCTCAAGCGGCAATGGCCCTGGCTGATCGGCTGGTTCCTCGCGGCCTACGTCGGACTCTGGCTGCTCGCGGGGCAGAGCATCACGTCCCTGCCGGCGTTTCTTGCACATTCGATGAATCTCGCCGGCGCATACACCGGAGCCGACAGTCTGCGCGGACCGACCGAAGTGCGCGATGTGTCGCTATTTCTATCCTGTGGAGTGCCGGCCCTGATTCTCGTGGCGGTGGCACACTGGCGGAAGTGGACGACCATGACGCTCATGCTCGCCGGCGTCGGGTTTTGCGGATTGCTCGATTTCAAGGCCGGCTATGTCCGTCACGATCTGCACGAGATGGAGGGCACCGTCGGCCTGGCGCTGCTTCTGATTCTGGTGAGTTACACCCTTTGGCGCTGGCTCGACTGGAGCTTCAAGGTCATCGCACTGGCGGCATGCCTGGGAAGCCTCGGACTCGCCTGGCATAGCTATTCCGAATTTGACCGCTTCGGCTTGCCCCACGAACTCGGCCTGGCAGTCAGCGAATTTCCCGCGCGGATGGGAACGGCCGTGAGCTGGCTGGGCGGACACAACAATCAGGCGCCGGAATATGATGAAATGGTATCAAAGCTGCGCGATGTTCCGGGTATTCCAGAACCGCAGGGCAGCGTCGATGTTTATCCGTGGGATCAGGCGGTTGTCCTCGCGCACGGCTGGGACTATCAACCGCGCCCGGTGTTCCAGAGTTATGTGGCATTCACGACCGAACTCAGCGAAATCAACGCCGCATTCCTGCGATCGCCTTCCGCCCCGGATTCGATTCTTTTTGACGTGAAATATATCCAGGGGTTTCCGGCGATGGAGGAAGACGCGGCTTCCTGGCCGGAACTGCTGACGCGCTACGATCTCAAAGATGCCCGGGGCCAAATGCTTTTGCTGCAAAAATCCGATTCCCCGCGGAAATATCAGATCGTCGAAGGCGAGACGCTCACGGCCCAGTTCGGGGACACCATCGATGTTCCCGTGCGCGGGGAATTGGTGTGGGCCAAAATCGACGTGCAGCCCTCGCTGCTCGGCCGCGCGATGGATGCCCTGTACAAACTCCCGCCGGTGGCGATGTTCATCGCAAGGGGCAGCGGGGAAGTCTCGGCGTTTCGGTTGCTGCCGGATGTGGCGCGGGATGGATTTTTGCTCTCGCCGTTCGTTGATAGCCGCGACGGCTTTGCGATGCTTCAGGAACCGCAATGGCAATTCGATTTGCGAGATTCGCTGGTCCGGAAGATTCGCATTATGGTGGATGCGCCCGAGGGAAAGAGCGCGTATTACCAGCCGACGTTTCATTACAGTTTTGCCCGCCTTGAATTTCCCCGCAGCGATCCTTCCGAAGTTCCCGGTTTTGATCAGATACAAACGAGCTGGCGATTGCTGCACAACATGCGGCCCATTATGGCGACGACCCGGCCGGTTGTCCTGCCGCAGCCCGGCGGGCGGGTGGTGATGTTCGTGCCCGGCCACACGCAATTGTTTTACTTCGCTTCGCCTCTTTCCTCCAGCGTCCGCGTCGGATACGGAATGGCGGAAGAATCGTACACGGGAACCATCAAAAGCGCGGGAGTACAATTCACGGTTTATACCGTCGACTCCACCGGCCTTCAGCACGCAAACCGCGCCTGGACCCGACTGCTCGATCCCGCATTCAATGAAGGCGACCGCGGACAACAAATCCAGGACATCGATCTTCCCACCGGAACCATCGGCGTTGTCCTGGAAAATCTCCCCATCCAGGAGCCCGGACCGAACTACGGATTTTGGTCGCAGGTGAATTTCAAATAGCGGTCCCTACTGCACCGCATTGAATTCGCCATCGGAATAAATGCAACCGCCGAGACGCCGAGAGCGCCGAGACAGACGCCGAGAAATAAAAATGCATATAACCACGGATTTCGCGGATGAACGCGGATAAATACAAAGAGATTTGGTTTTGCGCCTTATCTGTGCCCATCCGTGCAATCCGTGGTTCAATATTTTTTTTGAATTGCTCGGCGTCTGTCTCGGCGCTCTCGGCGTCTCGGCGGTTGCATTTGATTTTGTTCAGCTCTTACCCGTCTTCCAAACGGGGTCGTGATGCGAATCGGCCGACGAGGCAAACCAGCGGGTGAGCACGGTCTTTTGTTGCGTGTAAAAATACACCGATTCCATGCCCTGAATGTGCAGATCGCCGAAGAAAGATTTGTTCCAGCCCGTGAATGGAAACCACGCCATCGGCGCGGGCACGCCGATGTTGATGCCGAGCATCCCGGCGTTGAAGTGCATCTTAAATTGCCGGGCGGCCCAACCGTCGTTGGTGAAAATGCTCGCGCCGTTTCCGTATGGACAATCGCGGGCAATGGCAATCGCCTCGTCGATCTTGCCCACTCGAAGCACTGAAAGAACAGGCCCGAAAATCTCGTCGGTGGCCATGCGCATTTTCGGTTCGACATGATCGACAATGCTGGGGCCAACAAAAAATCCCTCGGATTTTGCGGCGGGAACCTGACGCCCATCCAGCGCCACCTCCGCCCCTTCTTGCTGTGCGATGTCCAGATATCCTGCGACCCGGCGCTGATGTTGCCGCGTGATCAGCGGGCCCATGTCCACCGCATCGCCGCCATCCGTCGGGCCGGTTTTCATAGATTGTCCGATCTTCACGAGCCGATCCACTAATCCCTGTGCGACCGAACCTACCGGCACGGCGATCGATCCGGCCATGCATCGCTCTCCCGCGCAACCAAATGCCGATGCCTGAATGGCGGCGGCGGCCTGGTCGAGATCGGCATCGGGCATGATGATCAGATGATTCTTGGCGCCACCGGCGGCCTGCACGCGCTTGCCATTTTTCGTGCCGGTTTCGTAAATGTGCTGGGCGACGGTTGTCGATCCGACAAAACTGATCGCCTTCACATCCGGATGCACCAGCAGCGCATCCACTGCCACGCGATCCCCATGCACGATATTGAAAACCCCAGGCGGAAGCCCGGCTTCGATCAGCATCTCCCCCAGCGCGTTGGCGCTCAGCGGCACGCGCTCCGAGGGCTTGAGAACAAACGTATTTCCACACGCAATCGCCACCGGGAACATCCACATCGGCACCATCAGCGGAAAATTAAACGGCGTGATCCCCACGCAAACCCCAACCGGATGCCGGCTCGTCTCACTGTCCACATTGCTGGCGATGTTGGCCAGTGTCGAACCCATGATGAGGCTCGGCATTCCGCAGGCAAATTCGACAACCTCAATCGCCCGCTGCACCGAAGCCTTCGCCTCGGGCAAAGTTTTTCCATGTTCGCGCGTGATCAGGCGGGCGAGACCCTCAAACCGATCCAGACAAATCTGCCGGAATTTAAACAGCACCCGTACCCTCTCGACGACGGGAATCGCGGCCCAGGCGGGCAAAGCATCGGAGGCCGATTTCACCGCGAGATTGACCTCTTCCTCCGTACACATCGGCACCTGCGCGATGGCCGCGCCCGACGAGGGATTGAAAACATCTCCGAACCGATCAGTCTCGCTGGCAATCCATTTCCCGCCGACGAGGATCGGAAGCTTGGGAGCGGAACTGACGACATTGGGTTGCGTTGCGCTAGTCATAATTCACTCAAATACAAATGCAAAAAATTGAACCACGAAGGCACGAAGACACTAAGCGGGCCACGTGGTTCCGGAACGTTTCGACCGAGTCGGCGTTTCTTTCGACAGATGCTTAGAAAGACTAATTGGATCGGTGACGATTTCCCCGCCGACGAGCGTGCTTTTGCTCGAATAGGTGAGACGGCTGCCGCCGCGAGGCCAACTGGCTGGCCCGGCAACGGTCGCGTCGGCACTTTCGATGGGACGAGGAAGAGAAAGTGTGCCGCCTGCGGCGGCGGGATGCGAAGGAGTTTCGCGCCCAAGCGCGACCTCAACCGTCCAATGCAGCCCCGCTTGTCCGACCTGCCCTGGGGATTTGCTGGGAACGCTGCTCTTGCTCTTCCAGGGCGAGGTCGGACTTGGGGCGTGAAGGACGGTTGAGGGGCCCGCTTGAGCGCGAAACTCCGCTGCATTAATCGCCGCAGGCGAGAGCTCAACTCCGTCATTTCGAGAAGGATCGCCCGACCGTCGCCGGGCCAGCCGGCGGGAATCGAAGCGGCGACGCATGTCCATATGCGAGCCAACGCGTCTTCGTCGGCGCGGTAACCGTAACCGATAAAAATATTCTTCCGTCCAATTCAAAGCTGGTACCTATTCCTTGGGTTGCAAGTGAAGCAAGCGCTGGGCGCCTTCTTGGTTCAATATTCTTTCTTCACGGCACCTTCGCCGCAAGCGGCAAAATCTCGTCGAGACAATCAACCAGGAAATCGGCGTCGTCGATGGTGAGACACATGGGCGGCTTGATGCGCAGGACATTGCCCTGCAAACCGCCTTTGCCCACGAGCAATCCACGCTCGCGGGCCAGTTCCAGAACAGCCGCGGTTTGCGCCTTGGCGGGTTCCTTGGAAATTCGGTCCTTGACCAGTTCCACGCCGAGCATCAGTCCCATGCCGCGCACTTCGCCGATGAGCGCGTGCTTGTTTTGAAGTTCCAGCAAACGATTTTTCAGATGCGTTCCAACCCGAAGCGCGTTGGCCTGAATATTTTCCGCGTCGATCACTTCCAGCGTCGCCAATCCCTGCGTCATGCTGATCGGATTTCCGCCGAACGTGTTGAAATGGATGCGCCCGGCCAGCGTGGCCGAGATTTCCTGGCGCGTGACCATCGCCCCCAGTGGAGCGCCGTTGCCGATGCCCTTGGCCATGGTGACGATGTCGGGCGTGACATCCCAATTCTCAAACGCCCAGAATTTCGTGCCCGTCCGGCCAAATCCGCCCTGCACTTCATCCGCCACGCAAAGCCCGCCGTGGGCGCGGACGATGTCGTAAACGATTTTGAAATATTCCTTGGGCGGCGTGACCACTCCGCCCACGCCCTGCAAACATTCGCCGATGAACACGGCGATTTCCCCGCAGGTTTCGTATTCGATCAAATCCTTCACATCTTTGGCGCACTTCACGTCACACGAGGGATACGTCAGCCCGTACGGGCAACGGTAGCAATAGCCCGGCGTGGCGTTTTTCACCGTCATTCCCGGATTGGATTTGAATTTCCAATTTCCGTGGGCGGTGAGATTCATGGTGGTGGAGGTTCCGCCGTGATATCCGTTGCGAAGCGAAACAACGTCGGAATTTGTGGTGAATTCGCGCGCGGCCAGGATCGCCACTTCATTCGCCTCCGACCCGCTGTTGGTGAAATACCAGCTGGAGAGTTTCGAGTTTGCTGGCATGTGGTCGGTTAATTTCTTGGCGAATAGGCCGATGGTCGGATGCAGATAAATGGTGGTAACATGCTGGAGTTTCCCATGCTGTTTGCGAACCGCCTCGACAACTTTAGGATGACAATGCCCGACCGAAACGGTCACAATCCCGGCGAACCCATCGAGATACCGCTTTCCGGTTTCGTCCCAGACATATTGCATATTCCCCTCGACGATCATCAGCGGATCCTTGTAATAGCGGATCAGGCCGGGGGAGAGATATTGCTGCCGCAGCGCCATCGCTTCGGTTTTGCTCGGCCCGGTGTACGGCTCCGGCGTGTGCTGGCAAACGGGTAGGGAAAGCCGCTTGGTGCTGGGTTGCGTGGGATTGAGCGTTTGTGTCATCGGAACTTTCCTCATTTCGGACTGTAGAAGCTGTTCTTTTGGAGAGTATACACCTTCGAATGAACCTTGCGGGCATTAGCGGTGAATCCGTCGGCATGATCGTGGGAAATCCAAAGCTCGGCATCGGTGGCCTCGGCAGCGGCAAGATACCAACTGTCGGGCGTGGAAATGTCGTGGCTTCGACAATGATGCAAGGCCGTAACAACCAGTTCGGAAGAAGGAATGTAAACGATATCCATTCGCAAAAAAGACTCCAATTGGGAATCGATCTCGCTCGTATCTAGAGAATGCGATCTTCGTCCGGAACGAAACTCAAATGCGACTTTGACAAATTCAACGATCAGCGTGTCTGGAGCGAAACAGACAATCGTTCGGTTGAACAACGCGGCCAAAAACTGCTGGGCGCGCATCGATATCTTTCCACCGGTTTTACCAATCAAAGCTTCCACCATCACCGAATTATCGGGAACAATTCTACGGCGATCCGGCATAATCAACCTGCGGCCCTGGATCGCTTGAATGTGGCGCCGATTTTCTCGGCCCTCTTCTTTATCGAATCCATTTCAAACCGGACGGATTTTCGTTCCTCGGCGGTGATTCTGAAGCAGACGCCACGAAAGACCTGCTTGCCACTTTTCTTGACAATAATGCGCAGGAAGTTCTCCCGGACCCGGGCAAAGCCATGCTCACCCGCCCAGTCTTCCAGCGCCAATATGGCTTCCATATTGTTCGGAGCTTCGACGTCGAGTTGCACGACGTTGGCGTCCTCCCATTTGGATGGATCGATCTTTACAATCTTCGCCATAATTCTCCCTTCATGGGGCCACCAACGAATTATACGTTTCCGGCCTTCGATCTCGATAAAACTGCCAGGTGTTTCGCACCTGCCGGATCAAATCCAAATCCAGATCGGCGATGACGATGCTGTCGGTGCTCCGCGCGCCCTGGGCGACGATCTGCCCGCGCGGGTCGGCGAAATATGAGCTTCCGTAAAATTCGCCGATGCGCCAGGGTTCTTCAAATCCGGGGCGATTGATCGCGCCCACATAATAAATGTTGTTGGCGGCGGCGGCGGGCTGCTCGAGCTTCCAGAGATATTCCGACAATCCCGCGACGGTGGCCGAGGGATTGAAAACGATCTCAGCCCCGGCCAGGCCCAATGCCCGCCAGCCTTCGGGGAAGTGGCGGTCGTAGCAGATGTACACGCCGACTTTTCCCACGCGGGTTTCAAAGACGGGATATCCCACGTTGCCGGGCTTGAAATAAAATTTCTCCCAGAATCCCGGATCGCAATGCGGGATGTGCATCTTGCGGAATTTGCCGAGATACGTGCCATCGGCGTCGACGACGGCGGCGGTGTTATAATAAACGCCGGTGAGTTCTTCCTCGTAGATCGGCAGCACGATCACCATCTCGTGTTTCTTGGCGATCTGGCAAAAGAGTTTCGTCGTCGGCCCATCGGGGATTTTTTCGACGAGTTCATACCATCGTGTTTTCTGTTCGGCGCAGAAATACGGGCCATAGAACAATTCCTGAAAGCAAATAACCTGCGCCCCCTTGGCGGCGGCATCAGCGACCAGGGCGATGTGTTTGTCGATCATCGCCTTCTTGATCTTCTCAGTGGAAGAAGTCGACGGCTCGCAGAGCGTCGCCTGAATCAAACCAGCTCGAACCATTCGGGGCATTGCAGACTCCAAAAAATCGCGCCGCACACTTCTTTTCCCCCTCGCCCAGTACTCTGGGAGAGGGCTGGGGTGAGGGCTCTTTCGCTCGGCACAGGCGAAAGATTTATTTCCGTTCGGCCCTCACCCCGTCCCTCTCCCGGAGTACCGGGCGAGGGGGAGGAATTCATCGGACCATTATTGTTTTGCCGCTTTCTTCGGTGCAATCGCTTCCATCTTCCCGGCCGCCAGTTGAGCCTGATATTGATTCCAGCTCATCGGCGGTTTGCCGGTCTCCACTTTTTGCATGGTGATGCATCCATCCACCGGGCACGCCAGCGCGCACATATTGCATCCGACGCAGGCATCGAGATTCACGGTGAAAACATCCACCGTTCCGTTGCCGGCTTCCAGGCGGAGATTCGGGGCGGCCTCGCCTTTGGATGCGCGCGGCTCGCCGAATTTCTCGACGTATTTCTGCTTGGACATCTTGTCCCAGTTGATCGCCTGGTAGCAACCATCTTCGCAACTGGCATAGCAGATGCCGCAGTGGATACAGGTGGATTCGTCGATCTGGGCGACGACTTTGTAATTGAGATCCAAATCGCCCCAGTGGCGGATGCGCGGCGTGGCTTCGCCGACGGCATCGGCAATGTCAGTAAAGCCGTGCTTGTCCAACCACTTTTCCAATCCCCTCTGCATCGCTTTGACCACGCCAAACCCGCGGTGCATGACGGCTGTGCAAACCTGCAAAGTCGAAGCCCCCAGCAAAATAAATTCCGCGCAGTCATCCCATTTGCGAATGCCCCCGATGCCGCTGATGGGGAGTTTGATTTCCGGATCGACCGCGATCTGGCTGACCATGTGCAATGCGATGGGTTTGACGGCCGGGCCGCAATATCCGCCGTGCGAGCCGTATCCGCCGACATCGGGCTTGGGGGAAAAAGATTCCAGATCGACGCCCATGATGGAGTTGATCGTGTTGATCAGACTGATTCCATCGGCGCCGCCGGCTTTGACCGCGCGGCCGATGGCGGCGACGTTGGTGACGTTGGGCGTGAGCTTCGCCAACACCGGAACCGTCGAAACTTCCTTCACCCATTCGCAAATCATCTTGGCATATTCGGCCACCTGTCCGACGGCGGCGCCCATGCCGCGCTCGCTCATGCCGTGCGGGCAGCCGAAATTCAGCTCGAATCCGTCCACGCCCGCATCCTGAATCCGCTTGATCACGCGATGCCAGCTTTCGCGCTTCGACTCGACCATGACGGACGCGATGATCGGATTGGCCGGATGTTTTTTCTTTACTTCCTGAATGTCGCGGAGATTGTCCTCCAGCGATCGGTCGGTGATGAGTTCGATATTGTTCAGTCCCATCAATTTCTGATTGTTCAGCGCGATCCCGCCGTAGCGTGAGGCGACGTTGACAATGGGCTCGTCAGTCAGCGTTTTCCAAACCGCCCCGCCCCAGCCGGTGTCGAAGGCGTGCCGCACCTGCCAGGCGGTGTTGGTCGGCGGACCACTGGCCAACCAGAACGGATTGGGCGATTTAATGCCCGCGAAATTGACGGCAAGGTTAGGCATGTAAAATTAAAAATGCGTTGGTTCACGTTTGAGCAATCGGCCCCGCGCGGGATCGCCGACAAATTTTCCATCCTTCACGGCGATCTGGCCCCGAACGGCGACGGATTTCACGCGCCCATGCAATGGCATTCCCTCAAACGGATTGTAATCAATATTCATGTGATGCGTTTTGGCGGAGATCACGGCCTCTTCATTCGGATCAAAGATCACCAGATCGCCATCCGCTCCGACGTGGATATCGCCTTTGCGCGGATAGAGCCCGAAGATTTTGGCGGCCTGCGTGGAGGCGGCGTCGACGAAACGGTGCAGGTCGATCTTGCCGGTTTTGACGCCAGTGGTGTAAAGCACATTCACGCGGTCTTCCAGCGATGGAATGCCATTCGGAATTTTCGTGAAATCCCCGCGGCCCATTTCTTTTTGTCCCTTGAAATCAAACGGAGCGTGGTCCGTGGCGACGGTGCTGATCAGCCCATTGGCGACATTGTTCCAGAGAAACGGCTGATTGCGCTTGTCCCGCAGCGGGGGGGACATGACGAATTTGCTCCCGGAAAAATCGGGCAATTCAGCGGCTGTCTTGTCCAGCGTGAGATACTGAATCAGCGTCTCGATCCAAACCTTATTGCCGCGCATCCGCGCCGCCAGCGCCTGCCGAACGGCCGGCTCGCAACTGGTGTGGACGATGTAGCAATGCGCATCGTGAATGGCCGCGAAAGTCATCAGATGGTGCACGCCCAGCGCTTCCACCGATTCCGGACGCGACGGCTCATGCCACTCCGGCCCGGTCTTGCCCGCGGCCAGCAATTCCTTTTGCCGCAGCGCAACCGCATCCGCATTTTCGCAGTGGGCCGTGGTAATCACACCCAGCGATTTGGCCAGCTTGAGTGTTTGGAAAAGTTCCGCATCATCCACGCCGAGCGCGCCCTTGTATGCCAGAAATATCTTGAACGATGCGATCCCCGCTTTGACGATTTCCCTGAGCTGACTTTCCGCAAGAGGATCGTAGCGCGTCACGCCCATGTGAAATGTGAAATCACAGGCGCTTTGTCCCTCGGCCTTGGATTTCCAAAGTTCAAACGCCGCCAGCGGTTCGTCCGTGCGCGAGGGGCAGATCATTTCGATCAGCGTCGTCGTGCCTCCGCACAGCGCCGCCTTCGACGCCGTCGGATACGTATCCTTGGCGTATGTCCCCATGAACGGCAAATAGATGTGGACATGCGGATCTATAAAGCCGGGGAAAACAAATTGTCCCGATGCGTCGATCACCTCCGCGCCCGGCGGGGCGGAAAGATTCGCCCCGATGCGCGCGATGGTCTCATCCTGGCAGAAAATATCCGCCCGGTAGGAATCGGTCGGCGTAACGATTTGTCCATTTCGAATCAGCAGCGACATTTTGAAAACGGCCCGAACGGTTCTGGATTTGGCGCGAGCCAAGCCATAATACCAAATCAACTCCGTTTGTCCAAGGAAATCCTTGACAAATCCCTCACCAAAACTACATAATCCCGCCGCCAACTCGCCGGTTTTATCGAGCATTTGCATGAGCGACCCATTTCTGAAAGCGGCCATCGACGAAGCGAAACTGGGCCTCAGCGAGGGCGGTTTGCCCATCGGCTCGGTGCTGGTGCGCGGCGGCAAGATCATCGGCCGCGGCCACAACCGCCGGGTGCAGCGGGGCGATCCGATGGCGCATGCCGAAATCGACTGCCTCACCAACGCCGGCCGGCAAAAAACCTATCGTGACACGATTCTCTATTCCACGCTCATGCCGTGCTATCTCTGCAGCGGGGCATCGGTGCAATTTGGCGTTCCGAAAGTCATCGTCGGCGAAAGCGTGAATTTCGCCGGCGGGCCGGAATTTATGCGGTCCAAGGGCATCGAAGTGATCGATCTGCACGATGCGGAGTGCATCGAGATGATGGCGAAATTTATCCGAGATAAGCCGGAATTGTGGAATGAGGATATCGGGGTGTGAGCGGTTTTTCTCCGTTCGGAAAATACAGTTTCCACCACGGAGACACGGAGAGCACGGAGGGGGAAAAATCAAATTAAAATTAGCCACCGATGGGGCACCGATGAGCACCGATAAATAAATAAAAAATACATCGCATTGAATCCGTCTTTATCGGTGCCAATCGGTGTCCCATCGGTGGCTAAATTTGAATTCTCCGTGCTCTCCGTGTCTCCGTGGTGGAAACTGCATTTCTTCGAATACCCAAAGCGCAACAAAACGGGCGCGGCAATTGTTGCCGCGCCCGGGGGTTTTCTCAGGTTCGCAACGGAAGCGAATTACTGCGCAGGCTGTGTGGCTGGCGCACCGTTCAGCTTCGCCTTTGCATCATCAGGAATATCGATCGTGGTACTGCCGACATCCTTGATCTCGATCGTCGTCGTGCTATCGATATCACGGGGATTGCCGTTGCCGTTGTCGATCGTGCCGGTGACGTGTATTGCGATCTTGGAGAGACTTCCATCAGAACCAATCGTGAAGGCATAACTGCCCTTGTCGTTGGTAATGGTTGGAGCAGGAGGTGCGCCGCCACCGCCGCCGCCGCCACCTCCGCGCCGGCCACGGCCGAGGGCAGTCAATTGGGTCTTCACCATGTCCTCCGGCATATCAGCCGTGTAGCCGTCATCGGTCTTCTGGAAATTGGTGAGCTGGTCTAAATTGGATTCGCCAGTGGCGATCGGATCTTTCATGGCCGCCATTCGCTGCGCGATCATGGCACCAAAGTTAAATCCGCCACCACCACCTCCACCACCACCACCGCCATTGGCTGCGGCCAATTCATCGGGCGTCATCCAGCCGCTGTCGCCTTTAATGAGGACGACGTCGCCCTTGATGAGATATTCTGCAGTAGTGCCGCCACGGCCCGGTGACGACAGCCAGCTGATTCCATCGGTCTTGTCCACTTTTCCCTCGGTAGCTCCGCCGCCGAACCCGCGGCCACCGCCACCACCGCCACCTCCACCGCCGCCTCCACCACCGCCACCGCCCGCGTTTGCCCGCGTGGAGGTGAAGCTGTAATTGGGCGCGGCATTGATCTTGTCCGCCGCCGCCTTGACGTCGTCCTTGGCATCAGCCATGACGATGGCCGCGCTGGCGAGAAGGGCAGCGCCGCCCAGAAGTATCTTCCGAATCATGTTCGCTCCGCTGTAAAAGAATTGCTGAGAACTTTCCTCCGCCGCGTAAAGCATCATAACCAAGACCGCTTGGGGACGCAAAGGTGCAAATTGTTATTGGCATCGAAGGGTGCGTGACACTTTCCGCGGGTTATCTCATCCCCTCCTCCGGTACTCCGGGGGAGGGCGAGGGTGGGGGTCTTTCGGGGACCAATCGACGTTCGGCCCCCACCCCAACCCTCTCCCGGATTACCGGAGGAGGGGGAAATTCTTTGCGGCAATTTTCGAGCATCCTCCGAGCTTCCAGAGCAAAGTTATTTGCATGGACCTCCGGTGATTTGACCGTCCCCGGCCCCAATTTTGCCCGTTTCTGATACACTATCCGCCCATGACAAAAGTGAGGCCAAAAGCGACGCAAAAGCCGCCGATTGCGGGGCGGGAAGCGGGTTCAGGTCGCCGGATCAATTTCGCCACCGGCTGGTCCTATGCGGCGGCGCCGGAGACGGGCAAGGTCTCGATCTCTCCCAAATACGATCTGTTTATCAACGGCAAATTCGTCCCGCCGATCAAGGGGAAATACTTCGACACGATCAATCCGGCCAACGAGAAGAAATTGTCGGAAGTAGCCGAGGCCAGCAGCGAAGATGTGGACAAAGCGGTTCGCGCGGCGCGGTCGGCGTATGCCAAGACATGGTCGAAGATGCCGGGGCGGGAGCGCGGAAAATACATCTACCGCATCGCGCGGATTCTGCTGGAGCGGGCGCGGGAGTTTGCCATCATCGAATCCATGGACGGCGGAAAGCCGATCCGGGAATCGCGCGATGTCGACATCCCACTGGCGGCGGCGCATTTTTTCTACTACGCCGGCTGGGCCGACAAACTACAATATGCTTTTCCCGGTCGAACGGCTCGGCCATTGGGCGTCGCGGGGCAGATCATCCCCTGGAATTTTCCGCTGCTGATGGCCGCATGGAAAATCGCCCCGGCATTGGCGACGGGAAATACCGTCGTGCTCAAACCGGCCGAGACGACGCCGCTGACGGCGCTGAAGCTCGCCGAGGTGATTCGCGACGCCGATCTTCCGCCGGGCGTGGTGAACATTCTCACCGGCGCGGGCGAAACCGGCGCGGCAATCGTCAATCATCCCGGTATCGACAAAATCGCATTCACCGGGAGCACTGAAGTCGGCAAGATCATCCAGAAGGCGCTCGCGCCGACCAAAAAACATTTCACCCTCGAACTCGGCGGCAAGGCGGCCAATATTATTTTCGAGGATGCCACGGTCGATCAGGCGGTCGAGGGGATCGTCAACGGAATCTTCTTCAACCAGGGCCACGTCTGCTGCGCCGGCTCGCGGCTCCTGGTGCAGGAAGGAATTTATCCGACTGTGCTGCGGAAATTGCAGGATCGGATGCAAACGCTGATCGTCGGCGATCCGCTGGACAAAAACACGGACATCGGTGCGATCAATTCCAAGATGCAGCTCGAGAAAATCGAGAGTTATTTGAAGATCGGGCAAGCCGAGGGAGCCGAGCTTTGGCAAACCTCCGGCTCGGTGCCGAGCACCGGATATTTCTGTCGTCCATCCCTATTTTTGAACGCCAGCCAATCGCATCGGATCACGCAGGAAGAAATTTTCGGCCCGGTGGTGGCGATCCAAACCTTCCGCACGCCGGCAGAGGCAATCGAGAAAGCCAACAACACTCAGTATGGTCTCTCCGGCGGAGTCTGGACGGACAAAGGCTCCAAGATTTTCAAGATCACCACCAAAATTCGCGCCGGCGTCATCTGGGCCAACACCTACAACAAATTCGACCCAACCAGCCCCTTCGGCGGCTACAAAGAATCCGGCATGGGCCGCGAGGGCGGATTGCATGGGCTGGCGGGATATGTGGAGTTGAGTTAACGGAGAAATGCGGATTAACCGCCAAGACGCCAAGACGCCAAGGTTGGAAAATACACTGAGAAGACAAAATCAGGATTTGAAATGCCAAAAATAAATTCAATTTCTTCTCAGCGTATTTTCCAACCTTGGCGTCTTGGCGTCTTGGCGGTTCAATCGCATTTAATTCGATTGGAAAAGGATCATGCGTAACGGCAAACCCAAAGGAAACGGAGAAAACGGCCACCCCGCGACGGCGAGCAAATCGCGCTTGAGCGGTCGCATCCCCGCAGAGGAATCTTCGCCGCGCCTCCCGATCCTCAAGACATACAAGATTTTCATCGGCGGAAAATTTCCGCGCACGGAATCGGGGCGGTTTTATCTGTACAAAAATCCGCGCTCGCAGGAGCCGGTGGCCAATGTGTGTCTCTCCTCGCGCAAGGATTTCCGGGAATCGGTGGTGGCGGCGCGGACGGCGCAGGGTGGCTGGGCGAGTCGGTCGGCTTACAACCGCGGGCAGATTATTTATCGGATTGCCGAGATGCTCGAGGGGCGCTCGGGGCAGTTTGTCGACGAGATGATCCAGCAGGGGATTACCGAAGCGGAGGCAAAGGCGGAAGTGGCGGCATCGGTGGATCGGCTGGTTTACTACGCCGGGTGGGCGGACAAATATCAGCAGATTTTCAGCAGCGTGAATCCGGTGGCCAGTTCGCATTTCAATTTCAGCGTGCTGGAACCGACGGGCGTTGTTTCGATTCTAACGCCCCAAAGCAGCGCGCTCATCGGCCTGATCTCGACAATTATTCCCGCAATTACCGGAGGAAACTCGGTGGTTGCACTGGCCCGGCGCGAGTCGCCGCTGTGCGCGGTCACGTTCGCCGAGGTGCTGGCGACCAGCGATCTGCCCGGCGGCGTGGTCAATATTCTCACCGGAGACTGTGGCGAGTTGATCGAACATTTCGCCAATCACATGGATGTCAACGCCGTCATCTATTGCGGCAACGATGATTCACACCGAACGACCATTCGCGGCAAATCGTCACTGAACGTGAAGCGCGCCATCTGCTACGACCGCGCAGACTGGCTCACCGACGATGCGGCAAATCCGTATTTCATTTTGGATACGCAGGAAGTAAAGACAACCTGGCATCCAATTGGAACCTAAAACTGCCGTAAAAAACGCACATCATTCTCAACAAACAACCGAATATTATTGATCCCGTATTTCCGCATGGCGATGCGTTCGATGCCGAAACCGAAGGCCCAGCCGGTGTATTCTTCGGGGTCGATGTTGACGGCTTGAAAGACGTTGGGATGCACCATGCCGCAGCCGCCGAGTTCGACCCAGCGGCTCTTGCCATCGGGCAGGTCGAACCACACATCCACCTCGGCACTGGGTTCGGTGAAGGGGAAAAAGCTCGGGCGAAAACGCACTTTGGTTTCCGATCCGAAATAGGCATGGACGAATTGGAGAATCGTGCTCTTAAGATCGACCATGGTGATGTTCCGATCGACCACCAACGCTTCGAGTTGGTGGAACATGGAGAGATGCGTGTCATCGTGGGTATCGGGGCGATAGACTCGGCCGGGGATGACGACGCGAATCGGCGGATTGGTCGTCTCCATCACGCGAATCTGCACCGTGCTGGTCTGGGTGCGCAGCAGAAGGCTCGATTCGGATTTTTTTTCGCCCGCCGATTTTTTCTCGCCGTCGATGGTCAAATAAAAATTATCCAGCGGGTCGCGGGCGGGGTGGCTGAGGGGAATGTTCAGGGCGATAAAGTTGTGGAATTCATCTTCGACTTCCGGCCCGGAGGCGACGGAGAATCCCATCCGGCCAAATAACTCGACAAGTTCAATGGTCACTTTCATCAGAATGTGCCGATTGCCGACGTTCGGCAGCGCGCCGGGTTCGGTGACATCGGCGGCATCTTTTCCGGAATCGGCGGTGGCGAGTGTTAGTTTTTTTTCTTCAAATTCGTGGGTCAGGCGATCCCGCAGGGCGTTGATTTTTTGGCCCAGAGCCGGTTTCTGGTCCTTGGACGCCTGGCCCAGCAGTGGCATGAGGGCTTTGACGGCACCCTTGGTTCCCAGGTATTTGATCCGGAATTGTTCAAGTTGGGATTCATCGGTGATGGCGGCGAGTTCCATCTCGGCGGCGGCGGCGAGGGCGTCGATTTCCTGAAGAATGTCCATACGATAACTCCCGCCGGATTTGAATCCGCCGGTCGGGGTCTTTACAGTGGTTGTCGGCAGGGGTCAAGGGAGGTGGGCCGTGGATCTGTCGAAATTGCCGAAACTGTCGCAAACGCAGCAAACGCCGCCGGAGTCGAATGTTCCTCCGCCCGCGCCGGTGGCGCCGTTCCCGATGGCCGGTCCGGGGATTGGCGCGGATGTGTGGTTCAACACCGTGATCGGGCTTCTGGTACTGTATCTGGGCAAAACATTCGGGGCCTATCTCTGGGCGCGGTTGACCGGGCAAACATTTCATACCGGGATTCAGTGGACATCCGGAGATCAGGCCGGGCAGGAAGTGCCGTATTCGCAGGTGCAGGGATACGCGATGCTCTCTGATGCGTCGCTGTTTTTTTTCGGCATGGTGATTCTGATGGAGGCGATGGTGAAAGCGTGGTTTGGAATTGCCGGGCGCGCGCCGCGCGTGGTAGTGATGTTTGCGTTGGCTTTGGCGGTGGCGACGCTGGGGTTGAATTTGTTTGTGTGTTTCAAAGTGCTGACCAGCGGCGCAGTGCCGATCATCTCGGGTCTTGCGGTAGCTTATGCGGGTTACATCGTGATGGATTTGCGGATTATTCTGCGCGGACATCGGGTGGTGTGAAGAAATCTCAAGCCGCTTGCGGCGGCCGGCGATGCAGGGCGGCACGATGGCGAGCGGCGCGCCATTCGGAAATATCCTTGTCGTTGCCGGTCCGTTCGTCGATGGATTCTTGATCCGATTGTTCTTCGGCGGATGTTTTGGCCGACGGCTGCGTATTCATGCCGACGAAGAGGAAATTTCCTTCGAGCCGCGATGGGATCGACCCATCGGCGACGCCGGCCATGACCTGTTCGACGCTCATTCCCCAAATTTCAGCCGCCACAATCGGGGCCATCCAGCACGCCATGAACACTCCTCGTTGCCATGACGTATCGGCCAGATTAGATGAGCACTTTTGGCATGGAGCGCCAATTTGCCTAGCAAGCGGGATACAACGCCCGATATTTATTTTTCACGGCTTGGCGGCGGGAATGGTCGCCTGATATTCAACCTCCGCCTCAACGTCGCGCATTTCCAGCGCTTGGCCGTTGGCATCGAATTGCGGCGTTATACCGGGATCGAGAATCGCCGGGGAATCCTTGCGCATGGGGATGATTTTGATCGTCAGGCCTTTGGTCAATACGTCCGGGGCGAAACGCTCCAGGCCGATTTCCCACGGCTTACCGAAATAGAAATCGTCATCGACAAATTTGTTTCCGACATAGGCGCGGGCGGCGTCGCCGACGTAATCGACCTTGAGCATCACTTCGCTGACACCGTCGAAGGCATTTTGGGGAATGCTGATTTGCCAAGTGGCGGCGGAATCGTAAGCGGCATCATCCGGCGGGAGCGGCAGGGGTTTGCGCATGGCGCTCATTTTGATCGCCGGAGCGGAACTTCCGGCGCTGATCTGTTTCACATCCAGCTTGAGGTCTTTTGCTGGAACGGAAAGAGCGTAGTGTGTGAAAATTCCATCCGGAGAACCAGCACCGAGCACTGAAGCTGGCGCTGGATAGACGGAAATTCCCATGTCGGTCGGATTGTCTGAATACGCCGTCACGGTGTCATTGCCGGTCAAACCGAAAATGAGACTTGCGTCGGATCGGAACAATCGCGATTGGCCCCACATGTCGGCGCGATACAGATGCATCGCTTCATCCTGCGATAGGAGCAGAATCCTGGCGGATTTTCCGTCGGCGGTCTTAATCTCGGCGATGCAGCCGGGACCGGGGACGAATCCGTCGAAGATCGCCAGGTCATTATCGTCCTTGCGCGTGGCCGCTCCGGCGTCGATGGAATTAAATGTCTTGGCGTCGAAGGCGAATTCGGGATTTACACCATCGGGCGCGAAGAAGACGTAAACCGGCTTGCCGCCATCGTCCACTCGGCAAATGAGTTGGGCGGTGGAATATCGCAATGTCGTGCCGTTGAGATCGAGATTGAACGGCCAGATCATGAACGAATCAGCCGGGATTTGCGTTGGCGTCGTGGGGATTTGCAGATCGGCATCAGCTGTGTGGAGCGTGAATTGCGCCGTCTTGGCGGAGAGCGAATCTAGCCGCTGATAGTTGTTGATGAAGATAAATCCCTTATGCCCATCGGATCGCGCGGCCCAGCGGAGGGTTTGCGTGTCGGTCATGTCCGTCGGCATTTCGCTCGGCAGAACCGACGGCATGGTGCAAAGTTCGGGGCCATAATCCGCCAGAAATTGGTGGATCAGATTCAGCGCATGATAACTTTCCCGCACCTGTCCGAATTGCCCCAGCGGCGCCTGGAAATCATACGTGAACGGCGGCATGTCGTTGGAGTTGGTGTATTGGCTGAGTTCCGTTTCCTGCAGCGAAGTGAGCTTGCCCACGGGGTCCTGCCCGCCGTGATACATGTAGTATCCCATCAGGTTTGATCCTTCGCCGACCTTGCAAACGGCCTCGGCGGCGACGTCTTTCCAACTCATCAGCGGCCGGCGGGCGTAGGCGATGGCCATGCCACCGGCACATTCGCAGCAGAGGAATGGGTAGCGCGAGAGATACGCCATCGACGGCGGCAATGTGGCCAGCGGCGTGGTCATCGTTCGCCGCTCGTCGTTGGGATTGTGCGTGAAGAAAAATTGCAGGCGCGCCGCTGGGTCCACTTTGTGCGAGACGATCCAGAATCCATCGGAGTATCCGCCGAACATCGGCAGAAGCTCATCCTGCGGCACGCGCGCCGGGCCCCAGCCGGTCATGGAATAATACGGAACGTCAAACCCGATTTGTCGGGCCATGTTCTTGAGCGCCAACAGATAACCCGGATCGCCGCGGACTTCATTGTCCACCTGCACGCCGATGATCGGGCCGCCATCTTTGTACAACATGCCTTGGACTTGCTGATAAATTTGCGTGTAGAGTTGCTTGACGTAATCCATGTACTGCGGATCGGCGGCGCTGTGGACGCGCTGGACTTTGGTAAACAGCCAATCCGGGAATCCGCCGTTGCGCGCTTCGCCGTGATCCCACGGCCCGAGGCGCAGCCAAACTTTCAAATCGTGCTTGGCGCACAGGGCGACGAAATCATGGAGATTTTTATTGCCAGTCCAATCCCACTGATCTTCGACTTCTTCGTGATGATTCCAGAAAATATAAGCGGAGATGACCGTCAGCCCGCCAGCTTTCATTTTGAGCAGTTCTCGTTCCCAATCCTGGCGCGGCACGCGTGAGTAATGGAATTCACCCATCACCGGATAGATCGGCTGGCCGTCGAGCGTGAGGGATTGGCTGTTGACGTTCAGCTCGTGTCCCTGCGGGTCTTTGCCGCCCATTTTCAGATGGCCGGACATCGGCGGCGTGGTATCGGGTTTGAGGACGATCGACTCATCCGCGAAGGCGATGAGGGATATCGAAAGTGAAATAGCGACGATGAGCGGTGGCGAGTTGGTGCGCATAAATAAAGCCTAGAATCGCCCGTCCAATTCGGCAAGCATCGCGCCGTGGCACGAACGGCCCGATGAAACTAAAATGCCCGAAGCGGAATCGAGAGTCCATCCATGTCTAACTTGTTTCGCGCGGTTGGCCGAATCATCGGGATCATTCTGCTCCCGGCCCTGGCGACAGCGAGTGAGATTCCGGTCAACACGATTTGGCCTAGGCCGATGATTCTGCCGACGCCGATCACCGATGACGGCGAGGGGAATGCGGTGATCTCGCTGGATGGCCAATGGAAAATAAATCCCGCGCCGCCGGCGAATTATTGGGGCAATGATGTCGATCCGAGCGCGTGGAAAAATGTGAACGTGCCCGGGCCGGTGCCGTGGCAAAATGTCTTTCCAACCGGCGGGCGCGGCGGATTTGGAAATCGTGGGACGACCGGAACGCCGGGCACTCGCCCGACCACGCGCGGCGGATTTCGCGGCGGACAACAGGCCCGCAAATATGCTTATAAAACCAAGATCAGCATTCCGGCGGACTTCGCGGGCAAACGCATCTTTCTCCGATTCGAGGGCGTCACCGGAACCGCGCAGCTTTGGGTGAACGGCGCTTCCGTCGCGCAGCATGTTGGCGGATTCACCGTTTGGAATCCGGACATCACCGATCATGTCATCGCTGGACAAGATGCGTGGCTCACCGTCGGCGTTACCGAACCGCAGCAAAACTCGGCCACCGAAACGTATGACGGCGGAATTATCCGAAATGTCAGCCTCATCGCGGTGCCGAAAGATCATTTCACGCGATTCAATATCGAGACCGATCTGGACCGCGATTATCGGGACGCCACATTGAAAGTATGGGTGGCCGGGGATTTGTCGGAGGATGTGAGCATTTCGCTGTCGCTCAAAGATTCGGCGGGGAATGTGATACCGCTGAATCCGGGGCAAATTGATTTGACTCCGCAAAAGTCGGAAACCATCGCCGACATTCCTGTTGCCAATCCACTGAAGTGGAATGCCGAGCAACCAAATCTCTACACACTGGAAGCGAGGCTTCTCGTGAACGGAAAAACTGTCGAGACGATTTCCAAACACGTTGGCTTTCGTAAGATCGAAATACACGGCCGAACGCTGCTCGTGAATGGCCAGCCGGTGAAACTCCGCGGCGCCGGTTCCTTCGACAGCGACGCCATCAGCGGCCGCACGCTTCGGCCCGGCGAAGCTGAGCGCGATGTACTGCTCTACAAGGCCGGCAACATGAATTACGCCCGGCCTGCCACCTATCCGGCGACGCAGGAATTCCTCGACGCCGCCGACAAATATGGGCTTTACATTGAAGGCGAATGCCCGGTGAATTTCTCGAGAACGACGCGGGATGAAACGCTCACGCCGATTTATCTGAGCCAGGCATCGGAGATGATCGAGACTGATCGCTCGCATCCGAGCATCCTCATGTGGGATCTTTCCAACGAAACCAGCTACGGCGTCAACATTCAGCGTGAAAGTGATTACATCCACGCTGAGGATAAAACCCGGCCGGTGATTTTCAGTTGGTCGAATTCGGTTCCGCGCGGGCAGGCGTTGCCATATGAGATTTACAGTTATCACTATCCGAATTTCGATGAGAACATGGGATTGCCGGGCGTGGCGGTGTTCAACAATCGCGGCATTCCCGGCGCGCGGCCGATTCCGCCGATCATGCCGGTGCTCTCCGATGAATTCGCGCATCCGCCCTGTTACGACTCGGCGGAATTGCAGCTCGATCCCAATGTTCACAATTTTTGGGGCGAGAGCATTCGCATGTTCTGGGAACACATCGCCACCACCGAAGGCGCGCTGGGCGGGGGAATTTGGGGATTTGATGACGATCCGATGAATGCGATGGGCCGGGTGTATGGTTGGGGACTGGTCGATGTCTGGCGGCGGCCAAAACCGGAATATTGGCTGGCGAAAAAGGCGTATTCGCCGATTCGAATCGATGATAAACCGCTGGCCAGTCCTGGAGCGGGAAAGACGATCCAGATTCCGATCAAGAATTGGTTTGATTTCACGAACCTGAAAGAAGTCACGGTGAATTGGAAAGTCGGATCGGAAAGCGGCTCGATGCCCGGGCCGGATGTTGCAGCGCATGGAGACGGGATATTGGAGATTCCGCCGCGGGCGTGGAAGAGCGGGGATATTTTGAATCTGAGATTTCTGGATGCAGCGGGCGGCTTGATCGATGAATTCAATCTGCCGGTCGATCCGCCGGTGTTTGTATTGGCGGGACCGAGTGGGCCGACGCCGGCGGTCGCGGATGGGGCGGATGCGATCACGATCGGCGGGAAAGATTTCAGCATCATCTTCAGCAAACAGACGGGGATGATCGAGCGCGGGATTTATAAGAATGATACGCTGATCGAGGACGGTCCAACGCTGCATGTGTTGGGCGCCGAGATGGGAGATTGGTCGCTTAAAAATATCTCGGCAAAATCGGATGGTAATGAAGCGGTCGTGAACATCATCGGATCGTATGGCAATGTCGATGTCAGTTTTGAAGTTCGCATCGACGGCACGGGATTGATCGTCACGAAATACACGCTGGACAAATTCCCCATCACGCCGCCAGCGACGACGGTGTTGCCGTGGAACAACAGCAATGCCGGCGGATTCGAGGAAGTCGGCGTTTCGTATCTCCTCAGCGGCGACGTCGATGCATTGGACTGGTCGCGTAAAGGGCTTTGGTCGGCGTATCCCGACGATCACATCGGCCGTAACGTCGGCCTCGCTCATCGCACCGGTCCCGGTTCGGCGGGGAAGGTCGGCGTTGAACCAACCTGGCCGTGGGCCGAGGATGAAAAGGATTTCAATCAGTTCGGCCCCAATGATTCCGGTGGCGCGGGGACGAACGATTTTCGGAGCATGAAGGAATACATCTATCACGCCGCCGCCATCGACAGCGGGGCGAAGGTGTGCGTGCGGGCGGAATCCAGTGCGACCGATGCGGTGCGATTGGAAGTCGTCACGCCGGGCGCGGGCAATGAGGTGAGGATGTTTATCAACAATCAATGGAATTACCGATTTCTTGGCAACGGAAATTACATGAAACCGCCGGTGATTGTGGGCGATGGGTATAGCAATTCGGTTCGGATACGTTTAGAAGCTGTCCGAAAACCTTATCCCGACGGGTCGAGCCTGCCGGCGCACACTATGCCCGCGGCCAGGTCGTGGAAGGCCTGGAAATGCGCGCCGGTTTTTTCGTAACACAATTTCACT